>DATBJJ010000044.1:0-65789 GCA_036556425.1 Vicinamibacterales bacterium
TGCTCGAGGTCATCCCGAGCGCGACGATGTCCGCCAATCAGTCGCGGTCGGCGGGCACCGCATGGGGCGAGGCCTCCTCGAAAGGCGACATCGGCGCCAGCGTCAAGTACGGCATCACCTCGACCATCACGCTCGATGCGACGGTCAATCCCGACTTCAGCCAGGTCGAGAGCGACGCGTTTCAAGTCGAAGTCAATCAGCGCTTCCCGAACTTCTTCTCCGAGAAGCGGCCGTTCTTCATGGAGGGCGCGGGCATCTTCACGCTCGCGGGTCAGGGAAACGACAACAGCCTTCAGTCGGCGATCCACACGCGGCGCATCGCCGATCCCGTGTTCGGCGCGAAGGTGACGGGCAGCATCGGCCGGCTCACGTTCGGCTCGTTGACGGCGCTCGATCAAGCGCCAGGCCGCAATCTCCCCGACGGCGATCCGGACACCGGCAAAGATCGGCTGTTCAACATCGTGCGAGGCCAATACAGCCTCGGTCCCTCCAACTACGTCGGCGCGCTCGCCGTCGACAGCGAGTTCGCCGGCGGCTACAACCGCGTCGTCGGCGCGGATCTCTCGTGGCGCGTCAGCTCCGCGCAGCGCATCAGCGGGTTCGCGCTCGCCTCGACGACGCGCGATCCGCACGCTCAGGATTCGAAGAGCGGCGTTGGATTGCAGGGAGGCTACGACTACAGCACGCGGCGGCTCGTGCTCGTCGGATACGGCGAGCACTACGACAAAGACTTCCAGATGGACACGGCGTTCATCAACCGCGTGGGTTTGACGAGCGGATGGGGGTTTGCCGAGTACAGCTTCTATCCACCGAAGACGAAGACGTGGCTCCTTCGACTGTCGCCGTTCTCGTTCACGCAAGGCGGACGCGATCGCTTCGCGGGCGGGAACGAGCTGCTGCAGGTTTCCGGAATCCGCGCGCGCTTCGCGCGCAACGGCAACTTCCGCGCCGATCGATTCGATGGCTTCGAGACGTGGGCGGGCCGCCGCTTCGATCGCGCGCGCTATCGGATGTTCGGTGGCGTTCAGTTGTATCGATGGCTGAGCGTGGACGGTCAGTTGTCGTTCGGCGACGCCGTCTACTACGATCGAATCGATCCGTTTCAAGGCCGCAGCCGCGACTCCAACGTCGGGATGACGCTCCAGCCGAGCGGACGGCTGTCGCAGTCGCTCAACTACCGCCGCGTCGTCTTCAATCGCAAGGCGACCGGCGATCGCGTCTACGATCTCGATCTCATCTACAGCCGCACGACGTACCAGTTCTCCCGCCAGTTCTTCGTGCGGAGCATCCTGCAGTACGACAGCTCGCGCTCACGCGTGCTGACGGACTTCCTCTCCTCGTACGAGCTTCGACCCGGCACGGTGGTGTTCGCAGGATACGGCTCGCTCATCGAGCGGCGGGAGTACTTGGATGGTCAGTGGATTTCGAATAGGGGAGATTACGAGACCAGCCAGCGGGGACTGTTTTTCAAGGCCTCGTATCTGCATCGATTCTGACGCTTCCCGCGGTCCGCAGCTGGCGGCTCGCTGCTCGACGCAATTCTGAGAGCGGCCACCGGACCGCGGCCATCGGACCGCGCCCATCGGACAGCGGACCGCGGACAGCGGACAGCGGACCGCGGACAGCGGACCACGACGTCATCATCTTCGAACAGCACGGTCGATCCCACTCACCAAGGCGCCGACGATCACGACGGCCACCGCGCCGACGACGTTCTGCCAGAGAAATGCGACGCGCGTGAAGGAGGCGACCCAGGCGACGGAGCCCATTCCGGCAATCAGGCCGATGAACGCGCCGTTGCCCGTCGCGAAGGGAACCGCGACGGCAAGGATGAACACGCCCAGAATCGATCCGTAGAAGAACGATCCGAATCGATTCACCACCTCGATGAGCGATCCGAGCTCGGCGGCCCACACGGCCACGCCGCACGCGAAGAGCCCCCATACGCCTGTCGCGATCTTCGATACCGCCAAGTAGTGTCCGTCGCTCGCCGCCGGACGCCACCATCGTTTGTAGAAATCGATGATCGTCGCCGTCGAGAGCGAGTTCAGCTCGCCCGCGATCGTATCGGTCGCGGCCATGATGATCGCGAGCATCAACAAGCCCACGAACCCGACGGGAAGGTGCGTGAGGATGAACGTCGGCGTGATGTAGTTCACGTCGGAGAATTGGCGATCGGAGCCGCTCTCGCGCACGAGCGCGGCGGCCCGGCTGCGCACGCCCTGGATCGCGGCCTCTCCTTGGCGAACCGCTTCCTGCTGGCGCTCGATTGCCGCGCGATCGCGCGCGGCGCGCGCATCCGCCAGCCCCTGCGCCGCGGCGCGCCTCGTCTCGAACGCAGTCTGGAATTCACGCTCGAGCGCTTCGTACGATGACGCCGTCGCGCCCGTGCGAAGGCGCTCGGTTTGCACCGAGCTGAAGAGGAGCGGCGGCGGCGTGAACACGTAGAAGACGAACACGAGCACGCCCAGGATCAACACCACGACTTGCAGCGGGATCTTCCAGTACGCGCTCATGAGGAGAGAGTGACGCGCCTCGTCCACCGAGCGCGCGGTCAGATAACGCTGCACCTGGCTCTGATCCGTGCCGAAGTACGAGCAGAACAGGAACAGCGCCGCGATCGTGCCAGACCAGAACGTGTACTGGTTCGTGAGATCCAGCGAGAAGTCGAACGTCCGCAACCGCCCCGTCGCCGCCGCGATGCTGAGGCCGTCGCCGATGCCAACGCCGGGCGGCAGCCCGAGCACGGCCGCCGCAATCACCGCGAACAGCCCGACGATGATGATGACCATGATCTTGACGTCGGTCCAGGTGACGGCCTGGACGCCGCCGAACATCGTGTAGATCACCGCCGGGACCGTAATCGTCAGCGCCGTCGCCGTCAGGTCCCATCCGAGCACGAGCGACAGGACGACGGCGGGCGCGGAGACGACGGCACCGCAGGACATGCCGCGCGAGACCAGAAACAGAAGGCTCGTGAAGCTTCGCGTCTTCGAATCGAAGCGCCCCTCGAGGTACTCGTACGCCGTGTAGACCCCCGATTTGTAAAAGAACGGCACGAGCGTGACCGAGAGAACGATCATCGCGATGGGCAGCGCGAAGTAGAACTGGATGAAACGAAGGCCGTCGGTGTAGCCCTGGCCGGTCGTGCCGATCATCGTGATCGCGCTGAGCTGCGTCGCCATCACGGAGATGCCCGCCGCCCACCACGGTATCGATCGCTTCGCCAGGAAGTAGCCGTCGAGCTCGCGGCTGTCCTTCGTCCGCCGCAAGCCGTCGTAGACGATCCACACCGTGAACGCGACGAGGATGGCCCAGTCGAGCGCGTGCATCTCAGCGAGCTCCGGCCGTCACGAAAAGAATTCCTGGAGCGCGTAGAGCGCGGCGAGCGTGAGGGCCCACACGACGAGCACGCGAACGTAGCTGCGCCGCATCTCGCTCATCGGGGTGGACGCGGATCGCGCGGACGGCGTGAATCCCGCGGAGACGCTGGTGTGATTACGAACAGCCGTTGAGGAAGCGCGACCCGTTCAGCCACTGGCGATCGGGATAGTACGCGAAGACGAGCGAACCGTTCTTGATTGTGTCGATGACGGTGCGGGCGACGGCCGGCCGGAGCGCGGGGCACCCGTGGCTGCGCCCGAGGCGCCCGAGCGCGCGAAGGCTCGCGTCGCTGACATACGGCGCGCCGTGCACGACGATCGCGCGTTCCCGCGCCCGATCGTTGATGCCCGGCTCGAGGCCGTCGAGCCGCAGCGAGTAGCCATTGGTGCCGACGTAGGTGTCCGCTGTGCGGAACAGGCCGAGGCTCGTCTGGTGGCTGCCCTCGAGATTCGAGAAACGCTTCGCGAAGTTGTCGCCGCTCCCTTGGCCGTGCGCGACGAGCTCCTCGAAGAGGACGCGCTCGCGCTCCAGATCGAGGACCCAGAGGCGCGGCTCCGTGGACGCTTTCGAGTAGTCGATGACGGTCAGATACCGGTCGTTGGTGACGGCTCCCGTGTCGCGCGCGCAGGCGACGGCGTTCAGCGCGAGACCGAGGATGCTGCTATCGAGCGAGGGCGCCGCTTCGGCGAACGCGCGGGCGGCGGACGCGGAAGCGGTCGACTTCATCGTCGACGCCGACGCCGTGCTCGTTCCCAAACCGAGCGCTACGAGAGACAGCAGAATCGCTACAGGAAGTCGCATCCGGCTCGTTTCCTTCCCTTGAGACAAACCCGCCGACCGATGGCGAGGGAGCCCACCCGCGAGTGAAGGCTGATTGAGACGAGAAGGGCGGCCGGAAGGCCACCCTGATACTAGGGTAGCAGCCCCCGCCCGATTTGGCTAGGTCATCGATTCGCCTGCGCGATGCGCATGGAGGCGGGCAGCAGCCGGTCGATGTCCGGATCCGACGGAGTGCTTTCGCTCGTCCCCAGGGCTTCCCGTGCGATTTGATAGGAGTCGCGGTCGGCCGGGAGGGCGTGCTCGTAGACGATCTGCACCTCGCGCATCAGCTCGTCGCGCCGCTTCGCGATTGCGGGGACGTCGATCAGGCCGTCGTGCACTTCGGCCAGGAGCGCCCGGTATTTCTCGCAGATGAGCCACAGCTGAGCCGCGCAGGCGCGGTGCGCGTACGCCCGCGGCTCGAAGTCGAGCGAGACGGCGATCGTGAAGCCGAGCAGCGCGATGCCCGCGAGGGAGGCCGCCACGATGGGAGAATAGCGGATGCCCGTCAGCGCGACGAGCGCGCCCCCCAGCGCGAGGCCCAGGAGGATCATGACGATCACCTTGGACTGCCACGCCCGCGCCGACAGCCGCTCCGCCGCGCGCGCGTGAGCCCTATAGCTGGTCGCCACCGCGCCGAAACTCAGGCGGATGTGATCGACCGAGCTGAGCTGAAACATGTGACCTCCATCGAGCATGGGCTGGGGCGTTGTCGAACCAGCTCTGCAAGACCCAGACCCGGCGGAAACGCGCGGGAAAGCGCTCAATGGGATCTCGGCTCGACGATCGATTCGCATGAAGGATGAAAATTTTGTCCGGTGACACTCTTGACGGATCGGTGCGAACCAGGTCAACTACTCGGACAACGACCATCGTGACGGAGACCCCTCAACCTCGGCCATTCGACGAGCGCGCCGCTCTGCAGGAGCTCGAGCGGCTCGCGGAGAAAATCCAGTCGACGCGGCGGCAGCGGCAGCAAGCGGTCGCCGAGTTCGAGTCGTTCGTCAAAACGTTCCGCGAGGATCGGTACGCGGAGATGATCGCGAAGGATGCGCCGCCGGCGGCCGCCGCGGCGGCATCGGCATCATCCGAGCGGCGGATCGCCGACGCGCCCGCTCCCGTGGCGGCGCGTGCGCCGGTCGAGACGCTCGCGTCAATCGAGCCGCAATCGCTCCCGCGCGCGAGCGCGCGATCGGGACCGCGGTTGAATCTCCCGCCTCTCCCGCCCGCGCAGTTGGCCGCGGTGGTGGCAGGTCTGCTCGCGGTCGTCGCGATCGTCATGTGGATGTTGAGTGGACCGCGCGAGACGCCGTCGACCGCGCAGCCGGCGGCGCCGGTGCCCGCCTCCGGCGGGGCGCCGCAGCCGGTCGCGAGCACCGGCCCGTCCGACGCCGCTCCCGCCAAGCCGCGCGCGCTCAACATCGAGATCGTCACGCTCCGGCCCGTGTGGACGCGCGTCATCGTCGACGATCAGAAAGTGATCGAGCGCGAGCTGCCGAAGGACTCGCGGATTCCGCTCGGCGCGGATCGGGCGATCGCGATTCGAGCGGGCGACGCCGGCGCGATTCGCCTCACGGTGGGCGGCAAAGATCTGGGCGTGCTCGGCCGCGACGGTCAGATCGGTACGCGGACGATCACCGCGCCGGGCGCGCCGGCGCGGTGATCGTCAATAGCCTCAGAATCTCACTCCCAACGCGAACTGGAACGTCCTGGGCAGCGTGTACGCCGCGGCGCCCGTCGGCTCGCCGAAGCGATCGTCGTAGTCCCAGTGCACGCCTTGAACCGGCTGCGTCGTGAACGGATTGAACGTCTGGAAGCGATCCGGATCGTCGACGGCCGTCAAGACCGTCGTGTTGATCGCGTTGCTGCCAAGGTTGAACAGTTGGAACTGGTTGAACAGGTTCAACACCTGCACCTGTCCGAAGAGCTCCGTCTTGCCGCCCAAGCGATACCCGTAATTGAGCGACAGATCGGTGCGGAACATGTTCTCGGTGCGGAACGCGTCGCGATCGGTGAACCAGTAGCCCACCGTGTCGGGCGGCTCCGCGTAGCCGGGATCGTTCACATAGGGCCCCGTGCGGATGCTGCCGAGCGCGCCGTACGGCGTGCCGGAGTTGATCTGCTCGAGCGCGCCGAGCGTAAGGCTTCCGAGCCGCTCGCTCATCGGCAGGCGCACCGTGCCCCACAGGCGCACGCGATGCCGCTGATCCGCGGAGAGATCGCCTTCCGGCGCGAACCAATCGAGGTTGATGAATTCCGGATAGCTCAGGACGCTCGACGTCACCGGTCCTGAGTTGATCGTCTCGCCATTGACGTTCCCCCACAGCCGCGACAGCGTGTAGTTCCCGCCGAGGTTGATCCGCGTTCCGAAGCGGTAGTTCACCTGCGTGCTGAGCGCCGTGTACTTCCGATCGTTCACGTTCGTGTTCTCGACGAGGACGAGGTCGAGGACGTTGCCGCTCGTGTCGCTGACCTGGCCGGTGCTGGTGTCGACGCGCTCGGCGTAGAAGTCGTCGAAGTTGCGGTAGACGAAGTCGGCGCGGATCGCGCCGCGGCCGCCGATCTGGCGGCTGAGGCCGGTCGCGAATTCCTTCGCGTGCGGCGACTTCAGCGAGTCGCGGAACTGGACCTTCACGCCGGGAATGCTCGTGAAGAACGGTCGGCGGCCCGTGCCGCCGTTGGCGTTGAACCAGTTGAATACCTGGCGCAGCGCGGCGTCGGAGGCGACGAGCGGCGCGCCCGCCGCCGTGTTGATCCCCGGACCTTGATAGAAATACGCGATGATCGACGGCGTGCCGCCGGGCGACGCCGAGTCCGCGATGCTGTTCGCAACCGCCGCGACGTACTTCGCGTAGCTCGCGTGCATCGTCCATTTGCCGTCGCCGACCGGATCGTAGACGAGGCCGACGCGCGGGCTGAACGCGCTGTCGTTCGCGACGAGGTTGCCGACGGCGTCCTTGCCGTCGTTCTTGTCCCACCGCAGCCCGAGGTTCACGGTGACGTGCTTGTTCGCGCTCCACGAGTCGTTCGCGAAGAGCGCGTGCGTGCGGAAGTTGGTGCCCTGGCTCGCCTCCGAGATCGGCCACCAGATGATATAGGTCGAGAAGTCGTTGCCCGCGATGACCGGATAGACGGTGCCGTTCTCGATGATCGTCTCGCTCGCCCAGACGTGATAATCGCTGCCCGACTGGTGATTGTCGCCCTTGCGCCGATCGTTGAACGTGTCGTATCCGAACGCGACGTTGTGCGAGCCGCGACGCGTGGACCAGAAGTAGTTTCCTTTGAGGAACAGGTTGTCGTTGTCGCGCCGTTCCGGTCCGCAGACGCCGCAGAAGTTCGGCGACCACCACCACGCGCCCGTCAACTGATCGCGAAGCACCGTGCCTTCGATGAGGTCAGTCGACGTGCCGCCCGAGTTCTCGAACGAGAACTTCCGCGCCGAGTATTGCGCTTCGACGAAGAGGTTCGGCTTGAGTGTTCCGGAGTAATGGACCGACAGGCGATCCTGCGGGACCTGCCGCGTGTGGAGGCTCCGCAGATCCATCACTTCCTGCGCGCTCGGCCAGACGTTGTTCTTCTCGGTTTCGCGGACCGCCGCGTAGGTCCCGCGGATGTTGTGGCCCGGCGCGATCGCCTGCGTGATCTTTCCCTCGAAGCGTTTCTCGTCGTTCTCGAACGTGAACGGAAGGCGCGTGAAGCCGGTCTCGTTTGCCTCGGACTTGTCGAAGAAGCGTCCCGCGCCGAAGAACCACGTACGGTTCTTGAGGATCGGTCCGCCGAGCGTGAACTCGTAGGTCGGCACCGTATCGCTCGTCTTCGGCTCGTCGAACGGGCTCACCGTTCGCCAATCGTCGTTGGTGAACGTCGTCCGCAGCGAGCCGCTGAACTGATTGCCGCCGCTCTTGGTGATCGCGTTCACCACGCCGCCCGTGAAGCGGCCGTATTCCGCCGAGATGCCCGACGTCGAGACGGTCGTCTCCTGAATCGAATCCTCGATGAAGATCGCGAACGGCGTGCCGCGGATGTTGTCCGTAATCTGGACGCCGTCGAGCATGAAGAGATTCTCGAACGACATGGCGCCGCCGATCGTGACGGCGTTGCTCGGTCCCGTCGCGTGAACGGCCGGCGACAGGTTGACGGCCGACAGCAGCGTCCGCGCGGTTGGCAGCGTCGATAGCAGCTCCTGCTGGATGTTCGTCGACGCCTGCACCGTGTTCGTGAACGCGTCGGTCCGCGCCGTGACCGTCACGACCTCGCTGAGCGAGGCCGGACGCAGCGTCACGTCGACGGTGACGGGCTGACCCGCGCCAACGTCGCGCGTCTGCTTCGTCGTCGCGAAGCCGCTCAGTTCGACCGTGACGGTGTATGGACCCGGCGGCAGCGCCGGGAGCAAGTAATCCCCGTTCCCCGAGGTCACCGCCGTCCGCGTGCCTTGAAGATTCGGCGATTGAATCGTGATGGTTGCGCCCGGTACCGCGAGCCCGCCGCTATCCGTCACTCGTCCCGAAATGGATCCCGTCGGCGTCTGCGCGAACGCTGAAGTCGTCATGAAGGCGACGGCCGTGAGTGCCGCGAGTGCGGTGGCCGCACGCTGAATGAGAGCCTTGATCATTCGACCCTCTCCTTTCTTGATCTCGAAGCGAATGCCCGTGAGCATCCGCCCCGAGACGCAAAGGAAGGGCCGCTCGAACGTTCAGGACGCGCGCGAATTGGACCGCGCGTTCGTCACAGCGGCCGGGCATCTCGTCACGCTCCAGCCTCAGGTCGAACGACGCGCGGCGATAGTATCGCGCGCGCCGCGTCGCGAAGATGCCCGCTCATCTTCAATCGCTTGGTTCCTGAATACGAATCACCGGACTTCGTCCCGGCTCGACCATAGCGACTGCACGATGCGGAGCAATACCGTTCCGCTTGCGAGGAACACGATCGCCAAGATCGACGCGGTGCCCGGACGTCCGTAGAGGATGTTGCCGACGGTGAAGAGCGACGACCAGATCGCGATGCACCCCGCGACCCAACCGACGAGCGCCATCGGAATGTTGTCCGGCGATTTGCGCGCGGCCGGGTTCGCGAGCGGCCGAATCGCGCTCCATCCGGGTCCCGCGGGACGCACTTTTTCGTAGAACCGGACCAGCACAGCTCGATCCGTTTGCGGACCGAGGTACGCGGTCGCGACCCAGCCCACCGTCGTGGCCGCAATCGTGATGAGCAGCGCCCGATGCGTGGTCATCGAATACCCGCTTCGCGCCATCGCGAGGAGCAGGACCGAGACGGCGAACGAGCTGATCATCGCGACGACTTCGCACCACGCGTTCACGCGCCACCAGAACCAGCGCACGAGATACAAGAGGCCGGTGCCCGCGCCGACCTGCAGGATGACGTCGAACGCGTCCTTCGCCGTGTCGAGCAGGTAGACGAGCCCGGACGAGGAGAAGAACAGCACGATTGTCGCCACGCGCCCGGCGTTCACGTAGTGCCCTTCGTCGGCGTCGCGTTTGACGAAGCGCCGGTAGAAGTCGTGAACGAGGTACGACGCGCCCCAGTTGAGGTGCGTCAGGATCGTCGACGAGTTCGCCGCGACGAGGCCGCCCACCATCAATCCGACGAAGCCTGCCGGGAGGAACCGCAGCATCGCGGGATACGCGATGTCGTGACCGAGCAGCGCGGGATCGAGATTGGGAAACGCGCGCTGGATGTCGGCGAGCTCGGGATACACGAGCAATGACGCGAGCGCCACCAGGATCCACGGCCAGGGCCGCAGCACGTAGTGCGCGATGTTGAAGAAGAGCACGGCGCCGAGCGCATCCTTCTCCGACTTCGACGCGAGCATCCGCTGCGCGATGTAGCTCCCACCGCCGGGCTCCGCTCCCGGATACCAGACCGCCCACCATTGCACGGCGATCGGCATCACGAAGACCGCGATCGCGATCTCCCAATTGTTGGTGAAGTCCGGCAGCACCGCGAGGTAATCCAGGCCGCCCGGGCCCTTTGCAGCGGAGAGCTTCTCCACGAGGGCGGAGAGGCCGCCGACTTGCGGCGCCTGAAGGGCGAAGTACGCGGCGGCAATCACCGCGGTCATCTTGATGAAGAACTGAATCATGTCGATGACGAGCACGCCCCACAGCCCCGAATGCGCCGCAAAGACGACGTTGAGGATGCCCACGCCGAGGAGCGTCTGCCATCGTTCGAGGCCGAAGAGAATGCCGGCGATCTTGCACGCCGCCAGGTTCACCGTCGCCATGATCATGCAGTTGAAGAGGAATCCAAGGTAGATGGCGCGGAAGCCGCGCACGACGCTGGCCGCCGTGCCCGAGTAGCGAATCTCGTAGAACTCGAGATCAGTCAGCACGCCCGATCGTCTCCAGAGGCGCGCGTAGAAGAACACCGTCGCGACCCCGGTGAGCACGAAGGCCCACCACACCCAATTTCCCGCGACGCCGTTCCTGCGCACGATGTCGGTGACGAGGTTGGGCGTGTCGCTGCTGAAGGTCGTCGCGACCATCGAGAGCCCCGCGAGCCACCACGGCACCGCGCGGCCGGACGCGAAGAACTCGGACGTATTGCGCCCCGCCCGCCGGGCGAAGAACAGCGCCGGCATGAAGCACACGACGAGCGACACCGCCACAATGAGCCAGTCGAGGAGGGTGAGGGTCATGGCGGCGCCCATGATACGCTGGAGCGACGTGTTTCCGACGCTCAGACCGCGGGGCCGATCGGTACGGCGGGTGGCCGTGTTCGTCATCGTGGCGGCGCTCGGGCCGCTACTGATGCCGCACGCCGGCGACGACGACCAGCTGTGCGTCCCTGTCGAAGCCGGCTCCGGCACGCCCGTGATGCGGACGCCGGCGGCCGCGCCGCAGCCGCATCACTGCGCGGTGTGCCACTCGATCCGATCGTTCCGCACTGCGCTCGCCGACTGTGGTCCGGCAGCCGCCCGGCTCGTCTCCGAGCAGGCGGTCGCCGACGCGATGCGCGCATGGCGCCGCGCGCCGGCGCTCGATCGTCTTCCCGCTCGCGCTCCTCCCGCATAGTCCATCGAGATCGAACGCTCGAAATTCGGACGCTCGCACGCGTCCATTCCGTGGACTTGTACTGTTCGCCAGGGAGGCATTCATGTTCTCGCGATTCTTCGTGACGCGCGCCCGTGCGCGCTTGTTTTCGTCGCTCGTTGCCGCAGTGATGGCGCTGTCGATGGTCTCGATCGCTCACGCGCAGGGTGTCGCCGTATCGGGCCGCCTTTATCATTCCGTCTCGCTCAAGCCGGTCGCGAACGCGACCGTCCTCGTCGAAGGGACCAAGCTCGAAACCAAATCGGATTCGGACGGCCGGTATTCGATCCCGAACGTGCCGCAGGGCGCGTATCACCTCATCATCATCGCGCCGGCGTTCGTCCCGACGCGCGCCGAGCTGACGGTGGCGCAAGCGCCGGTGACGCTCGACGTCGCGGTCGATCCTGAATTGCATTACTCGGAAGTCGTGTCGGTGAGCCCTGACGCGCGCAACCAGTTCGACGCGTATCAGCCGACGTCGGTGCTGAGCGGACACGATCTCACGAAGCAGCTCCAGAGCGGGTTGGGCGCGACGCTGGCGTCGCAGCCCGGCGTCGCGGAGCGATCGTTCGGCCCCGGTCCGTCGCGGCCGATCATTCGCGGGCTCGACGGCGATCGCGTGCTGATTCTGGAAGACGGTCAGCGCGTCGGCGATCTCTCCAGCCAATCGGGCGACCACGGCGTCACGCTGAATCCCGCGTCGGCATCGGTCATCGAAGTCGTGCGCGGACCGGCGACGTTGTTGTACGGATCGAATGCGATCGGCGGGTTGGTCAACGTGATTTCCGACGCGATTCCGACACGGCGCGTGAACGGGACCCACGGAGGCGCGACGCTCGACCTGGGCTCGGCGGCGTCCGAGGCCGGCGGCGCCGCGGACATCCTCGTCGGCAACAACCGATGGGCGCTTCACGCGTCGGGGAGCGCTCGCCGAAGCGGCGACGTCGATACGCCCGACGGAACGATCGATAACACGCAATCGCGTGGAGGATTCGGATCGGTTGGACTCGCCTGGACGGGCGAGCGCGGATACTTCGGCGGCAGCTACGGCTACGACGACACGAAGTACGGCATCCCGTTCGTCGAAGAAGGGCAGATTCAGTTGACGCCGCGGCGCCACATGTTCGGTTTGCGCGCTGGGGCCGATCGACTCGAGGGCCCATTCTCGTCGTATCGCGTGCTGTTCGGCTATCGCGACTATCAACACGATGAGCTCGAGGGCGAGGAAGTCGGCACGCACTTCAGCAACAAGACCGCAGACGTCAACGCGCAAGTCAAACACCGCCCGATCGGCCGGCTCACCGGAACGATCGGTGGGTCGTACTTCGATCGCGCGTTCGCGGCGGCGGGCGAGGAAGCCCTCGCGCCGCCGGTGGACGAGCGCGCGACGGCGCTCTTCGTGTACGAAGAGCTGACGTGGCCTCATGCGACCGTGCAATTCGGCGCCCGCGTGAACTGGGCGTCGTTCGCACCCGAGGGCGGACTGCGCGATCGCGACTTCACCGACGGTTCCGCGTCCGTTGGCGTGCTGCTGCGGCCGGCGGCGGCGAACGACAAGCTGACGCTCGCGCTGAGCCTCGCTCGCGCCACGCGCAATCCCGCCCTCGAGGAGCTGTATTTCTTCGGCACGCACCCCGGCAACTTCGCGTTCGAGGTCGGCAATCCCGATCTTCAGTCCGAGGTCGGCCTTGGCTTCGACGCGTCGCTCAGATGGCGCCACCGCCGCTTCGCCGGTGAGGTCACGTACTTCCGCAACAGCATCGACAAGTACATCTTCCGCAACCCCATCTCGCTCGAGGAGTTCGAGGAGCAATTTCCGGGGGAGGATCCGGGTGAGTTTCCGGTGATTCAGTTCGTGGCCGCCGACAGCCTGTTGCAGGGCGTCGAAGCGCACGCCGACGTCGAAGTGGCGAGAGGCCTCTTCGGCGAGCTCGGCTTCGATCTCGTACGCGGCGAGCTGCGCGACACGAAGGATCCGCTGCCGCGCATTCCGCCGACCCGCTTTCGAGGCGGCCTGCGGTATCAACGCGGCGGATTCGAAGCGGGCGGCGAGGTCAGCGCCGCCGCCAAACAGGATCGCGTATTCGGCGCGGAGACGCCGACCGATGGCTTCACGCTGCTGAAGCTCTTCGGCGCGTACTCTTTCGGCTCGGGGAGCGTCGTCAACACATTCACCGTGCGGCTCGACAACGCGACGAACGAGCTGTACCGAAATCACCTCTCTCTGATCAAGGACTTCGTGCCAGAGATGGGGAGGAATTTCAAGGTGGTGTATTCGGTGAAATTCTGATCGCGTCGGGACTCGGGAGTCGGCTGTCGGTTCCCGGCGCCCGGATCCCGGATCCCGAGTCCCGATCCGATTCACTAATCACCATTCACCATTCACCGCCTTCACCGGGTCGATGCGCGCGGCGCGATGCGTGGGCGCGGCGCAGGCGGCAAGCGTGACCAGGATCATGATCGCGGCAACGGCGGCGTAGGTCGCCGGGTCGGTCGGGCTGACGCCGTACAATTCGCGCGCGAGAAGCCGCATCACGACGACGGCGCCGGTCATGCCAAGCGCGACGCCGGTGAGCGACAACATCAGGCCGTCTTTCGCGACGGCCCACAGCACGTCGCGCCGCCGCGCGCCGAGCGCGAGGCGAATTCCAATCTCGCGCGTCCGCTTCGAGACGAGAAACGCCAGCACGCCGTAGATGCCGACCATACCGAGCGCCAGGGCGAGCGCGGCGAACGTGCTGAAGAGCATCGCGATCGACGCGGGTATCGAGACCGCGTCCGTCACCGCTGCGGCGAGCCGCCTGGGCTCGCTGACGGGCACGTCCGCGCTCGCTGCCGCGACGGCGTCTTTGATCATCGCGCCGACGCTGCCGTCCGCGTCGCCCGCGGCGCTCGACGCGACGAGCGTCATCTCGACGGGAAGCGCGCCGTTCTCGAGCGTCGCGCGCCGGCTGAACGGAACGTACATCGAGCCGTCGATCCACGGCGGCACGTCCCGTTGCAGATCGAACGCGCGCACGTCGTCCGCGACGCCCACGACGGTGTGCCAGACGTCCTCGTTCACGAAGCGAATGCGTTTGCCGAGCGCGGCGGTCTCATCGTTCCAGTACTTGCGCGCGGTCGAGCGCGGAACGATCGCGACGGCGGGATTGCCCGAGAGATCCGCGGCCGTGAATTCGCGTCCCGCGTAGAGGCGCACGTTCATCACACGAAAGTACTCGGGCGTCACGACGTTCAGCCAGAAGAGCGGGAGCGATCGCTTGGCGCCGGCGTCGCGCAGCCCTTCGACGATCACGGATCGCTTCGCGACGTCGCCGGCGAGCGGCAGCGTATTGATCAGGGCCGCGCGGCTGACGCCCGGCGTTGAATGGACGTTCTGGAGGACCTGCGCGTAAAAAGCGAGGCAGCGATCCGCGTCCGCGCAGAACGGACGGCTTGGGGTGAGATGCGCCGTTACGAGGCGCGCCGGACGGAATCCAGTGTCCACGCGCGAGAGCGTCCAGAAACTGCGAACGAGCAAACCGGCCGCGATGACGACGAGGACGGCTGATGCGACTTCGGCGACGACGAGTGCGTTGCGAAGCCTCGGGCTGACCGCGTGCGCGGCGCCGCGTCCGCCGGCGGTCAGCGAATCGGATACGTTCGTGCGCGCGGCCTGCCATGCCGGCGCAACGCCGAAAACGATCCCGGTCGCGATCGCGAGACACGCCGTGAACGCAAGCACGCGCCAATCGACGGCGGCGCGATCGAGTCCCGGCGTGTTCGCGGGGAGCACGCGCGCGAGGAGCGAGAGTCCCTGTGTCGCGACAAGGAGACCGGCGGCGCCGCCGGCGCCCGCAAGCACCACGCTCTCCGTCAAGAGCTGCTGCGCGATGCGCAACTGACCCGCACCGAGCGCGGCGCGGACGCCGATCTCCTTCGCGCGCGCTCCCGCACGGGCGAGCGTGAGGTTCGCGACGTTCGCGCAGGCGATCACGAGAATCATCCCGACGACGCCGAGGAGCACGAGCAGACGTCCGCGCACGTTCGCCGTCAGCCCTGTGTGAAGCGGCACGACGGTGGCATCCGCGTTCCAGGCCGGAGGCATCGGCCATGGAAAGAGCGGAAGCAGATCCGCTTGAAAGGCGCGCAGGTCCGCGGCGGCTTGCTCGATCGCCGCCCCTCGATGAAGGCGGCCTATGCCCGGCATGTAATCGCTGGCCCAATGCGCTTGCGGATCGCGCGCGTCGATGTGAAGAGGAATCCAGAGCTCGATGTCCGCGTTGGGAAACGCGAAGGCCGGGGGCATGATGCCGATGACTTCGCGGTTGACGCCGTCGAGCGTGATCGATCGTCCGACGATCGCGGGATCGCCTCCGAAACGCCGCTGCCACGCGGCATGGCTCAGAACGACGAAGCTGTCGGCGCCGGCGGCGTCTTCACCCGATCGAAAGGTGCGGCCGGACGCGGCCGGAATTCCGAGGATGTCGAACATCTCGGCGGAGACCATCGCGCCGCGTACGCGCGCGGGCCGATCGCGGCCGGTGAGGTTGAATCGATGATCCTGCGCGTAGACAGCGACGCGCATCGAGTGGATGCGGTCGCGCATCGCGGCGAACGCGCCGCGCGGATACGTTCCGGTCATCGCAACCAGGCGGTCGGGATCCGGATAGGGCAGCGGACGCAGCAGGATTGCGTTGACGAGGCTGAACACCGCGGTGTTCGCGCCGATGCCGAGCGCGAGCGTGAGGACCGCGACCGTGGTGAACGCCGGCTGCCGACGCAGCGCGCGGATTGCGTAGCGGACGTCTCGAAGGACCGTCTCGACGATGGGGACTCGTCGAACGTCGCGGCAGTGTTCCTTGGCGCCTTCGACGCCGCCGAAGTCCCGCAGCGCCCGCCGCCGGGCCGCGTCCGCCGGCAGACCTGATTCGAGATGGCGGTCCGCCTGCTCCGCGATGTGATGCTGGATCTCGTCCGCGATCTCGCGCTCGTTCGCGCCGCGGTGAATCCATGCGCGCAGCCTCGCCCGCGCCCCCATCAGCCGTCGCTCGAATCGAAGCGCCGCTTTCGTGAAGAACGACATATCTGCTCCGAGCTCTCGGTTACCGAGAGAGAGCATACGCCGCTCCCTCTCGGTAAGCAAGAGGTCGCACGGACGATCCATCGCTCTTACACGCATCGCGTATCATCAACGCACCAGCGGAGGCATCACATGCAGTTTTCGCGGCGCGAGTTCCTGGAGACGACTGCGGCGGCCGGGATCGCGGGAATGTTTCAGCGCGGAACGGTCGCGCGCCGCGTGTTTCGACATGGCGTCGCGAGCGGCGATCCGCTGGCCGACAGCGTGATCCTCTGGACCCGCATCACCGCGCCGGCTGCGGCGACACCCGAAGTCGCGTGGGAAGTCGCGGCCGACGCGGCGTTCAGGCGGATCGTGCTGCGCGGCGCCGCGCAAACCGGCGCCGAGCGCGACTTCAGCGTGAAGATCGACGCGAACGGGCTCCGGCCGGCGACGACGTACTACTATCGATTCCTTGCGCTCGGCGAGCGATCGCCGATCGGACGGACGAAGACGCTGCCGGTCTCATTGGTCGAGCGCGTGCGGCTCGCGGTCGCGTCGTGCTCCAACCTGCCGTTTGGATACTTCAACGTGTATCGGCGAATCGCACAGCGCGGTGATCTCGACGCCGTCCTGCACCTCGGCGACTACTTCTACGAGTACGAGAACGGCCGCTATGGCGACGGCAAGCCGTACAACCGGATTCCGGCGCCGGATCGCGAGATCATCGCGCTCGTCGACTACCGCACGCGGCACGCGCAGTACAAAGCGGATCCCGATCTCCAGGAAGCGCACCGGCAGCATCCGTGGATCGCCGTCTGGGACGATCACGAGATCGCGAACAACACGTGGCGCGAGGGCGCCGAAAACCATCAACCGGATCGCGGCGAAGGAGCGTTCAGCGCGCGGCGCGAGGCGGCCGTCCGCGCGTACTTCGAATGGATGCCGATTCGCGAGGATCGCGCGACGCGTCAAGCGAGAATCTACCGGACGTTCCCGCTCGGCGGCTTGGCGGATCTGATCATGCTCGACACGCGGCTGATCGATCGCGACGAGCAGGCGCCGCGCCGCGAAGACATCGCGATCGTCGACAACCCGTCGCGATCGGTGCTCGGGGCCGCTCAAGAACATTGGCTCTTCGCCGAGCTCGCGGAATCGAAGCGCGCCGGCGTGAGGTGGCAGCTCCTCGGACAGCAGATTCCGTTCGCGCCGCTGAGCCTTCCCGGCGCCACGCCGGCGAGCACCGATACGTGGGACGGGTACCGCCCGTCGCGTCAGCGGGTCATCGACGCGATCCGCGAGCGGAAGCTCTCGAACGCCGTGATCCTCACCGGCGACGTGCACAGCTCGTGGGGCTACGACGTGCCGATCAATCCGTGGGACGGCTACGACGCGACGAGCGGACGCGGGACGGTCGCCGTCGAGGTCGTCACGCCGTCGGTGACCTCGCCGAGCGGCTTTGGCACGCCGGCGGAAGCGGCGCGGCGGATCGAGAGGTACCGCAAGGAGCGACCGCACCTTCGATACGTCGACGGCGAGCTGCGCGGGTACGCCATCGTGGATCTCACGCGCGAGCGGATGCAGGCGGATTGGTATTACGTGCCGACGGTCACCGCGAAGAACGACACCGAGTCATTCGGAAAGGGGCTCGTGAGCGTCGCGGGAAGCCCGCACCTCGTCGACGCCGCGACGCCGGCATCGCCGAAGTCGAGCGCGGATCCCGCGCCGGAGGATTAGCTCACTTGAGGCGATCGGCCAGCATGCCGATGCTGATCGCGTAGCTCGTGGCGCAGTTGTACGCGAGGATCGCTTCGTAGTTCTGATAGACGAGGAAGAAGCGCGAGCCGTCGGTGACGAGCGAGGCGGGCAACGGTCCTGTCGGAAGCGGACCACCGCCGAGCGCGCGCACGCCCAGCTTTTTCCAGTCCTTGAGCGGCAGCGGCTTCGTCAGCGCGCGCTCCGCGCGGCAGCCGTTTTCGCGCTTCGGCACCGACGCAATCGCTTTGCGCGAGGCCTTCGGCACGATCACTTCACGACCCCACGTCGTCTGCTCCGTCCATCCATGCTCGTGGAGGTAGAACGCGATCGAGGCGAAGACGTCGGCGAGCGACGACCAGATATCGCGGCGGCCGTCGCCGTCGAAGTCCTGCGAGAACTTGAGATACGTCGAGGGCATGAACTGCGGCTGCCCGAGCGCGCCGGCCCACGATCCGCGGAGCCGTTCGAGCTCGATGTCGCCGCGGTTGACTATCTCGAGCGCGCTGAACAGCTCGTTGCGGAACATCTGCGCGCGCCGCTGATCGTACGCGAGCGTCGCGAGCGCGGGAATCGTCGGCCGCACGCCGGCGAAGCGGCCGAAGTTCGACTCGAGTCCCCAGACCGCGGTGATCACGCGGGGCTGCACGCCGTATTTCAGGCCGACCGATGCGAGCAGCGTCTTGTGCTGCGCGTACATCTGCTGCGCGGTGCGCACGGTGGATCGCGTGAGCCGCCGCTTGAGATACGCGGTGAGGTTGAGGGAGAACTCCGCCTGCGTCCGATCGCGCTCCAGAATCTGCGCCACCGGCTCGATCGAGGTCAACGCGCTGTCGACGATCTCCTGGCGGATGCCGCGCGCGAGCGCCTCGGTTCGCAGCTCCGCGAGCCAATCCTCGAACGACGCGGGCGCGGCCGCTTGGACGACGGGTGGTTCCTGCGCGCGCGCCGCGCTGGGCGCGATCACGAACGCCGCCGCCAGGATCAGAAGACCGCGCCGCATGATCCATTGTGACATGCCTACCCGCCGTAGGCGCGCCGGAGAGATCAGCCTTCGAGCACCGGACGGCCGGCAAGGGAGGCCACGACCGCGGTGAGCTCCGCGGGTTCGATCGGCTTGGCGAGATGCGTCTGATATCCGGCGAGCAGCGCCTGCGCGCGGTCGCGCGCGGTGGCATACGCCGTCAACGCGGCGGCTGGCAGCGGGGGCTCGTTGCCGGCCAGACGGCGGACTTTCCGAATCAACGAATAGCCGTCCTCGTCCGGCATCGCGATGTCGCTGAGGAGCACGTCCGGGCGGCGGCGCTGGATCTCCGCGAGCGCCTCCTCGGCGGATGCCGCGGTCACGACCTCCGCGCCGCAGCTCTCGAGAATCGCCCCGATCAACCCGCGGGCGTCGGGCTCGTTGTCGACGACGAGGACGCGGATGCCGTCGAGCGACGCGAGCTCCTGCACCGGCTGGTGCTTGACCGACTCGGGCTGATCCGCGGCGACGACAAGGGGAACCTTCACGACGAACGTCGCGCCGCGCTCGGCGCCTTCGCTGTGCGCGGAGATCGTTCCGCCGTGCAGCTCCACGAGGTGCCGCACGATCGAGAGGCCGAGACCCAGCCCTCCGTGCTTTCGCGTGCTTGCCGGATCCTGCTGGCGAAACCGATCGAAGACGTGCGGGAGGAATTGCGGCTCGATGCCCGCCCCGGTGTCCTGCACGCTGAGCACCACCATGCCGCCCTCGCGCCCCTCGGAGACGGTGACCTGTCCGCCTTCCGGCGTGAACTTGATCGCGTTGCTCAGAAGATTCCAGATCACCTGCTGCATGCGCGAAGGGTCGCAGAAGATCGCTTCCGAGGCGCCGTCGAAATTGCGCACGAGCGAGACGCGCTTCGCGCTCGCCGCCGGCAGAGCGGACTCCACCGCGGCGTCGACGATCGATCGCACGGTGACCGGCTTCATCTCGAGGCGCAGCTTGCCGGTGATGATCCGTGAGATGTCCAGCAGATCGTCGATGAGGCGCGCCTGCAATCGCGTGTTGCGCTCGATGATCTCGATCGCGCGGCGCGCCGTGTCCTCGTTGAGTTGTCCTCCGGCGAGGAGCTGCGACCATCCGAGGATCGCGTTCAACGGCGTCCGCAGCTCGTGCGAGAGCGTGGCGAGGAATTCATCCTTCGCGCGGTTCGCCGCCTGCGCTTCGAGCCGCGCCTGTTGCTCGCGCTCGAGGAGCAGGCGCCGCTCTTCCTCGGCGCGATGCATCGCCATCGCATAACGCAGGCTGCGCTCGAGCCGTTCCGGCGTGAGCGTGTTCTTGTTCAAGTAGTCCGCGGCGCCGGCCTTCATCAGCTCGACGGCGACTTCTTCGTCGCCTTGACCCGTCAGCGCGACGACAGGAATCCCGACGCCAATCGCTCTGAGGTCGCGCAGCAGCGCGATGCCATCGGTGCCGGGCAGGCGGTAATCGAGCAGCGCGCAGTCGTACGTGTGCTCCTGCACCGCGTGGAGCGCGGCGAGCCGATCCGTGCGCTCGTCCACCTGCGCCTGGATGCCGGCCTGACGCAGCAATCGCGTCACCGCCAGCCGATCGACCGCGTCATCGTCGACGAGGAGCAGTCGCAGGTCAGCCATGAACGGTCATGGAAGTTCGACGAGCGTCCAGTACCTGTTGATGGTGGCCATCGCGTCGACGAACTTCGCGAACGTGACCGGCTTGAGGAGGTACCCGGCGACGTTGAGGTTGTACGCGTCGACCTTGTCGCGCTCGTCGTTCGACGTCGTGAGCACGATGATCGGAGTCGCCTGCAGGGCCGGATCCGAACGAACCTCGCGCAGGAACTCGAGGCCGCTCATCTTGGGCATGTTGAGATCGAGCAGGACGATGCGCCGATCGTCGGGGACGACGCCGGCGCGGAGCATGTCGAGCGCCTCGAGGCCGTTGGCGGCGACGTGAAGCGGGTTCGCAATTCGGTTCTTCTCGAACGCGCGTTTCACGTTCATCACGTCGACCTGGTCGTCCTCGACGATCAGGATGTTGAGCGGCTTGTCAGGCAAGAGGCCTCCGCGTCGATCCGTCACTTCCGCCACAGGAACCGGAAGGTCGCGCCGGTCCCCGGTGCGGACTCGACCCACGCGCGCCCGCGCTGGCTCTCGACGATCTTCTTCACGAGCGCGAGGCCGATCCCGGCGCCCTCGACCCGATCACGCGATTCGAGCGTCTGGAAGATGCCCCAGATGCGATCGTGGTATTCCGGCGCGATCCCCGGGCCGTTGTCCGCGACCGAGAACTCGTAGAACGGCCCGACGCGCTTCGACGTGATGTCGATGCGTGCGTCCTGTCGATCGGCGTGCTTGATGGCGTTGCCGATCAGGTTCATGAACACTTGCTGCAGCAAGGGCCGCTCGGTCTGCAGCGTCGGCATGTCGGATTCGATCGCGATCGTCACGTTCGGCGGCGGCGAGAGGAGATCGACGACTTCCCCCAGCAGCTTCGCGACGTCGACCGACACGGGCTCCTGGTGTGCGCGCCCGGCGCGCGAGTACTGGAGCAATCCTTCGATGAGCGCCTCCATGCGATGCATGCGCAGGCGCATCAGCTCGAGCATCTCGCGCGTCTCGCTCCGGAGCTGATCCGTCGCCGAGAGGTCCTCTTCGATCCACTGCGCGAGGTTGGCGATGCCGCGCAGCGGCGCGCGCAGATCGTGCGACGCGGCGTACGCGAACGAGTCCAGCTCCCGGTTCGTGCGCTCGAGCGCCAACGCGAGGTCCGCGAGCTCCTGACGCGTGCGAACCTGTTCGGTGACGTCGACGGCGTGAGTCATCAGCCCGTAGATGGCGCCGCGCGAATCCTTGAGCGGCTGCACCGTCAGGTCGAGGAGACGTCTCTCTCTCGGCGCGGCTTCCTTGAGCACCGTCTCGGCGATCTCTTTCGCGCTGTGCGGCTCGCCCGTCGCGAACGCGCGATCGAGGAGCGCGATGCGCTCTTCCGTCGCATCCGGAAACGCCGATCGCATCGTTTTTCCGATCACGTCCCCGCCGCCGATCGAGTGGAGGAACAGCTGGTTGACGGCCTCGATCACGTGATGCGGCCCGCGCGTCACGCAGATCAGCGCCGGTGCCTGCATCAAGGCATCGCTGAGCTGGGCACGGCTGAGCGTCCCGCGCGACCTGCGCTCGACCTTCGTGCCTACCATCCCTGTCGGCAGACTGGTCACCCGTCTATCCCTGGTTGATCGCCTGTGATACACCGCCACGCCCCGTGGACCGGGGAGTACTCAGACAGCAAGCGAAGTACCAGGCTATGGTTCAGATTGCGTCGTTCTCGAGGCCGGCGCCGCCGGTCGTGGCGGGTTCGATGAGGGTGAGGGACGCGACCATCACGATCGCGAGGCTGATTTGAATCGCGGCGACGATCGGGTTCGTCTCGTTGACGGTAATCGCCGACCCGAGCATCGTGAGCGCGAGCACGAATTCCGCCGGCGCGATCCATCGGAACAGCTTCGACCGATGCCGGGGCAGTATCGCCGGGTGCACGCGCGCGGTGAAGAGCAGATTCAAGCGAAGCGTGACGGCCGCCGTGGCGAGGGCGAGCACGGCGAAGAAGATCCACGTGCCGTAGGGGCGGCCGATCCCTCCCCGGACGAGCGCGGCGAGGATTGGCGTCGAGATGTCGACCGCCGTCATCGTGGCCTGATGGAACTGCCACCACCACAGGCCGCCGCCGGCCGGGACGGCGGCCTCCGCGACGACTCGCTGCGCGCCGGATGGCGAGAGCCGCCGCAGATCCTCGAGCAGCGCTTCGGCCGACCCATACCGATCCGCCGGCGCTGCGCGGAGACATCGTCGAACAATCGCGTCGAGGCCCGCGACGCTGAGCTGACGCGTCAGCGACGCGGGACGGCCTTCCATCATGCGCGCGAGCATCACGGCGGGGTTGGGTCCGAACGGATGCTCGCCGGTCGCGAGCTCCCACGCGAGCACGCCGAACGCAAAGAGATCCGTTCGCGCGTCGACGTCGCCGCCGCTCATCTGCTCGGGCGCCATGTAGCCGGGCGTCCCGGGCGCGGTGCCGGGCTCGGTCAACCGCGTGACCGTCGGCACTTGCGGATCGTTCATGCGCGCGAGGCCGAAGTCGAGGATCTTGATGTGCCCGTCGGTCCGGCGGATGACGTTCTCCGGCTTGAGGTCGCGATGGATGATGCCGTGGTTGTGCGCGGCCGCGAGGCCCGACGCGATGTCGACGAGGGTGGGAAGCAGGCGATCCGGAGGCGTTGGCCCTCGGCCGAGCTCGTCCCGAAGCGTTTCCCCTTCGACGAACTCCGACGCGATGAAGAGCTCGCCGTCGATCTCTTCGAGCGCGTAGATCGTCGCGATCGATTCGTGCGCGAACGCCGCGGCCGCGCGCGCTTCGCGCGCGAGGCGATCGCGGTACCGTCGATCGCTGATGTATTCCGGCGGCAGCGCTTTCAGCGCGACGGTGCGCCCGAGCCGCTCGTCCCGTGCCGCATAGACGACGCCCATGCCGCCGCGTCCGACTTCCTCGAGGATCGTGTACGAACCGATCTGCTTTCCGACGAGCGATCCGTCAGGCGTGTCCGATCCGAGAATCAAATCGCTCGCGACGGCCCAGGCGGGCTTCTCGAGAAACCCTTCGGTGTTCTTGTGGCGCGCGATGAGCGATCGCACCTCGTCACAGAGCGCTGGATCGGTTTCGGCGGTGCGGCGCAGGAGCGCTTCGCGCGCGTCTCCCTCGAGATCGAGAGCGGCATGAAAGAGCGCGTTGACTTCGCGCCACCGATCGGCATTCACGCCGGCGAGTTCCCCTCCAGCTCGCGGGCGAGCCACGCGCGGGCGATCGCCCAGTGACGCTTGACGGTGGCGGGTGAGATCGACATCTCTTCCGCGGTTTCCTCGACGGTCAGACCGCCGAAGAACCGCAGCTCGACGAGCCGCGCCTGTTCGGGATCGAGCGCCGCGAGCTTCTCGAGCGCGCGATCGATGGCGAGGATGTCGAACGATTGCTCGCCGCCGGCGACGAGCGCTTCGTCGAACGTCACGCGCGGCTGCGCGCCTCCGCGCTTCAGCGCGCCTCGAGCCCGCGCCCGCTCGATCAGAATCTGCCGCATCGAGTGCGCCGCGATCGCGCAGAAGTGCGCCCGGTTCTGCCAGCGATCCGGACGATCCTTCATCAAGCGGAGATACGCCTCGTGCACGAGGCCGGTAGGCTGCAGCGTCTGGCCCGGACGCTCGCGGCGAAGGTAGTTGGCCGCGAGCCGCCGGAGCTCCTGATACACGAGCGGCAGCAGCGAATCCAGCGACTGCCGCTCGTCACTCATCAGGCCACTCGCTCGATGGTCACCTTGTTCATCACGACCGGCGTGACCGGTCGATCCTGACGGCCCGTCTTGACCGAGCCGATGCGCTTGACGACGTCGAGGCCCGACACCACCTCGCCGAAGACGGAATGGCGATTGTCGAGATGCGGCGTCGGCGCGAGCGTGATGAAGAACTGGCTGCCGTTCGTCCCAGGTCCGGCGTTCGCCATCGAGAGAATGCCGGCGCGATCGTGGCGGCGCGAGGGATGGAACTCGTCCGCGAACGTGTAGCCGGGACCGCCGGTGCCCTGACCGAGCGGATCGCCGCCCTGGATCATGAAGCCGTCGATCACGCGATGGAAGATGATGCCGTCGTAGTACGGCGTGTTCTTCTTCTGACCCGTCGCGGGATCGCGCCATTCCTTCGTCCCCTCGGCGAGGCCGACGAAGTTGGCGACGGTGTTTGGAGCTTCTTTGTCGAAGAGCCGGATGACGAACGAGCCCTCCGTCGTGTCGAACTTGGCGTAGATTCCCTTGTCCATAGACTCCTTGCGGCGTCCAGAATTATAGCCAACAAAACTCGCGGGCCTGACGTCTAAGCTTCCGGGCCTGATGGTGCGAGGCTGCGATCGGCAGCCGCGGTGAGCATAGGCTGCGTGAGCAGCCGTGGTGATCGACATCGGGCGGGCGGGGCCGGTAGGCGCACGAGATATCCCTTCTCCCTATCTCGGCGACGGCTGGTTTTCGCCCGCCTCTTCGCCTTTGTTCACCGCTCTCGTGACGTCGGGCCTTTTTTAGGAACTCATGTACGAAGATCTTCGTTGACACAATACGAAGCGTTTCGTAGACTGACGGCTGACGGCTTTTGCTTCGAACCTCGACCATGCCAACACCGCGACCGACCGACGCCGAGCTGACGATTCTTCGCGTGCTCTGGGAGCGCGGCCCGAGCACCGTCCGCCAGGTGCACGACGTGTTGTTGCGCGAGCGGCCGACCGCCTACACGACGGCGCTGAAGCTCCTGCAGATCATGACGGAGAAGGGACTCGTGCGGCGCGACGAACGCGATCGCACGCACGTCTACCATCCGCGCCTCACCGAACAGCAAACGCAGCAGCAGCTCATTCGCGATCTGCTCGACCGCGCCTTCGGCGGCTCGTCGTCGAAGCTCGTCATGCAGGCGCTGGCCGCCGACCGCGCGTCGGCGGAGGAGCTGAGAGAGATTCGCAAACTACTGGATGCCCGCAAGGGACCGGGCCGCCGGGAGGAAGACGATGAACGCGATTGACATGAACGCGATCGACGCCCTGCTGCAACAGCCGGCTGCGCAGGCGATCGGTTGGGCGCTCCTGCAGTTCGTCTGGCAGGGCGCGCTCGTCGGCCTGCTCACCGCCGCCGCGTTGTTTGCGCTGCGCAGGAGCGCCGCGGACGTCCGCTACGTCGTCGCGACAATCGGCCTGTCGCTGATGGTGACGATGCCGGCGGTGACCGCGGTGCAAACGTGGCGCGCGATGGCGGATCCGTCGCTGGCGGCGCGCGACGCGGCGTTCGCGCTCCCGAGCGTGGCCGCGACGACGAAGGCGACGACGGTTTCCATCGAGCCGATCGCTCCCGCGATCGGCGCCGGCACGCAAGCGAGTGCGTCGATCGAGGCGTCGACCGCGGCCGCGAGCGCGCAGGAGCCGCCGAATTGGCTGCCGATGCTGCTCGTCGCGTGGATCAGCGGCGTCACGATCCTGACGTTCCGCTTGATCGCGGGCTTCCTGTGGATTCAGCGCATGAAGTCGCACGGAACATCGCCCGTGCCCGATCGATGGCAGCACGTCGCGGCCGTTCTCTGCAGGCGGCTGCACATCGCGCGGCCGATCGAGTTGTTGAAATCCGCCGCCGTCGAGGTGCCGACCGTGATCGGTTGGCTGCGGCCGGTGGTGCTGCTGCCGGCGAGCGCGCTGGCCGGCATGGGTCCGCATCAGCTCGAGGCGATTCTCGCGCACGAGCTCGCGCACATCCGCCGACACGACTATCTCGTCAATCTGCTGCAGACGCTCGTCGAGACGCTGCTCTTCTATCATCCAGCCGTGTGGTGGTTGTCGCGCCGCATTCGCATCGAGCGCGAGAACTGCTGCGACGATCTCGCGGTGAGCCTGTGCGGCGATCCGTACGCGTACGCGAAAGCGCTCGCCGACCTCGAACAGCTGCGCGGCGAGGACGGTCAGCTCGTGCTCGCCGCGAGCGGCGGCTCGCTGCTCCATCGCGTTCGACGGCTGCTCGGTGCGCCCCCGCATGCGGGCCGCGGTCCGGGATGGCTCGCAGGAAGCGCGGCGGTCCTGTTGATCGTGACGATTGCCGCCGGAGCTCTGGGCCGCAACGCGCTCGAAGCGCAGCAAGCTGTCGCGAGCACTCCGGTCAGCGGCCCCGTGATTCAGCCGCCGGCCGGCGCTGCGTCCACGCCGGTGATCGCCGCGGCCCCGACACGGGCGAGTGCGACGACTCCGGCTCGCGTGCAGGAGACGCCCGCGACGACTCCGGCAATTGCCGCGGCGCCCGTAACGGCGCCGGTCCAAGAGACGCCGCGCGAGCCGCAGGAAATCAACGTACGCCGCCTGTTGGCCCTGCTCGCGGACGTCTTCGATCAGTTCGCGATGTGGCCGCCGCCAGCGCCGCCGGAGCCTCCGACGCCGCCGGAACCGCCTATGCCACCGATGCCGCCGATGGCGCCGATGCCACCGATGGCGCCGATGCCACCGATGCCGCCGATGCCACCGATGGCGCCTGCGCCGCCGATGCCACCGATGCCGCCCGTGCCGCCGATGCCACCGATGGCGCCCGCGCCGCCGATGCCACCGATGGCGCCCGCGCCGCCGATACCACCCACGCCACCGACGCCGCCGGTGCCGCCGGAACCCGGCTGGTTCTCGGGCCAGCGCTCGAGGAGCAGCGGCAATTTTACGTGGTCGGATGGATCGCAGAAGCTGCAGGTCCAGTACGACGGCGCCGTCGAGTTCACCGACGACGACAAGGACGTGAAGAGCCTGTCGCCCAACGGATTTCTTCGTATTCGCGATGGAGGCTCGCACACGGTCGAGTTCATGGCCGATGGATCGGGCCGAATCACTCGGCGCTACTGGGTGCGCTCGTCAGAGCAGCCGTTCGAGCCCGATGGGCGCAAGTGGCTCGCCGAGCAGTTGCCCCGGTTCATTCGACAGACCGGCATCGGCGCCGAGGGCCGCGTTCAGCGAATCCTGAAGGCGAAAGGGGCGGCGGGCGTGCTCGCGGAGATTGGTTTCATCGAGGGAAGCTGGGCGAAGCGCGTGTATTTCACCGAGTTGATCAAAGCCGGGACGTTCGAGCCGCAAGTCGTTCGCCAAATCCTCGCGCAGGCGTCTCGCGACATCGAGTCCGACTTCGAGCTCGCGAGCTTTCTGATCCACGGCGCCGATCGCTTGATGGTCGACAAGTCGGCGCGTCAGGCGTACTTCGACGCGGTCAAGTCGATCGATTCCGATTTCGAGATGCGCCGCGTGTACTCGGCCGCGCTGAAGCAGGGACCGGTGCCTCCGGACGTCCTCGCGAGCGTGCTCGACGCGAGCACCGCGATCGGTTCGTCCTTCGAGAAGGCACAGTTGCTGATGCAGGTGGCGCAGCTCCAGCCGCTCGACGCCACCGTGCGGCCGGCGTTCTTCCGCGCCGCGGCGACGATTGACTCGTCGTTCGAGCACGGCCGCGTGCTGCAGACCGTCGCGCGCAAGGCGGACTCGTCGCCCGACCTGGTGCTGGCGATCCTGAAGTCCGCGCAGCAGATCGACAGCAATTTCGAGGCGTCGCAGGTGCTGCGTGCCGTCGCCGCCGCTCACGCCATCGAAGGCGAGGCGCGCACCGCGTACATCGCCATCGCCGAGCGCCTCGGCGATTTCGAGGAAGGCCGGGCGATGGCTGCGTTGGTGAGAGCGGAGAAGAGGAAGTAGACGGGATCCGGGATCCCGGATCCCGAGTCACAGCGTCAGCTGCGGCTTCATCTCGTTCCACTTCGACGCGCGCTCGTACGCGAGCGCCACGCGCAGCACCGTGGCCTCGTCGTACAGGCGTCCCGTCACCATCAGTTCCAGCGGGGCGTTTGCCACGAACCCCGCGCGCAACGCGACGGCCGGATGTCCGGTCAAGTTCGTGATGCCGAGACTGCCGCCGCCGGTGGGCGAGAGGAACACGTCGTACTCCGACATCAGCTTGTCCATCTCGCGCATCAACAGCGTGCGAATCCTTTGCGCGCGGATGTATTCGACCGCCGGAACGAAGCGGTGCGTCCTGAACGCGTTCGGCCACGTTCCCAACGATGAATCCTTGATCCCTTCGCTGCGCGTCAGATCGTCGAACGCGGCCGCCGCTTCCGTCGTGAGCACGAAAGCTATCGCGTTCGCGTAGCGCGAGGCGTTCGGCGGAACCTCGATCGGATGGAGCGTGGCGCCCGCCTTTCGATACGCCTCGAGCGCATCGTTCAGCAGCTTCAGCCGTTCTTCCGCGCGCTTGCGCTGTTCCTCCGGCGACAGACCGCCTCGCCCGCGCCCTTCGCGTCCCGCGCCTTCGCCGCGTCCGGCCGCCTCGCCGCGCCCGGCCGCCTCGCCGCGCGCGCCGCGCCCTTCACCGCGTCCGCCCTCTTCCTGCGGCTCGAACTCCGCCTTGATGTAGCCGATCTTCAACTTCGAGAGCGGCAGATCCGGATTCCACGCGAACGGCGCGTCCACGACGGTGTCGTCGCGGCCGTCGGGGCCGTAGATCGCGTTGAACACGAGCGCGCAGTCCTCGACCGTCCGGCACATCGGCCCGATCTTGTCCATCGTCCAACTCAGCGCCATCGCGCCGAAGCGGCTCACGCGGCCGTACGTTGGTCTGAGGCCGGTGACGCCGTTCACCGCGGACGGCGAGATGATCGATCCGCGCGTCTCGGTGCCAATCGCGAAGCCGACGAGTCCCGCCGCCGTTGCCGAACCCGGACCTGCGGACGATCCGCTCGATCCGCCCCTGACCGGATCGTCCGGATTCCACGGGTTCTTCGTCTGACCGCGGAACCATCGATCGCCTTGCGCGAGCGCGCCCATCGACAGCTTGGCGACGAGCACCGCGCCCGCGTCGCGCAGCCGCTCGACGATCGTCGCGTCGTAGTCGAACACCTGGTTCTGGAACGGTCCGGCGCCCCACGTCGTGGGGATGCCCTTCGTCGCAAACAGATCCTTCGCGCCCCACGGGATCCCGTGCAGCGGACCTTTGTAGTGTCCCGCGCGAATCTCCTTGTCGGCCTGCGCCGCTTGTGCGAGCGCCAGATCTTCGGTGAGCGTGACGATGCAGTTCAGTTTCGGACCGTATTTCTTCAGACGGTCCAGATACATCTTCGTCAGCTCGGTCGACGACACGTCGCGCCGCTGCACCAACGGCGCGAGCGCGGTGACGGGAAGGAACGCCAGCTCCTCGAGCGAGGACGGCCGCGCGCGCGGACCGCTCAGGAGGACTTTGATCTTCGCGTTCGGCGTGGCGGATCCCTTCGGCTTCTTGCCGGGGAGATACGGGCGAAACGTGATCGCGGGCTCGGTGTCGAGCGGCACGTCGATCTTCCGCATCGTCTCGTAGTTCTCGAGGTTGCGGTTGACGCCGTTGAGCGCCTGTTCCTCCTCGGCGTCGCTGAAGTCGACACCGAAGATCTTCTCGCCGCACTCGAGCGTCTCCTTGGCGATCCGCCGCGCCTGCTCCTGTTGCGCGCGGATGATGCCGGGCGCGGCAATCCCGCCCGCCACCGCGGCGGGAATCGTTTGAAGGAACCGCCGACGATGAAGGCCGCGCGCGCGTGACTGCTTCATAGCTCCTCCCAGCCGAACTACTTCTTCAACTTGAACCCCGCGGGGATATCGAGATCGGATGCGGCGACCGAGGTGCCGACTTCGAGCGTCTCGGAGTTGATCGTGAAGATGGTCGCCCGCGGACTGTCGTTCTTCTTCGCGATCCTGCGCGCGAGCATGCCGCTCAGGCCGCCGCCGCCCGACTGCTTGCTCTGTTCCTCGATCTGCGCCTTGCTCTTCACCGCCTCGAACGTGGTCGTCGTCGCGAGCGGCGTGCCTTTCAGGCTGACCTTCTCCTGGTTGAGGCGATCCATCGCCTGCTTGACCATCGGATACATCGCCAAGACGGCAGCCATCTGCTCGGCGGAAATCGTCGCCGTCTCCGGCGCGATCGCTTTCCAGTAGCGCATCTCGAATTCGGCGAGCTCCTTGAGCGCGGGAATCTCCGGCGCGAGCCACGAATCGGCGGTCACGACGAGGCCGCCGCTCTCGTCGAGCGTCTTGCCTTTCTCGCGAACCGTGATCGTCATCACCACTTCGCGCGTATCGTAGCCCGCCATCGACTTGGTCTGGCCGGTTTCCTTGACGTTGAAATCGACTTCGACCTCCTTCTCGCCCGACGGACGTTTTTCCGCTTCGCCCGGTTCTTTCTGCGCCTCTTCTTTCGCCTGCTTCGCGGCACGCTCCTGCGCTTCGCGAAGCTTGCGGCGCAGCTCTTCGAAGGTCGTGACCGTGTATTCCTTCTTCTTCATGTCGAGGTCGTAGACTTTCTCCTCGCCCAGGTCGACGATCCGGCCGTTCGAGTCGTTCACCGTCGCCTTCCGATTGCCCTTGACCGCATTGGTCGACGCGATGCCCTCGCTCGCGGCCTTGCCGCCGAACATGCGCATCATCGTGCCGAGCATGCCCTCGAACTTCACTTGACCCTTTTCGCGGGTCTTCACGTCGGCGACGAGCGGTGTTACGGCCGATGTCAGAAAGAGAGAGACGACGGCGAGCGATAGGAACCGACGATTCATGGAGCCTCCGTGGGGATGAGTCCCGTCGATTTTACACGCGATAGAATGACGCGAATGCGCATGGCTTTCATGCCACCGTGGCTTCCGGCTTTGGCCGGACGCACCTCGCTCTTCGTCGCGCTTGGAATGTCTATGCAGATACCGAAAGAGATCGTGACCGCCGGCCCCGCGCCGGCCGGCCCGTATAGCCCTGCCGTTAAGGCGGGCGGACTGATTTACCTGTCGGGCACGCTCGCGCAAGACGGCACGGGCGCGATCGTCGGCAAGGGAGACGCCGGCCAGCAGACCAGGCGCGTGCTCGATCGGCTGAGGGACGTGCTCGCCGCCGCGGGCTCGTCGCTGGAGCAGGTCGTGTCCGCGACGGTGTATTTGAAGTCGCAGGCGGACTTCGCGGCCATGAACGACGCGTACCGGACGTATTGGCCGAAGGAGCCGCCGACGCGAACGACGATCGTCACCGATCTCGTGCTGGCCGATGCGCTCGTGGAGATCTCGATGATCGCGGTTCCCAACGGCGCGGAGCGTACGATCGTTCATCCGCAAACGTGGATCAAGTCGCCGAATCCATACAGCTACGCGATTCGAACGGGCGACACGCTGTTCCTCGCGGGGCTCGTCTCGCGCAACGGACGCGACAACACGCCGGTCGCGGGCGACGTGGCCGCGCAAACGAAAGTCGTGCTCGACAACGCCGGCGATCTGCTGAAAGCCGGGGGCATGACGCACGCGGACGTCGTCAGCGCGAGAGTGTACTTGCCGGATGTGGCGTCGTTTCAGCAGATGAACGAGGCGTATCGCGGCTACTTTTCATCGGCGCCGCCGGCGCGCGCGACGATCAAAGCTGGCCTCGCCACGAATCAACATGCCGTCGAGATCACGCTCGTGGCGTCGTCCGCACCGCGCGAGGTGATTCAGGATGGCCGTCCGGTGAATCCCAACCTGAGCGCGGCGATTCGCGCGGGCAATCGCGTGTATCTCTCCGGCATGCTCGGGAACACTCCCGAGACGAAAGGCGATGTCGCGGCGCAGACGCGCGAAACGCTCGCGCGCATCCGCCAGGCGCTCCGGGCGGCCGGTTGTACGCCCGCCGATGTCGTCGACAGCCTCGTCTATCTCACCGACGCCGCGAACTTCGGCGCGATGAACGACGCGTATCGTCCGTTCTTCACGACCGCGTTTCCGGCGCGCGCGACGGTCCAGAGCGGCCTCGTCGCGCCCGACGGCCTCGTCGAGATCATGGTGACCGCGGAACGCGGCGCCGGCGCCTCGAGCCCCTCGCGATGAGCGTCGATACGATTCCGCTCGGCCTCGAGGTCTTCGATGCGGCGTTCGCGCGGGTCGCTCCGTACACCTATCGCACGCCGCTCTTGACCTCTCGCACGCTGAGCGAGCTGAGCGGATTCGACATCAGGCTGAAAGCGGAGATGTTTCAGCGGACCGGCTCCTACAAGATCCGCGGGCCGCTGAACAAGTTCATGTTCCTCAGCGACGACGAGCGGAGGAGAGGCGTCGTCTGCTCGTCGGCGGGGAATCACGCGCAGGGTGTGGCGCTCGCCGCGCGCATCCACGGCATCAAGGCCGTGGTGGTGATGGCCGCGAACGCCACGCCGTCGAAGGTGGAGGCCACGCGCGGCTATGGAGCCGAGGTCGTGCTGCACGGCACGATCTGGGATGAAGCCAACGAGAAGGCGAAAGAGCTCGTGCGCGACCGCGGCCTCACCTACATCCACCCCTTCGACGATCTCGAGCTCATCGCGGGACAGGGCACGGTCGGACTCGAGATCGTCAGGGACTGGCCGGACGTCGACGTCATCGTGGTGCCGATCGGCGGCGGCGGTTTGATCTCCGGCATCGCGATGGCGGCGAAGGCGCTCAAACCGGCCGTGACGATCGTCGGCGTCGAATCGTCCGGCGCGCCGGGGATGCGCGACAGCGTGCGCGCCGGCGCCGTCGTGACGCTCGACCGCGTCGACTGCGTGATCGACGGCCTTCGCGTCAAGCGAGTCGGCGAGACGACTTTCGAGATCGTACGGCGCGTCGTCGACGACATCGTCACACTGCCGGACGAGCGCATCTTCGAGGCGATGTTGTGGACGATGTCGCACGCGAAGCTCGTCGTCGAAGGGGCGGCGGCTGCGCCCGTCGCCGCCGTGATCGATGGCCTGATTCGAGCGCCGCGCGGCGCGAAAGTGGTCTGCGTCCTGAGCGGTGGCAACGTGAATCTCGATCAGATCCGCGGGCTCAAGTGGAACTGACCAGGCCGCGAATCGGTATCTCCGCCTGTCTCCTCGGCGAGGAGGTGCGATACGACGGCGGGCACAAGCGCGATCCGCTGTTGACCGACGTGCTCGGCCCGCGGGTCGAGTGGGTTCCGGTCTGTCCCGAAGTGGAAATGGGATTGGGCACGCCGCGCGAGACGCTCAAGCTCGTACGCGTCGAAGGATCGCGCGCGCTGCGCATGATCACCACGCTGACGGGCATCGATCACACCGATGGCATGAATCGATGGGCGAAGCAACGGCTCGACGAGCTCGCGCGGGAAGAGTTGTCCGGATACATCCTCAAGAAGGACTCGCCGAGCTGCGGCGTCGAGGACGTGAAGACCTTTGGCGCCGACGGGCCGCCCGAGCGCAACGGCCGCGGGCTCTTCGCCGCCGCTCTCATGGAGCGATTTCCGTCGCTCCCGGTCGAGGACGAGGGGCGGCTCGCCGATACGAAGGTTCTCCAGGATTTCATCGCCCGCGTCTTCGCGTATCGCGAGAAGCTCGCGGTTCGGAGCTCGCGGTCCGCTGGCCTCGGCGCGGAGCCACCGCAGGGGCAGTACCGCACCGTCTCTGTGATTCACGTCGGGCGTGCGGGCCGCGCGGCGGATGGCCCGTCGGACGATCTCGCCGCCGTCGAAGAGCCGCTCGAGGTGCGATTGCACGGAAAGCCGTTCGCCGTCATCATGCGCACGCCCGGCGAGGACCGCGCGCTTGCCGTCGGCTTCCTGCTCTCGGAAGGCGTCGTTCGGAGCGCGGACGATCTCGGCGCCGTCGAGCACTGCCGCCATCCTGATTATCCCGATCGCCACAACGTCGTGGACGTGTTTCTGCTCGGCGATGCGCGCGACGCGCTCGACAACCGCACCGGCGAAGCGGAGTGGCGGAACGTCATGACGAACTCGTCCTGCGGGTTGTGCGGACGCGTGACGATCGAATCGCTGCGCACGCGCGCCATGCCGCTCGCGTCGACCTGGACGATGAGCAAAACGGTCGCGGCGAGTCTGCCGGATCTGCTTCGCGCGCGTCAGACCGTGTTCACGGGAACGGGAGGCCTGCACGCCGCGGGACTCTTCACGCCCGAGGGGAACTGCGCAGCGAGCGCCGAGGATGTGGGCCGGCACAACGCGGTCGACAAAGTCGTCGGCGCCATGCTGCTCGAGGAGCGGCTGCCGCTCGATCGATTCGCGTTGGCGGTGAGCGGCCGCGCGTCGTTCGAGATCGTGCAGAAGGCGTGGATCGCGGGCATCGGTCTCGTGTGTGCCGTGTCCGCGCCGTCGAGCCTCGCGATCGATCTCGCCAGTGAAGCCGGCATCACACTCCTGGGATTCGCGCGCGAGGGGGGGTTCAACGTCTACACACATCCATCGCGGATCGTCGATCTCAACGGGTAGCGTCCGGCCTTAGCCAGACGTTTCGCCTGCGCCAACTCGGCTGTTCGGCTGGCACCCTCGTTGCTGCGTTGAATGGATGCGGCGACGAGCTCTAGCGACTGCCGTCATCGTAATGGCCGCGCTCGGCTTTTACGCGGCGTACCGAGTCGCGGCGTTCACGATTGCCATCGCGCGCGAGCTGACCCGCGCAACGGAGCTCGCCAACATCGCGCCGCGCGCGCAAGCCACCATCGTCCTCGACCGTCGCGGAAAGCCCGCGTTCACGTTCTACGCGGAGCAGCGCATCGACGTCCCGCTCGATCGCGTGTCGCGGCACATGCGCGACGCGATCGTGGCCGTGGAGGATCGCCGCTTCTATTCGCACAACGGTCTCGATCCGGTCCGCATCGCCGCCGCCGCGTGGCACAACGTTCGCGCGCGTCGAATCCGTCAAGGCGGCAGCACGATCACGCAGCAGCTCGCGCGCGCGTCGCAGCTCAGCCCCGCGCGCACCTTCGATCGGAAGATCAAAGAGGCGATGATCGCGATCCACTTGGAGGAGCGCTACTCGAAGGAGCAGATCCTCGAGGAGTACCTCAACACCGTGTACTTCGGCGACGGCCACTACGGCGTCGAGTCCGCGGCGCAGGGGTACTTTCGAAAGCCGGCGGTCGATCTCGCGCCGGCCGAAGCGGCGCTGCTCGCCGCGCTCGTGCGTTCGCCGTCGGTCGACGCGCCGACCGTCTCGCCCGATCGCGCGCGCAATCGGCGCGACCTGGTCCTGCGGCTGATGTGGAAACAGGCGAAGCTCTCGAAGCGCGATCTCGAAGCCGCGCTCGCCGCGCCGTTGCCCGACTGCGCGCGGAGGCGCGGATCGCTCGTGAATCTTTCGGCCAGCGGCGGCGGTGAGTATTTCCAAGAAGAATTGCGGCGTCAGCTCGTGACGATGTTCGGCAACGACCGCGTGCTCCGCGGCGGTCTGCGGGTGTACTCCACGTACGATCCAGACCTTCAGCTTGCCGCGGACGAGGCCGTCCGATCGCGGATCGCCGACATCGCGAAGAGCCGCACGCGCGCGCGAGATCTGCAGGGAAGTCTCATCGCCATCGATCCCACGAACGGCGACGTGCTCGCGCTGGTCGGCGGGCGCAGCTTCGCGGAGAGCCCGTTCAATCGCGCGACGCAGGCCCGTCGTCAGCCGGGATCGGCGTTCAAGCCGATCATCTATGCCGCGGCCCTCGAGCGCGGGTATTCACCGGGATCGCTGCTGCGCGACCTCGATACGCCGGTCGACGTGCCCGAAGGATCCTGGCTGCCCGGCGGAGAGCACGAAGATCGGGAATACACGCTGCGTTCCGCCTTGAAGGTGTCGAGCAATCGCGCGGCCGCGCAGCTCCTGCAAACCGTCGGCGTCAGCACCGCGGTGTACTACGCGCACCGCTTCGGGATCGATTCCGAGCTCCCAATGGTTCCGTCGCTGGCGCTCGGAACGGGTGAGGTCACGCTGCTCGAGCTGACCGCCGCGTATGGCGCGTTCGCGAATCACGGCTTGCGGGCGGTGCCCCGATTCATCACGCGCGTGGACGAACCGGATGGGACGATTCTCTGGACGTCACCGGTCGAGACGACGCGCGCGATCAGCCAGACGAACGCGTTCCTGATGTCGAGCATGCTGTCGGACGTCGTGTCGGGCGGCACGGCGAACGGCGCGCGCGCCGCGGGATTCTCGCTGCCGTCCGCGGGAAAGACCGGGACGACCGACGACTATTCGGACGCGTGGTTCATCGGATACACGCCGCATCTCCTGGCCGGCGTGTGGTTCGGGACGGATACGCCGTCGCCGATCATGAGCGGCGGGTTCGCGGGAGTCGTTGCGGTCCCGGCCTGGGCGCGGTTCATGAAGATCGCGACCAAGGGCGCGAAGCCGGATTGGTACGAGGTGCCGGCGGACCTCGAGAAGGTGGCGATCTGCCGGAGGAGCGGCGCGCGCGCGACCGACGCGTGCCGGCACGCCACGGATCTCAAATCGGTCGGCGTCCCTGGCGATTCGCTCGCGCCCGTCGATCCGCTGCCGGTCAAGGCATTCGAGCCGGTCTACGAGGATTATTTTCCGCTCGGCACCGTCCCGCCGGATCGGTGCACGCTGCACGTGTCCGTGCCGGTCAAGCCGGGCTAGAGCGTTCGCGCGACCAGCACCACGAACAGAACGAAGTTCGAGATGTGGCCGGTCCAGCAGATCCGGCACTGATGCCCGTTGACGATCAAGCTGCGTCCGAGGAACGCGCTCATCGCGACCGCCGGGATCGTCATGACGATCAAGATCCACGTTGGAGCGCTCGCGATCAGACCAACGGCGAGCAGACCGTACAGGATCAAACCGAGCAGCGCATTGGGCACGCCGAGGAGCGCCGAGCGCGGGCTGCGAAAGAGCACCGCGCAGCCACCGTCGTCGAGCCTGCAGATCTCCGGTCCTGTCAGCCATCCGGGGAGGACCCGGTAGTGACCGTAGAGCGCCGCCGCGGCCGCGGTCGCGCCGCCTGCGATCGCGATCCAGATCACGACGACTGACACTGCGGACACCAATAGGTCAGCCGTGCATCGGCACCTTGCTTGCGCACCTCAATCGGTGCGCCGCACTTCCGGCATGGCAGGCGCGCGCGCCCATACACCCACAGCCGCTCGCGCGGATCGGCGCGTCGCGTCGTCCGCCGGTACCCGCCGTAGGTCGTCATCGGCGCGACGTTCGCCGACACGTTCGTGAGGAGCAGCTTCCGTCCCGTGTCGACAACACATTCGAGCTGCGCGTCATCCAACGCCCCGACTCGCGCGAACGGGTTGATGCCGCACATGAAGAGCACTTCGGATTTGTAGACGTTGCCCAGGCCGGCGAGCACGCGTTGATTCAACAGCGCGTCGCCGATTGACGAGGACTCCCGCGCGCGAAGGCGTCGCCTCGCCTCGTCGCGATCGAAGCCGCGATCGAGGACGTCGGGTCCGAGCTTCGCGAGCACCTCGTGCTTCCGCACGCGTTCGGTGCGAATGAACTCCGCGTCTGGAATATTGAAGCCGACCGCGACGAAATCGCTCGTGGCGACGACGATCCGCATGTCGCGCGCCGGCCGGCGCCACCGCTCGCCGGGACGGTAGATGTGCCAGCTTCCGCTCATCCGCATGTGCGTGCGCAGCACGACTCCCGCCGAGAAGTGCATGAGAAGATGTTTGCCCTTCGACTCGACTTTGTCGATAGTGCCGCCGGTGAGGGAGCGATCTTCGTGGACGCGCGTCAGCGAAGGGAAGACCGACTCGAAGCGCACGATCGGCTTGCCCGACAGCGCGCGGTGAAGCGTCGCCGCGGCGCGATAGATGGTGTCGCCTTCCGGCATTGGCAACGCTCGCAGATCCGTCACCCGCACCAGGCGGACGCTACCGCGGTCACGACGAACACGATGGCCACGATCGACACGATGACACCTTAGGATCCTTCGTGATCTTCGTGGCCTTCGTGTCCATCGTGATTGGCGTCAGCCCCCGTCACTCGTCACGCTCCTCTCTTCACTATGGGCTGACGCATGTGAAATCCCATGGCGGACGGACTGAAGCCCGCGTCGATCAGATAGGGCGCCAGGGGATGCTCCGAGGTCGGGATGCCGTTGACCTCGCCAATCAGAAGCGCCATTCGCCCCTGTTCGCCGCGCGCGAGCTGCCCGAGCCGCGTCGCGAGCGCGCGCGCCGTGACCGATCGCGCGGGCTCGTCTTCGGGCAGGACCACCGACAGTTGTCGCGCGCCGCGGCTGATGTAGGCGGCAAGCGCGCCGTTCACGAGGACGACGACCGAGCCCACGCTGCGTGTCGGACCACGTCCGCGATCCTCCTCGGCGCGATCGCCGGGCCAGCGAAGGATGGTGCCATACGGATTCGCGGGATCCGTGGCCGACAGGACGACGACTTCGGGCTCGTCGGGCGATTCCTTCAGCGATCGCAGCAAGTCGAGCGCCGCCGGCAGCGCGAATTGCGTCGCGCCGACGCCGCTCGCGAAATAGCCGCGGCGAATCCGCCCTGCATCCTCGAGCGCCTTCAGCACGTCGTACACCGCGCTGAATCCGCCGGTGATGCCCTCGGCCGCGGCGACTTCGCGCGTGAGCACGCCATAGCGGGAGAGCAATTGCTGCGCAAGCGCGGTCGCGGCCTCGGTCGGACTGACGGGTGCGCCGACGCGATCGCTCACGAGCGACCATCGTCCTTCCGCCGCGGGCGGTGCGACCCTTCGGCTCCTGAAGCTCGGCCGCGATCCCGCGGCTGCCGCACGGGGCTTGCGGCCCCGGCGCTCGGGCGGACGCGTGAACGCGCGCAGCGCGTGGAACGTGTCGTTCGTGATCGCGCCGCGCCAGACGAGCGACCAGATCGCGTCCACCGTTTCCCCGGGATAGCCGCCGCCCCCCGCGTCGTGCACCGCCGCGAAGAACGACGCGCCGTTGTTCTCGAGGTGCTCGAGAATCGCGCGCTCGCGATCGGGAAGATCGGCGTCGATCGGAGGCTTCCGAAGCCTCGCGAGATGATCCGTCAGATACAACGCGAGTCGGCCGTCGCGCTCGCCGAGCGGCTCGATGCCGCACCACACGATCTCGCCCGCCGCGGTCAGCGCGTCAAGATCAGCAGGGTTGTAGCCGTCGATCCGCGACGGAAGGATCTCGTTCTCGAGAATCGACGCGACGAGCGGCGCGCCCTGAAGGTTCTCCACCGTATCGAGCAGCGCGTCGAGCCCAGTCCGGCGCCGCACGACGCCTTGCCAGGTCGTGATGAGCCGGCCGAGCACGGGCGGGTCGACCGGCTCGACCTGGTGCCTCAGCTTCGCGAGCGATCGACGGCGGATCGTCTGCAGCACGTCGGGATCGCACCACTCGCGGCCGGTGCCGCCGGGCAGGAAATCCCCCTCGAGGAGGCGCCCGCTGCTCGCGAGCTCTTTCAGCAGCCCTTCGGCCATCGATCGCCCGAGCCCATAGCGCGACGCGAAGTCGGCAGCCGTGAACGGCGCATGGGTTTTCGCGAAGCGTCGAGCGACGTCCTGCGGCGCATGGGGCACAGGCTCGAGAAACGACTCGGGCAGGCCGGGCGGCAGCGGGACGCCCAGCGCGTCGCGATAACGGCCGGCGTACTCGACCGGCACGAACCGCGCCGTGCCCGCGATCGTGACCGGCACGATCCGGCGTTCGCGGACGAGATCCGCGATCGCGCGCTCCGCGTGAACGATCGATCGCGCGGCGATTTCATCGGCCGACAGATCGCCGAGCCGCAAGAGCAGATCGTGAACGCCGTCGATCGTGCGCGCGCGGCGATCCTCGAGGCGCTGCTGCAGGGCCGCTTCGACGTCGGCAATGGCGTCGGCGTCGAGCAGATCGCGAAGCTCTGCCTCGCCGAGGAGCTCGCGCAGCTGCGCTTGATCGATCGACAGCGCCTGCGCGCGCCGTTCGGCCAGCGGCGCGTCGCCGTCGTACAAATAGTTCGCGACGTAGCCGAAGAGCAGCGATGCCGCGAACGGCGAGGCGAGCGTTGAATCGACCGTCACCGCGCGAATTTCACGGCGCTCCATCTTCCGCAGCGTCTCGACGAGCGCCGGGATGTCGAACACGTCGCGCAGACATTCGCGATACGCTTCCAGCAGCATCGGGAACGATCCGTATCGCGACGCGACCGACAGGAGATCGGCCGCCCGTTTGCGCTGCTGCCAGAGCGGGCTGCGTCCACCGGGCCGCCGCTTCGGCAGGAGCAGCGCGCGGCCCGCGGCCTCTCGGAACTTGGCCGCGAACATCGCCGTGCCCCCGAGCTGACGCAGCACGAGCGCTTCGACTTCCTCGGAAGCCGGCACCATCAACTTCGGATCGGGCGGCTCGTCGGTCTCGGGAAACCGCACCACGAACCCGTCGTCGGTCCACATGGTCTCGATGTCGAGCCCCGTTTCCGCGCGAGCGCGTTCGACGACGGCCATGGCCCACGGGGCGTGGATGCGTCCGCCGAAGGGAGAGAGAACGCAGATTCGCCAGTCCCCGAGCTCGTCGCGGCACCGCTCGATGAGAATCGTGCGATCGTCGGGAACCGCGCCAGCGGCCGTGATCTGATCCGAGAGATATCGCACCAGGTTCTCGGCGGCTTGCGCGTCGAGATCGTGATCGCGAACCAGACGCTGCACCGCGGCGGCCGGCGGCATCTCGACGAGCGTGCGAACCAGCTCGCCAACGGCGCGGCCGAGCTCGAGCGGACGCCCGACCGCGTCCGCCCGCCAGAACGGCATCTTGCCCGGTTCGCCCGGCGCGGGGGAGACGAGCACGCGATCGTGGGTGATCTGCTCGATGCGCCACGTCGACGCGCCAAGGAGAAACGTCTCGCCGACGCGGCTCTCGAAGACCATTTCCTCGTCGAGCTCGCCGACGCGCGCGCCGGGACCGCGCTCGCCGGTCAAGAACACGCCGTAGAGGCCGCGATCGGGAATCGTTCCGCCGTTGATCACGGCCACCCGCTTGGCGCCCTCGCGCGCGGTGAGCGTGTGCTGCAAGCGATCCCACGTCAACCGCGGGCGGAGATCCGCGAAGTCGTCCGATGGATAGCGCCCCGAGAGCATGTCGAGGACGCCGTCGAACACGCTCCGGCTCAAGTCCGCGAACGGCGCCGCCTGGCGCACCGCGTCGTACATCCGATCGACCGGCCATACGTCCATCGAGACCATCGCGACGATCTGCTGCGCGAGGACGTCGAGCGGGTTGCGCGGATAGCGGGTCGCCTCGATGCGCGCGTCGTGCATCGCGCGCGTGACCGCCGCGCACGCAACGAGGTCGCCGCGGAACTTCGGGACGATGACGCCGCGGCTGGCGGCGTCGATCGTGTGTCCGGATCGACCGATGCGCTGCATGCCGCTCGCGACCGACGGCGGCGCCTCGATCTGGATGACGAGATCGATGGCGCCCATGTCGATGCCGAGCTCGAGCGAAGAGGTGGCGACGAGGCCGCGAATCTGGCCCGCCTTGAGGCGATCCTCGACCTCGATGCGCTGCGGCCGCGCGAGCGATCCATGGTGCGAGCGGACCAGCGTCTCGCCCGCGAGCTCGTTCAGCGCGCTCGCGAGACGCTCCGCGATGCGGCGGCTGTTGACGAAGATGAGCGTCGATCGATGCGCGCGTATCAGCTCGAGGAGGCGCGGATGGATTGCCGTCCAGATCGACGAGCGCACGGCGCCCTGCGAGGCCGGACCGCTCGGAATCTCTTCGGGCTGGCCGATCTTCGCCATGTCCTCGACCGGCACGTCGATTCGAAGATCGAGCCGCTTCTTCGCGGACGTGTCGACGATCGTGACCGGCCGGTACTCCGGAGCTGCGCCGGCCGCCGTGGAGAACTCGTCGTGCACGATCGCATCCGCGTTGCGATCGGCCTCGCGCGCGGCGCCCGCCTTCGCGGCGCCGCCCAGGAATCGCGCGACCTCGTCGAGCGGACGCTGTGTCGCGGAGAGACCGATGCGCTGGAGCGGCGGCGATCCCGCGGCGCGATTCGCCTCGAGACGCTCGATCGACAGCGCGAGGTGCGCGCCGCGCTTGGTCGGCACGAGCGCGTGAATCTCGTCGATGATGACGGTCTCGACCGAGCGGAGCGCCTCGCGCGCGTTCGACGTCAGGAGCAGATACAACGACTCCGGCGTCGTGATCAGGATCTCGGCGGGATCGCGCTGAAAGCGCGCGCGCTCGATCGCCGGCGTGTCGCCGGTGCGCACCGCGATCGACGGCGTGCGATGCGCGTCGCCCCGCGCGGCGGCGCGGTTCGCGATCCCCGCGAGCGGCGCGCGGAGGTTGCGCTCGATGTCGATCGCGAGCGCCTTCAACGGAGAGATGTAGATGACGCGGCACCGCGGCTCCCCGCCGCGCGCCGGCTCGAACATGAGGCGGTCGATGCACCAGAGGAAGGCCGTCAGCGTCTTCCCGCTGCCCGTCGGCGCGAGGATCAGCGTCGACTGCCCCCCGGCGATCGCGGGCCAGCCGAGCACTTGCGGCGGCGTCGGCGAGGGAAACGATTCCCGAAACCAATCCGCGACGGCTGGATGGAAGCGTCCGAGAACGTCAGCGCTGCGGTCCACGGTTCTATTTTATGTGCCGCGCCCGAAGAAGATTGCTGTAGAGGCCTGAATCATGCAGAATTGACTGTCGGTCCCTTGTACTCGACTGTTCACTTCAGCATTCGACATTGACTATGGGTGATTCCGGAGAAGGCCTGGTCGACGCGGACGCGAGAATCCAGGAGCAAATGGAAGAGCGGGAAGCCGAGCGCCGTCGGCGCGCGAGCGCGCAACCGGCGCCGGATCCCGAGCGGACACGCGCCATCGAGTCGCTGCGCCTCGCGCGCGCCGAGCTCGAGAGTCAGGCCAGCGCGACCACGCACCCCGTGCGCAAGCAGCAGATTCAGGCCGCCCTGGCCGAAATCGACAAGCGCCTCAAGACCAGCTGATCCGCCTTCGCGCTTCCAGCGCTTCGGCGAGACGAGCTGCCTGCGCGTGCGCTCACGCATCCTCGAGCGCAGCCGCGAGCATCGTCGCGAACGCCTGCGGTGAGCCGGGGCGTCGATCCGGATCGGCGTCGAGCGCCGTGCGGATCGCGCGTTCGGCCGGTCGCGGAATGATGTCCGGCGGCATCGCCGGAACGCCGCGCGATTGCGCGAGCACCACGTCGGCGAGCGTGCCACGGCCGAACGGCAGCTGGCCCGACAGCATCTCATAGGCGATCACGCCCAAGCTGAAGACGTCGGTGCGCGCGTCCGCGGGCGCGGCGGCGAACTGCTCCGGCGCCATGTACGCCGGAGTTCCGACGATCATGCCGGCGGCCGTGAGCGCCGTATGCGCCTCGGTCATGCCTCCCTCGGTCGTGCTGTCCTCGCGGCGGTCCTCGCCGACGATCTTCGCCACGCCGAAGTCGAGCACCTTCGCCGGCGCGCCGCCGCCAGGCAGCAGGATGTTCTCCGGCTTCAGGTCGCGATGGAGCACGCCTTCGCGATGCGCCGCGCCGATTGCCGCGCAGACCGCCTCGAGAATCGGCATCGATTCGCCGATGTCCAATCGCCCCTGGCGCTGGAGCATCCGGCGAAGATCTTCGCCTCGCACGAGCTCCATCACGAGATACGCGCCGCCGTCGGGGAACGTGCCGTAGTCGAAGACCGCCACGATCGACGGATGCTGGAGGCGCGCGACGATTTGCGCCTCGCGCCGGAACCGGCGCCGCGCTTCGGGATCGCCGAGCAGCTCGGCGCGCACGACCTTCAGCGCGACGAGACGATCCAACCGCATGTCGCGCGCGCGATACACGGCGCCCATGCCGCCGCGTCCGAGGAGCTGCTCGATCCGGTATTTGTTGTCGACGGTGCGCGGCACGAAGGGGACCGAGCGCATCTCCGCGCCGTCGGAGGGGCAGACCTTCACGCCCGATTCCTCGCAGCGTCCGCATCGCGGGCATTCGGTCATCGGATCGATCCGCGCGGCAATCCGCGTGGAGTCCGCATCGCCGGACGGCGTCGCCCTCGCTCCGCGCCGGAGGCGCGCGACGTCGAAGCCCAGCCCCATCTGCGCCGCGATGCTGGCCAGGAGCTGCCGATCCTCGGCGGTGTAGGCCTCTTCGGATCGCCGCTCCCCCAACGCGATCATCGCGACGAGCGATCGATCCTGGCCGAGCACCGGCACGAGCAGCGCGGCGCCCGTGCACTCGAGCCACTCCCGTTCTTCCGCCGGCAATCGGCGCGCGGGCGATCGCGGATCGTTCAGCACGATTTCGAGCGGCTCGTCCGACCATCGCAGCATCGAGACGAGGCCGCCGTCGAGCGGCAGCGGCTCCGCGCTGCCGTGCAGTACGGTCACCGGCGTGAGCCTGCCGTCCTCGATTCCGCTGACGAGGATTGCAATCATCAGCGGATGCAGCGCCTCGTCCAGCTGATTCACGACCATGCTCGCGAGATCCGCCGGATCGGTCTCGAAGCGCACGCGGCTCGCGAGCGACAACAGGATCTTTCGCGCGTCGTACTCCTCGCGGAAGAAGCGCTGATCGAGCCACTGCCGCGCGCGCTCGCGATACGTGAACGTGATCCCCGACGCGGCAATCAGCAGGACATAGAACACCGACCCGCCGGAGGCGATCTGCGCGAGCGACCGGTCGCGCTCGCGCACGAGCGAAATCGTCAGCGCGATCGCGGGAAGAAACATCAGGACGGTCAGCGATTTGTTTGCGAGTGCGTACTGGAGGCTGCGGCGCAGGACGACACGCGGGCCGAGCACCTGCGCCACGCCCACCGCATAGACGACGCCGAAGGCCGGCAGCAGGATGAGAACATGGAGCAAGACCAGGATCGGCGTCGGATAGTTGGGACTCGCGAAGCCGGAGAGGTTCGCGACGATGGGAACGCCGTCGCGAACGGCATACGCGAGGATGCCCGGGACCGCGGTGTAGAGCGCCATGCGAATGCGCCGGCGCTCGTTCGCGTTGTGATTGAGCTTGTAGCGAAACGTACCTTCGAGCATCGCCAGGATGTTGATCGCCAACGAGGACGCGAACGCGGCGTAGAACACGCGCGGGTGTGTCGCGTCCCACACGGCGAGCGGGAGCGCGGCGTCCATGCCGACGAGAAACGCCGACGTACCCAGCGCGGGGACGATCAACGGAATCGCGGCCACAAGCGGCACCGCGTGCACCCACGGAAAGCGATCGAGCAGCTGCGATCGCGACGGGAAATACATGATCGCGAGCGCGATCGTCGGGAAGGCGAGCGGGCCCGCGAGCCACCCGACGATCGTCAGCACGCGGCCGAGCGGGAGACCGAATTCGGAGCCGAACAGCGGGCCGGCGCCAGCGACGCCGCTGAAGGCGAGCGCGAGCACGCACAGCCCGGCGGTGAGATCGTAGCTGCGCATCAGCAGCAGGATCACGGCCGCGGAGACGAATACGAGCGTCTGCACGATCATGCCGACATGACGCCGGTTCCAGCCGTCGGCGTTCGCTCGCCAGACCGGCAAACGCTCGATCGTCACCGCTCGAGACTGCAGGCTCCACTCGACCGGGCCGTCGACACCCATCGCGTAGCGTCGACGCCATTCCAACATCGCGGATTGTTCGCTGCTTTGGCTGCCGATGACCGGCGGTGGTCTCTCGCCAGGTCGCGTGATGCCGCTGACCACATCGCCGTCGCGAACGCCCGCATTCCAGGCGGATCCGCCGACGCTGACGCCGCTGACGGGAGACGACACCAGCCCCATCTTGCCGACGCTGGGCGGACGCGCTTTGAGCGGGGTATCGGTAGACGTGTCGGCTTGATACGTCGCGCCGACGCCCGCGGGCCAGAGATACGGCCGCACGAACGCGACGTCGATGATCGCGTAGACCACCGAGAGGGCGGCGACAACGATCACGCACCAGGCGAACGCGGAGAGGCGTCCGAGGCGGACCGGTTCGGCGGGCGGGGCCATGCGCCCCGTATTATGCGTCGGTCAGACCTGGCGCGCGCCAGCCTTGTCGAGCAGCGCGCGGATCTCGTCGGCTTCGAGCGATTCCTGATCGAGCAGCGCTTCCGCGAGCAGGCGGACGGCCTCGCGATTGCGATCGATCACGTCGCGCGCGCGGTCGTATCCGCCGATGATCACGCGGCGGATTTCCTCGTCCACGCGCTGCGCCGTCGCCTCGCTGATGCCATGCGCGCGATCGCCCTCGAACGCGTTGCCCGGCTTGCGGTAGGCGAGCGGACCGAGATCCGACATGCCCCACTCGCACACCATGTGCTGCGCGATGTCGGTCGCGCGCTCGATGTCGTTCGAGGCGCCGCTCGTCATGTGGTTCATGAACATCTCTTCGGCGACGCGTCCGCCCATCAGCACGGCGACCTGCGTCTCGAGGAAGCCCTTCGTGTAGGTGTGCCGATCCTCCTCGGGCAATTGCATCGTCACGCCCATCGCGCGCCCGCGAGGAATGATCGTGACCTTGTGCAGCGGATCCGCTCCGGGCACGAGCGCCGCGACGACGGCGTGGCCCGCCTCGTGGTAGGCGCAGTTGACGCGATCCAACTCGCTCAGCGCGACCGATCGCCGCTCGACGCCCATCAAAACCTTGTCGCGCGCTTCCTGGAGATCCTCGTCGACGACGAGCTGCCGTCCGGCGCGGCCGGCGAGGAGCGCCGCTTCGTTCACGAGGTTCGCGAGATCGGCGCCGGAGAAGCCGGGCGTGCCGCGCGCGATCGACCGCAGATCCGCGTTGGCATCGACGGAGATCTTGCGCGTATGGACGCGAAGGATCGCCTCGCGTCCTCTGAGATCGGGATTGCCGACCGTCACTTGACGATCGAACCGGCCCGGGCGCAGGAGCGCCGGATCGAGGATGTCCTGGCGGTTCGTGGCGGCGATCACGACGATGCCGCGATGCGGCTCGAAGCCGTCCATCTCGACGAGCAGTTGGTTCAGCGTCTGCTCGCGTTCCTCGTGGCTGAGCGAATTGCCGCCGCGGCTTCGTCCGACCGCATCGAGCTCGTCGATGAACACGATGCACGACGGATGGCGCCGCGCATCCCGGAAGAGACGGCGCACGCGCGACGCGCCGACGCCGGCGTACATCTCGACGAAATCCGATCCGCTCGCGAAGAGGAACGGCACGCCTGCCTCGCCCGCAATCGATCGCGCGAGGAGCGTCTTTCCGGTTCCCGGCGGACCGACGAGGAGGACGCCCTTCGGAATGCGTCCGCCAATCGACGAGAAGCGCGTCGGCTCGCGCAGGAAGTCGACGATCTCCTTGACTTCGTCCTTGGCTTCGTCGACTCCGGCGACATCCTGGAACGTGATGACGTGCTCGCCGTGCTCGGCGACCCGGGCACGGCCGGAAATGGACGGAATGCGGCCAGCCGTGGTCCGATAGACCGTGAACGCCAGCAGGGCCAGGAAGCCGGCCGCGAAGACCATCGCGCTCCAGCTGAGCGAGCCGGGTTCGGCCGACGCGGTCACGTCCACGCGGATGCTCCGGCGGTAGAGATCGTTGATGAACGTCGCGTTCGACGTGAGGAAATCTGGCGGCGCGATCGTGTGCGTGACGCGGCCGTCTCGAAGCGTGACCTCGAGCGCGCGATCGGCGAAGGTCACGGCCGTGACGTTGCCGGCGTCGACCGCCTTGAGGAACTCCGAGAAGGCGAGCGGTGGATCGGCCGGCGCGCGGCGCGCGTAATAGATGGCCCCGGCGATGGTCAGCGAGACCAGGACGGCAGCAATGATGAGAACGCGCGGTCGTCGAAAGCGAGCAAAGTCCACAGAGGCGTTCCGTTTCGCGGAGCGGCGGCGCGCGCAGGCCTGCGCCCGGCACTTCGGCAGCCGACTTAGTTAGATTGAAGTTAAGGACACTCCGCTGGGGGTGGAATGCACCTTTAAGTGTACACGAGCGACAGCACGACAGCAACCCGCATGAACCTTTTTTCGGCCTGGCTCGTCCACCTCTACACTGCCCTTGGCGCACTCGCCGCGTTTTTCGGCGTCATTGCGGTGTTTGGCGAGCGCTATCGCGATGCCTTTCTCTGGATGGCGGCGGCCACGCTCGTCGACGCTACGGATGGGGTGCTGGCGCGCCGTTTTCGCGTCAAAGCGCGCCTCCCGTCCGTCGACGGCGCGCGCCTCGACGACATCGTCGACTACCTGACGTTCGTTTTTCTCCCGATGCTGCTCCTCTATCATGCGGGGGAGGCATCGGTGGTTGCGTGTTCCGCGGCGTTGTTGAGCAGCCTTTACGGGTTCTCGTCGGCCGACGCGAAGACCGACGATCACTTTTTCACGGGTTTTCCCTCGTACTGGAACATCGTGGCGCTCTATCTGCACATCGGGGCATTCGGGTCGCCGGCCAATGACGTCGTGCTGCTGGCGCTGAGCGCCCTCGTGTTCTGGAGGATCGGCTACGTGTACCCGACGCGAACGCCCGAGCTGCGCGGCTTGACGTTGACGCTTGGCGCGATCTGGGCGGCGATGGTCGTCGCGATGATCCTGTTGATGCCGGACGTGCCGCGCGTTCTCTTCGCCGCCTCGCTCGTCTTTCCGCTCTACTACTTCGCGCTCTCGATCGTCCTTCACGCGCGGCGCCGTCCGCGCACGGTTCGATCGTGATGACGCGCGCCGTTCGCGATCGCATCGCCGCCGGCGTGTTCGCCGTCCTCGTCATCGCGTCGGTCGTGTCGGTGACGTGGCTGCTGCGCCAGGCATATGCGGTCCACCGGCTCACGCGCGGCGTCGGCGATACGTGGTTCCTCGCGGCGGATGGACAGCGCTGGTTCAGGATGGACGAGCACCGCCGCGACGTTCCCCTCGATCAGATCCCCGCGCACCTGCAGCACGCGTTCATCGCGATCGAGGACCACCGTTTCTATTCGCATCCCGGAATCGATCCCATCGCGCTCGGCCGCGCCGCCTTCAGGAATCTTCGATCGCCAGGGACCGTCGAAGGCGGCAGTACGTTGACGCAGCAACTCGCGCGGACGCTGTTCCTGTCGAACAAGAAGACCTACGGCCGCAAGATCCGCGAGGCCGCGATCGCGATGATGATCGACGGTCAGCTCACGAAGGATCAGGTCCTCGAGCTGTATCTGAACCGGATCTACCTCAGCGCCGGCGTCTACGGCGTCGAGACGATGTCGCGGCATTTGTTCGGCCGGCCGGTCGAGCAACTCAATCTCGCGGAGTGCGCGTTGATCGCCGGCCTCGCGCGCGCGCCCGCCACCCTGTCGCCCTGGTCGAATCTCGACGGCGCGCTGGCGCGAAGCCGCGTCGTCCTCACGCGCATGCGCGAAGAGGGATTCATCACCGAATCGCAGGAACGGGAAGCGATCCGCACGAGCATTCGCGTTCGCCCGTTCCCGGGCGCCGCCGATCCTCGCGGCGGCTACGCGAAGGAGTTTTTGCGCCAGTTGTTCCGCGAGCGCTTCGGCGGCGATCATCCGCCGGACTGGGAGGTGCGGACGACGTTCGTGCCGGCGCTGCAGGACGCGGCGGAGCAGTCGGTGCGCGCGGGGCTCGCGCGATTCAATCAGCCGGACCTGCAGGCGGCGCTCGTCGCCATCGATCCGCGCAACGGCAACATCCTCGCGATCGTCGGCGGGCGAGACTTCGCCGAATCGCAGTTCAACCGGGCGGCTCGCAGCCGCCGTCAGCCGGGATCCGCCTTCAAGCCGTTCCTGTATGCGGCGGCGCTCGAGCACGGCTACTCGCCGGTGTCCACGATCCAGGGGCTGACGACGATTCAGCCTCAAGGGCCGGACGAGTGGTCGCCGCGGAATGCCGACGGCAGCACGCCCGACGTGTTGACGCTGCGCGCGGCGCTCCTCGAATCGAACAATCGCGCGGCGACGGTGCTGCAGCAGCAAGTGGGCTCGCGTCCCGTGCTGCGGCTCGCGTCTCACGTCGGCCTGCGCGACATGCCGGACGTGCCGTCGCTCTCGCTCGGCACGGGCCTCGTCACGCCGCTCGAGTTGACGGCGGCGTACGCGACGTTTCCAAACGGCGGCCTCGCGGTCGTGCCGCGCGGGATCGTTCGCGTGTTCGACGCCGACGGCGGCATCGCGCTCGATAATCCGGTCGAGAGCGAACGCGTCATCTCGGTGCAGAGCGCGTTTCAGATGGTGTCGATGCTCGGCGACGTGATCGATCGCGGGACCGGTTCGTCCGTGCGCCGCGCGGGCATCGGCTTTCCGGTCGGAGGGAAGACCGGCACGACGAACGAATTCAAGGACGCATGGTTCGTCGGGTTTTCGTCGAACCTCGTCGTCGGCGTGTGGGTGGGATTCGATCAGCCGAAGCCGATCGGCCGCGACGCGTACGGATCGCGGTACGCGGCGCCGATCTGGACGGATTTCATGCGCCGGTCGACCCGCACGCGCATTCCCGGCGCCTTCGATCCGCCGGTCAGCCTGCAGGAAGTCACGTTGTGCCGGGTGTCATATTTGCGCCCGGTGGAAGGCTGTCCGACGTACACGGAATACCTCAAGTCGGACGACCAAGCGCCCGGACGGCTGTGTCCCGTCCACGAGGGCAGCATGAAGCAGCAGGTCCGCCGCGCGGTCGAAGGAATTCTCTCCAACCTCGGCCGTAGAATCCGCGGCATTTTCCGCTAGGGACTCAGACTTGACTCAGACTCGACTCAGACTCGAGTCAGACTCAGGTCAAAGTGCTTGCGCCGCAGCAACCCCAACAAACCGGCGGATCTGGAACGAATCACGGTGTCTGAGTCAAGTCTGAGTCAAGTCTGAGTCAGGTCTTACCCGGCCTCAGCTTTGCAGACGCTGACGTGATGAAGATCGCAGCCATCGTCCTGATCGTGCTCGGCGTGATCTCGCTGGCGTACGGCGGGATCTCCTACACCACACGTGAGAAAGTCCTCGACATCGGTCCGATCGAGGCGACCGCGGAACGGCATCGCACGCTGCCGCTCCCGCCGGTCATCGGGGGCGTCGCCGTCATCGCCGGCATCGCGCTCCTCGTGGTGGGATCGAAGAAATCCTGACGGCGCTCAGAAGAAGACGGCGTTGCCGCCCTTGGCGACGAGCGCGTCGATCTTTTTCTTCATGGCGTCGCGCCGCCGGAGGAGCGACGGGATTTGACGGCTGTCGAGCCACTTGCCGAGGCTCGCCTTCAGCGTCGGCTCGTCGAGCGCCAGCATCCGCTCCCAGAGCCGCCGATCGATGTTCTGCAGCTCCTGCGGCAGCTTCAGGTCGGTCACGAACGCGCGCGAGTGATCGATGAGGAACAGGTGCCACTCGTCGTCGACGAGCAGGTTGCCCTTGTTGCGATCGCTGTTGCCGATCAGATCGTCGAACATCTTCATCCGCGCGAGTTGGTGTCCCCACGTCGCCGGCTTCGGCAGCGGCAGGACCGTCTCCCACGAGCGAACGCCTTCGAGCCACAGCACCGCCGCGCCCGATTCGTGATTGACCTCGCGCTCGACGACGACGGGGACCATGCTCAACCCGAGGAGCTTGTCGAGCTCGTACGCGGCGATCTCCGACTTGTAGCTCTCGAAGTAGCCGTCGCGCATCCCCGGCTTGAGCGGCTTCCAGGCGAACGATCGCGCGATCCCGCCGGGCGCGAGATACGCGCGCTGTGGACGCGTGACGCCGATCGGGATTTCCGCGACCTTCTCGACCTTGGCGGTCCGGAGGAACTCCTCGACTTCGGCCGTGCGTCCGTTCCAGATGTTCGCGCAAACCGCCGTCTTTGCGGGCGCCTGCGCGATTGCGAGAGCGATGAGCGCCGCGAACAGTGAGAGCATGCGGACAAGGTAACACACGAACCGTGCTTTAATGGCTCGTGCTGTCTCCCGGCCAAATTCTCGATGAGCGCTACGAGATTCTGAGCCTCCTCGCGGAAGGCGGCATGGGAGCGGTCTATCGGGCGCGGCGCACGCTCCTCGGCGACGAGGTCGCGATCAAGATCGTCCGCGGCGATCACGGTGGGCAGGGCCCTCGCGATCGCTTCTTCCGCGAGAGCCGCGCCAGCGCGCGGCTGCGCCATCCTCACATCGTCTCCATCCTGGACTTCAACGTCGACGACGAGAAGCGTCCGTTTCTCGTGATGGAGCTCCTGAGCGGACCGTCCGTTCGCGACGAGCTCGCGGCGAGAGGGCGCATGAGCGTCGCGGACGTGCAGACGATCGTCCCACCGCTCTGCACGGCGCTGCAGTTCGCGCACGATCAAGGGATCATCCATCGCGACTTGAAGCCGGCGAACATCGTGGCGCACGAGTTCGCGCCGAATCAGCGCGTCTACAAAATCGTCGACTTCGGCCTCGCGAACCTGCGCGACACGGACGAGACGCGATTGACCGGTCCGCAGGAGTTCCTCGGCACCGTCGCCTACGCGTCGCCCGAGCAATTGACCGGCGGCGTCGTCGACGCGCCGTCCGACATCTACAGCATGGGCACCGTCGTGTTCGAGATGTTGACGGGGCGTCCGCCGTTCGAGGCCGCGGACACGATGTCGCTCCTGAACGCGCATTTGAACGGACCGATCCCGCGGCTGTCCGATATCGTGGCCGACGTGCCCGCGTGGCTGGAGCTGACCGTGTCGCGCGCGCTGGCGAAGCGTCCCAGCGAACGGTGGGCGTCGATCGGAGATTTCGGGCAGGCGCTGCTCGGAGGGCACGGTCAGTCGACGACGTCGATGCGAAACACGCAGACGATGAGCGGCCTCGTCGGCACGTACGAGCTCGGCGACCGCATCGGCCGCGGCCGGCTCGGCAGCATCGTCTACAAGGGCACGCATCGCGCGCTCGGACATCCGGTCGCGATTCGTTTGCTGCGGCGCGACACGCAGCGCAACTGGGAAGGCGCGCGCGCGCGCTTCATGCGCGAGGCGCAGACGCTGCAGGTCGCGCACCCGTCGATCATTCAGGTCCGCGACTACGGCGAGGAATCGGACTTCGTGTATCTCGTCACCGACTTCATCGAAGGGCAGAGCCTTCGCGAGCTGATGGCGGCGGCGGGCGCGATGCCGTGGACGCGCCTGCAGCCCTTCCTCGCGGAGCTGATCGAGGCCGCGCGCGTGCTCCACGGGCGAAAAGGACTGTTGTGCGGCGTCAGCCCCGACATCATGCGCGTCACGACGGACGATGACGGCGAGCGCCTGTTGATCTCGAGCGCGGGAATCTGGCAGGCGCAGGATCTCCTGGCGACGCTCCAGGATCAAACGCTCCGCGGCGTCGGGCTCGCGGACACGGAGCTGCGCTACACCGCGCCGGAGATTCTGACGGGAAAGAGCGCCGACGTTCGTTCCGACGTCTTCACGATGGGCGTGCTCGCGTACGAGATGGCGACCGCCACGCTGCCGTACGACGGCGGCTCGATGCCGGAGCTGCTGGGAAACATGCTGCGCGGCGATCCTCCCGATCCATCCGCGAAGCAGCCGACGCTTCCGCCGTCGGCGGCAGCCGCGATACTCCGCGCGCTGAAGCCGTCATCGTCCGATCGCTTCGCGACGGCGCGAGAATTCGGCGGGGCGCTGTTCGCTCGGCCTTCTTCCTAGCTGGAATTCGCGAGCTCCATCGCCTTCATCGCCGCGCCGACCAGACCCGCGTCGGAGTTGAGGATCACGGACACGGGAATCGTCGCGACGAGATCCGTCATCACGCCCTTCGAGCGGAACGCTTGCATGAAGACGCCGGACTCGAGCTCGGGGAGAATCTTGGGCGCGATGCCGCCGCCGACGTAGACACCCGCTGTCGCGAACGCGCGGAGCGCGAGGTTGCCGGTCTCCGATCCATACGCGGAGAGGAACATCTCGAAGGCCTCGACGCACTGCGGGCAGCGGCGCTCGCGCGCCGATTCATAGATGCGGCCGGGCAGATCATTGAGGGGCGTGCGCTCCGGACCGACGCCGCTGCACAGGCGCGCGGGCGCAATCGTGTTCGGCGTGATCATCGGCCCCGTGCCGAACGCCCGGTGCGCGAACTGGTAGACGTTGACGAGTCCAGGCCCGGAGATGACGTGCTCCGCCGCGACGCGTCCGAACACGCGCGTGAGATCGCGGACGAGATCCAGCTCGCGCTCCGTGCGCGCCGCGAAGTCCGCATGGCCGCCCTCGGAGGCGACGGGCACCCATCGTCCGTCGACCTCGTGAATCATCGCGATGCCCAGCCCTGTTCCCGCCGCAATCACGGCGGCGTTGCCGCCCGGCACGGCAATGCCTTGCTGTAGAACGGCGAGCTCGTCCGATTCGAGAACGGGCACGGCGTAGCCGAGCGCCTCGAGATCGTTGACGAGCAGCGATCGCCGCAGGCCGAGCGCGCTCGCGACGGCGTCCGCATCGACGAGCCACGGCACGTTCGTGAGCCGCGCGATCTGATCCGTCACCGCGCCCGCGACGCCGATGCACGTCGCCGCCAGCGTGCGCGGCTCGACCTTCCACGCGCTGAGGAACTCGCGCATCATCGGCTCGAGCCCGTCGTATTCGAGCGTGACGAACTCGCCGACTTCGATCGGCGATGGCCGCTCCGATGCCGGCGAGAAAAGACCGAGCAGCGTCTTCGTCCCGCCGATGTCGCCGGCCAGTAACATCGCGCTCATTGTATAGCTTCCCTCTTGACAATCCGCGCCATCTCGCGCATCTTCGCGGAAGCAATGACGTCGTCGCCGTCATCCGTCAGCGGACCCGGCGGACCGTACGGTCTGCGGGACCTCCGCAGTCTCTATCCCACCGTCACCGAGAATCATCTTCGCTATCTGGAGAAGTGGGGTCTGCTTCGGCAGAGCGGCGCGCCTCGCGCCGAGCGCGAGTACACGTTCCGTGATCTCCTCACGATCAAGCACGTCGCGAGCGAGCTGGAGCGCGGCACGCCGCTGAAAGTCGTACTGAGGGGATTGCTCGCGGAGCGGCAGGGTCAGCTCGAATTCGACTTCCATGCGGCATCGGACACGCCGCGCGCGAAAGTCGTCGCGCTTCAGGGGCGCCGCGGCGCGTCGCTCGGGATCGCCAGCGCGCCGCCGCTGCCGGCGAGCTCCGGAACGACGCACTCGTTCCCGTTCACCGACCCGCAGACGGCGCTCTCGGCGAAGTACTTCATCGAGGGCTCACGGCTCGACGATGGAGACGAGCGGAACATGGAGGGCGCGGCGGCCGCGTATCGCAAAGCGCTCGTGATCGATCCCGATCTCGTGCCGGCGATCGTCAACCTCGCGAACATCCATTACGCGAGAGACGAAATGATCGAGGCGCAGGCGCTCTACGAGCGAGCGATCGGACTCGATCCGGATTGCTTCGAGGCGTACTTCAACCTCGGCAACATCCATCACGATCTCGGCCGGTACCCGAACGCGCTTACGTGCTATCGCGGCGCCGTGCGGCTGAACCCGATGTACGCGGACGCGCACTTCTATCTGGCAGTGACGCTGGAGAAGACCGGACACTCACCGGAAGCGAAGCCGCACTGGAAGGCCTATCAGGATCTCGCGCCGCAAGGAGAGTGGGCGGATCTTGCGCGAGAATTCGCCGACTAGTCAGTACATGTAGTCCGACCGCTCGCGCTTTTTCGGGGTGCGGCGAAGCTTGTAGAACGCGCACTCCGGGCACCACGACTCGGGCTTGAAGCCCTCTTTCCCCGCGAACGGCAGAACGTCGCGATGCGTGCAGAACGCGCCGGCATCCGGCGTGGCGCGCCATCGGCACGACTGGAACTTCTCCTCGGCGGGCGACGCCGCCGGCTCGACATCCTGCGCGGGCACCGCGCTCGCCGGCTCGACGCCATCGGCGGGCGGTTCCTGCCACGAAGCGGCCGGACCGAATTTGGTGTCGTCCATCATGTCCTGAGCTTCATCCTTGCAGCTCGATGCCGAACGAACGCTGCAGCGCCTGCAGGGCTCGCAACTCTTCGGGCGCCGCCAGCGTCAACGCGGTGCCCGTCGCTTCCGCGCGTCCCGTCCGGCCGACGCGATGCACGTAGGTCTCACGGTTCGACGGCACCTCGTAATTGACGACGTGCGTGATCCCGTCGATGTCGAGGCCGCGCGCGGCGACGTCGGTGGCGACGAGCACGCGATACCGTCCGCTGCGGAACCCTTCGACCGCTTGCGTGCGCTGCGCCTGCGTGCGATCGGCGTGGAGCGCTGCGGCCTTCAATCCGCCCGACGCGAGCCGCCGTGCGAGCCGCTCCGCGCCGGACTTCGTGCGCACGAAGACGAGCACCGGCCCGTCCGTGCGGCGGAGGAACTTCGCGAGCCATTCCGCTTTCTGTCCCGCCGGCACCGTCTCGACGACGTGCGTGATGCTCTTCGCGGGTCCGCCCGCGACGCCGATCTGCACGAACTTCGCGTCGCGCACGACCTCGTCGGCCAGCCGCATCACGTCGTCCGGCATCGTCGCCGAGAAGAGGAGCGTCTGCCGCGCCGCCGAATCCGGCAGCGCCGCCACGATGCGGCGGACGTCGGGCCAGAAGCCCATGTCCATCATGCGATCCGCTTCATCGAGCACGAGCGTGTCGAGCTTGTCGAACGCGACCGCACCGTTGCGCATGTGATCCATCAGCCGTCCCGGCGTGGCCACGACGATGTCGACGCCCGCCTTCAACGCGCGCTCTTGCGGATCCATGGGCACGCCGCCGTACACCGCGATGCTCGTCAGATCCGTGTGATACGTGAAGCCCTGCACGTCGTCTTCGATCTGCACGCACAGCTCGCGCGTCGGCGCGAGGATCAGCACGCGCGTGAAGCCCCGTTCGTCGGGCGCCGCGGCGCGCGCTCTCAGCATGCGATTGAGGATCGGCAGCAGGAACGCGGCCGTCTTGCCGGTTCCCGTCTCCGCGCATCCGATCAGATCGTCGCCTTCCATGACGATCGGGATCACGGCGCTCTGAATCGGCGTCGTCGTCGCGAAGCCGCGGACGCGAACGCCCTCGAGGAGCGACGATTCGAGCGACAGGGTCTCGAACGCGACCGGACGAGCATCGTATTCAGCTTGGACCCGCGCGACGGGCGCCGGCCTCGGCGCGGACGCCGGGTGCTGATGATGCGCGTGCGATCGCGGCGATCCGGTTCGCGGTCCGCCGCCGCTCCGCCCGCCGGGACGACGCCGGCGGCGGTTGTGAGTGTGTGATTGTGTGGTGTGTGAGCTCAAAACAGTGATTTTTACCGCGCGCGGAAGGTGATGATGCCTCGCACTGGATCGTAGGGGGAAACCCCCACGGTGACCCGGTCCCCTGGCACCACTTTGATGCGGAACCGGCGCATGCGGCCGCTCAGCTGCGCAAGAACTTCGTGGCCTTGATCGCATTGCACCCGGTACAAACCGCCGCTGTGGACGGCGACCACGGTGCCCTGCACGTCAATGAGATCGTCCTTACTCAACTATTTTTGATTCCTTTCAATCAAAGATTGTGCCACATGACGGAGACGTTCCGCAAACTCAGCCGAGGCAGGGGCTCACAATGCGCGGACGGCCGCCTCGACTTCCGCCGCGAGCGAGGCGTAGTCATTGCCCTTCAGCGATATAGGCCGGCCGAAGGAAACCTCGGCGCGCCCGCGCTTCGGGAACTTCCAGGTGTGATGCAGGATTTGGTCGAGCCCACGGAGCCGTACGGGAACCACCGGGACCCCGAGCTTCGCGGCAATCATCGCGACTCCGGGCTGGAACTTCGCGATGTCCCCGGCCTCGGTTCGCCGGCCCTCCGGATAAATCAGGATCGACGAGCCCCGGCCCACCAGCTCGCCGATGTATCGCAGCGTCTGCCGCGTGCCGGTCTCGCGCTGCGGCAGCGGAAACGCGTTGAAGAAGAGTGACGCGAGGTAGTAGTTCGCGCTGTTCTTCACGTACGCGCTCGTGCTGAATCGATCCGGATAGAAATGCGCCTTGAAGAACTCTTTTGCCATCGCGGGCGCGACGCGATATCGCCATCGCGCAGGCAGCGCGTCGAGAATCACCGGCGTGTCGAAGTGACTCTGGTGGTTCGCCGCAAAGATCACGGGGCCTTCGATGCCGTCGAGGTGCTCGAGACCGCGTGCGTCGACCCTAGCGAAGATCCGCCCGAGCGGGAGAATCCACGTCGGCAGGCTCGCGCGCCTGAGTGCGCGCGCGGGCAGCGCCTGATTCCACTTTGGAAAGTCGATCGGCTCCGCCGCGGGTTGTCCCGCGCTCGCTTGAAGGGCGGCGGGGCCTGCAGCCTCGAGCGGTCTCGTCAACGCCTCGAGATCCGCGAGCGTCTTGGCCGCGCTGAATCGTCCTTCGTCGACCGTGACTTGAAACGCTTCCTCGAGCGCCATCATCAGCTCGACGCGCTCGAGCGAGCTCAGGCCGAGCTCATCGAGCGTGGTGGCCGAGGAGAGGGTGCGTCCCGGCGCGAATCGCCCGAGCACGCTCGCGACCGTCCGGCCGGACGCCGCGCCCTGCGGACGCTCGCGATCGCGCTCGCCCGAGAGCCACGTTTTCAGCTCGCGCCGCTTCAGCTTGCGGGTGCCTTCTGTGCGCGGCAGCTCGGTGCCGGGCCAGACCGCCGCCGCGCGGATCTTCTGATGATCGCCAAGCTGCGCGTTTGCGGCGCGGATGATCTCGTCGAGATTCGCGCCCGGTTCGAGCACCAGTACCGCGTGCACGCGCTCGGACGTCGATCCACCCGCGGGCGCGCCGACGACCGCGGCGTCGCGGACGCCCGCCTGCGCGGTCAACGCGTGCTCCACGTCCTCGGGAAAGACGTTCAGCCCTTCGGGCGTGACGATCATTTCCTTCTTGCGGCCGCGGATTCGAAGCTGCCCTTTGTCGTCGAGCTCGCCGACGTCGCCGGTGTGGAACCATCCGTCGCGAAACGCGCTGCGCGTCTCTTCGGGCGCGTTGAAATATCCGCGCGTGACGTTCTCCCCGCGCACGAGAATCTCGCCGTCGTCGGCAATCTTGATCTCCACGCCGGCGATCGGTTTGCCCACCGCGCCCTGCGCGGCGTGGAACGGATGATTGAGCGTGACGATCGGCGCCGTTTCGGTGAGGCCGTAGCCTTGAATGACGACGAACCCGAGCCGGCCGAAGAACGCCTCGAGATCGGGATCGAGCGGCGCGGCGCCGACGACGATCGCCCAGAACTTCAGGCCGAACAACCGGTGCACGCGCCTGTAATGCCACCAGCGCGCCATCCATTTCATCGGCTTGGGTGGCGGCGCCGCGCTCTCCGGCGCGACGCGCAGCAGGTGGTCCTTCAGGACCTCGAGGATCTTCGGCACGCACACGAGCACCGAGATCCGCCGATCGTGTATCTGCCGCACGATGTCATCCGGCGAATAGCTGCGCGTGAAGACGACGACGCCCGGCAGCATCGGCGGCACGAAGGTCGCCATCGCCTGGCCGAACATATGGCTCAGCGGAAGGAGGTTGAGAAACCGGATCGGGAGAAACGGTTTCGCGTAGCCCTTGTACTTCGCGACCTCTTTCTCGATGGGAACGATGTTCGCGAGGATGTTGCGGTGCGTGATGACGACGCCCTTCGGCTCCGCGGTCGCGCCCGAGGTGAAGATGATCTCGGCGGTGTCATCACGAGAGATCTGCGGCCGCGCTGCGCCGTCCGCGCGAGGCGCCGCGGCGGATCGAAGCTCCGACAGCGGCCACACGGGCCGCGCCGCGGCGTGAAGCGGCGCCGCATCCACCACGTCGCCCGTCAGGATCGCGCGCGCGTCGACGATCTCCGCGACGCGCGACAGGAACGCGTCCGACGCGCGATAGTCGATCGGGACGAGCACGACGCCCTCGAGCAGGCATCCCCAGAACGCGACGATCCATTCCGGACGGTTCTCGCTCCAGATCGCGATCGATTGGCCTTTGGCGATTCCCTCCGCGCGCAGCCGCTCGGCGAATCGCCCGGCGGCGCCGACGACCTCGCGATACGTCAACGACCAGGTTCGATATCCGTCGTCGTAGACGAGGAACTCTCCCTGATTCGACGCGAGATCGTCGAAGAAGTCGATGAGCGTGCCCCGCTGCATGTGAGTTGAATTATGATCTAAAAGCTCATGGCGCTTCCGCCCGTCTTCGCGGCCAGCGCGCTCTACGATAATCTCCTGCAGTCGGCGCTGCGGCAGTTCTTCGGGCGCGCCACGTTCGAAACAGAGCCCATCCCATCGCTGTCGTCGGACGGCCGGCTCGCGATCGAGCCGACCAACGATCCGTCGGTCCTCTCGATCCGCTGGTTCGGCTCGCGGCACGTGCTCCACGTGCCGGCGCGGCGGCCGTTCACCGAGCACGAGGTGCGCTTCGCGAAGGCGATCGGGAGCGTGCTGGCGTTGCGGTATCGCGCGATCTTCGATCCGCGGCAGATGCTCGAGCGCGGCGATCTCTTTCGCGGCGCGATCGAGGATCGCTACGTCGGCGCGTTCCTCGACGGCGTCGATCAGGGCGACGCCGCGCGCGGCCGCGCGGACCTCGTCGCAACCGTGCTCGAAGTGCTCCGCGTCGCGGCGCTCTCGAGCTACGAGAACAAGCCGATTTCGTCGGGTGCGTTGTTGATCGACGGTCAGACGAGCGCCCTTCCCGTCCGCGCCGCGCCGGCGGACGGGCACGCCTACAAGTACTCGCAGGCGCTGACGCGCATCAAGAGCTTCTATCGCCTCTGCGACGGCATCAACACCGTCTTTCTCGTCGATCGCGAGAGCACGGTCCTCGACATCATCGAAGTCGCGCGGCACGTGAACGTGCAGGGGCAGCAGAATCCCGCGCTCGTGGTGCCGTGCGCGACGACGTATCGCCCGCACGCCTCGGCGACCGCGGGCTGCCGGAACGTCGGCATCGTGCTCACGCCGTCCCACGAGATCAAAGTGTTCGCCGAAGGCGTCGAGATGTTCGGCTTCCGCAACGCGCGGTGGAATCTGCTCGACATCCAGGCGAAATACCAGATGTGGGAGCGATCGGTCGGGAATGCCGCGCTCGCGAACCGGTTGTTCCAGACGGCGCTCGATCTCGCGGACGGCCGCCACGGCGCGCTGTTCGTCGTTCTGCGCGACGCGGCGGCGTCGCTCTCGACGATCGTCGCGCCCGGCGATCAGCTCGACGCATCCGCGTCCAAGCCGGGGCCGCTGCCCGATCGCGTCCAGCTTCTGCAATTGCTTCGCGGACGCAGCGCCGTCAGTCTCGATCCGGCGGTGCTCGCCAGCCTCGCGAGCGCCGACGGCGCGACGGTGATGGATCTCAGCGGCCGCCTGCTCGCGGTCGGCGCGATCCTGCTTCACACCGAGCCGCCGGAGCCGCATTCCAACCTCGCGGTCGAAGGCGCGCGCACCACGGCGGCGATGACCGCCGCTCGCTACGCGGCGGTGTTGAAGGTCAGCGAAGACGGCCTGATCACGTTCTACGATCGGCAAGAAAAAATCTGGGATATCTGACCGGACCGCGCGCGTATTTGACTCTTACCCGTCGCTCGGCATTCAATAGGTCGCGCTAGGGGCTGCGAACCTATGCGAATCTTCCTCACGGGTGGTACTGGGTACATTGGTTCGGCCGTGCTCGACGCGCTCGTGAGAGCCGGCCATTCCGTCGACGCGCTCGTTCGGAATCGGGAGAAGGCCGCGATCATCAAGGCGCGCGGCGGTCATCCGATCGTCGGCGATCTCGCGAATCCGGCGGGCTACGAAGCCGCCGCGGCGGCCGCCGACGGCGCGATTCACACCGCCATCGACCCTACGGCTCGCGCGCACGCGCTCGACGCGCTTGCGATCGACGTCCTGCTGCGTCCCGGCGAGCCGGCGCGGCCCGGGCGCTTCTTCATCTACACGTCCGGCGTGTGGGTGCTCGGGCCGGCGCCGCTGCCGGTCGACGAAGCGTCGCCGATCAATCCCATCGAACAATCGGCATGGCGCGCGCCGCACGAGCGGCGCGTCCTCGAAGCGGCCGCGTGGGGCACGCGCACGGTCGTCGTGCGCCCGGGCATCGTGTACGGCGGCTCGCGCGGCATCGTCGGCGATCTGTTCAAGGATGCCGCGAACGGCCTCGTACGCGTCATCGGCTCGGGCGAGAATCACTGGCCGCTCATCTACGATCGCGATCTCGGCGAGCTCTACGTCAGGCTGGCGGCGATGCCGTCCGCCTCGGGGATCTATCACGCGAACGACGAATGCGACGAGCGCGTGAACGATCTCGTGTCAGCGATCGCGGGCCACGCGCCGATCAATCCGAGCGTCCGCAAAGTCCCGCTCACCGAAGCGCGCCAGAAGATGGGGCCGTACGCCGACGCGCTGGCGCTCGATCAGATCGTGAGGAGCCCGCGCGCGCGCGCGATCGGCTGGTCGCCGTCGATCCATGCCGTCTCGCGCAACGCGGCCCGTCTCTTCGCGGAATGGCGTGACGCGGATCACGCGGATCGTGCGGATCTCGCGGATCAGCGAGTGCATTAGTCTCCGATCCGCGCGATCCCCGTTGATCCGCGCGATCCGCGATGATCCGCGCGATCCCCGTTGATCCGCGAAATCCGCGTTGATCCGCGCGATCCGCGTCTCTCATTTCACGCTGATTCCCGCGCTCAGCACCATCATCCTTCCACCCGGGTATGCCGGCCGTCCCACGATCGCTTCCTGCGGATCGTAGCGGTGGAACCTGAGATCGAACGTGAACGCAAGGTGCTCCTTCGCGAACCATCGCGCGCCCCCGCCGTAATTGATCGTTCTCAATCGTCCATCGGGAGACGCCACCGGGTCCGCGTCGTCTTCGATCGTGAGCGTGGCGAAGCCGATGCCGGCGCTGATGTAGCTCCAGCCGCGGCGCGAGCCGAAGTTGAGCGAGACCTGCGGCGACAGCGACGAGATGCGTCCGGTCACCGTTGGGCCCGGCGTACCGCCTTCGGTCGCCGGTTCGAGCGTCCGCCGCGCCCGCCCGAGGAGCAGCTCTCCGCCGAGGCCGAGCTTCACTTTTCCCATTCGGAGCGGGTAGACGTGCAATCCCGCGGAGATTCCAAGTCCTCGTCCCGGCAGATTCTCTTCAGTGACGCCGAGCGCCGTCGCGATCGCGGCGTCGCGTGGAAAGCGGGGGAGCGCGACGCGCAAATCGGCCGCGAACGGGCCGATCGGTTCGGTCTCCGGCTCCTGGGCGAGCGCGTGGAGAGGACATGACGCGAGCAGGACGCCCGCGAGGAGCCAACAGCGCAATCGAGTCATCGTGTTCGAATATCCTCCAGGCTTCCGGCGTCAGCCGGACGCCGAACGCGGATCAGTTGCAAGGATCTCACGCGCGAACGACATGCCCTCGTCGAGTGTCGTCACGCGTCCATCCAATTGCTGCTCGTAGATCGTTCGCAGAATCTCTCCCATTCGGGGACCGGGCGGGACGCCGAGCTCGACGAGGTGACGTCCTTTGACGATCGGTTCCGGCGGGCGGTGCTCGACGCCGAGCGCGCGCGCCCGCTCGAGAAACGCTTCGATGCCCGAGCAATCGAAGTGTCCGGTGCGCCCGAGGCAATCGGACAGTGCGACGCGCGCGAGCAGCTCGAGATCCACCTTCTGCGACAATCGCCGGAACGCGCCTTCGCCGGCGGGCGGCGACGTTTTGGAGAACGTCAACGGCTTCAAATGATGCGCCACGATGCCGATGACGTGATGGCGCACGTCGAAGCCTGCAACGGTGTGGACGTTCAACCGATCGAGGAGGGCGAGCGCGGGCTCCACGCCGGCCTGCTCGTGATCGATGGATCGAATCCGGCCGTCCACGAACGCCGTGGTCGGCGGCTTGCCGAGATCGTGGCAGACCGCGCCGAGCATCACGGTGATCTGCTGCGGCCGCTCGAGATCGCCGATGCGCTGCCGAGCGCCGTCGATCACCATCAACGTGTGCGTCCACACGTCGCCTTCGGGATGCCATTCCGGATCCTGTGGACATCCGACGAGCGCGCGGATTTCGGGAAACAGCTTGTCGATGATGCCGAGCTCCAACGCGAGCGTGAATCCGATCGAGGGGCGATCGGCCAGCAGCAAGAGCTTTTCGATCTCGCCCCAGATGCGCTCGGACGGCAGATCGTCCAACGCGATCCGCGAACAGAGCGTCCTCGTCTCCGCCTCCATTTCGAGCTCGAAGCGCGCCGCGAACTGTACGCCGCGCAGTACGCGCAAGCTGTCGTCGCCGAACGTCACCCGGTCGACGGCGCGCAGCACGCGGCGCTCGAGCAGATCGCGCCTGCCGTCGAACGGATCGATGTAATCGTCCGCGAGCGGATCCCACGATATCGCATTGATCGTGAAGTCCCTTCGGCGCGCGGCGTCCTCGATCGACATTGACGGATCGCCGCTGACGGCGAACGCCCGGTGCCCGCGTCCGGTTTTCGACTCGCGCCGCGGCAGCGACACGTCGACCTCGGCGACTTTGTAGACCGTGAAGCTCTCGCCGACGGTATTCACCTGTCCGATCTCGTCGAGGATGGCCTTCAATCGATCGGCGGGAACGCCGAACACTTCGATGTCGACGTCCTTGTTCGGCCGTCCGAGAAGTCGATCTCTGACCCAGCCGCCGACGATGAGCGCGCGGCCCCGCTCGCGTTCGACGCGCGTTGCGATTTCGACAGCGGTTTCGAGGCTCATGGCGGGGCGGTCTTCACCTCGCGTCGCCGGCCGTACCGGCGCACGAGGCCGTCGGCGAACGCGGGAGCGATCGCGTTCAGGATGCCGAGCGCGCGTGACGTCGCGTGCGGATACACCTCCGCCTTCGGCTTCTCGAGACACCGTACGATCGCCGAGGCGACGTCCTCGACCGGCTGCTTCGGTCCAAGTCCCGAGATCTCGTGACCGAAATCGCGCGCCATCGCCTGCCTGAACTCCGTTGTCGTGGAAACAGGGAACACGACGCTGACGTGAATGTCCGTGCCGAAGAACTCCGATCGCAGCGATTCGGCGAACGTCGCCTGCGCGGACTTGGTCGCGCAGTAGCCGCTCATGAAGGGAATCCCGCGGCGTCCCGCGATCGACGACACGAACACGAGATGGCCGCGGCCCTGCGCGCGGAACACCGGCAGCGCCGCGCGCGTGCCGTAGAACGTCCCCATGAAATTGACGTCCATCATCCGGCGCATGATCTCGGACGGCATCTCGTCCGCCGCGCCGTAGAAGCCGAAGCCCGCGTTGCAGATCATGATGTCGAGCCCGCCGAACCGCTCGCGCGCCCGCGCCACGAGCCGCTCGACGTCTTCCTCGCGCGTGACGTCCATCGTCACCGCCTCGGCCTCGCCGCCGCGCGATCGAATCGCCTCGACCGCGCTCGCAAGGCGAACCGTCCGGCGCGCGCCCAACACCACCGCCACGCCCGCGCGCGCCAGATGCTCCGCGACCGACAACCCGATGCCGGACGATGCGCCCGTGATCGCCGCGACGCGGCCGTTCAAGACCATACGTGCATGATACAGTCGACAGTCGTGAGTCGTCAGTCGACAGTCGCGGTCGGCAGTCTCAGTCGATAGTCATCAGTCGGGAGTCGTCAGTCGGATAGTCGTCAGTCGGGAGTCGTCAGTCG
>DATBJJ010000045.1:0-31755 GCA_036556425.1 Vicinamibacterales bacterium
GTCCATCGCTCAACATTAAGGCGCCCGCGGAATCCTTTCGGGCGAAGAAGAAGTCCGCGTAGCCGTCTTTGTTGAGATCGCCCGCGGCGAGCGCCGAGTACGATCCGTCGCGCGGAAAGCCGACGGCCGCCGCCGCATCGCGGAACGTGCCGTCCCGCATGTTCTGAAACAGCCGCGGCGATCCCGACGCGCCGAGCACGACGAGATCGATGTCGCGCCGGTCGTCGAAATCGGTGGGCGCAACCGCAAGACCTTGCATGGCGCCGTCGGCTACGCCGGCAGCGGCGGCAATCTCCGCGAACGTTCCATCGCCGTTGTTGCGCAGCAGCTGGTTCGCGCTTCCGGCGCCCGCAACGAAGATGTCGAGATCGCCGTCGTGATCGACATCGGCGAACGCACCCGAGATCGCGCGCGACGCTCCGCGCGGCATCCCCGCCTTCTCGCTCACATCGGCGAACGTGCCGTCGGCGCGTTGATGCAGAAGACGAGGACCACCTGCCGCCAACACCAGAATGTCCGCGCGGCGATCGTTGTCGTAGTCGCCGAGAATCGCCGCGCGCTCCGGCGCGGCGCGATCGAGACCGCGCGCCGCGGTGACATCGTCGAACGGCCGCGACGCCGATCCGGAATTGAGATACAGCCGGGGACCAACGGAGGCGACGGCGTACGCGTCGAGATCTCCATCGCCATCGAGATCGGCCAGCGAAATGCTTCCCGCGTCGTCCAACTTGTCCGCGGCGGCAAAGGTCTTGGCGTTGCGGGCGGACGAGGGAAGCGCGCTGTCGGACGCGTCGGCGAACGTCACCGACGGCGGATTCGGATCGACGACGTCAGCCTCGGCCCCCGTCGACGCGATCGCTTCACCGTACTTGCCCTGCGACAGATAGGTATGGGCGTACGTGACGGCATACGGCGCGTCGCGCAGCACCTCGAATCGCTGCATCGCCGCGCGTCCTTCGTCGCCGGCCCCGGACCGCGTCAGCGCGGTCGCGAGACCGTACGCGGCCGTGGCGTTGAACGGCTCCGACGTCAACGCGTCGCGAAAGAGCGCCGCCGCTTCCGCGTAGCTCCGCTGCTGACTCAGAATCTGTCCGAGATTCACGCGGCTCCCCGCGTCCGTGTTGTCGAGCGCGAGCACGCGTTTGAACGACGCGGTCGCGGCGTCGTTGTCTCCTCGCACGCGCGCGGCCAAGCCAGCGATGTAGTGCGCGTGCGGACTGTTCGGCAGCGCGGCTGCCGCTTGGGCGGCGGTCGCGCCCGCCTCCGCATTGCCGTCGTACAGCAACGCGATCGCGAGGTTCACGCGCGCGATCGAGAGATCGGGTGCCATGGCGAGCGCGCGCCGGAACGCGGCGGCGGCATCCGCGTAGTTGTATTGCTCCAGCAGCGCGACGCCGCGGTTGTTCTCTCGATACGCGTTCTCGCGCGCGTCGGCGTTCTGGAACGCGGCCCATCGCGGCGCCGCGCCGAGCAGCGTGGCAGTGACGACGCAGATCGAGAGAGAGCGGAACGTGAGCATTGGCTTCAGGACCAAGCCTATGGCGGAGCAGCGGTGCGGTCAACTGCGCACGGAGTGTGATCCGGATCAACTGGCGGCGTCCCGCGCGAAGTTGGCCGCGGGATGCGTCGACGGGCGGGACGATCGACGGGATGATCGCCGGTGCGGAGCGCGGATTGAAGATGTCCGATGCGCGGACGAAGATCGTGCCGGGCCACCGTCCGCTCGCGGACCGCGCCGCGCTCACGGCGTACCGCGACGTGCTCACGACGATTCGCAATCGCGTGCGAAAGGCGAAACGCGCGGGCCAGCCGCTGCAGGAAGCGCAAGCGAGCAAGCCCACCGCACAGTTCGACGCAAAGTGGGGTGGCGGCATGCTCCCGCCCGACGCGTTCGTCGCGCTGGTCTACGAAACAACCAAGTAGCGGCGACTCACCGCTGACCGGTGCGGATGCCGAGCTTGGCGAGGATCCTGGCGTCCACGTCAGGCGTCGTATGTCCGCCGGTCTCGGAATCCCCAACGGAATCGACGAGCGCTCGAATGAGCTGCGCACGACTGATGGACGCGCCGTGCTCGGCGCGAATGTTGGCTGCCAACCGATCGAGAAACGTAATCTGGCGATCGAAGAGCACGACGGTGACCTTCGTCCACGGTTCTTGGTGAATTGGCGGCCGGCCTGGCCGGCGCTTCGCGCCGTCCTTGGCCGTCGGTGAATTGTCGGTCGGGGATTTGCCTGGTGGTTTCCGGAAGAGGGTCACTGGTGCGGGTATTCAACAATCTCAGCCGTGTTCGTTCAAGCTCATGCATACTAAATTTGGGACGGCGTGAAATCGAATAACCACGCGAACTTGACAGTGTGCGCGAGCGGAATCGACACTCACCCGAGCGCGCGACGCGCGATCGGCGGAGCCGACAGAACAACGATGGGCTTGTTGCAGTGGTTCAAGAGAAAGACCCCTGGCGATGCGCGGCTGATCCAGTGGCGGAAGCGATGGCTCGAGGCGTGCGCCGCGCCGGACGCCGACCACGCCGCGTCGCTCGCATCGGCGCTCGACGGATTTGGTCTTCCCGAAGAGGAGATCGAGATCGAGCGCGAAATGCTCGCTGGACTCCGCGACCTGGCGACGCTGAGCGGCGCGATCACGTCCAACGGTCTGCCCACGATCGAAACAGGCCATCGCGTCGTCGGCGCCGACCGGTGCCACTTCAGCGCGCCGGCATCGATGCCCGACGATCCCGCGCAGCCGAGCGGACGATTGATCCTCACGAGCGCGCGCGCGATCTTCGTCGGAGGCGCCCGATCGGCGACGATCGCGTGGCACGCGGTGTCGGACGTCCTGCAGCAGGAGCGCGACGTGATGCTCGTCAAGCACGATCGCGAGACGCTTCATCGCTATCGCTGCAACGTGTACGGCGATGCGCTCTCCGCTGCGTTTCTCGCGCGCCGGTTGGCGGCCAGGCACCGCAAGCCGCCGCGGACCTGAGACGGCGCGCCGGCGTCGTATAATTTGTCATGCCTTCGACCGCAGCCGCCCGCCAGATCGTCACGCCGGGGATCGATCGGCTCTTGACGATCGATCGCAAGTTGATCGCCGGCAAGCGCGTCGGGGTCGTGTGCAACCCGGCGTCGGTCGACGCGCAGTTTCAACACACCGCCGATCGCATCTTCCAGGATCCGGACGTCACGCTCGTGGCGCTCTTCGGGCCGCAGCACGGATTTCGATCCGATCTGCAGGACAACATGATCGAGACGCCGCACGGCCGCGATTGCCGGCGCAAGGTGCCGGTCTTTTCGCTCTACAGCGACACGCGCGAGCCCTCGAACGACATGCTGCGCGGCCTCGACGTGCTCGTCGTCGATCTGCAGGACGTCGGCACGCGCGTCTACACGTTCGTCTACACGATGGCCAATTGCATGCGCGCCGCGGCGCGCCACGGCGTGCGCGTCGTCGTCTGCGACCGTCCGAATCCGATTGGCGGCGAAGCGGTAGAGGGCGCGCGGCTGCGCGACCCGTGGACCTCCTTCGTCGGCCAGTTTCCGATCCCGATGCGCCACGGTATGACGATCGGCGAGCTCGCGCGCCTGTTCAACGACGCATACCGAATCGGCGCGGATCTCGAAGTGGTGACGCTCGACGGCTGGCGTCGATCGATGTATCACGACGAGACGGGATTGCCGTGGGTAATCCCGTCGCCGAACCTGCCGACGCTCGACAGCGCGATCGTCTATCCAGGCGCGGTGCTCTTCGAGGGGACGCTGCTCTCGGAGGGGCGCGGCACCACGCGTCCGTTCGAGATCATCGGCGCGCCCTGGATCGACGGCGAGCGCCTCGCAGACGCGATGAACGCGCGCGGCCTTCCGGGCGTCCACTTCAGGCCCGTCTTCTTCGAGCCGACGTTTCAGAAGCACGCGCGGCGCACGTGCGGCGGCTGCCAGCTTCACGTGGTCGATCGCGCCAAGTTCACACCGGTTCGAACGGCTGTCGAGCTCATCGACGAATTCCGCCGGGAGAATCCCGATCGCTTCGAATGGCGCGAGCCACCTTACGAGTACGAGCACAACAAGGAACCGATCGACATCCTCTACGGATCGGATGATTTGCGCCGCGCGATCGATGCGGACGCCGACATCCAAGCATTCGCCGACACATGGCGCGACGACGAAGAAGACTTCCGCCGTCAGCGCGACCAGTATCTGCTGTACTGACCTCCGATCCGCGTGATCCGCGTCTATCCGCGTAATCCGCGTCTATACCGATCCGCGTGATCCGTGTAATCCGCGTAATCCGCGTCTATCCGCGTCTACCGATTCGTTGCAGCCTCCGACAGCGCGCGATTGACGTCGGCCGCCAGCGTGGCGTCCGGCTTCAAATCGATCGCGCGCGCGAGCGACGCGCGGCCGCGCTGAACGTTCCCCGCTTTGAGCTGCGCGAGGCCGAGATGGTAGTGATACGTGGGATTGTCCGGGGAGAGCTCGAGGGCGCGCGAGAACTCTTGGACCGCCCGCGCGATCGATCCTTGACGATAGTACGCCCACCCAAGCGTGTCGTGCGGCTCCGGCCGATCCTTCAAGCGCTCGATCGCCAGTCCGGCGAGCTGAATCGCGTCGTCGATCCGTCCTTGCTCGACGCGGATCCAGGCGAGGTTGTTCGCGGCGACGCCTGACTTGGGATTGTCGGCGAGCACGCGCTCGTACTCCGCCACGGCGGCATCGCGGCGGCCCTTCGCCTCGTGGATCATGCCCACCATGGTGCGCGGACCCGCGGCGGACGGCGTTCGCGCGCTCAGCGCCTGGTATTCCGTCAACGCGCGATCGATGTCCCCGCGGCCCACGTACATGCGCCCGAGGAGATCGTACGCCTCGAGGCGCCCGGGATCGCTCGCGATCACGCCACGAAGGATCTGCTCCGCCGCATCGAACCGGCCCGACATCATCGCGACGCGCGCGTTCAGCAATCGCAGTCCTGTGTCCTTCGGCGATTGCTGCGACCACTCGTCGAGATTCGCCTGCGCGCGCTCTTTCTTCCCTTCCGCGAGATCGAGAGTGACGAGGCCCGTGCGCGCATCCGTCGACGCCGGTGCGAGCCGGAGCGCTTCCTCGAACGATCGGCGCGCCGCGGCCAGGTTACGCCTGCCCAGCAGAACCCATCCGAGCTCGCTGTGAAGGACCGCGGCACGCGGCTGCTTCGCGATCCTGGCCGCGAGCTCCGCTTGCGCGCCGTTGAAATCTCCCTGCGCTCGCAGGCTCCGCGCGACGAGGACGGCCGCCGCCGCATCTTCAGGACGCGCCTCGACGGCGCGCTCCGCGGATTCGAGCGCCGCCGACGCGTTCCCCGCGCTCAACTGAAGCCGCGCGAGGTGCATCTGCGCCGCCGCCGCGCGCGGATTCAGCCGCACGACCTTCTGCAGCTCCTGCTCCGCCTGGACGGCGTCGTTCCGAGCGATCGACGCAAGCGCCAGCGTGTAGTGCGCCGGCGCGGAATTCGAGTCCATCTTGATCGCCTCGCGCGCCTGCGCCACGGCGTCATCGATCTTGCCGTCGTCGAGCAGCATGCGCGCCTTCGCATTGCGCGCATCGAGATCGCGAGGCTGCTCGGTCAGCAGCGTGTCGACAATGCGATGCGCCTCCGGCCTGCGTCCTCCTTCGTACTCGATCGAGGCGAGGCGCAGCAGCGCGGCGCGCTTGTCCGTCTTGCTCCCGGTCTCCGCGACGTCGTCGAGGATCGGCCTCGCCGCTTCGGCGCGCTTCGTACCCACGTAGAAATCGGCGAGCGCGAGCTTGCCGGGCGCAGTGCCGGCGAGCGCCTTGAAATGCGCCTCCGCTTGCGGCGCGCGATCCGTCGTCAGAAACAGGAGCGCCAGGGCGCGATGAACGTCCGGATTGTCCGGATCGATCGTCATCGCATCGGTGAGCGTCCGTTCCGCAGCTTTGGTATCGCCGGAGGCCCACTCGTAGTTCGCGAGCGCGATGCGTGCGTCGGCGGATCGCGGCGAGAGCGCGACCGCCTTCCGGAAGGCGCTCTCCGCTTGCGGCCGGAGGCCGCTGTGGAATCGAATCGCGCCGAGCGACGTCCAGGCGGGCGCGTATGTCGGATCGAGGTGAATCGCCTGCTCGATCTGCTTCAACGCGCGCGACGAGTCGTTCAATCCCGACAGCGCGTTGCCGAGGAGGATGTGCGCCTGCGTGCTTCGGGGATCCGCTTTCAGCGCGCGCTCCGCCGTCGCCCGAGCCTCCCGGTACTCTCCCGTGACGAGCAGGAGCGTTCCCGCGCTGACGAGCGCGTCGACGTTGGTCGCATCGAGATCCGCGGCGCGCATGTACGATTCGTACGCGCGTTCCGGCTGATCGGTCTGCGAGTACGCGCGCGCGAGTTTGTAGTGCGCCTCCGCGGACCGCGGCACGAGCTTGACCGCATTACGGTACTCGATCACGGCTTCCTTCAGCTTCTGCTGATTCGTGTAGGCGTCGCCGTTCGCGAGGTGCGCGCGGGCTTCGATCTGCGGATCGCTCGAGCAGGCGGCGGTCGTGGCGGCCGCCGCGGCCGAAACGAGGACAACCAGGACGAGTCGATTCATCGAAGTCATGGCAGATGTCTCGAAAGGCGCGGCAGCAGAGCCGCGGCGAAGGACGACACGTCGGCGAGCGCCGCCTCTCGCGTCGTCACGATGGGAGTGATCAGCCGGACGAGGCCGCCGTTCGATCGTCCGTAGCGCGCGGCGTCGAGCATGAGCCACGCCTTGTTCGCGTATTCGCCGGAGACGATGCGGCCGCGTCCCTGATACCAATACAGCACCATCTGGCGATCGATGCCTTTGGCAATCTCGTACCGCGCGACCGATACGCTGCGATCGTCGAGGCGGATCGTCTGCGGACCCGAGTCGACGGCCAGCCATCCGGCGCCCGGAAGGCAATTCTGCGGCGAATGAATCGTGTCGCCGCTCCGCTGACTCCCGTAGTAGCCGACATACACCGCGATCGGCCGTCCATCTTTCACGTAGTGGCGATTGACGTAATCGTCCACGCCGAGCTTCGCGATCACATCGTCGGGCCACGGCGCCGAGTCTTGCCCGTTCCAGTCGTCGATCTGAAACGGCAGCTCGCTCAACGCCGCGCGCGTCACGCCCGGATCCGGAACCGCGGCGCGATTGACGGCGGCACCGGTGACGCCGATCACCGCGACGATCGTCAGCGCGCGGGCGAGCATTGCTCCTCCGCGTGCAGCCGCCGATCCGCTCGGATCGCGGATCGCGGAAAGCGCTTGAGAATCTGCTGAACGCCGATCAACCCCGCGAACGCGACGGCAAACACCAGCCAGCCGGAGAAACCGTGGAAGAAGCCTTCCGCCGCGCGCGGCCCGAGCCAGTGCGCGGCAAGGCCAGTGCCCGCGACGCGCGCCGCATTCGCCGCAATGGCGATCGGAACCGCGGCGAGGACGATGGCCGCCTTCCGCAGGCGGCGCCGCTCGGTGAATTGCGCGAAGACGATCGCCAGCGTGATGAGCGAGATCAGCGAGCGAATGCCGCTGCACGCTTCGGCGACCGCCATCGTGAGGTTCGGCACCTCGAGGACGTTGCCCTCGCGCAGCACCGGTATGCCCGCGGCCGCGATTGCCGCTTCGCCGACGCGCGACGCGACGAGCTGCAGCGGAAACGCGATCTGATTGAAGGCGATCGCCGGCAGCGGAATCATCAGTGGAAGAAGCGCGAGCGGAAGCGCGAGCTGGCGAACGTGCGCGCGTCCCCACACGAACAGAATCGCACCCGCCGCGACGCCGACGACGGAGATGCGCGTGAGGAAGAGCTCGGCGGCGAAAACGCCTGCGGCAAAGAGCAGGAGACTGGCGGTGACTATCGCAAGGCCCAGCGCGCTCGGCCGAGCTTCGGCGCGGCGAAGCGCGTCGCGACGTTCCCAGGCGAAGTAGAGCGCGAGCGGGACGATCAGAAAGCCGTGCGAGTAGTTGTCGTCACTCGCCCACTGCCGGACGAGCGACGACAGCACTCCGTTGTACAACCACAACACGCCGGCCAGAACCACGAGCGCGGCGATGGCGTGTCGTCCTCTCTCCACGGCTCGTCAGCGAGCCGCAAGCATCCGGCGGCGGCGTGCCGCAGCGAGGCCCGCGAGACCGCCCCCCAACAACAGCATGGACGCCGGCTCAGGCATGGACACCGGATCCGCCGCGCTGATGCGCAGGAGGAACCCGCGCTCCGCGTGGCCGCTGAAGAATTTCAAGCCGTCGCGAATCGCGAACGTCACACGCGCGCGCTCGGCGCCCGCAAGGCCGCTGAAGATCAGAATGTCGCCACGGTCCGTGAACTCATCCGCCGTCACGGTCGCCTTCCCTCCGGCGAAGGTCGCGCTTCGCTCGAGCCCCGAGTCCTGACCGAAGCTGAGAGCGTCGCGATTGTTCGAGCTCGAATACCCGGTGGGTAGACCCGACGCCTGGTCGGATGGATCACCAGTGTTGTTGCTGCCCGACGGATTGAACACCTCGAGCCGCAGCGTGTCGAATCGGCCGAGACCCTCCAACAGAAACGTCACGACCACGTCGTTGTTGGTCCGATAGCCTGATATGAGCACGTCGCCGACGGCTCCTACGCTCGGCATCCGGATAGTGCCGAGATTGATCGACGAATCAGCGACGATGCCGTTGATTCTGAAGCCGCCTTCCGTCGACGCGACGGTGATCGGTTCAGCTCGCGCGGCAGCGGGGATCAGGACTGCGATTAGCATCGCGAAACGGACACATCTCATACCGGCTCCCTTCTCGATCCGACTGGCTTGCCTATTTGTCCCAACGCGCTGCCGAATGTGGAGCGCGGTTTTCCCTGCACGCCTTCGCAGGCCGGCGGCGGCTGGGTGCGATGCAATTGGCCGTCCATCTCGTGCAAGCACAGCTATTTGTGAGCCGCTTGACGACTTCCACCATTTGTCCGCTTTGTGGTAGAGTTCCCCGGTTCCGAGGACTTTTGTGGCCGCCGCACGGAGGAGAGGGCGGCCGAGGAGTGACGTGGCGTCCAGGCGCTATTCGTTTGTCATCGCGGACAGGAAGAGCGGCGTCATTCGCCGGTTCACCCTTCCTCTCGGACCGACGCTCGGCGTGACAATCACCGCCCTGACGCTGCCGATCCTCATCGGGCTCGGCGCCCGATGGAGCGCGAAGGCCACGGTCGACGATCTCACCGCCACCAACGCCAGGCTCACCGTCGAGAACGACAACTACCGCGAGGCCACGAGCCAGCTCGCCTCACAGATTGCCACGCTGCAGGAAGCGGTCGACGAGATCGGCATCACCGCCGCCGTCGATCCCGCCGCGAGCCGGGCGATGGAAAAGCTGCCGGTCGCCGTCAAGTCGCGCGCGATTGGCGGAGGCGTCGCGGGCGCCGTTATCGGAAGCGCGTTCGGGCCGGCCGACGCGGCCTTCAACGTCATGCGCGATGTGCTCGGCCTGATCGAAAACCGCCTGGCCGCGGTGCGCAACGACGTCGAGCGGCGCCGATCGTTGGCCGACGCCACGCCGTCGATCTGGCCGGTAGCCGGATGGCTCACCTCCTCGTTCGGCGATCGCCGCGATCCCTTCACTGGCGGTCGCGATTTCCATCCGGGCCTCGACATCTCGGCCAACTATGGCGAGCCCGTGCTCGCCCCGGCGGCCGGCCTCGTCACGAGCGCCAGCAGCAGCGGCAACTACGGCAACCTCGTCGTGATCGATCATGGCTTCGGCATCGTGACGAAGTACGGGCACCTCTCGCGCTTCAGCGTCATGAACGGCCAGCAGGTCAATCGCGGCGACGTGGTCGGCTACGTGGGATCGACGGGACGCTCGACGAGCCCGCATCTCCACTACGAGATCTGGGTCAACGACAAGCTCACCAATCCGATGCGGCTGCTCGGCCCGAAATAGACGCCGCGCATTTGACCCCGACCAATCGCTCCCGTACAATCAGTTGATATCCCGAACGTTTCGGGCCGGATAGTGCTCGCACTGGTTCGGCCGGCCGTCCCCGGGAGACATCCCTTCCCGGCATGATTGTCGACACCCTTCTCGCCAAAGTCATCGGCACGGCAAACGACCGCGAGCTGAAACGTATCCGGCCGTTCGTCGCCGAAATCAACGCGAAGGAACCCGACATCGAGCGGCTCTCCGACGAGCAGCTCCGCTCGAAGACCGACGAGTTCCGCCGCCGATTGGCCGGCGGCGAAACGCTCGAGGATTTGCTCCCCGAAGCGTTCGCTGTCGTCCGCGAAGCCGGCCGCCGCACATTGAACATGCGGCATTTCGACGTGCAGCTCATCGGCGGCATCGTTCTTCACCGCGGCAAGATCGCCGAGATGAAGACGGGCGAAGGCAAGACGCTCGTCGCGACGCTGCCCGCGTATCTGAACGCGCTCGCCCGCCAAGGCGTTCACGTCGTGACCGTGAACGATTACCTCGCGCGGCGCGACTCGGAATGGATGGGCAGAATCTACCGGTTCCTCGGAATGTCGGTGGGCGTCATCCAGCACGAGCTGAACGATCAGGAGCGGCAGGTCGCCTACGCGTGCGACATCACGTACGGCACCAACAACGAGTTCGGCTTCGACTATCTGCGCGACAACATGAAGTTCGATCTCGCGCACTACGTGCAGCGAGGCCATCACTTCGCCATCGTCGACGAGGTCGACAGCATCCTCATCGACGAAGCGCGCACGCCGCTCATCATCTCGGGACCCGCCGAAGAGTCGACGGATCTCTACTACGAAGTCGATCGAATCATTCCCAAGCTGACGCCCGGCGCGGTCACGCAGGGCAACGTCAAGGCCGAGGATCGTGAAGAGCTCGAGAAGACGGGCGACTTCATCACCGACGAAAAGCACAAGACGGTCACGCTCACCGAGAGCGGCATGGCCAAGGCAGAGAGGATGCTCGGGCATCGTCTCCAACCCGGGTCGGGAGGGCTGTACGACCCGGTCAACATGCCGCTGCTCCACCACGTGAATCAGGCGCTGCGCGCGCACGTCCTTTTCAAGCTCGACGTCGAGTACATGATCAAGGACGGTCAGATCGTCATCGTCGACGAGTTCACCGGACGCTTGATGCCCGGACGGCGTTGGAGCGACGGTCTGCATCAGGCCGTCGAGGCGAAGGAAAAGGTCAAGATCGAGCGCGAGAACCAGACGCTCGCGACCGTCACGTTCCAGAACTATTTCCGCAAATACGGGAAGCTGTCGGGCATGACGGGCACGGCGGACACGGAAGCGGAGGAGTTCGCCAAGATCTACAAGCTCGACGTCATGGTCATTCCGACCAACCGCGAGCTGAGACGCATCGAAGAGCCCGACACCGTCTATCGCACCGAGAAAGAAAAGTACGAGGCGATCGTCACCGACATCATCGATCAGCAGCAGCGAGGCCGTCCGGTGCTGGTCGGCACCGTCTCGATCGAAAAATCGGAGCGCCTCTCGAAGCTGCTCAAGCTTCGCGGGATCAAGCACGTCGTGCTGAACGCGAAGTATCACGCGCAGGAAGCCGAGATCGTCGCGCAGGCCGGCCGCAAGGCGACGGTCACGATCGCGACCAACATGGCCGGCCGCGGCACGGACATCCTGCTCGGCGGAAACCCGGAGTTCATGGCGAGGCAGCAGACGCTCGCCGACGAGATCGCCGAAAAGCTCCCAAAAGGCGAAGAGAAGTTCATCGACGACGACGACTTCGTTTACTTCTATCACCTCGCGAACTTCTATCGCGTGCCGCGCCAGTCGTACGAGCGCATCTATCACGCATTCAAGGGTCAGACGGACGCCGAGCACGACGACGTCGTGAACCTCGGCGGGCTGCACATCGTCGCGACCGAACGGCACGAGGCGCGGCGGATCGACAATCAGCTTCGCGGCCGTGCCGGCCGCCAGGGCGATCCCGGATCGTCGCGCTTCTATCTCTCGCTCGAGGACGACCTGATGCGCATCTTCGGGTCGGACCGGATCTCCGGCCTGATGCAGCGCCTCGGGATGGAGGAAGGCGTTCCGATCGAGCACCGGATGGTGACCAACGCCATCGCGCGCGCGCAGAAGCAGGTCGAGGCGCAGAACTTCTCGGTCCGCAAACATCTGCTCGAGTACGACGACGTGATGAACAAGCAGCGCGAGAGCGTCTACGCGCTGCGGCGGGAGCTGCTCGAAGGCAAGATCCATCTCACCGAAGAGGAAACGGTCGACAGCCGCGAGTACCTGGTCACGCTCGCGGAGGAGCTCCTCGACGGCACGGTCGATCGCTACGCCGGGACCGAAGTCGATCCGGAAGATCGCGACATCGGCGCGCTCGTGACCGCCGTGTCCGAGATTTACGGCCTCGACCCCGGTGACGTGAAGAGCGCCGACCTCGAGGACATGAATCCCGAGGAGCTGACGGACGCGCTCTGGCAGGTGGTGCTCCAGCGGTACGAGAAGAAGGAAGCGCTCGTGCCGACGGAGATCCTGCGCCGCGTCGAGCGGGACATCATGCTCCAGATCGTCGACGCGCAGTGGAAGGATCACCTCTACAGCCTCGACCATCTGAAGGAAGGCATCGGCCTGCGCGGCTACGGCCAGCGCGATCCGCTCGTCGAGTACAAGAAAGAGAGCTTCGCCCTCTTCCAGGCGATGAAGGATCGCATCGAGGAAGAAATCGTCCGGTATCTCTGGCGCCTGACGCCGATCATCGGCGACGACCCGAACGCCGCGCCGGTCAGGCAGCCCGCGCCGCGCCGCCCGCCGCAGATGACGATGAGCGCGCAGCAGGCGCCGCCGCCGTCACCGTTCGGCGCCATCGGCAGCGCGACGGCAGTCTCCGATGCTCCGCGTCCCGCGCGCACCGGCGGCGACGACGCGATCAAGCAGGTCAGGCGTGACGAGCCGAAGGTCGGCCGGAACGATCCCTGCCCGTGCGGCAGCGGAAAGAAGTACAAGAAGTGCCATGGGGCTTAACTGGGTTCACGGGTTCACGGGTTCCCGGGTTCACGGGTTCACGGGTTCCCGGGTTCACGGGTTCAAGAGTGCAGAGGTTCGAAGGCAGCAACATGTTTGCTGCCTTTTGTCTTTTTGAGGGCTGAATGGAAACACGCACGGATGTTCTGAACACGGATCAGATTTCGGTCGGCCTCTCGACCGCGTTGACGTTCGACGACGTGCTGCTGGTGCCGAGGCATTCGACGGTGCTGCCGGCGAACGTGGACGTGTCGTCGTGGGTGTCGCGCAACATCCGCGTCAACGTGCCGCTGCTCAGCGCCGCGATGGACACGGTCACCGAGTCGCGGCTCGCCATCGCGATGGCGCAGCAGGGCGGCATCGGCGTGATCCACAAGAATCTCGCGATCGAAGAGCAGGCGTCCGAGGTCGATCGCGTGAAGCGATCCGAGAGCGGGATGATCGTCAATCCGATCACCCTCTCCCCCGAGAACCGGATCTTCCAGGCGCTCGAGCTGATGAAGAAGTACCGGATTTCCGGCGTGCCCATCACGCAGGATGGCAGCAAGGAAGGGCGGCTCGTCGGCATTCTGACGAACCGCGATCTGCGGTTCGAAACGAATCTGGATCGGCCGATCGCCGACATCATGACGCGCGATCCGCTCTTCACGGTGCCGGTGGGCACGACGCTCGAGCAGGCGCGCGAGTTCCTGCACCGCCACAAGGTCGAGAAGCTCCTGGTCGTCGACGACCGGTTCATGCTCAAAGGCCTGATCACGGTCAAGGACATTCAGAAGATGATCAAGTACCCGAACGCGTCGAAGGACAGCCTCGGCCGGCTGCGCGTCGGCGCGGCGCTCGGCGTCGGGCGCGACGCGATGCAGCGCGCGGAGGCGCTGGTCGCGGCCCACGTCGACATGCTCGTCATCGACACGGCGCACGGCCACTCGCAGGGCGTGCTCGACATGGTCAAGCAGGTGCGCCGCACGTTCCCGACCGTCGACATCGTCGCCGGCAACGTCGCGACGGCGGAAGCGACCGAGGCGCTCGCCGAGCGCGGCGTCGACGCCGTGAAAGTCGGCATCGGCGCCGGCTCGATCTGCACGACGCGGGTCGTCGCCGGAATCGGCGTGCCGATGATCACGGCGATCGCGGACTGCGCGCGCGCGGCGGCGCGGCACAAGGTGCCGATCATCGCGGACGGCGGCATCCGCTACTCCGGCGACATCACGAAGGCGATCGCCGTCGGCGCGAGTGCGATCATGATCGGGAGCCTGTTCGCCGGCACCGACGAGAGCCCGGGCGAGATGATTCTCTACCAGGGCCGGAGCTTCAAGGAGTACCGCGGCATGGGATCGCTCGGCGCCATGCGCCGCGGCAGCCGCGATCGCTACTTCCAGGACGAGTTCGATCTGGAATCGACGCCGGAATTGGTCGACAAGCTCGTGCCCGAAGGCATCGAGGGGCGCGTCGCGCACAAGGGCAGCGTCGCCGCGATGATCCATCAGCTCACCGGCGGGCTGCGCGCCGGCATGGGCTACTGCGGGTCCGCGGATATTCCGTCGCTGCAGCGCGACGCGAAGCTGATTCGCGTCAGCCCGGCGGGCCTTCGCGAAGGCCACGTGCACGACGTCATCATCACGAAGGAAGCGCCGAATTATCGCGTTGAATAGCCGGACCTGATCGTGATCCGGCGTCGGTCCTCTCCCGATTCCTCGATCGTCACGTCGATCGCCGCCACGGGCCGCGCGCGCCAGCGCTCGGCCCATTCGATCGCGACGATGCCCCCGCCATCGATCAGTTCGTCGAGCCCGAGGTCGTCGACTTCGGCGGGCTCGAGGCGATAGAGATCGACATGGAAGAGCGGCACCCTGCCGCTGTCGTACTGCTGAATGAGCGTGAACGTGGGGCTCGAGACGTCCGCGGCGTCGGCGCCGAGGCCGCGCGCGAGGCCGCGCACGAACGCCGTTTTCCCCGCGCCGAGCCGCCCGTGCAGGAGCACCACGTCTCCGGCGGCAAGGTCGTCCGCGAGGCGTTCGCCGGCTTCGACAGTTTCCTCTTCCCCGGCGGTCACCACTGCACGTTCGGTCACGAGTCGCGCTTCTTGCCCTCGTGACCCGCGCTCGTGCGGCGCGCGGTGAGCTCGAGCACCGCGTCGCCCAACCGCGCCGCAAGGTCGCCCGCGACGAGCGCCACGTCGCCTTCGTCGGCTTCCGCGAGATCGCCGGCCGTGCCGTGCAGGTAGACGGCGAGCTTGCAGGCCGCTTCCGCGTCGAGCAACTGCGCGAACCACGCGGCCAGCATGCCGGTGAGCAGGTCGCCGGTGCCGCCGGTCGCCATGCCCGGATTCCCCGTCAGGTTGACGAACGTCCGTCCATCCGGCGCCGCGACGATCGTGCGATGGCCTTTCAGGATGACGTGCACGCGGTGCGACCGCGCGAACTCGCGCGCGTGGCGCAGGCGATCCTGCTGCACCGCTTCGATCGAGGTGTTGAGGAGGCGCGCCATCTCTCCCGGATGCGGCGTGATGATCACCGCGACTTCCTCGCGCCCGACGAGGCGATCGGGATCGCCCGCGAAGGCGTTCAGCGCGTCGGCGTCGAGGACGAGCGGCACGCCCGATCGCTCGACGAGCGCGTGCACGAACGCCGCCGTCCCCGGCGATTGGCCGAGGCCCGGACCGACCGCAATCACGTCCGCGTTCAGATCGAGGACGCGATCGATCGCCGCGAAGTCGACCGTTCCCGACGCCGTCTCCTCCAGGGGCTCGGTCATGTACTCCGGCCCCATCGACGCGACGATCGGCAGGCACGATCGCGGCGTCGCCACCGTCACGAGCCCGGCGCCCGATCGCAGCGCGCCGAGCGCCGACAAGTGCGCGGCGCCGGTTCGTCCGGTCGAGCCCGCGACGATCAGCACGCGGCCGAAGTCGCCCTTGTGCGAATCGGGCGTGCGCGTGGGGACGATCTCGCGCATCTCGTCGCGCGTCAGGAGCTCGAGGTGCTGCCCCTCGAGCTCGTCGATGAGCGGCAGCGGGATCCCGATGTCCGCGATCACCAGATCGCCGGCATGCGTATCGGCCGGCGGAAACACGAGCGGAATCTTCGGCGCGGCGAGCGTCACGGTCATCGACGCCTCGACGGCGGGGCCTTCCACGAACGGCGAATCCGCCGAGACGCCGGTCGGCAAGTCGATCGCGATGATGGGGACACCCAGCGCGTTCAGATCGGCGACGACCGTCTCGAGAAACCCATTCAGCTTGCCGCGGAACCCGGTGCCGAGAATTGCGTCGACGACGAGCTGACACTCCGAGAGCTCGCTGAAGTGCAGCTCCCACTCCTGCGCGTTCGTGATCTCGACGACGGTCATCCCGATGCGGCCGAGGATCTCGAGATTGGTCCGCGCCTCGCCGCGCACCTCCGCGACGCTGCCCAGCAGGAACACGGCGGTGTCGACGCCGCGCTGCACCAGCGTGCGCGCGACGACGAATCCGTCGCCGCCGTTGTTGCCGCGGCCGCAGATGACCCCGACGCGGCTCGACGAGAGATCCTCGAACGCGGCTTCCATCGCGGCGACCGCCTGGCGTCCCGCGTTCTCCATCAGCACGATCGCGGGAATGCCGATCTCGTCGATCGTGCGCCGATCCGCGTCGCGCATCTGTTCGGTGTTGAGCACGCGCATGAGCGAGTCGAGCGTACTGCTTGTGCTAGACTGCGGTCAAACCCCAGAGCAGCGCGGAGGACGAGTGAAGGGCGCAGTCTACGTCAACGGCACGATCAGCGCGGCGAACGACGCCACGGTGCCGGTCTACGATCACGGGTTTCTCTACGGCGAAGGCGTGTACGAGACGCTGCGCACCTACAATCGTGTGCCCTTTCTCTACGATCGGCACTGCGTGCGGCTGCGCGCGTCCGCGAAGCATCTCGATCTCGACGTGCCGTTCACCGACGGCGAGCTCCGCGCGTGGATCGCGGACACGATGGCCGCCGCGGGCGAGCTGCGTGAGGCCTACATCCGGATACTCCTCACGCGCGGCGTCGGCGATCTCTCGTACGATCTCAAAGCGACGCCCGCACCCTCGCTCATCATCATCGTCAAGCCCTTCGAGGAGCCGCCGGCGCGCGTCTTCGAGGACGGCATCACGATCGCGCTCGTCTCGATTCTCAGAAATCATCCGGGATCGGTGAATCCCATCATCAAGTCGAACAACCTCCTCAACAACGCGCTCGCGATGCAGGAGGCGCACCGCCGCGGCGCCGAGGAAGGCCTGATGTGCAACTACCGCGGCGAGCTGTCCGAGTGCTCGCAGTCGAACTTCTTCATGGTGCGCGACGGCGTCGCGCTCACGCCGCGATCGCAGGCCGGCCTGCTCGAAGGGATCACGCGCGATTTCCTGTTCGAGGTCGCGGACGAAGCCGGCATCCGCATGCAGCGCGCCACGCTCGTGCCCGACGATCTCGCCTCCGCGCAGGAAGCGTTCATCACCGGATCTACCCGCGAGCTCAGCCCCGTGGTCCGCATCGACGATCGCGTCATCGGGAGCGGCAAGCCCGGGCCGATCACTCGCCGGCTGCTGGAAGGATTCCGTCGCCGCGCCCACGAGCTCACGTCGCAGGCCGCGGGCGTTCGTTAGGCCGGCACTTTCCCTGGAAGCGCGTCCGCCTCGTCTTCCGTGTAGGTTTCAATCGGCGGGCAGGCGCAGATCAAGTTCCTGTCGCCGTACGGATTGTCGATTCGCGCCACGGCGGGCCAGAACTTGTTGGCGCGAACGAACGGCAGCGGATACGCCGCCTGCTCGCGCGAGTACGGATGCGACCACGCGTCGGACGAGACTTCGTCCGCCGTGTGAGGCGCGTTCTTGAGGACGTTGTCTTTCGCGTCCACGCGTCCCTCGACGACGTCCGCGATTTCCTTTCGGATCGCGATGAGCGCCTCGCAGAAGCGATCCAGCTCCGCTTTCGGTTCGCTCTCGGTCGGCTCGACCATGATCGTCCCCGCGACGGGAAACGACACGGTCGGCGCGTGAAAGCCGTAGTCCATCAGACGCTTGGCAACGTCCTGCTCGTCGACGGACGGCCCCGCGCCGAGCTTGAACGGGCGGAGATCGAAGATCAGCTCGTGCGCGACGCGGCCGTTGTGATTCGCGTACAGCTCGTCGTAGTGGCCCTCGAGCCGCGCCTTGAGGTAATTCGCGTTCAGGATCGCCACGCGCGTGGCGTCCGTCATGCCGGTGCCCCCCAGCATTCGGATGTAGCCGTACGAAATGATCAAGATGCTCGCGCTGCCCCAGGGCGCGGCCGACACCGCGTGAATCGCTTTCTTGCCGCCGACGCGAACGACAGGATGTCCGGGCAGATACGGCGCAAGGTGCTCGGCGACGGCAATCGGTCCCATGCCGGGACCGCCGCCGCCGTGCGGGATCGCAAACGTCTTGTGCAAGTTCAGATGGCAGACGTCGGCGCCGATCGCCGCCGGGCTCGTGAGCCCGACCTGCGCGTTCATGTTGGCGCCGTCCATGTACACCTGGCCGCCGTGCTCGTGCACGATCGCGCAAATCTCTCGAATCCGCTCTTCGAAGACGCCGTGCGTCGATGGATATGTGATCATGAGCGCCGCGAGCCCATCGCGATGCTGGCGCGCCTTCGCCTCGAGGTCGGCGAGGTCCACGTTTCCGTTCGCGTCGCATGCGACGACGACGACTTTCAGGCCGGCCATCGCGGCGCTGGCGGGGTTCGTGCCGTGCGCGGACGAGGGAATGAGCACGACGGTCCGCGCGGAATCGCCGCGATCGCGGTGGTATGCGCGGATCGTCATCAACCCGGCGAACTCTCCCTGCGCGCCGGAATTCGGCTGCAGCGAGACCGCCGCAAAGCCCGTAATCGCGCAGAGGGCCGATTCGAGCTCGGCGAAAATCTGGCGGTAGCCGGCGACTTGATCGTCGGGCGCGAACGGATGCACGTTCGCGAACTCCGGCCACGACACGGGGATCATCTCCGACGCGGCGTTCAGCTTCATCGTGCACGACCCGAGCGGGATCATCGACGTGTCGAGCCCGACGTCCTTGCGCTCGAGCGACTTGATGTACCGCATCATCTCGGTTTCGGAGTGATGCGTGTTGAACACCGGATGCGTCAGGTACTCCGTCGTCCGCTGGAGCGACGACTGGAGATCCCGAACGCTGGCCTGTCCGGTCGAGCGCGCGAGCCGCGGCGGCTGCTGCCCTTTGGCTTCGGCGAAGGCGTCGACGATGTCTTGCGCGTCCTCGTCCGTAACGGTCTCGTCCAACGCGATCCCGATCCCGCCGTCCGCGTATCGAAGGTTGATCGCGCGCCGCTCCGCGGCAAGCCGCACCGACGCCGTATCCGCGTCCGCGTCTTCAATCCACAGCGTGTCGAAGTACGCGCCGTTCGCCTGACGGTACCCGAGCGACGCGAGCGCCTGCGCGACGCGCGACGCGTAATCGTGCACACGAAGCGCGATCGCGCGAAGCCCTTTCGGTCCGTGATACACCGCGTACATCGCCGCGATGTTCGCGAGGAGCGCCTGCGCCGTGCAGATGTTCGACGTCGCTTTCTCCCGCCGGATGTGTTGCTCGCGCGTCTGCAGCGCCATGCGATAGGCCTGCCGCCCGCGGGCATCGATCGACAAGCCGATGATCCGCCCGGGCGCTTGCCGCACGTATGCTTCGCGCGTCGCGAGGAAGGCCGCATGCGGACCGCCGGCGCCGAGCGGCACGCCGAACCGCTGCGAGTTGCCGACGGCGGCGTCAGCGCCCATCTCGCCCGGCGGCGTCAACAGCGTGAGCGCGAGCAGATCCGTCGCCACGACGACGAGCACGCCGGCCGCGTGCGCGCGATCGATGATCGGCCGCAGATCGATGATCCGGCCGCGATCGTCCGGATACTGCAGCAGCAGCCCGAACGCGCGCGAGAGAAGCTCGTCGGAGAACGCCGCCGGATCGCCTTGCCCCAGCTCGATGTCGAGCGGTTCGGCACGCCCGCGCAGCACGTCCAGCGTCTGCGGATAGCAGCCGTCGCCGACGAGAAAGAGGCTCTGCCGCGACGGTGCGGTCTTCTTCGTCTGCACGCGATGGAACATCGCCATGGCTTCGGCCGCGGCGGTGCCCTCGTCCAACAACGACGCCGTCGCGATGTCCAGTTGCGTCAGATCGCGAACCGCGGTCTGGAAGTTGAGCAGCGACTCGAGGCGTCCCTGCGCGATCTCCGCCTGATACGGCGTGTAGGGCGTGTACCATCCGGGATTCTCGAACACGTTTCTGAGAATCACGCTCGGCGTCACGCAACCGTAGTACCCCATGCCGATGTACGACCGGGCCGGCCGGTTCTGCGCGGCAATCGCGCGCAGCCGCCGCAGGTAGATGTGCTCGGGCTCACCCTCGGGCAACGGGAGCGGCGCGCGGCTGCGAATTCCTGACGGGATCGTCTGATCGATCAGCGCGTCCATCGACGGCGCCCCGACGGCGCGCAGCATCTCCGCGCGCTGCCGGCGATCAGGACCGATATGTCTCGATTGAAAAGAGCCTGGCGTGTCGTAGTCGATCGGCATGAGCTACTTGGTCAATTCCGCGTACTGCGCCGCGTCGAGCAGATCCGCGGCGTCCCCTGAAACTTTCACGATGATCATCCAGGACTCGTGCGGCTTCGTGTTGACCGCCTCCGGTTTTTCGGCGAGTCCCCGATTGACTTCGGTCACTTCCCCGCTCACCGGCGAATACAGCTCCGACACGGCCTTGACCGACTCGATCGTTCCGAACACGTCTCCTTTGTTCAACTGGCGTCCCACCTCGGGGAGCTCCAGATAGACGATGTCGCCGAGCTGCTTCTGCGCGTAGTCGGTGATTCCCACGTGGGCTTGCGCCCCGGAGATCTTCACCCACTCGTGGTCTTTCGTGTATTTCAAGTCCGGCGGATACATGACGGCTCCGTGAAGTGTGATTACTTGCGCTTGTAGAACGGCATCGGCGCGACGTGCGCCCGCACGCGCCGGCCGCGAACGTCGATCTCGAGCTCGCTGCCCGCCGACGCGCGATCGATCGGCACGTAGGCCATCCCGATCGCCTTCTTCAAGAACGGCGTCTGCGTGCCGCTCGTGACGACGCCCGCTTTCCGGCCGTCGACGTAGACGTCGTGTCCGTGGCGCGCGATCGCGCGATCGAGCACCTCGAAGCCGACCAGCTTTCTCGCAACGCCTTCTGCCTTCTGACGGCGCAGCACGTCCGCGCCAATGAACGCGTCCTTCTTCCAGCCGATCGTCCACCCGAGATCCGCCTCGAGCACGGTCGTGGTCTCGTCGATATCGTTGCCGTACAGGCGCATCGACGCCTCGAGCCGCAGCGTGTCGCGCGCGCCGAGTCCGGCGGGGATGACACCGGCCGCGCGTCCCGCGATCAGGATCGCGTCCCACACACGCTCGGCGGATGCGGGCGGTACGAAGACCTCGAAACCGTCCTCGCCCGTGTAGCCCGTACGCGACACCGTCGCGCGGACGCCGGCGACTTCCCCCGTCGTGAACCAATAGAACTTGATGCTGTCGAGCGGGATCGCGGTCAACGTCTGCAGCACGTCTTTCGCGGCGGGCCCCTGAATCGCGAGCAGCGCGTACCGCGAGCTGGTGTTCACCGCGACGGCGTCGCCGATGCCCGCGATCTGCGCGGTGATCCAGTTGAAGTCCTTCATGATGTTCGACGCGTTGACGACCAGCATGTAGTGGTCGTCCGCCAACCGGTACGTCAACACGTCGTCGACGAACGTGCCCTCGGGCGTGGGGAGCGCCGAGTATTGCGCCTGACCGATGGCGAGGCGCGATGCGTCGTTGGTCGTGATGTGCTGGACGGCCGCGAGGGCGCCGCCGCCGGCAATCTCGATCTCCCCCATGTGGCTGACATCAAAGAGGCCCGCGCGCGTCCGCACGGCGTGATGCTCGTCGACGATGCCGGAGTACTCGACCGGCATGTCCCAACCGCCGAACTCGACCATCCGCGCGCCAGACGCGCGGTGCCGCGCGTTGAGCGGCGTCTTCTTCAACGATCCGGAGAGCGCCTGAGGCATGCGTGGTCGAGTGCCCGCCCGGTCGAGACAGGCCGCGCCCGCGTCGACCGAACGAAGGAGGTGCTGGAGAGTCGGACTCGGTACAACCAGAGAACGGTACTATGCGGCTCGGCAGCGGGTCAAGGCGCGGAAAGGCCGGTTCCGCGCGTGGACGCGGAACCGGTGGAGCGCGGATGGTCGCGAGCGCGATCAGGTGCGATCGCGGCGCGGCGACAGCGTGCCGTTCGGCGAACGGAACAGGACGATCAGAATCGAGGCCATCACGACGGCCACGCCAACGAGGGTGGTGGCGAGCGACGGCCAGAAACGCGTGAGCGCGGCAAAGAGAAAGACGCCCACGAACACTCCCATCGCAACGTCTGCGGCAATGGCAAAGAAACGCATCGAGCGCACCTCATCTCGGAATAATCGGTCCTCAATTCGGGAGCAGTTGTCCCGGACCCAGGCAGCCCAGATACTCGATCCACGCCGATTCGGAGCGTATCAACCACGTCGCGTTGCACGCCACGCGGCGGTACGCGCGCTGAAAGAGGCTGTCGTCCTGATTCGCTTCGTTCATGCAGTCCTGCAGATCGTTCCATGCGGCGCTCGACTCCTTCGAGTACGCGGAAAAGCACGTATCGTCGCGGACCGGCCGGTAGATGCCGACGTGCTTTTCGACGAACCGCGTGGAGAGCCGCCGCGGCGCGTCGACGTCTCCCATCAGCGACGCGACGAATGCGGTCACCGACAGGAGCGACATCTCTCCCGCTTTCAATGCGCTCACGGCCTCGCGCTCCGCGTGCAGTACGCGCGCCGCGAACGCCGCTTCGGATCCGGCGAGCACCTGCTGCGCGCGCTCGAACGCGTCCGGCGTCGTGATGCGCACGCGTCTGCCGCCGCGCGCGACGCTGACGATTCCATGCGCGTCGATCCCAATCGCCAACACGTCCTGACGATAGCGCAACTCGATCGCGAGCGATCGATCGGATCGATTCGCGAGCTTCTGAATCGTGAGGCCCCGGTGCTCTGCCCCGAGCCACGCGCGCCGCGCATCGACCATTCCGCGAATCTGCGGTTTCCCCGTCGCCGCTGCCGCCGCTACCGTAGTTTCGCGCGCACCCAGGACGGCCGCGGCACACACCCCCAACACCATCAGCCCCTCGAGCCTGATCATGACGTTTCTCCCGCAAACGTGCGGCGTGCGTCCTCCGCGGCGCCGATGCCGCGCTGCCTCGCCGCACACGTTTTGCCGGAGGCGCCCGGCGGCCGCTACTGCGCTTTCACCACCTCCTTGACCTCTCGCGGTTCGTCAGTTTTGCGAGGCGCGTCCCCGGTTGGAAACCGAAGATAGGCGCGAAGCGTGTGATACGAGATCCCCAGCTCGCGACACGCCTGACTCTTGTTGTTGCCGCACCGTTCGAGCACGAGCCGCGCGTAGCGGCTGGCCCACGCGCGCAGGGGCTCGCGCGCACGGAGCGACGGCTGCAGGACGTCGAGATAACCACCGAAGAGCGCCGGCGGCAGATCGTCGAGCTCGAGAAAATCGGTGCCGGCCAGCGCGACGGCTCGCTCGACCACGCGCTCGAGCTCGCGCACGTTGCCAGGCCAGTGGTACACCATCAGCGCGTCGATGGCCGCGGCGGAGAGCTGCAGCGGCCGCACGAGCCGATGCCGCTCCAGGAAGTACTGTGCGAGCTCGACGATGTCCTCGCGCCTTCCGCGCAGAGGCGGCACCTGCACGTCGATGCCGTTCAGCCGGTAATACAGATCCTGCCTGAAGCGGCCGTGCTCGACGAGACTCGAGAGCGGACGATTCGTGGCGACGATGATCCGCGTGTCGACGCGTCGCGCGCCGTAGCCGCCCACGCGCTCGACGGAGAGATCCTGAATCGCGCGAAGCAGCTTCGCCTGCGCCGACGGCGACAGATCGGAGACTTCGTCGAGAAAGAGCGTGCCGTCGTGCGCGTGCTCGAATTTGCCGCGCCGTCCGCGGACGCCAGTCGCCGTGCGCTCCTCGATGCCGAAGAGCTCCGCCTCGAGCAGCGTCTCGACGATCGCGGCGCAGTTGACCGCGACGAACGGACCCTTGCGGCGCCGACTGAGCTCGTGAATCTGCCGCGCGACGAGCTCCTTGCCAGTGCCGGATTCTCCTTCGATGAGCACCGTGAAATCAGTCGCGGCGACGCGCTCGATCCGATCGCGCACGGCGCGGATCGCCTGGCTCGATCCGATCAGCGGCGCTGCGCCGTCGCCGCGGGCTCTCGCGGCGCCGCAGCGCCCATGCGCGCGCTCGATCTCGAGCAACAGCGCCGCGACATGCGTGGCCGTCTCGATCAGTTGACACGTCCACCCGTCGAGGGTTCGCGCGGGCTCGAAGACGGCTTCGAGCCGCGCGCGATGATGGGTCGTGATGCCGGGAACCTCGAAGCACATCACGTCGGCGCCCGCCGGCAACAGCGGATCGTCGCAGAGCGCGATGGAGCGCGCTCGAACGAGCGCGCACAGTTCCTCTTCGAAACGCTGGCGGGCCATCGACGCATCGCGCATCGCGGCCAGGCCGCTCGTCACCGCCGCCAACAACGCCGCCGCACCGCGTCTTCGCTCCGCAGCTCGCTTGTCCGCGCGGATGGGGCCGGCGGAGGCATACGCTGGTTCTGCCATGACCACCGTTCCTCGTCTGACCTCTGAGGACGCGACCTTAACAATTCGGGTGCCAGACGCAACGTCTGGAAGAGTACGGACGCGCCGCGAGCTAGTCGCGATCGGGTTCGTGTCGAGGATCCGGTTCGGAGCGATCGCCGGGTAGGTCATGCCCTCCGGCGGGAGCGAGCGCGCGCTCGCCAGCGGGGAACAGATACCCGTCGCGGGTGTCTGCTTCCCAGAGCACATCGCAGCGATGATCGAACTTCAGCGCGCCGCGATATTGAACACCCTCGCGGGAGTCGAGGGACGCGACGGAACAGCGCAGCACGTGCGCGCCGATCGCGAGCCGCCGCGTGCCGTTCATCAGCAGCAGATGGACGCGGGCGCCTGGGCGGAGGGGACGGGGACCTTGAATCAGCGCGCCGCCGGAGCTCACATCGATCAGCGCCACCGCATAGCCCGGACGCAGAATTGCCTGCGTCCCCGCGATCGCGGGCTGGCCGAAGCGCGCATCGAGGCGACGATCGACTAGCGGCCGATCCATGACCGATCTCCTGGCAAGTACTGTAACACCCGCGTGCGGCCGGTGACACCCAGAACGCGAACCGCGTACTGCTGCCGGCGGCCCCGAATATACAGCGTTCCCGACGTGGCGGTCCCGTCCGAGCTCATCGATAGGATCCGTGCGGTGCCGATTCGCACCCCGTCCGTCCCTGTACCCGCCTGCCCGTCCGCGTCGGGAACGCCCGGCATCAGCTCGAACCGCACGTCCGGAAACCTGTCGCACAGCCGCTCGAACGGCCCCAATACGGGGTCGACGCCCAGACGAATCTCTTGCGACCGCACGCCGTTGCCGTTTCCGTCCGCATATCCGGCGAACATGTAGTCCCCCGACGTGGACTCGAACCGCAGCGCCGTCATCGTCGATCGGCGCACCGCGTCCATCCGCGCCGACGACACGCGACCTGCGACGTACCTCGCCGCCAGTCCCGTCCGCACATCGTCGATCGTATTTCCCATGACCGGAACCGAGATGGCGACTGCGGTTGCCGCCACCGCCACCGCAAACAGAATCTCGAGAAGCGTGGCGCCGCAGTCGCCTCGGCCCGCGTTACCGAACTTTGCCAGGCGCATCCTGACGCTCGGCTCGCTCGGGCCCCACTGTGATCATCGGCTTCAACTTGAGGAAGCTCTTCTCGCCGATGCCCTTGATCGTCATCAGCTCTTCGACTTTCTTGAAGCCGCCGTTCTTCTGACGATGCTCGATGATCAGCTTCGCGGTGGCTGCGCCGACGCCTGGAAGCGCCTGTAGATCGGCCAACGTTGCCGTGTTGAGATTCAGCGGCGATGCGGCGGTTGCCGCCGCCTTCGGCTTCGCCGGTTTCTTCTGGTCGGACGACGAGGCAGACGCGGACGCGTGTACCGCGGCCATCATCATCGTTGCAATCATCATCACCGTGACGAGTGTGACTCCACGCATGTGTCGATCTCCTTTGCTGCGAGACTGAACGTTTTGGATGTCCCTGCCGCGGCCGCCAATGTGGAGAGGTCGGGCCACAGTGTCAGTAAGCCGGCGGGCAGGGACGCGGACAGCAAAGGCAAAACGGCTGCCGTGCGCAGCACGATCAGCGATGTCGATGGAAATGGTGGAGGATGCTGGAGTTCAGATGCGCGTCCGCGAAGCGATCGAGAGCGGCGCGGCGCGAGCGCGTCGAAACCGTCAACTCGCGGCGTCAGGTCGTGGCGGCGGAGTTCAAGCTTCGATACCAGTCCACCGTGAGACGCAGCCCCTCTTCGAACGGCACGATGGGCTGATATCCAAGGATGTCTTTCGCGCGCGAGATGTCGGCCTGCGAGTCGCGGACGTCTCCCGCGCGGTCGCCCTGATAGAGCGGCTGCACATCGGCGCCAATCAACCGTCGCATCGATTCGAAGAGCTGATTGAGGGAAATGCGGCTGCCCGTCGCGACGTTGATGACTTGCCCGCTCGCCCTGGGCGCCTCGCACGCGCGCAGGACGCCGTCCACGACATTAGCGACGTACGTGAAATCACGCGTCTGCTCGCCGTCGCCGTAGATCGTCGGCCGCCGCTTCTCGAGCAGCGCCGTCGCGAACAGCGAAATGACGCCCGAATACGGAGACGACGGATCCTGACGTGGACCGAATACGTTGAAGTACCTGATCGTCACTGTCTCGAGCTTGTAGAGCGACGTGAACATCTGCAGATACAGCTCGCCTACGACCTTCTGCAGCGCGTACGGGGACAGCGGGTTGTTCGGCATGCCCTCGTGCTTGGGCAACGTCGCCGTATTGCCGTACGCCGAAGACGAGCCCGCGAAGACGACGCGCTTCACGCCAGCGTCGCGCGCGGCGACGAGCACGTTGAGCGTCGCGTCGACGTTCGCGCGATTCGACGTGACGGGATCCTTCACGGACCGCGGCACCGACGGCAGCGCCGCCTGGTGCAGCACGTAGTCCACGCCCTCGACCGCGCGACGCGCGAACTCCATGTCCGCCAGATCGCCCTGCAGGAACTCCACACCGGGGATGTGATCGAGGTTGCCGCGCTTGCCGGTGACGAGCGAGTCCGCGACGCGCGCGCGAAGGCCGCGCCGGACCAGTTCTTCCGTCAAGTGAGAGCCGATGAATCCCGCGCCGCCGGTGACGAGGTAGTGAGCCATATGTTGGAGTGGATCGCGTCCGCTACTCGGGGAATCCCGACGACGGCAGCCCCGGCACGACCGCCAGAGCATTCTTGTAGTACAGCTTCTTCAGCACATCGTCCGGAAGGCTCATCCCGTAGAGCTTCCAGAACGCGTGATAGTCGCGGTAGTAATCGAAATACTCGTCGCCGGTTTCGAACGTGCGCCAATAGTACGGATACTCGTCCGGCTGATAGCTGTCTTTTCCGAACAGGATGCGGTTCTGGTACTTGACGAAGAAGGCGTGCGCGTTGCGCGGCTGACGCCCGAGCTCCGCCAGAATCGCGGCCACTTCGGTGTACACGTTTGGAAGACGATCGAGCAGCTTCCCCATCCGGCCGAGATCGTTCGCATGGTAGCCGAAGTGCGCCGCGATGAATCGCGTCTTCGAGTGCTTCGTGAACATGCGATCGCGCTCGCCGATCAGCTCCTCGAAGCGCGGCGCCTGATCGGGCGGATACCGTCGGCTCGAATACAACGCGAGCTCGAGCCAGCGCTCGTTGCGATAGTCGATCGGCTCGAAGAACTCCTGCGGCTCCGCCGTGTGGATCAGCACCGGCACGTTCAAGCGCGCGCACGTCTCCCAAACAGGATCGAGCTCGGGATCGTCGAGCTTCAATCTGCTGCCGTCCGAGCGCCGGATGCGCAGGCCGAGATCCTTGAAGATCTTCAATCCCTTCGCGCCCGCCTTGATGTCCGCCTCCAACTGCGCCGCGGCTTTCGCGCCGAATCCTGGACCAACACCCTCCCGCGGAAAATCGATGTTCGCGAAGAGCACCATGCGCTCCGGATACTTGCTCGAGCGGATCGCGTCGAGCCCGGACTTCAACCGCGCGGCGGACCCGCCGCTGAGGTTCACCAGCAGCCGCAGGTTGTTCTGCTCCATGCCTTCGATCACGCGCGCGAACTCGGACGGCGAGATCGGCGTGGCCTGATGGCTGTGAATGTCGACGACCGGGAACTTCGCCTTGGGCGTTGGATGCTGTGGAACGACGAGGGTCGTGCGCGGCTTGTAGTCGACGATCGTCGGGGCCGGCCATTCCGGGACGCGGCCTTCACCGGGCCGCTGACGGGCGCCCTGCCGCGTCTCCACCGGCGAACGATCCGGCAACTGCGGCGTCTGCTCGGCCCAGACGACGGCCAACGCGGCGGCAAGCGCCGTCACGACCGACGGAACAACCCTGCGCATGAACCCTCCGGTCTCTCTCAGCAACCGCGCGAGATCTTATCACCGCAAGAAAAAAGGCCCGCCGCAGCGGGCCGTAAGCCGAATTCTGTTTCCTTCGACGCGGCGCTTTCGCGCCTCGCTCAGGACGACGATCATTCCTCTCGTCCCGTCATCGCTGACGGGATCCAGCGGCCTACCCGGAGGCTGTCGGACGGGCCGTCCTATAACGCCTCCCTATTTGGCCTTGCTCCGTGCGGGGTTTTGCCTGCCACCCGTGTTGCCACGAGCGCGGTGCGCTCTTACCGCACCTTTTCACCCTTGCCCACCGTCGCCCGTCGGGCGACGGTGGGCGGTATGTTTTCTGTGCCACTTTCCTTCAGGTTGCCCTGACCGGCCGTTAGCCGGCGCACTGCCCTGCGGAGTTCGGACTTTCCTCCCACCTTCGTCCTTCGGACTACGGTGGGCAAGCCCCCGATCGCTGAATCGATCGCCTGGGACTTGTCCACCGTAGCGCCGAAGGCGCGAAGGTGGACGATCGTCTAGCCTGCTGCGGCGGGTGTTCTATCCATCTCCTTCCTGACTGATCCCGTATTGCTCGAGTTTCTTGTACAGATTGCTGCGGGGTGTACCGATAACCTCCGCTGTCTTTGAAATATTCCAACTATTCTCGCGCAGTTTGTCGACCAGAAAGGCGCGCTCGGCCGATTCCTTGAACTCGCGCAGCGTGCCCGGCCGTTCCTTGTCCGCTTCGGGCGACGCCGCGGGCTTCGCGTCGAGCCGGACCGCATCACGCAAATCGTCGACGTCGATCGCGTCCGACGGCGTCATGATGATCAGCCGCTCGACCGTATTCTTCAGCTCGCGAACGTTCCCCTTCCAGCGCGCCTTCGACAGGTAGTCGAGGGCGGCAGGCGTGAACCGCGTCAGCCGCCGGTTGTTCTCGCGGCTGAACAGATCCGCGAAATGCTTCACCAGCGCGGGAATGTCGTCGCGCCGCTCGCGAAGCGCCGGGACACGAATTGGAATCACGCTCAAACGGAAGTAGAGATCCTCGCGGAAGGTGCCCTTCTCGATCTCCTGCTCCAGATCCTTGTTCGTCGCCGCAATCACGCGCACGTCGACCTTGATCGTCCGGGCCGAGCCCAGTCGCTCGACCTCGCCCTCCTGGAGCACGCGAAGAACCTTGGCCTGCGTCTTCGCGCTCATGTCGCCGACTTCGTCCAGGAAGATCGTGCCGCGATCCGCCTGCTCGAACTTTCCAATCTGCTTCTCGGTCGCGCCCGTGAACGATCCCTTCTCGTGGCCGAAGAGCTCCGACTCGATCAGCTCTTCCGGAATCGCCGCGCAGTTCACTTGAATGAAACGCTCGCGGCTCCTCAGGCTGTTCCGGTGAATGGATCGCGCGACGAGCTCTTTGCCGACGCCGCTCTCGCCCGCGAGGAGCACCGTCGCGTTCGTCGGCGCGGCGCGCTTGATCGCGTCCCACACCTGGCGCAGCGCGGGGCTCTCGCCCACCATTTGGTGACGGACTTCCGCCGCGCGGCGCAGCGATCGGTTCTCGTCGGAGAGCCGCGACCGCTCGAGCGCGTTGCGGATCGAGACGAGCAGCTTTTCGCTCGACGGCGGCTTCTCGATGAAATCGAACGCCCCTGCCTTCGTCGCCTCGACCGCGGTGCTGACCGTGCCGTGGCCGGAAATGATCACGACCGGCAGATTCTCGTTCGCCGCGCGCAAACGCTGGAGCACCTCGAGGCCGTCCATCCCGGGCATCTTGATGTCGAGGAAGACGAGATCGGGCGCTTCGCGCTCGGCCATCGCGATCCCTTCGGGACCGCTCGACGCCTCGACGACTTCGTAATCGTCGTACTTGAGGATCATCCCGACGGACCGGCGAACCTCCGCCTCGTCATCGATGATCAATATGCGGGCTTTAGGCAACTGTCAGCTCTTCTCCGCGCTCAATCCACGACTACGGTCACGAGCGAACGGCGGGCCATCGTCGGATCGTAGAAGTAGATCGCCAACACGTCCCCGGCGCGAGCGGCCTTCACGACGCGCTCGTACTCCGCGACCGTGGGCGTCGGCTTGCGGTTGATCTCCATGATGATCAACCCACGCCGCAGGACCTGATTCGCCGCGCCCGTCGGATCGACGCGCGAGACGATCACCCCTTGCACGGAGTCCGGAATCTCCTGACGGCCGACGAACGCGCGATCCATCTCGCGGACGACGACGCCGATCGGCACGGCGGCCTCGTCCTGCCGCGTCTCCGGACGGACCGGCCGGTCGAATCCCGGCGCGCGATCGAACTCTTCCCCGCGCGGCGGACGCTCGGCAAGCTTCACCGTCAGCGTCTGCGGCCGTCCTTCACGCACGATATCCAGCTTCGCGACGGTCCCGGGCTGACGTGCGGAGATGTCGCGAATGAGCTCGTGATTCGACGTGACCGGCCGCCCCTCGACCTGCACGATGACGTCGTACGCCTTCAGCCCGGCGCGCTCCGCCGGCGATCGCGGCGTGACGTCCTGCACCATCGCGCCTTCGCCGACCGAGAGGCCGAGCGCGTGCTGAAGGCCCGGCGTGACGTCGGTCAACGTGACGCCGATGAATCCGCGCGACACGCGTCCCTTCGTCTTCAACTGCGTCAGGATCGCCTTGGCCTGATTGATCGGCACGGCGAACCCGATGCTGCTGCCGCGTGGGCTGAGCGCCGAGTTGATCCCGACGACCTCACCGCGCGAGTTGATCAACGGTCCGCCGCTGTTCCCGAGATTGATCGCGGCGTCCGTCTGAATGTAGTCGTCGAGGCTCTGGTCGTAGAGCTTGCGGCCGATGAAGCTGACGACGCCGACCGTCACCGAGTGAACGTAGCCGAGCGGGTTTCCAATCGCGCAGACCCACTCGCCCGGGCGCAGCTCGTCGGAGTTCCCGAGCGGCGCTTCAGGCAGATTCGAGGCGTTCGGAATCTTCAACAGCGCGACGTCGATTGCGGGATCGGCGCCGACAACTTCGCCGCGAAACGCGCGCCCATCGGCGAGCGTGATCGTGATCCGCTGCGCGCCTTCGATGACGTGATTGTTCGTCAGCAGATAGCCGTCGCGATCGACGATGAATCCGCTGCCGGAGCCTTGACGCGGAGTCTCGAGATCGCGCGGATCGAGCGGATCGCCGGGACGCAGCAATCGCGACGATTCGCGTCCGAGCGGAACCTTCGAGGCGGCGTCGATATTCACGACCGCGGCGTTGATCCGCTCGGCGACGTCCGCAAAGT
>DATBJJ010000046.1:0-8177 GCA_036556425.1 Vicinamibacterales bacterium
TGATCCTGGGTCGAGAAGATGTTGCACGACACCCAGCGGACGTCGGCGCCGAGCTGGGTCAGCGTCTCGATGAGCACCGCCGTCTGGACCGTCATGTGCAGGCAGCCCATGATGCGTGCGCCGGCCAGCGGTTTCTCGCCGCCGCAAGCCGTTCTGAGGGCCAGCAGTCCAGGCATCTCCTGTTCGGCGAGGCGGAGCTCCTTGCGCCCGAACTCGGCCTGAGACAGATCCTTCACCTTGTACGGCTCGCGGCCCGCCTTGACGGCGGCCTCGAATGCGTGCATCTCGCGTGTTGCTGTGGTCATCGTTTCTCCTGACATGCGTTCAACGGTCTACGGAATCATCGCGATCACTGTTTGCTTCCGCGCGCCACGAACAGCGCGGGACCCTTGGCGTCCGTGTCGGCCGGCAACGCCGTGACCCGGACGCGATCGAACCCCGCGGCGGCGAGCAGCTTCTTCAGCGCGTCTTCGCCGAAACCGAGCCAGACATGCCCCATCTGCTGACGGTAGGTCTCCCGATCGTGCGGCAGCATGTCGCAGATGAGCAGGCGGCCACCCGGACGCAGCACGCGCGCGGCTTCGGTCAGCGCGGCGGCGGGATCGGGAAGGTGATGCAGGACCAGCAGCAGCGTCGCGGCATCGAGTGCATCGTCCTGAATCGGCAGCGCCTCGAGCTCGCCGCGCCGGACGTCGACGTTGGGCAGATCGCGCACGCGGCGGCGTGCGGCCTGGAGCATGTCGTTCGAGCGATCGACGGCAATCACCTGCGCGACGAACGGCGCGAGCGCGGCCGCGACCTGCCCCGTGCCGCAGCCGAGGTCGCCGATGGTCCACTCAGGGTCGAGCAGGCCCGGCAGCGCATGCAGGTACGAGGCACGGCCGAAGAGATCCTGGCGCAGCTTGTCCCACTGCCCGGCGGCCGAGGCGAAGAACTCCTGCGACTTGGTCTGCCGGCGGCCGAGCACGCCGCGGAGGCGGCGCGCGTCCTGGTCGGCGCCCGGCGTCAGGCTGACCTGTTCGCGCAGCAGCGCCCACAATCGACGCGTCGCCGGACCCCGGTCGTCGAGGGCGAGCGTGTAATAGCGGCTGGTGCCATCGCGGCGCGACGACACCCATTCGGCGTCGAGGAGCGTCTTGAGGTGGCGGCTGACGGTGGACTGCGGCAGCTGGAGGACGGCGCACAGCTCCGAGACCGTCAGCTCGTGGCGCTCGAGCACGAGCAGCATGCGGCTGCGCGTCGCGTCGGCCAGGGCGGTCAAGTCGTCGAAGATCGCTGCTTCCATCCGTCTATCCGGATGAAGTGTTACATAGTTCGGCCCATCCGTCAAATACGCTAGTCACCGTGACCGTCTCCCGGATCCGGACCCTCAACGATCGCCCCGCACATCACTCGGGCCAATACGTCGTCTACTGGATGACGTCGGCGCGCCGTTTGGGCTGGAATTTCGGGCTTCAGCGCGCCGTCGACCTCGCCCTGGAGCATCGGCGGCCGCTGGTCATCCTCGAGGCGCTGCGCTGCGACTATCCCGGCGCGAACGATCGGCTGCACCGGTTCGTCATCGACGGCATGGCGTCCAACGCGCGCGAGGCGTCGCGCACGCGCGCGCGCTACTACCCCTACATCGAGCCCGCGATCGGCCACGGCTCGAAGCTCCTCGCAACGCTTGCCGTTGATGCGTGCGTAGTCGTCACCGATTGGTATCCAGCGTTCTTTCTCCCGCGCATGGCGACGGCGGCGGCGCGTCAGGTGGACGTGCGGCTGGAGGCTGTCGACTCGAACGGGCTCATTCCGCTCGCGGCGCACGGGCGCGAGTTCACCGCCGCGCGCTTCTATCGCGCGTTTGTGCAGCGCACGCTGCGCGACTACGTTCTCGACGTGCCCGAGATCGCGCCGCTGCGACGGCTTGCGAAAGGTCCGCGCCTTCGATCGCTTCCGTCGTCGGTCAAGACGAATTGGCCGGCCGCGTCCGATCGATTGCTGAGGAATCCAACGCGCGCGCTGGCGGATCTGCCGATCGATCACTCGATCGCGCCAGTCGCTGCGCGAGGCGGCACGCGCGCCGCGCGCCGCGCGCTCTACGACTTCATCGGCGCGAAGCTGTCGCGGTACGCGATGGATCGCAATCATCCGGACGCCGACGGTACGAGCCGGCTGTCGCCGTACCTGCATTTCGGTCATCTGTCGGCGCATGAGGTGTTCGCCGCGGTGATGACACGCGAACGGTGGACGACGAGGCGGCTCGGAAAGAGAGGCGGCGGGGTGCGTGAGGGCTGGTGGGGCGTGTCGCCGTCAGCGGACGCGTTTCTCGATCAGCTCGTCGTCTGGCGCGAGCTCGCGTTCAACGCGTGTGAATACAACCCCGACCACGCCAACTACGACTCGCTGCCGCAGTGGGCACGCGCGACGCTCGCCGAACATCGAGCTGATCCGCGTCCGTATCTCTACGATCTCGACGCGCTGGAATCGGCGCGCACGCACGATGTGGTGTGGAACGCCGCGCAGCGTCAGCTCGTCGCGGAGGGTTGGTTCCACGGCTACCTGCGGATGCTGTGGGGGAAGAGGATTCTGGAGTGGTCGCCGGATGCGGAGACCGCGCTCGAGCGTATGCGATCGCTGATGGATCGCTATGCGCTCGACGGGCGGGATCCGAATTCGTATGCCGGATACATGTGGGTGCTCGGTCGCTACGATCGGCCGTGGCCGGAGCGTCCGATTTTCGGAACGGTCCGGGCGATGACCTCAGAAAGCGCACTGCGCAAACTGCGGATCAAGGCATTTCTTGCAAAGTGGCGAGAACTCGACTCAGACTCGACTCAGACTCGACTCAGACTCAACTCAGACAACGTTAACAACCCTCGCGATCGAAAATGACGTGGATAATCGATGAGTGCCTGTTGAGCCATTGGTCTGAGTTGAGTCTGAGTCGAGTCTGAGTCGAGTCTGAGTCACCTGCGCAGGACGGCGCCGGGCACGGCGTCGGTGAATTTGCCGTTCGCAATCACCGGAACGCCGTTGACAAGCACCCACGCCATCCCCTCGGCAAGTTCATGGGGATCTGTGTAGGTCGCGCGATCGCGGATGTCTTCCAGATTGAAGATCGCAAGATCGGCGATCGCGCCTTCGCGGATGACGCCGCGATCCTTCATCCCGAAAACGGTCGCTGGAAGACTCGTCATCGATCGAATCGCGAACTCGAGCGAGATCACCCCGCGATCGCGAACGTACACGGCGAGCCGTCGCGCGAACGCGCCGTTGCCGCGCGGATGCGGCTGCCCCGCGCCGGGCATCGTCAACGCGCCGTCGCTCGACGCCATCGTGTAGGCCCGCGTCATGATGTGGCGGATGTCGTCCTCCGACATGTTGAACGAGACGATGGAGGCGTTGGCGCGCGTCAACATCTCGATCGCCGCCGCTTCGGGCGCGACGCCGCGCGCGCGGGCGATGTCCGCGAGCGTCTTGCCTTCGAGCGTCGTGTCGGGTCGGTACGACGCGATCTGAATCGACTCCGCTCCGCCGCGGCGGCGGATGTTCTCGCGAACGGTCGCCGGCGGCGCGGTCGCGACCTCGATGCCGCCCGGCAGCAGCGCCGCGCGCAAAGACGTGGACGACGCTTCATACGGATACTGATCGGCGAAGACGGACACGCCCCGCGCGCGCGCACGATCGATGCGCTGCGTGGACGCAACCGCGAGCCCCCAGTTGTCCGGCCCGAGCGCCTTCATGTGGCTGACGATGCCGGTGACGCGTCCCTCTTCGGCGATGCGAATCACTTCCTCGACCGATCGAACGACGCCGACGTCGTAGTCTCCTTCGTCGCGGATGTGGCTCGTGTAGACGCCGCCGAACTCTCCAGCGACCGCGGCGAGCGCGATCACTTCTTCCGTTTTCGCGAAGCTGCCGGGCGTATAGAACAATCCGCTCGAGAGGCCGAACGCGCCTTGCTCCATCCCGCGCCGCACGAGCGCGCGCATCGCGTCGAGCTCCGCGCTCGTGGGCTCGCGCTTCTGATCGTCGCGCAGTACCGCGTTTCGCACGCTGCCGTGTCCGATGAGCAGCGCGACGTTCGGTCCGATGCGGCCTTTCTCGAGCGCCGCGCGCTGCGACGCGAGATCGACGGGACCGCCGCCGTCGGGATTGACGACGAGCGTCGTGACGCCTTGCGCGAGGATCGGCCTCGCTTGCCTGAGCTCCGCGCGCGCGAGGCTCTCGCCCGCGTGCGAGTGCACGTCGATGAAGCCGGGCGTGACGAGGCGATTTGCCGCGTCGATGACTGTGTCGGCGGTTGCTGCAGTGAGTCGCCCGATCGTCACGATGCGGCCGTCGCGAATTCCCACGTCCGCGCGCATCCACGGATTGCCCGAACCGTCGAGCAGGCGGCCGTTTCGAATGACGACGGCAAAGTGCGGAGGCTGCGGCGGTTGGGCCGCGGCGAGAACCGCAAGCCCAGCCATGATCCACGCCGGCATCGTGTAACGCATGGGCGACATTGTAGCTGTCGAGGCGGCACGGCTCGTGCTGTACGAGTCAGCCTCACGTGGAGGTCCTCAATGGATGGATCGAAAAACCTGATGGTGGAGCGTGGTGAGAAGAGCGTGTGGGACCGGCCGACGCTGTCCTCGTCGCTCTCGACTTGCGATCAAGAACGATGGATGATGGCGGCCTGGGGCACGGGCCTCGTGATGGTTGGCGCCCGGCGCGGAGGTTTTGCCGGCGGGCTCGCGGCGATGGCCGGCGCGACGCTCGCGATGCGCGCGGCGATGGGGCGGCACGATCTGCACGTCGCGCGGCGCTGGCTCGATCGCGCGCTGCAGGACCACGGCTGGCGCGCCAAGGACGTCGTCGAAGCGGCGGCGGAAGAGTCGTTCCCCGCGAGCGACCCGCCGTCGTTTGCCGGCGTGGCGAGCGCCAGCACCAAACGCTGAGTCGACATGAAGACCGGATCGACGAGAAACATCAGCGACGCCGAACGCTGGGGATCGATGATCGGCGGCGCCGCGCTCACGCTCTACGGCCTGAGCCGGTTCAGCCGCGGCGGTTGGATCCTGTCCGCGTTCGGCGTGCTGCTCTTCCGCCGCGGGGCGACGGCGCACTGCCACACGTACGATCTCTTCGGCGTGAGCACGGCAGAGGGATCGGATATGCTGCCGCCGCATGGCGATCCACTCTCCCATCAGCTACGCGGAATTCGAGAAGGTTGACGTCCGCGTCGGCCGCATTCTTCGCGCCGACGATTTTCCCGAAGCACGCAAGCCCGCCTACAAGCTGCTGATCGACTTCGGTCCGGAGATCGGCACGCGCACGTCGTCCGCACAGTTGACGCATCTCTATTCGCGCGCCGATCTCGAAGGACGTCTCGTGCTCGCCGTCGTGAACTTTCCTCCGCGCCAGATCGGCCCGTTCGTGTCGCAGGTGCTGACGCTCGGCGTCCCCGACGCGAACGGCCACGTCGTCCTCGTCGCGCCCGACGGTGCCGCGAACGCGAACATTCCGCTCGGTGGACGCCTGTTCTAACGCTCTGCAGTAAACTCTCGACCACTCCGGAACCCGGAACCTGAGCCCTGGAACCTGGAACCCGGAACCGTTTGGGAGGAACGATGTCGCGACGATTTTTGAGGATGGTGTGCCTGATCCCGATCGCAGTCATGATTTCGATCGCGCCTGCGGCCGCGCAAGGCGGACGAAAGCCGGACGGCGGGGATCAGATCCAGTCGATCGAAGAGCGAACCAAGGGTCTGAAGAAGATCGACGGATTCTTTCCGCTGTATCTCGACGAGCCGGGCGGCAAGTTGTGGCTCGAGATCCCGAAGCTCGACGTCGAGGTGCTCTACTCCACCGGCCTCGCGACCGGTTTGGGATCGAACGACATCGGCCTCGATCGCGGCATCCTGACCGGATCGCGGATCATCAAGTTCGAGCGCGCCGGTCCGCGCATCCTGATGGTGCAGCCGAACTATCAATACCGCGCATTGACGACGAGCGCTGCCGAGGCGAAGACGGTCCGCGACGCGTTCGCGCGATCGGTGTTGTGGGGATTCCCGATCGGCGCGATCACCGGCGACCGCGTGCTCGTCGAGTTCACCGAGTTCCTCGTGAGAGACGCGAATGACATGGCCGGACGGCTGCGTCCCGGCACGTATCGCTTCGACGCGACGCGCAGCTCGATCTATCCACCGATGACGGTCGCGTTCCCGAAGAACACCGAGATGGAAGCCGAGCTGACGTTCGTGCGGCAGCCCGGCGCAGCGGCGGCGCCGGGCGGAGGCCGCGGCGGCGGTGGTGCCGGAGCGGGCGCACTTTTCGAAGGCGTCGGCAGCGTCGCGGCGACGCCCGAAGCGGCGAGCCTCCGCGTGCACCACTCGATCGTCGAGTTGCCCGACGGCAACTACAAGCCGCGGCGATTCGATCCGCGATCGGGGTACGGCAGCCTCGCGTTCGAGAACTACGCGGCGCTGCCCGGCCAGCCGATGACCGAACGGTTCCTGCGGCGTCATCGCATTCAGAAAAAAGATCCGTCCGCCTCGATCGGCGAGCCCGTGAAGCCGATCATCTACTACCTCGATCCCGGTGCGCCCGAGCCGATTCGATCGGCGCTCCTCGACGGCGCGCGGTGGTGGAATCAAGCCTTCGAAGCGGCCGGCTATCGCGACGGCTTCCGCGTCGAGCTCCTCCCCGAGGGCGTCAGCCCGCTCGACATCCGCTACAACGTGATCAATTGGGTCCATCGATCGACGCGCGGCTGGAGCACCGGCGCGAGCGTGACCGATCCGCGCACCGGCGAGATCATCAAAGGCGTCGTCACGCTCGGATCGCTCCGCATCCGCCAGGACTACATGATCGCGGAAGGCTTACTCAGTCCTTACAAGGAAGGCACCGAGACGCCGCGAGAGTTGATGGAGTGGGGACTCGCGCGGATCCGGCAGCTTGCCGCGCACGAGGTCGGCCACACGCTCGGCCTCGGCCACAACTACTACGACAGCGAGGCGGGACGCATCTCGGTCATGGACTATCCGCATCCGCTCGTCACGATGAAAGCGGACGGGTCGCTCGACTACTCGAAGGTCTATGACGTCGGCATTGGCGCGTGGGACAAGGTGGCGATCGCGTACGGGTACTCCGATTTTCCGCGCGGCACGGACGAGGCGAAAGCGCTCGCGGCGATCCTGGACGACGGGCACAAACGAGATCTCTGGTATCTCTCGAATCAGGACATCGAAGCGCATCCGCGCGTCGATCAGTGGTCGAACGGAACGGACGCGGCCGGCGAGCTGAAGCGCATGATGGCGATTCGCAAGGCGTCTCTCGCGCGATTTGGCGAACAGGCGATCAAGCGCGATCAGCCGATGGCGACGATCGAAGAAGTGCTCGTCCCGCTCTACCTGCATCATCGCTATCAGGTCGAGGCCGCCGCGTCGACGGTGGGCGGAATCTATTTCACATACTCGCTGCGCGGCGATGGGCGTGAACCGGTGCGCTTCGCCTCAGCCGCGGAGCAGAACGGCGCGCTCGATGCGGTCCTGGCGACGCTGAAGCCGTCGGAGCTCGCGCTGCCGCGGGAGCTGCTGAAGAAGATCCCGCCGCGCCCGTCGGGCTACGGCACGACGCGCGAGCTCTTCCCGCGCTACACCGGCCAGATGTTCGACGCGATCACGCCGTCCGTCGTCGCCGCGGATCTCACGCTGGGATTCCTGCTCGACGAGGCAAGGGCGGCGAGGCTGGTCGAGCAGCACGCGCTCGACGCGGCGCTCCCGGGACTCGATACGGTGATCGATCGCCTCGTGTCGGCGACGTTCGCGGCCGAAAGCGCGAACGCGTACGAAGCGGAAATCGCGCGCGCGGTTCAACGCGTCGTCGTCGAGCGTCTCATGACGCTCGCGTCGAACGCGGACATGGCGCAGGTCCGCGCGATCGCGACACAGAAGCTGCAGCAGCGCCAGCAGCGGCTCACGAGCGTCACGGCCGCAAGCGGCAGCGCGGCCGCGCACGCGTCGCTCCTCGCGGCGGACATCAAGCGTTTTCTCGATCGTCCGTTCGCGCCGGCGACGCGGGCGGAAATCCCGGGCGCGCCGCCCGGCGCGCCCATCGGCGATCCTGGAATGGAATGGCTGCGGAGGATGGACCCGGGTTGTGGATGGGAATGGTGATTGAGAGAGCTGTCAGTCGACAGTCGTGAGTCG
>DATBJJ010000047.1:0-22191 GCA_036556425.1 Vicinamibacterales bacterium
CGTCGGTCAGCACAGGGCCTCGGGAAACGCCCGCCCCAGTGAGCCGGACGCGCGCACGCGCGATCGGCCGGCCGGTCACGCCGTCGACGACGCGTCCCTTGAGGGCGCCGGTGCCAATGCGGGGCGTCGGCACGCGATCGCGAACGGGCGCGGCGAGTGGTTTTGGCGGAGGGGCTTGCGGATCGCGCGGGACCGTCTGCATCCAGCCGTGCGCTCCGCTGAAGCACAACACTGCCGTCATGGCGGCCAACGCCGCACTGACGCCGGTGGCTCGGCGGAGCATCGCCGACATTAGACACCAGAAGTCACTGGAGTTCCTCAACGGATCGCGCCGTCGCGAGATTTATCCAGCGCGCGCGCTTTCCGCCCGTCGATTCAACCTGCGCCCATTCGCCGGCCGCGGGCTGCACGACGCGAAGCTGCTCCTTCTCGCCGCCCTGCCAGACGACCTCGTAGCGGGCGCCGGCCTTTACAAATGGAAGCGGCGCAAGCACGACCGTAGGCAGCGCCGTGACGGCGACTTTCCAATCGCCTCGTTGACTCGCCGAGACATCGAGCGCATTCGCATTCGCAATCTCGACCTTGCCGGTCACCGTGACGACGCCGGATCCCGGGCCGGGCATCGGCTGTACTTGCGGGCCCGACGGCTTCATCGATACGAGCGCGGCAAACGCCAGGACTGCCGCGCTTCCGGTCGTGACGTGCATGTTTTGACTCCTCCTCGCAGCGTTCGGCTTTTGGCGGAAGACCCTGAGCTCGATTTACGACCGCTTTCGCATTGAACGTGAAAGGGCCGGTAAAACGGAGGCTCCCCTATGCGCACATTATTCGGCTGCGTGCTCGTGTCGACCGTTTGCGCCGCCGCGCAGCCGGCGCTGGCACAATCCCCTTCGACCCACCGTCCCTATGTCGGCGCGAGCTTCGGTTCATTCGACATCCGTGCCGACGATCTGGATGGGAAATCCGTCGCAACGGGAATTCTCGCCGGAATCGCGGTGTCGCGCCTGATCGACGTCGAGATCGACGTGCAGTTCCCCACCAAGACGTTCACGCGATCGTATGTGGGCGTCCTCGAGTCGCTCGCGCCGCCCGGGTCGTCCATCGCGGAGATCGAGCGCCTCTCCGTCCACACGCGCGTCGAGAAGCAGCGCGATGTGAGCGCAAACGTGTCGGTCGTCGCCGTCATCCATCCTCCGCGGCCGTCGCGGGTCGTTCCGGGGTTCGTCGTGGGAGTCGCCAATCAACGTTCACACAACCGCACGATCTACACGCCTGTGAGGATTCCGGAGGGCCTCGATCCACAACACCGTGCAGCCAGACCCGGCGAAGAACGCGCGACGCGCAACATCGGCGGACCGACGATAGGCGGCAACGTCGCAATCGCCATCACTCGGCAATTGTGGGTCGTCCCCGACGTGCGGTACGACTACGGATCGATCGGGGACGAGATCAACAACGCCCTCCGCACGTCGGTGCGGATGGTGTGGAAGTTTTAGCTACCAGCTACCCGCTACCAGCTTCCAGCTTCCAGCTTCCAGCTTCCAGCTGGAAGCTGGAAGCTGATCTATCATCCCCCCATGAAACCGGCCGTCTTGATTGTGGCCGCGATTCTGGCCGCTTCCCCAACGGCGGCCGCGGATTGGGTCCGCGTCGAAACTCAGAACTTCATCGTCTACGGCGCAACCGACGAGCGGCGCGTCCGCGAAGTGGCGTCGGAGTTCGAGCGATTTCGCGAGGTGCTCGCGCGCGTGCTGCCGGGCGCGTCGCGGCCAGCCGCGGTGCCCACCGTCGTCATGGTGTTCGGATCGTCGAGATCCTTCGACCCCTACAAGCCGCGCTTCAACGGCAAGCCGACCAGGCTCAACGGGTGTTTCTTCTCGTCGGAAGACATGAACATCGTCGCGATGGTCGACGACGATCGCGACGAATCGCTCCGCACGATCCTTCACGAGTACGTCCATCTCGTGATCGCGAACATGATGCCGAACATGCCGCTCTGGCTGAACGAGGGCCTCGCGGAGTACTACAGCACGTTCCAAGTGCAGGCGGATGGACGGCGCGCGCTCCTCGGCCGCGTGATTCCCGCGCACCTGGACCTTCTGAACCAGCGGAAGCTGCTCCCGATCGAGGAGATGCTCGACGTGGATCAGAGCTCGCCCGCGTACAACGAAGAGGGGCGTCAGACGCTCTTCTACGCGCAGTCATGGGCAATCGTGCACATGCTGATGTCGGGTCTCGACAACCGCTCGTCCGACGTGAGCGCGTACTTGAATCTCGTGGCGAGCGGCACGCCGTCGCGCGACGCCTGGAAGAAAGTGTTCGGCGAGCAGAATGTCCTTCGTCAGGTCGGCCGCTACACCATGCAGGGCGTGGTCAAGGGCGTGCTCTATCGCTTCGATCGCGACCTCCCGAAGGTCGCCGCGGACACGTCGAAGGTGACGGCGGGCGACACGGAAGCCGCGCTCGCGGATCTGCTGCGGCGCGTCGCGCCGCACGAGGAGACGACGGCGCGGTTCGAGAAAGCGACTGCGATCGAGCCGCGGTCCGCGCGTGCGAGGGCGCTGTTCGGATTGCACGCGATCGATCAGAACGACTACGCGCGCGCACGCGCGCTGCTCGTCGACGCGGTCGACGATCGCGCGGACTGGCTGGTGCAATATCACGTCGCGACGGGGCTCACGCGACTGGCGAGTGAAGGCGCGAACCGAGACGCGGAGCTCGTCGGCAAGGCCCGCGCCGCGTTGGAGCGCGTCCTGGCCGCGCGGCCCGAGCTTCCGAACGCGCACGCGTTGAGCGCGCGGCTCGACTCGATGGGCCCCGGCAATCTCGCGCGCGGCCTCGAGGCCGTCCGCCGCGCTCGGGCGCTGGCCCCCGGCCGCAGCGACTACACGCTGCTCGAGTCGTTCATCCAGATGCGCCTCGGCGCGTTCACCGAAGCGAAAGGCCTTCTGACGCCGCTCTTGTCGGCGTTTCACGAGGCGGACGTTCGAGATCGCGCGCGCGGCATGCTGGCGCAAGTCGCGCATCTCGAGCTCGAAGCGGCCGCCTATCTCGCGAGGCTCGAAGGACGCCGGCCGGATCCCCTCCCGGCGCGTCCCGACTCGGCCAAGGACGTCGTGCTCGTTCCGAACTACAGGACGCCCAGCCCTGGAGAAACCCGCATCGAAGGAAACCTCGAGCGCATCGATTGCCTCAGGGACGGCGTCATGCTGCACGTGCGGGTGGGGACGGTTGTCGAGCGCTTTCCCTCGCCCGACCTGACCGGCATCGCGTTCATCAGCTATCGCACGGATCTTCCGGGGGCGATCACCTGCGCGATGCGCAAGCCGCCGGATCGCGTCTATCTGACGTGGCGCGCCGACGGTTCCCGCCGGCGCGTTGTCGCGGTGGAGTTTCTCCCGAACTGAGTCGTCGTTCTTCGTTCACTCCGCTCCGACGCCCAAATACGTTCTGAGCTTCTCGTCGTCGAACATCGCTTCGGCCGAAGGCTCGCGCGCCATGAGCGAGACGGCAATCGCGACGAGGAACGCGCAGGGCATCGAGACGATCGCGGGATTGCGGAGCGGAAAGATCGCTTGCGGATAGTGGAAGATGTCGACCCACACCGTCGGGCTCAGGACGATCAGTAGAACGGAGAGGCCGGCGCCGGTCGCGATCGAGCACACGGCGCCTGGCGTGTTGAAACGCCGCCAGACGATCGAGAGCAGGAGCGGCGGAAAGTTCGCGCTGCAGGCGATCGCGAACGCGAGACCGACCATGAACGCCACGTTCTGCCCCTTGAAGACGATCCCGAGCAGGACGGCAAGGATGCCGAACACGATCGTCGCGACGCGCGCCACGCGAACCTGCTCGTGATCCTCGGCGTGCCCGCGCCGCACGACGTGCACGAAGATGTCGTGCGAGAGCGCGCTCGCGCCGGCGAGCGTGAGGCCCGCCACGACGGCAAGGATCGTCGCGAACGCGACGGCGGCAATGAACCCGAGGAACGGCGTGCCGCCGAGGAGCTCCGCGACGAGCGGCGCGGCCATGTTCCCGCCGGCATCGACCTTCGCGATGGTCTCGCGTCCGACGAGCGCGGACGCGCCGAATCCGACGATGGGAATGATCAAATAGAAATAGCCGATGAACCCCGTCGCGTAGAGCACCGACGCGCGCGCGGCGCGGGCGTCCGGCACCGTGTAGAAGCGCATCAGGATGTGCGGCAGTCCGAGCAATCCCAACATGAGCGCGAGGCCGAGCGACACCGCATCATACGGATCGGTGACGAGTCCGCCGGGCTGCAGCGCGGCCTGGCCGTAGCGGGCGGCGACCGCCTCATAGAGACGCGGCGGCGAGAAATCGAATTGCGCGAGGACGAGGACGGTCAACACCGACACGCCGAACAGCAACAGCACCGCCTTGATGATCTGCACCCACGTCGTCGCGATCATTCCGCCGAAGAGCACGTACGCGAGCATCACGAGGCCGACACCCGTCACGGCCCATTCGTACGGGATGCCGAACATCAAGCGGATCAGATTCCCCGCGCCGACCATTTGCGCGATGGTGTAGAAGAGCACCGTCAGGATGCCGCCGAAGGCCGACGCGATCCGCACGGGCACCTGCCGCAGACGAAACGCCACGACGTCGGCGAAGGTGAACTTCCCGAGGTTCCGCACCGGTTCGGCCAGCAGGAACATCAGCGCCGGCCAGCCGACGAGCCATCCCGTCGCGTAGATCATCCCGTCGTATCCGCGCAGCGCGACGAGGCCGGCGATGCCGAGAAACGACGCGGCGCTCATGTAGTCGCCGGCGAGCGCGAGGCCGTTCTCGAGCGCGCCGACGGCGCGGCCCGCCGCATAGAACTCCTTCGTCGATCGCGTCCGCCGCGCGGCCCACCACGTCACGGCGAGCGTGAGCGCGGCGATCACGAGAAAGAAGAGAACGGCGGACGCGGTCGGGGTCCCGAGCGACGTGTCGAGTGTGGGAGGCATCTCAGTCGTGCCGCGCAAGCTCGGCGCGAAGCCGCTCGACCTCGGGATCGTGCGATCGGTTGGCCCACACGATATAGAGCGCGGTGAGCACCCAGGATCCGACGATGACCGCGGCGCCCATCGGGATGCCGATCGGCGTCACACCGCCCATGCTCGCGGCCAACGCCGGCTTGTTCACCGCGATGAGCAGGATGTAGCCGTAGTACAAGACGAAGAGCAGCGCCGTCAGCACGAGCGACACGCGCCAGCGTCGAGCCACCAGCGAGTGGAACGCCGGCGAGGCGAGTAAGCGAGATTTCGAATCAGAGCTCATGAGGGATTCTAAGGTGCCAGGGTGCCCAGGTGCCAGGGTGCCAAGGTGCAGGGTGCCAAGGTGCAGGGTGCCGAGGTACAGGGTGCCGAGGTGCAGGGTGCCAAGGTGCAGAGTGCCAACGTGCAGAGTGCCAAGGTGCAGAGTGCAAAAGTAGGGTGCACTCTGGACCCTTGCACTCTGGACCCTTGCACCTCTGTACCTTGGCACCCGGGCACCTTGGCACCCTGGCACCCTTCTAGCAATCTCCGACCATTCGGAGGTGCAACGTGTTGTATTGGGCATTCATGTTCCTGCTCATCGGTCTGGTGGCCGCTGTGTTGGGCTTCACGAACATCGCCGGCGGCGCGTTCGCCATCGCGAAGTTCCTGGCTGGGCTGTTCCTCGTGCTCTTCCTGATCTTCTTGGTGCTCGGCATGACCGCCGCAAAGAAGATCATCGACTGACGGAGTAACGTCCGCTTCCGCTTCGGTAAATCGTGCACGTCCGAGCTCGGGAATGACCCGAGCTCAGCCATCCAACTCGCTGAAACCGTACGGGTTTCAGCGAGTTTTTTCGTCGTGGCACCTCGCTTGCTCGATTGTCGCGAAGGAAATTGGAGGGCCATTCGATGAAGATCATGACCGCACGATGGACGATCGCTCTGGCAGCGGCCGCCATCATCGCGATGCCAAGCTCCGGTTTTGCGCAGAACGCGCCGCCGAGTCAGCCACCGGCGGCCGCACAACCCGCAACGCCACCCGACCAACCGCCCGCGCAGCCGCCCGCGGCACAGGCCAATCCGAGCAACGATGCGGCGAAGGCGCACCTCACCGCCGCGCGTAATGCGTTGAGCCAGATCACGCAGCTTCCCGCAGCCGCGCAGCTGCAGGGGGAGGCGCGCATGCACGTGTCCCAGCTGATCAACAACTTCAACGAGCTGATCACGACGCAGTCCGATTGGAAATCGTCGTACGCGAAAGTCGAAACGAATCTGAACGCGCTGCTCACGCCGCAGCCGCCGGCGCCTGATCCGGCGCGGCCGCCGTCCACGACGCCGGGCGCGGTGGGAACGACGGGCACGGTCGAACTCGATCCAGCGATCCGCGCGAAGCTCGTCGAGTTCAAGGGGCATCTGACGAAGTTCCACGATGTGGCAAGCGGCGCGTCTCCTGCGCCGGCGGCTCCGGCCGCGACGCCTGATCCAGCGCCGGCCACGCCAACGACGCCTCCGGCGAACCCGACGCCAACGACGCCACCACCGGCAGCGCAAACGCCGCCGGCTGGCGAAACGCCGCCGACTCCGCAGCGCGAGATCGACGACGCGCCGGCGGATCCTCAGGAGATCCTCGCGCACGTCCAAGCGATCGAGGTGATCATTGGCGCGAACGCGTCGGCGCAGGCCGCGGCGCAGACCGCGGCGGGCGGTGCGGTCGGCACGACGGGAACCCCGAGCGGATCGACGCGCACGACCGTTACGCCAAGTGACGTAACGCTGAATCAGGCGCAGCTGCAGGAGATCCGCACGCATCTCGCGGAACTGCGACGCCTCCTCGAGAAAAAGTAGAAACCAAGTCGTCATGCTATGCTCCGGGCCGAGTGCCCGGAGCATGGCTTGATGACACGATCGCTGACCGTCGCGTCCCTGATCGCCGCGCTGCTGGCGGTCCCCATCGCCGGACGCGCGCCCGCCGCTGACACGCCGCTGCAGCTTGCCGATCTCGCCTGGGACCGCGGCGACTATCCGGCCGCGTTATCCGGATATCTGCACGTCCTCGATTCAGCCGACGGCGATTCCGCCCTCGAGCCGATCGCGCTGCGCACGGGCGAGCTCTTTCAGACCGCCGAATTGACCGCGGACGGCGCGGTTCCGCAGTTCGCGCCAGACGGCCGGCACGTTACGTACGAAACGGGTACCGGCGTCCATCGCATCACGCGCGTCGTCCCCGCGGCGGAACCCTCGCACGCGATCGCCGAGCTGCAAGGATGGGGCGCGGCGTTCTCCGCGGACGGCGCGAAGATCGCGTACGTCAAGGTTCCGCTGTCACCCGAGCTCGTCGCCGCGCAGAACGCATTCGACAACGCCGGCCCCACGGAACGAACCGAGCGTCTCACGACGCTGACGAATCTCGTCAACGCCGCGTCGCGCGTCGTGCTGCGCGACCTCGCGAACGGGCGCGAGCTGGAGCTCGACACCGGAACCATCAGCAAGTCGGCGCTGCTCGTGGGCGCGGGCGACAGCGTGATCTTCACCGGCGCGCCGGGCGGCACCGGACCGGCGCAGATGTACCTCGTCGGCGAGAAGCAGCCTCTGACCGCGCTCACGAGCGATCCGACGGAGAAAACGCTCGGCGTCATCAACGCGACCGGCACCGCGCTCACGTTCACGTCGCGCCAGCCAGGCGGGCGCGGTGGACGCGGCGGCGGAGGTGGAGGTGGAACCGGCCGCGGCGGGGGGCAGGCCGCGGCAACATTCGCCGTGCTCTCGATTCCCGACGGCAAGATCACGACGATCACCGGCGGCTCGCCGTCGTTCTCCGCCGACGGCAAATCGCTCGTGTTCGTCGCGCGCGCCCCGAACGAGACGTCGCTCATGATCGCGCCGGCTTCCGATCCCGCGGCCGCGTCGGTCGTGCGCAAAGGATCCGAGCGCCTCGACTTCCCCGCCGCGTCGAACGATGGATCGCAAATCGCGTTTCAGATGATGCCGCGCGAGGACTGGGAGATCTACACGATCAATCGCGACGGCACCGGCGAGTCGCGGATCACGCGCGACATCCAGCACGACATCTTTCCGCAGTTCATCACCGACGATCGCTTGCTGACCGTCGTCGGCGAAGGCCGCCATCGTCGATCGTTTGTCTCCGATCTGACGTCCGGCAAACGCACGCGCCTGTTCCACAACAACACCGTGCGGACGATTGCGCCGGAGTATCTGTGGAAGCCGAGCCCCGATGGCACGAAGATCGTGATCGTCGCCGAGCGCGACGGCGATACCGTCTCGACCGAGCGCGGCGTGTTTCTCGTCGATCTCACGCGCAAAGTCACGCGCCAGGATGTGCGCGCGCGCGTCGCGAGCAATCTCGCCAGCGAGCAGGCGCTCAGGGCCAGGGGCACTCGAATGTTCGCGCCGATAGCGGACGCCGTCAGGAACGCCGTGGCCGAGACGTCGATCGCGCGTCTCTATGCCTACCAGAAAACGCTCTTCGACTTCGACTCCAAACACATTACGCGTCCCGGCAACAAGCTCGCCTCCGCTTATCTGTACGACACTTACAAATCGTTCGGATACGCTCCGGAGTTCCAATGGTTCGAGCGCTCGAACGCGCTCGGCGGTCAGACCGCGAACGTCGTGGCCACGCTCAAGGGCACCGTGAACCCGGAGCTCGTGTACGTCGTGAGCAGCCACTACGACTCGGTCGCATCCGGGCCCGGCGCGGACGACGACTCGTCGGGTACCGCGGCGCTGCTGGAGACGGCGCGCATTCTGGCGAAGCGGCCGCAGCCCGCGACGATTGTCTTCGCGTCCTTCACGGGCGAAGAGGCGGGCCTTCTGGGCAGCCGCGAGTTCGTACGGCGCGCGGTGATCGACAAGACCGCGATCGTCGGCGCGCTCAACAACGACATGGTCGGCTGGGCCAACGATCATCGCCTCGACAGCACGATCCGGTACTCGAACAGCGGCATCCGCGACGTGCAGCACGCGGCCTCGATGCAGTTCTCGAGCCTCATCACGTACGACGCGCTCTATTACAAGAGTACCGACGCCGCCGCGTACTACGAAGCATTCGGCGACATCGTCGGCGGCATCGGCTCGTATCCGGTGCTGAGCAGCCCGCATTACCATCAGCCGCACGACGTCCTCGAGAACATGAACCATCAACTGATCGGCGAGGTCGTCAAGACGACCGTCGCGACGGTCATGCTGCTGGCCTCGAGTCCCTCGCGGCTCACCGACCTGAAGGTGGACGGGTTCAAGAACGGCATCGCCGCGATCAGTTGGAAGCCAAGCCCCGAAGTCGGCGTCACCGGTTACATCGTGTCGTACGGTCCGCCATCGAAGCCAGACGCGATGCAGACAAAGACCACGAAACCCGCGGTGCTCCTGACAAACATTGCACGCGGCACCATCGTCGCGGTGAAGGCGGTCACGTCGAAAGGGATGGAAGGGTGGGATTGGGCCAGGGTGGAGATCAAGTAGTCGACAGTCGTGAGTCGGAAGTCGTCAGTCACAGTCGGCAGTCGGCAGTCGACAGTCGGCAGTCGACAGTCGGCAGTCGGCAGTCGGCAGTCAGTAGTCGACAGTCGGCAGTCAGTAGTCGACAGTCAGTAGTCGACAGTCGGCAGTCTCAAGAGCACCCGGCTAGAACTGAAAATAAATAAAGTCCAGCGACGTTCGGCTCCTGAACACGAGAATCGCCGTCAGCGCGAGGCCGCACGCCACCCCTTGCAGCGCGAGACGCGGCCACGACCATGACGCGCGCGGCTCGGCTGCGGCGTCAACCGCGCTCTTCCCCATCTCCACCCAGACGCTCTGCACCCAGAGCGGCAGCGCGTAGATCGAGGCCAGCAGGAACAAGTAGAGACCGGCCTGTCGATCGAGATCGCTGACGCCGAACGGCGACAAGCGGAGATCGCGAACGATCGCCGACAGCTCCGTTTCCCTGAACAACAACCATCCGATGCAGGTCAGCACGAACATGCCCGCGATCTGCGGAACGACGAGCCACGCCCGCGGCCGGGCGGACTTCCGGCGCGTCACGACGAGAAGCACGCCGTGATAGAAGCCCCACAACACGTAGTTCCAGCTCGCACCGTGCCAGAAGCCCGAGAGCAAGAACGTCACGAGTACGTTGCGCGCCCAGGCCCACGTGCCGTGGCGCGAGCCTCCGAGCGGGATGTACACGTAGTCGCGGAACCAGCTCGAGAGCGAGATGTTCCAACGGCGCCAGAAGTCGGCGGGGCTGCGCGACATATACGGATGGTTGAAGTTTTCCGTCAGCTCGAATCCAAGCCAGCGCGACGTCCCCCGCGCGATGTCCGTGTACGCGGAGAAGTCCGCGTAGATTTGCATCGCGAACGCAAAGACGCCGGCCCACAGGATGTAGAACGTTGGATCCGACAGCGCGAAGACCTTGTTCGCGATGACGCCGACGTTGTCCGCGATCACGAGCTTCTTGAAAAAGCCCCAGCAGATCAGCACAAACCCGCTCCGCGCCGCCTCCGGCGAGAACCGGCGCGCGGACTCCACCTGCGGCAGGAGATACGACGCGCGTTGAATCGGTCCGGCCACGAGGTGCGGAAAGAACGAGATGAAGACGGCGAGATCGAGCAGGCTGCGGCGCGCGTGCAGCTCTTCCCGATACACGTCGATCGTGTAGCTCATCGCCTGGAACGTGTAGAACGAGATCCCGACGGGAAGCACGATCCGCAACGACGGCTCGCTGACGCTCAGACCGAACGCCGCGAGGGCGGCGGCAACGTTCTCGACGAAGAAATCGAAGTACTTGAAGAACCCCAGCATCCCGAAGTTCGAGATGATGCTCAGCCACAGAAACCGCTTTCGATGGCGGGGCCACGCTTCCATGCACCGCGCCGCGCAGTAATCCACGACCGTCGACGTCGCGATCAGAATCAGAAACCACGGATGGACGTAGCCGTAGAAGAAGTAGCTCGCGAGAAGGAGCAGGATGTTCTGACCGCGCTGCGGGAGGCTCCAGTACAGCGCGACGACCGCGACGAAAAAGACGACGAAGTCGAGGCTGTGGAAGATCACTGGAAGTGCGGGCGCAGCCGGTTGTAGAGATTCTCGGTGTATTGCCGGCGCGCGTGCCTCGCGAGGTGATCGCCGTCCTCGTACATGTCGATCGTCAGCGCGGGATCGCCCGTGTCGTCGTGGAAGATCGCGCCGCGGGCGGTGACGTACTCGCGCAGCGCTTTCACGTACGCTTTGAGCGACGCCGACTGCGGCGGCGGACGATTCGCGGTCGGCCGCCGCTGCACGCGCACGAAGCACAGCGTCAACCCCGCGGCCTTCGCGTCCCGCAGCATCAACGGCAGCACGGATCGATCCACCTCCGCGTCGAAGTCCGCGCCGGGCGCTTCGGCCGCCTGAACGTCTGCCGCCTGCGTCGGGCGCAGGTGATCGAAGCCGAGCCTCGCATTGAGCAGGTTGACGAACTCGCTCCGGCGCCGCCGCGACGTCAGCATCATCTCGGCGGGCCACATCGTGACCGCCGGCTCCGCCGCGCGGCGGGCCTGCTCCACGCCGACGCGCTCGTCGACGAAGCGATGCACGCGCTGCAGCGGTCCGATGCGCGTGGCGACGACCGCGTTCAGCTCGTCTTCACGATCGAGAGCGACGAGGTCGAGCGCCCAGCGGAATTGCTGATCGAGGCGGAACATCACATCGGTGAGGTTCGTGTCACGGAAGAACACGAAGACCATCCGCGGCCTGGTGCCGCTCGCGATCACCCAGTTCTTGAACGCGAGATACCAGAACGCGGATCCGGAGCCGGGCTGCAGCAGCGGCGCGACCGGAACGCCCGCCAGCTCGCCGAGCCGCCGCTCGTCGATCCGCGTGCCCGCCATCGAGTCGCCGATGACGACGTAGCCGGGCTTGAGGTAGCGAAGCTCGGTGATGCGCATCTCCTCGAAGCGTCCGCGCTCGCGCGGTCCCTCGAGCGCGGGGAGATACGTCGCCGGCAGCGGCCGTTCTTCGCGCCAACGATTCACGACTGGAATGACGAACGGAACGGCGAGCGTGAAGGCGACGAGCATCGACAGGCCGAGGGCGGCCTGCACGCGCGCGAACGTCGAGGACCGCGGAGGAGAAGTTACGGACACGCCCCTCGGCGGCCCCCGGGGACCTCGATCACGAGCCGCACCTTCCCCCGCTCGATTCGCGTGACCTCGTACCGCTCGTCGTCCCATCCCGAGAGCTGGTAGATCCAGTAGGACTGATCGCGGGGGCGAATGCGACCGAACGGGAGCATGTAGGCGACGCCTACGCGATCGCAGTACGCGATCTTGCCTCGAAGCTGCGGCTCGCTCATCTGACCGTCGCTGGCGTGGTGGACCCATCCGCTCACGATCGTCTCGAGTCCGCAGCCTTTGTCCTCGGGCCTCGGCGGGTATTTGCGGACGGCTTCGACGTACGAAACGGTCCAGCCGGGCTCAGCGCCCGGCGATCGGTACCACGATTCGAGACGGAACGGCACGGCGCGGCGCTCCTCTTCCTTGAGCGGATGCCTCCACCCCGTGTCGTTGTGAACGCCGCGAAGCGTGACCGCCTCCGCGCGATCGAGCTCGGCCGCGAGCGACGTCTCCAGCGGCTTCCACTCCGCGGACGTGGGAGGGACCGTTTCGATCGGCTCGAGGCGCGCGTAGCCGCTGATGGCGATGCCATCTTTCGGAAACGGATCGCCCGGCGTCGGCGGAAGCGGCAGCGCCGACTGATACGTCGTCCGCAAGCCGATCTTTGACATGCAGAACGTGCGATACAGGACCGGCGCGCGCAGCTCGATCGGGCGCACCTCGCCCGAGTAGAGATAGGCGTTCCACAGCTCGGGCGTCCGCGTCCCCCACCAACTGTCGGGAACATCTCCGATCGTCGGCGGGATCAGGGCATCGCGGCCCACGGGCCACGTGAGGCGCCACGAATCACGATTGAACGAGGCGAAGGGAAAGATGATTCCGTCGCGGCGGAGGATCGCGAGGGCGCCGCGTTCCGCGGCTTCACGTGGCGGAGGCGCCGTCTGCTGCTGACTGGAAGCGGCGAGCGCGCAGATCGCCAGCAGCGAGAGACCGGCTGTCTTGACCAGCACTAGACGCGATCCAGGACTTCCCGCACTTTCTTGAGCATGTCGTCGCGCGAAAACGGCTTCGAGAGGTAATCGCTCGACGCGATGGTGGACAGCGACCCCGGATAACCCGAGATGCAAATCAGCTTGAGCGAGCTCTTGCGCGCCGTCAACAGCGTCGCGAGCTCGGCGCCGCCCATGTAGGGCATGCGCATATCGGTCAACAGCAGATCCACCGAGTCGCCATGCTGATCGAACAACTTCACGGCTTCCTCGCCGTTCCGCGCCTCGAACACCTTGTACCCGGCGCGCGTCAACGCGGTCGCGAAGAGCTGCCGGACTGCGGGTTCGTCTTCGACGAGCAGAATCGTTTCCTGAGCCATGTGCGTCAAGCGGCCTCGTGTCCGCCGTGGAACTGTTCGCGCTTCATGCCCGATCGCCGCTCGATCGCCCGTTCGACGATCCAGCAGACGAGCGCCCACGACAAGCCTACCAGCCATCCGGCGATCACGTCGGTAGGATAATGGACGCCCAGGTACACGCGTGAAATGCCCACCAGGAACGTCGCCAGCATCGCGACCGCCATGCAGTAGAACTTCGTCGCGCGGCGCTCGGAGATCCGCATCAGCATCGCCCCGAGCGTCAAATACACGGCCGCGGATGTCATCGCGTGCCCGCTGGGAAAACTGAGCGGCACCACCTCGCGCAGGTGCGGCACGACGTCGGGCCGCGCGCGTTGAAACACTTCCTTCAGCGCGATGTTCAGCAGCCATCCTCCGGCGCTCGCCGTCACGACGAAGAGCGTCGTGCGGTACATGCCCTGCAGGAGGAGGTAGCCGCCAATCGCGGCCACCGCCAGCCCGATGACGACGCCGCTGCCGAGCGCGGTGACGTCCAGCGCGATGCCCGGCAGCCATGACGGGCCGCGCGGCGTCGACGGATCGTCGGGCTCGCGCAGCGCGCGGAGAATCCGTTCGTCGAAGGGCTGCGTGTCCCCTTCCACGACCACGCTCGCCAGCCGGGCGAACGCGAGGAGCAGCACCAGGAGCGCGAGACCGCCGACGAGCAACCGGAGCTCCGTCCGATCCCGGCTGCGGAGGTGCTTCTTGAATCGGTCCGTGGGCGACACTTCCTGCGATCCAGATATAGCACGCAGGGCCGCTTCGCGGGAATTCTACGTTACCGGACACGAAACCGCTTACCGAAACGGTAAGCCGCTATCATCGGGTCGTCCAAGCGGTTGCGTGGATTTAGCGGCCTGATCCGGCGTCCGGATCAAGGCACGCCACTTGCCTGAAGGATAGCGCCCATGCAGATGTCAGTGTATGTACGCGCCGCCACGGTCGCCCTGCTCGTCAGCTCGTATCCCGTGGCAGCCCAGGCGCAGGAAGCGCCCCCGCTGCCGCCTGAGCCGGGCAAGCCGGAGGTCGAGCTGAACACCGTCAACCTCCCGACGACGCTCTCGCTCAAGCGGCATCAGAGCTACTTCCGGATCACGCACCGCTTCACGCGCGACCTGAGGCGCGGCGATTTCGGATCGCTCGTCGAGGATCTCTTCAGCCTCGACAACGGCGCGGTGATCGGTCTCGAGTACCGCTTCGGGATCACCGACGACCTCCAGGCCGGCGTCTATCGCACGGCGCTCAGCAAGACGATCCAGTTCTTCGGCCGCTACGATTGGTGGCGCCAGGGCGACGTGCATCCCGTCGCGATCTCCGGCACGCTCGGCATCGAAGCGCTGGGCAACTTTCAGGACAACTTTCAACCTTCGCTCGCGGCCACCGTGTCGCGCGTGGTGAACAGCCATGTCGTGCTCTATGCGACGCCGGCGTTCGTGTTCAACACGCGGGCCGTGGATACGCTCGAGGGGCACGACCACGATCTGCCAGGCGCGGAGGAGGACGAGCACTCCCGCCACGAGCACACCATGCTGGTGGGACTGGGTGCGCGCGTTCGGTTTCGGCCAACCGCGTACGTTGTCGGGGAGTACTCGCCGCGCCTGGCAGGACACGATCCCGGACGGTCGGTCTGGGGCGTCGCGATCGAGAAGGTGACCCGGGATGCCAAGCACACGTTCCAACTGAATTTCACGAACGCGTCTGGCAGCACGCTGGGTCAACTATCGCGCGGCGGATCGGATCACGAAGTGTTTCTTGGATTCAATCTGACGCGGAAGTTTTAGACCGAACACACACGAGGAGAGACTCATGCGACGATTTGCCATACTCGCTCTCGGGCTCGCGCTTTTCGGTGCGTCTGCGTGCGACGACAACAATAACAACAACGGCCCGAGCCAGCAGCCGATCGTGTTCACGGCGCAGTTGCGCGCATCGAACGAAGTGCCGCCTGTGACCGGCGCCGAGGCGAACGCGCAGGGGACCGTGACGATCACGTTCAACGTTCCGCGCGATGCCTCCGGCAACCCGAGCGGCGACGGCACGTGGAACGTCCAGGCGGTCCTCAGCGGTTTCGCCAGCGACAGCGTCATCCGCCTGGCGCACATTCACAACGGGGCAGCTGGCGTGAACGCCGGCATCTTCGTGAACACGGGGCTGACCGCGGCGAACCAGATCTCGCTGACCAACGGCGGGGGCACGGTCAATTTCACCGATGTCCCGATCACGCAGGCGCAGGCAGCAGCCGTCGTCGCCAACCCGGCGGGCCATTACTTCAACATGCACACCGCGTTGAATGGCGGCGGCGCCGTCCGGGGCCAGCTCACTAGGCAGTAACAACTGTCGGTTGACGGGTTCACGAGTTCAAGGGTTCACGGGTTCAAGGGTTCACGAGGTTCACGAGGTTCACGGGTTCGAACCCGTGAACCCTTGAACCCTTGAACCCGTGAACCCTTGAACCTACTGAGTCTTCAACTTCCCCGAAACGCTCTTCCCCACCCTCGGCCCCTTGTTGTCCCGAACGGGCATGTGATCCAGGTTCGCAACGCGGCGGCCGGTCTCGTACGCGAGCTGCGCGACGCGTTGGATCTTGTCGAAGATGATCTTGTCGACGCTGTCGCTCGCCATGTGGTAGTCGGGGTGCAGGCCCGTGAAGAAGAAAATGATCGGGATGCCCTTGGCCGCGTAGCTGTAGTGATCGCTCCGCGTGTAGATCGACTCGGTGTCCGACGGATCGTTCATCTCGTAGTCGAGCGTCAGCGGCTTCGGCAACGAGGCGTTCGCGTCCTCGTTGAGGTTGTGCAGCTCCGTGCTGATGCGATCGGAGCCGACGACCAGCACCGTGTTCGACTGCGCGGGATCGTTGTTGCGGTTCCTGCCGACCATGTCCATGTTGATCTGCGCGACCATCTTCTCGATCGGCACGACGGGAAAGTCGGCGTTGTATCGCGATCCGAGGAGCCCTGACTCCTCGCCCGCGTGCCAGACGAAGAGGATCGATCGCTTCGGCCGCGGCCCCAGCGCGAACGCGCGCGCGATCGACATGATCGCCACCGTTCCCGATCCGTCGTCGTCCGCCCCGTTGTTGATGCGATCCTCGGGGTTCGCCGGCGGCTGACCGCCCCGGCCGGTCGCCACGCCTTCACGATAGCCCGTGTGATCGTAATGCGCGCCGTAGAGCACGTACGTGTCCTTCAACTTCGGATCGGTTCCTTCGACGATGCCGACGACGTTGTGCGTGAGACGGGTGCGGACGACGTTGTAGTCGGCGTCGACGTTGATCGTCATCTTCACGCCCTTCAGCGCGAACGGCGGGAGCGGCTGCTGATCGGTGGCGCGCTGCTTGAGCTCGGCATATTTCAGCTCGGAGCCGCTGAAGAGGAATTCGAAGAATTCGTCCTGCGCCGTCACCGACGGCGTCACCTTGCCATCGAGCCGCTGCACGGTCGTGAAATCTCCGTCGTCGGGCGGGGCGCCGCGGCCGCGGCCCGCCGCGGCTGGCTGAGGAGCCGCGCCCGGTGCGGGAGTTGCCGCCGGAGCTTCGCTCGCTGCGGCCTGCGGCGCATTTCCGCGGCCGCGACCGCCAAACCCGGCGCCGACCGGACCGACGATCGCGATTGCACCTTTGTCGGCGGCGGCTCTGTTGCGCGCCGCCGAGTTCAGCAATCGAAACAATCCGGTCGCGGACGTTTTCGGACCCGCCGGCCCGAGCCAGATGACGATCTTGCCTTTCGGATCGATCGAGGCGTAGTCGTTGTGATCGCCCGACGGAAGCGTCAGACCGTAGCCGGCGAAGAGCACCTGATCGCCTGTGATCGTCTGCTTCCCACCCATGCTCCGTGGAAACGTGATGCCTTCGCCGTCTTTGAACGTCCGCGTCTGGCCGTTGACCTCGACGGTCACCGTCGCGCGGCTCGTCGTGCGGATGCCGAGCACTTTGACGACCTGCAGATACGTGCCGTTATCGCCCGCCGGCTTCACGCCCCATTGCGCGAGATGACTCGAGATGTAGCCGGCCGCGAGACCCAATCCCTCGGAGTACGTCGCACGACCCTGGAGCTCGTCCGAGGCGATGTAGGTCAACCACTCTTTCAGCGGCTCCTGTTGAATCGAATTGATGCCGCCCTTTGCCTGCTGCGCGCTCGGCGCAATCGAGAGCGCGACCAGGAGGGCGCACACAGCGAACCGTCTTCTATTCATGTGAGAGCAGTCCTTTTGCGTTTACAAAAGCGTCCGGCTTCAGCCGGAAGCCCTGCTGGTATTACATCACGCGCCGCATGGGCGCTTACTATCACCGGAAGATGCTCTTCGGAATCTTGACGTGCACGCCCACTTTGCCGTCTACCAATTGCGTAATCGCGACGTCCGCGGCGATGCTGGTCAATTGATACGCCGATTGCTTGTCGAGCACTCTCGTCGACGTGAGGAAGTCCACCATCTCCTGAATCGCGATTCTCGTCGCCTTCGTCAGGTCTTCGTCGGTGCCCATGCTGATGAAATGGGTCGGCGTTTCCGCTCTCGGCCACGCGAGCGTCATGCCTTTGCGAACGATGAGCTGTAGACGTCCGCGCAGCGAGGTCTCGATCGCCGTCTGATCCACTTCGCCGTCGCCCTGCGCGGCATGCCCGTCGCCAACCTCGAAGAGCGCGCCCGGCGCGTGGACGGGAATGAAGAGCGTCGTGCCCGCGATCAGCTCTTTGTTGTCGAGGTTTCCCGCGTGAATCCAGGGAGGATTGCTGCTGATACGACCGGCCGAGGCCGGCGGCGCGACACCCATGCTGCCGAAGAACGGACGAAGCGGTATGACGATGCCGGGCGCGAACACCGCGGTCATCGTCTTGCGATCGAGCGGGATGATGCGCGTGCGATTCGTCTCCTGGCAGTTCTCGCGAATGAAGCCGCTGCAGCCGTTGTAGCCGTACGCGATCGCGAGATCGACCGACAGCACGCGCACCTCGAGCGCGTCGCCGGGCTCCGCGCCTTCGACGAAGACCGGACCCGTGAGGATGTGTCCGCCAGGCCCCTTGTCTTTCACGCCGTCGACGATGGCGCGCAGGGACGCCTGCACGTCTTCCGGCTTGACGCCCGCGCGCTCGAGGCCGCGCGGCGTGTTCGTGATGAGCGTGTCGACGTCGATGATATCGCCGGACGCGATGCGAAGCACCGGCTTCGCGGCGGCATCGTAGTAGCCGTACGCGACGGTTTCCGGCGTCGCTTCGAGGCGATGGGTTTTCGGTTGCGACGATTGGGCCGACGCGAGGACGCTTGCGGCGGCAATGAGAAGCGCAGTTGCCTGAAGTCGCATCGCTATCTCTTGGGCTTCAACAACAGATCCTGGAAATCGAAACTGAAATCCGTCGCGGGCGATACCGCGCGCATCTTCGCTTGATCGATCGTCCCGTCCGGATTCAGCGAGAACGTCACGTACGCGTCGGCGCGCAGCTCGCGATCGCGCCAGCGGACGATGAAGGTGTCGTACTGAAAGTGCTCGAGATCGCCGACGAGCGACGGCGTCTTCGTGAACTGCATCGCGAGCCTCTCGCCCTGGAGCTCGATCGCGATATCGCCATACCAGACATCCGTGTACGTCGCCGCATAGCGCGCGAGCGGAAGCGATGGGCGGGACGCCGCGTCGCGCGACGCGGCCGCCTTCTTTTCCGCGGCGGCGATGTTGGCTGCTTGACGTTCGGTGATCCTGCGATAGAGCGCCGGCCAGTCGGTCATCGGCGGCCCGAGAAACCGATCCGCGGCGTGATAGCCAATCGCTTCGAACGCCGCGCCCGATTCCTGGTTCGTGAGGATCGTCACGCCGAATTCGATGTCCGGAATCCAGAAGACCTTCGAGACGTATCCCGGAAGTCCTCCGGTGTGCGACACCGACTTGCGTCCGCGATAATCGCTCACGCTCAGCCCGAGCGCGTAGCCGAGGAAGTTCGGCTGCAGCGGCGCGAGCTCCGCCGGCAGCTGCGGCACGTTCATCGGCGTCACGATCGAGGTGAGCTGCCGGTACGTGCGCTCCGAGAACAATCGCGATCCGTCCGGGAGCTGACCCTTGGCGAGGAGGACATTCATCCACTTCGCCATGTCTTCCGCATTCGAGTTGATCCCGCCAGCCGGGTTCGTGTTGTCGCTGTCGAACGGCTTGATGGGCGCGACTTTCCCGTCGAGCGGCGCGTGCGGCGCCGCGACGTTCGAGCCGGACGCCACTTCGGAATGGCGAACCGTGCTCCCGTTCATCCCGACCTTTTTCAGGATCCTGCCGCCGACGAATTCCTCCCATGACTGGCCGCTGACCGTTTCGATCACTTCGCCCGCAACGAGGTAGAGCACGTTGTCGTACGCGTACGCGCTGCGGAAGCTGGTCGCGAGCGGAATGTATCGCAGACGCTGCGCGACTTCTTTTCGCGTGTACGTCGACGCGGGCCACCACAACAGATCGCCCGCCCCAAGGCCGAGGCCGCTGCGATGCACGAGCAGATCGCGCACCGTCAGCTCGCGCGTCACGAACGGATCCGAGAGCCGGAACCCGGGCAGATACGTGATGACCGGCGCGTCCCACGCGATCTTGCCCTCTTCCACCAACATCCCGAGCGCAACGGCGGTGAAGACCTTCGTGTTCGACGCAATCCCGAACCTCGTTTGCGCGTCGACGGCCGCCGGCTCCCCCATCTTCCGCACGCCGTAGCCTTTCGCGACGACGACCTTGCCGTCCTTCACGATCGCGAGCGCCAGGCCGGGGACCTCGAATGTCTTCATCACGCCCGACACGTACGTGTCGAGATCCGCTGGCGCTTGAGCGGATGGCTGCGCCGGCTGTGGTGCCCACGCGAGGGCGAAGCCGAGGACCATTGGCCCGGCGGCCAGGACAAACAGTCGCCTTTTCATAGGGTTCGAGGAGTATACCGGCCCTTCATCGTTTCTCATCCTTTTTCAGGGCGCGATCACGACACCCCGCTCGCCCAAGGCCTATCGTGGCTACGGATCATTTTCCGGAAGAACCGCATGAACCCGCAGACCGCCCCCTGTCCCGAAGCGTTGACGCACTTGCGTCCGAGCGATCGGCACGGCCTCGCGCACGTAGGCCTGACGATCGGCATGACGGCGGCGGCGATCTGGCTGTCGTCGAGCGGCGGCTGGATTCGTTGGGCCGCCGGTCAGGCGCTGCTCGGCGGCGCGCTCGTGCAGTGGTTCGCCGTGCTGCACGAGTGCGGCCATCGCACGATGTTCCGCGGACGGCGCCTCAACGCGGTCGCCGGGCACCTTGCCGCGTTCGTCACGCTGGTGCCGTTCCGCAGTTGGACGAAGGTCCACGGGCGCCATCACAAGTGGACCGGCTGGCAGGATCTCGATCCGACCACCGAATCACTCGTGCCGACGCGAACGCTGACGCCGTTCCAGCGCACGCTCGTCAACGTGTGCTGGCGTCTCTGGATCCCGCTCTTCTCGACGCTCTACCGCGCCGAGAACTACTGGAACCTGCGCCGGCTCGCCGCCCTTTTTCCACGCGCCGAAGAGCTCACGCCCATCAGACGCAACGTGATCGCGCAGATCGGGGCATACGCCGCGCTCGTCGCGCTCGTGGGGCCGCTGACGTTCCTCCAAGTCGCCGGCGGCGGCATCGTCGTCAGCCTGATGATCGAGGACCTGCTGCTCCTGAGCCAGCACACGCACATTCCGACCAACGTGAGCGGCGGCGGCGACGTCGCGCCCGTGCCGGCGGTCGATCAGGAGCTGTTCACGCGATCGTTGCGGCTCCCCGCGTGGGCGTCGAAGCTGCTCCTCAACTTCGACGCGCACGAGCTGCACCACATGTATCCGTTCGTGCCCGGCCGTCATCTGCGTCGCATTCCGTACCGGCCGTCGCACGAAGTGTCCTGGTGGGAATGGGTGCGCGCGTCGAAGCGTCTCGGCGGCGTCGTGTTGCTCTTCGAGAACAGCCGGAGCACCGGCATTCAGATTTAGTTGATGAAGATGAATCCCCTCACCGCACCCGTCGACGCCGGCTCCGTTGCGCTCTTCCTGATGGCCGCCTTCGTGCTCGCCGGATGCGCGCAAGTCGTGTGGCTCGCGAGCAGGTTCTCGCATCGCCTCTCGATGCCGCTCGACGGCGGGCGCACGTTCCGCGGACGCCGAATTTTCGGCGCCAATAAAACGCTGCGCGGATTCGTCGTCATGGTCCCGGCCGCGGCGGCCGCGTTCGCGATCGTCGCCGCGGGAACGACAGCTGCCGCAGGATCGCCCGAATCAGCCGGGCTTTGGCCGTTGACGATCGGTGGTTACGCGCTGCTCGGCGCGTGGGCGGGACTCGGCTTCATGCTCGGCGAGCTGCCGAACTCGTTCGTGAAGCGGCAGCTCGGGATCGCGCCTGGCGCGATCGCGACGCGTCCGCTCGCCGCGGCGTGGCAGTTCTCGATCGATCGCATCGACTCCGGGCTCGGCATGCTGACGGCACTCAGCCTCGCAGTGCCGACGCCATGGCAGACGTGGGCGCTCGTCATCCTCATCGGCTGGACGATCCACTGGTCGTTCAGCGTCGTGCTCTTCCGACTGCGTGTGAAACCGAGGCCCGCATGACCATCGCGATCGCTCGACGACGCTCGAGAACCGACGGCGCTTACGTGCTGCCTCTCGTACAGGCCGTCGAGGTCGGTGAAGCTGGCGAGAAGGCGAACAACCTCTCGCGTCTGGCGCGCGCCGGCCACCCAGTGCCCGAGGGTTTCGTCGTTTCGAAC
>DATBJJ010000048.1:0-143871 GCA_036556425.1 Vicinamibacterales bacterium
ACGACGACTGATGACTGTCGACTGACGACTCACGACCGTCGACTGACGACTCACGACCGTCGACTGACGACTCGCGACTGTCGACTGACGACTGACGACTCGCGACTGTCGACTGACGACTGTCGACTCACGACCGTCGACTGACGACTGCGACTGACGACTGCGACTGCCGACCGCCGACTCACGACTGTCGACTGAATGGATGCGACTACTGTCGACTGACATGGATCCCTCAATCTCCCTTCTCCAGCATCTGGTGTCGATCGACTCCGTGAACCCGTCGCTCGTGCCGGGCGCGGCGGGCGAGGGCGCGATCGCCGCCTCGATCGCCGATCACATGCGGCGCATCGGGCTCGACGTGCACGTGCGCGAGGTCGCGCCGGGGCGGCCGAATGTGATTGGCGTGCTCGAGGGCGGTCAACGGGGACGCTCGCTGATGTTGTGCGGGCATGTCGATACCGTCGGCGTCGACGGCATGCAGGCGCCCTTCGATCCCGAGATTCGATCCGGACGGCTCTACGGCCGCGGATCGCAGGACATGAAAGGCGGCGTCGCCGCGATGATCGACGCGGCGCGCAAAGTCGCGGAGTCCGGATTCTCGCGAGGACGATTGATCGTCGCCGCCGTCGTCGACGAGGAATACGCAAGCATCGGCGCCGATGCGCTCGCGGCTGAATGGACCGCGGATGGCGCGGTCGTGACCGAGCCGACCGATCTACAGATTGGCGTGGGGCACAAAGGATTCGCGTGGATCGACATCGAGACATTCGGCCGCGCCGCGCACGGCAGCCGGCCGAAAGATGGACGCGACGCGGTGATGCGAATGGGCCGCGTGCTGCAGCGGCTCGAGTCGCTCGATCGCACGCTGCAAGCGCGGCCCGCTCATCCAATCATGGGGACGGGATCGCTGCACGCGTCGATCGTCACCGGAGGACGCGAGCTCAGCTCCTATCCGGACTACTGCAAATTGCAGATGGAGCGCCGGACCGTCGCCGGCGAGAGCGGCGACACGGCGCGCGATGAAGTGTTGGCGATCCTCGACGCGCTCAAAGCGGAAGATGCCGAATTCGAGGCGGCCGCAGCGCTCGTGTTCTCGAGGCCGCCCTACGAGCTGACTCCCGCGCATCCGCTGCCGCAGAGCCTCCAAGCCGCGGCGACCAGCGCGGGCTGCGCGGCCCGTCCGGTCGGCATGAGCTTCTGGACCGACGCCGCAGTCCTTGCCGGCGCCGGGGTGCCGTCGGTGCTCTTTGGGCCCGGGGGCGCCGGGCTCCATAGCGTCGAAGAATACGTGCACGTCAGCGAGGTCATCGGTTGCCGCGATGCGCTGACGGCACTCGTCAGAGAGTGGTGTTAGGCGGTCCTCCGCAGCACGAGCCGCGGCTTCTTGATCAGGTGACGATGCGCGTCGCCCTCGAACCGCTTGCGGGGACCCTGACCTGAGATTTCCCAACCGGGGGTATCGTGCCCGCACGACGTGCAGCGCATCATCACGCGATTGCGCTCGAAGTGAAGAACCGCGTCGTGCCCGTGCAGTCCACACAAGACCTGTCCGATGCGCGTAGCGAACCGGTTGACGATGCCCGGTTCGTGACTTTCCTGCGGTGTGACCTCCGCCGACGCCGCGAGTTGCTGGGGATAGTTGGTAACCATGGGCTCTCCTCGTGATCTCCCGTTGCCCTTCCCTGTATGACTCCGATGCCACGTCGGCCGTTTCCGGCCGCGGCATCCCCATCCATATCAATAGATGTGCCACGGCGGTGTTTTTCGGGGAATCCAGCGCAGAATCAGCAGCTTATCCGGAGTGTGCGGGTTGAGCGGCCGGGTGCCCGCGTCAGGTCATGTGTTTACCTGATAACTCGCTGCGAGTTCATTGAATACACACGCTTAACCAGCCCGACTATCTGCCTCCGGTAGAGAGTTCTTAGTCAGCCTGGATCCGGACTTTTGTGGTTACAAAACCGGTTGTTCGGATTGGGTGTGACGTCCCTCGGCGAACTCCGCTGCTCTGCATCTCCGCGTTGAGAGATTCAGCGAACGTCGCTCGACTATTCCGAAAAGGTTCAGTGGGTGCGAGGGGCGCGGCGGGTGCCCGTGAGGAGGTGCTGCAGCGTGCGCGCGTAGTAACGCAGCACGGTGCGTTCGCGGACGCGGAAGCGTCCGCCGCGCTCGACGAAGATCACGTTTCGCGCGACCAACGGCTCAACCGCTTCGTCGATTGCCTGGCGGCCGTCCGTCACGCCGAGATTCGCGCCGGCCGATCGCAGCGCGTCGATCAGTTCGTCGGCGCGCGACTCGAGATCGCGGCGCGTGATCGACGGCCGCATCGCAGCCGCGACGACGGCGGTCGGCAGGACTTTGTAGAGCGTTCCAATCCTGTCGCGGATCTCGTGGGCGAGCGTCATCACGTCGCGCCGCGATTCGGGATCCCATCCCGCGAGCGAAATCGGCGCGCCGAACGTCACGAACGCTCTCGACTGGTAGCCAACCGCGTAGCGCACCATCTCCGCCACTTCGCGCGCGAACGGACGCTGGCGGCGCTTCGATCCTTGATGCGCGAGGATGTGATCCTCCAGCACGAGATCGTACGAGACGGCGAGCGGCACGATCGACGAGTCCGATCGATCCGTCTGCATCGCGGCGTGAAGCAATCCTGTCTTCGGCGACTTCAGCTCGCCCGTGTAGCTGCGCCCGCCCTCGATGTAGAAGAGCAGATCGTGCCGCTGCAGGAGCTCGGCGACGTACGCCTTCAGCGTGACGAGATACGCCGGGTCCTTCGCGTTGCGCCTGATCGGAATCGCGCCGGTGACGTGGCGATGGATCAACCCGAGCGGACCGCCGAACAGGTTGATGCCCGCGGCAATCACGGGCGGACGGATGCCGTGATCGTCGATCACGAGCGGCTCGACGAGGTAGTCGAGATGGCTCTTGTGATTCGAGATGTAGATCACTCGTCCCTTGCGCGTCGCATCCTGCGCGATGTCGACGTGTTCCTGAACGCGATCGATTTTGCGGAGGATGGGATAGAGCGGATGCTTGAGGGCCCGGTAGATCGGATAGCGCTGCGTCGTCCTGAGCTCGTCGAGATACGCGTGGATGCGCTCTCGTGCCTGCAGCTGGGACTGGCCGTGGCCACCACGCAGGTAGCGTGCGACGTCCTGTCGTGCCAGCACTGCCTGGGTGATGTCGTCGAGCATCAGGGACGGACTATACATCAAAGCCAGCTTATAGTTACCAGAGATGTGCACCGCGGCCCGGCCTCACCGACGACGGCGATCGGCGCACGTCGCGTACCCGATCGCGGCGTTCGTCGCGGGGGTTGCGGCGATCGTCATCCTCTCGGATCCGCTCGCCGCCGCACAGCGCATCACGTTCCGCGCGGATGATGGCGTCGCGCTCGCCGGCACGTGGTACGAGCCCTCGTCGCGGCCCGCGCCCGCGGTGATTCTCGTGCACATGCTGCAGAAATCGCGGCGCGACTGGGATCCGGCGGCCGCGCGCATGGCGAGCGAAGGGATCGGCGCGCTTGCGGTCGATCTGCGCGGGCACGGCGAATCGCAAGGCAGCGCGCAGGACTACGGCGGAATGGCGCAGGACATTCGTGCCGCGCGACGCTGGCTCGCCACGCGCGCCGAGGTCAATCCCTCGCGCATCGGCATCGCCGGCGCATCGCTCGGCGCGACGCTCGCCGCGCAAGTGGCGGCCGAGGATCCGTCGATCGCGAGCCTCGCGCTGCTGTCTCCGTCGATCGACTATCGCGGGCTGCGCATCGATGCGCCGCTGCGGAAGTTCGGTGCGCGCCCGGCGCTCCTCGTCGCGAGCGACGACGACGGGTACGCGGTGCGGTCGTCGCGCGACCTGCAAAAAGCCGGCGGCGGCACGCGCGAGACGATCGTGCTCAGCCGCGCCGGACACGGCACGGCGATGCTCGCGAGCGATCCCGATCTCGCGCGGCGCCTGGTGGAATGGTTCCGACGTACGCTGTTATGATCCAGGTTCGCCCAAGGCCTCAAGGTGTCCAGAGAATCAATCATCTTCGGCGTAGCCGGCGTGTTCTTCGGCGTTCTGGTCGGCTGGATCATCGGAAGCCAGCAGGGCGCCGCTCCACGCACGCCCGCGGCAGCCCCGCCCGCGGCCGAGCAGCAGCGTCCCTCGGGCCAGAACCAGCAGAGCGCGGCGCGCCTCGACGAGGCGCGCGCGGCGACGCTGAAGCAGGCCGTCGATCGCGATCCGCGCGACGTGCGATCGCGGATCGAGCTCGCGAATCTGTACTACGACGCGGAGCGCTTCGATGACGCGGCTCGCTGGTACGAGGAAGCGCTGACGCTCGAGCCGAAGAACGTCAGCGCGAGCACCGATCTCGGGATCAGCTACTACTACATGAATCAGCCCGATCGCGCGCTCGCGCAGTTCGAGCGATCGCTCGCGATCGATCCGACGCACACGAAGACGCTGCTGAACGTCGGGATCGTGCGTGCGTATGGCAAGGACGATCTCGAGGGCGCCGTGAAAGCGTGGCAGCGCGTCGTCGAGCTCGTGCCGGACTCTCCGGAAGGCAAGGTCGCGAGGCAGGCGCTCGACACGATCAAGAGCGCGCATCCCGCCGTCGGCGCGCCGCAGGGCAAACCGCCCGGCACGCCGTGATTCGCCATGGTGCTGCGACTCCTTCAGCTCCTCCTGTTTCTCGCCGTCGTGCGCGCGGTGTGGCGGCTCGCGAAGGGCGTGCTCGAGGGCGCCGGCTATCAGCGCGTCGAGAGCGGCGTGCAGCACGGCGTGAAGCTCGTGCGCGATCCGAACTGCGGGACGTTCGTCTCTCCGGCGCGCGCGCAGAGCGTGCGCACAGGGAATCAGACCGTCTACTTCTGCTCGGAGAAGTGCCGTCGTGAATGGGAGCGGCGATGACGACGGCCGCCCGCTCCGAGCAGCAGATCCGCGACGACATCGTCGAAGTCGGACGACGGTTGTACGCGCGAGGCTATACCGCGTCGAACGACGGCAACATCAGCGTGCGCCTCGACGAGCGGCGGCTCATGATGACGCCCGCGAGCGTGTGCAAGGGCTTCATGTCCCCGGACATGATGTGCATCACGGATCTCGAGGGAAAGAAGATCGCGGGCGATCGCAATCCGTCGTCCGAGATGCAGATGCACCTCGAGGTGTATCGGCAGCGCGCGGACGTGAAGGGCGTGGTGCACGCGCACCCGCCGATCGCGACCGGATTCGCGGTGGCAGGCATCCCGCTCGACCGCGCGGTGCTCGCGGAAGTCGTCACGACGCTGGGGAGCGTGCCGATCGCCGAGTACGCGACGCCGTCGACGAAGGAGCTGCCCGAAGCGGTTCGAAAGTACGTCAAGGCGCACGACGGGATGCTGCTCGCGAACCACGGCGCGCTGACGCTCGGCCCGGACGTCTTCGCCGCGTACTACAAGATGGAAACCATCGAGCATTTCGCGAAGATCAGCCTCGTCGCGCGCATGCTGGGCGGCGAACGGCTGCTCTCGCGCGAAGAGGTGGCGCGGCTCGAGAAGCTGCGCGGCTCGTACGGCATCGCGTCGCCGGCCCCGATCTGCCCCGAGCCGACCGGCGTGGATCAAGTCGATTGTCAGGTCGTCCAGGCGCCGCGCTCGATTTCCGGCGAACGGCTGATTCCCGACAGTGCGGGTGAAATTCGGCTAACATACAGCGAACTCACGGCACTCATCGAGGACGCGGTCCGGAGTCTCAGGTAGGAGAACACGCACATGGGCGAAGCGCTGGGGATGGTCGAGACCAAAGGGCTCGTCGCGATGATTGAAGCGGCGGACGCGATGGTCAAGGCCGCCAAGGTCACGCTGGTCGGGTGGGAAAAGATCGGCGCCGGATACGTCACCGCGATCGTCCGCGGCGACGTCGCGGCGGTGAAAGCCGCGACCGACGCGGGCGCGGCCGCCGCGCGGCGCGTCGGCGAGCTGGTGTCGGTGCACGTCATCCCGCGGCCGCACGCGAACCTCGAAGACGCGCTGCCGATCGGGAAGGCGACCGCAAGCGCGAAATGATCCTCGCGAAGATCGTCGGCACCGTGGTGGCCACACGGAAGGACGAACGGCTCGTCAGCAGCAAGCTGCTCGTCGCGCGTCCGATCGATCCTCGCGGCAAGCCGGAAGGGAACTACCTCGTCGCGGTCGACACCGTCGACGCCGGCGTCGGCGAGACGGTGCTCATCGTGAGCGGCAGCTCGGCGCGGATGGCGTCGGGCCTCAAGGACTGCCCGGTCGACGCCGCCATCGTCGGCATCGTCGACACGATCGAAGTCAAGGCAGAGTGACATGCAGCTCGCGCGCGTGATTGGTGAAGTCGTCTCGACGATCAAGGACACGAACCTCACCGGAACGAAGCTCCTCGTCATCCAGCCGATCGCCCCATCGGGCGAAGCCGCGGGGCGGACGCTCGTCGCGCTCGATTCGGTGGGCGCGGGCGTCGGCGAGAACGTTTTCTTCGTGCGCGGCCGCGAGGCCGCGTTTCCTTTCTATCCCGCGGAGCCGCCGACGGACGCGTCGATAGTGGGGATCGTCGATCATTGGAACGTGGGTTGATCGGCTCGACGGCATTTCACCATGCTAATCGCTCGCGTCGTCGGAACCGTCGTCTCCACGCAGAAGAACCGGAAGCTCGAGGGCGCGAAGCTCCTTCTCGTGCAGCCGCTGTCGCTCGACGACGAGCCGCGCGGCGCGGCGCTGTTGGCGATCGATTCGGTCGGCGCGGGCGTGGGCGAGAAAGTGCTGGTCGTCCTCGAAGGAAAGGCCGCGGGCGATGCGCTGCGGCGCAAGGCGGCAGCCGTCGACGCGGCGATCGTCGGGATCGTGGATGCCGTGGACCACACGGAATCACCGGCGGGCGCGTAATGGACGAACAGGAGCTGCGTGCGTTGGTTCGGGAGGCGGTCGCCAGGCACCTGCGCGCGCCGCACGACGACGTCGAGGCCGCGCCGGCGCGGCCGCTCGTCCTCACGCACCATGCGAGCCATTACCGCTACACGCTCCCGGAATCAGACGGCCCTTGCCTGATCGAGCCGTCCGTACAGTGCACGCATTGTGGCTACTGCCAATCCCACGGCCACTGATTCACGCAGGCGCGTCCTGCTGACCCGCCGGATTCCTTCTTCCGTTCTGTCGATGCTCGAGGCCGGAAGCGATCTCGATCTGTACGACGGTCCCTCGCCGATCGGCGAAGCGGAGCTCGCCGCGCGCCTTCAAGGCAAGCACGGGCTCGTCTGCGTGCTGACGGATCGCGTGACGGCGAACGTGCTGGATCGTGCGCGCGATCTGAAGGTCGTCTCGAACATCGCCGTGGGCTACGACAACATCGACGTGGCCGCCGCGCGCAGCCGCGGCATCGTCGTGACGAACACGCCGGACGTGCTGACGGAAGCGACGGCGGAGCTCACGTGGGCGCTGATTCTCGCCGTCACGCGGCGCGTCGTGGAAGGGGACCGGCTCGTGCGGCGCCGCGGGTGGAAGGGCTGGGCGCTCGATTTCATGTTGGGTACGGAGCTGCGCGGCAAGCAATTGGGGATCATCGGCCGCGGACGGATCGGCCGCGCGGTCGCCGCGAAGGCGGGCGCGTTCGGCATGCATGCCGTGTTCGCGACGCGCGGCGCGCGCACGACCGATCTGCCGGAGATGTCGCTCGACGAGCTGCTCGTCAGCTCCGACGTCCTCTCGATTCACACGCCGCTGTCGGAGGCGAACAAGCACATGATCGATCGCCGCGCGCTCGCGCGCATGAAGCGATCCGCGTTCCTCGTCAACACGGCGCGGGGACCGATCGTCGACGAAGAGGCGCTCGCGTGGGCATTGAAGGAACATCTCATCGCCGGCGCCGCGCTCGACGTGTACGAGCGCGAGCCCGAGGTGCACGCCGCGCTGCTCGATCTCGAGAACGTCGTCCTCGCGCCGCACCTTGGCAGCGCGACGCGCGAGACGCGCACGGCGATGGCGGAGCTCGCCGTGAAGAACACGCTCGCCGTGCTGCAGGGCCGGCCCGCGCTGACGCCCGTCGGCTGACCGGATCCTCCGCATGGCTCTCTCATCTCAACCCGTCGTGCCGCGCGGCCGGATTCCCGCGGTCATGCGGCGCCTCGCGAAAGCGATCGACGGCCTCGACGAGCCCGCCGTCGAGAAGATCGCCGAGGAGCAGCAGGAAGATCCATTCCAGGTCCTGATCGCGACGATGCTGTCGGCGCAGACGCGGGATGCGGTGACGGCGTCGGCGTCGCGGCGCTTGTTCCGCGTCGCGCGGACGCCGCGGACGATGGCGGCGCTCACGGCGTCCCGCATCCAGAAGCTGATTTATCCTGTGAGCTTCTATCGCAACAAAGCGGTCCACGTGCGCGAGACGTGCAAGCAGATCGTGTCGAGATTCGGCGGCCGGGTGCCGTCGACCATGACCGAGCTGCTGACGCTGCCCGGCGTGGGACGCAAGACCGCGAACCTCGTGCTGATCCTCGCGCACTCCAGCCAGGAGAACATCTGCGTCGACACGCACGTGCACCGGATCTCGAATCGTCTGGGCTGGGTGCGGACGAAGACGCCGGAAGACACGGAGCACGCGCTCTATGCCGCGGCGGAGCGGCGCTGGTGGCCGATCATCAATCTCTATCTCGTGACGTGGGGTCAGAACGTCTGCCGTCCGGTGTATCCGCTCTGCGGCAGTTGCGCGATTGCCGATCTTTGTCCAAGAATTGGCGTGACGAAGATCGGACGCTCGTAGTCCGGAAGCTCGGTAGCTCGGTTCGGAACGAGGTCACATGAAGCAGCATCTGGCGATTGCGTTCACGCTTGCCGCCCTTCTTCCGGCGTTCGCCAACGCGCAGACGAAATCGCCGGGCGCCGGCCCGGTGCTGGTGCTGGACACGGCGAAAGGCGTCATCGAGATCGAGACCTATCCCGAAGAGGCGCCCAAGACCGTCGAGCACATCCTCGGGCTCGTGAAGAAAGGGTTCTACACCGGCCTTCGATTCCATCGCGCCGAGCCGAACTTCGTGATCCAGATCGGCGATCCGGCGACGCGCGACATGTCGAAGCAGGCGTCATGGGGCCGAGGGAACAGCGGAAAGGCGATCGGCGTCGCGGAGATCACGAAGAAGCGCCGCCACGGACCGGGCGCCGTCGGCATGGGCCACGCGGGATCCGCGAAGGATGCCGACAGCCAGTTTTACATCACGCTGCGCGCCGCGCCGGCGCTGGACGGCAAATACGCCGTGTGGGGCAGAGTGATCAAGGGACTCGACGTTGCCGCGAAGATCCAGAAGGGCGACGTGCTCAAGAAGATTTCCGTGAAGGAATGAGCGGCGGCGGCAGAATCTTTACCAACCCCTTCAGATCTGGATAGCGCTCGACGAACTCCTCGGGGTACTCGCCTTCCAGCGGCTGCCCGAGCTGGTGCTTGAGGATCGCGGCGTTCGCGACCGACTTCGCCGAGAAGTGATTGTTCGCGTAGAGATACGCCTTTTTCACGTGGCGCGCCGCGTCTTCGACCGCGTCCGAGAACGGCTCGAGCTCTTCCGGCGAATACAGGTAGTTGTAGCGGTCCTCGGACTTTTCGTGCGACCACCACTTCGCGGCGTTGCGGCCGTGCAGGCGAAGGTAGTAGAACGCGCGAACGTTCGGCCTTAGATCCTGCCGAATCGACAAACGGAATTTTGGCTCGTCGATCTGCGTCCACGCGGCGTTGGTCGATTCGAGGAGCGCGAGCGTCTCCATCGGATCGTCGCTCCAGCTTCGATGCCGCAGCTCCACCGCGACGCGATAGTCCTTGAATCGCTCGAGCAGCCACTCGAGGTACCCGCGCGAGTCCGGCTCGTTCTTGAAGCTCGCGGGAAACTGCGCGAGCAGCGCGCCCAGCTTGCGCGCGTCGGCGAGCGGCTCGATCGCGCGGCGAAACTCGTCGACGTCCTTCCTTCCGAGATCGAACGGATCCTGGCCGGACGCCTTGTGGAACATCTCCGGATGCGTGAACTTCTGAAAGAGCTTCAGCGAGAACTCGAAGCCTTCCGGCGTGCGCGACGCCCACGCCTTCGCCGTCGCCGGCGCCGGCACGCCGTAAAACGACGAGTTGATTTCCACGGTGTCGAAGTGCTCCGCGTAGAACGCGAGCTCGTCGAACTTCGGCCGCCCGCGCCCGCGAGCCGTCGGCGGGTAGAAGATGCCGTTCCAGGTGCCTTTGCCGCTCGGATAGTTCCAACCCGAGGTGCCGACGCGGATGTCAGCGGGACGCGACGCCACGATACGCGTCCTTGTCGAACCCGAAGATCACGGCTGTGCCCGCCACGAGAATCGGCCGCTTGATCAGGTTCGGCTGCGCCATCATCAAATCGATTGCTTCCTTCTTCGATTTCGGGAGCGGCCGCTGCTTGAACACCGGGCTGCGCGTGCTCACGAAATCGAGGAACCGTTCCTTGTCGATGTGCTTCTCGAGGAACGCGCGATCCGGTGGATGGCGATTGATGTCCCGTTCCTCGACGTCCAACTTCAGCTGACCCAGAAAACTTCTGGCGTTCCGGCACGTCGTTCAGGTGGGTTTCAGGTAGAAGAGCGGTTTCGACATAGGGGCCTATTGTAGCGGGGTACAATTTGAGATCGGCGTTCGGGATCCGGGACTCGGGATCCGGAAGTCCGAGCCTCGAGCCCCGAAACACGAGCCTCGACTGCAATGCTCACGATCAACGAGATCTTTCACTCGATTCAGGGGGAGTCGACGCACACGGGCCGGCCGTGCGTCTTCGTCCGCCTGACCGCGTGCGATCTCAGGTGCTCGTGGTGCGATACGCCGTACGCCTTTCACGAGGGACGGAAGATGTCGATCGATCAGGTGATCGCCGACGTCGCCGCGTACGACTGCCCTGTGGTGGAGATTACGGGCGGCGAGCCGTTGCTGCAGCCGGACGTCTATCCGCTCATGCAGCAGTTGATCGATCGCGGCCATACGGTCCTGCTCGAGACCGGCGGGCATCGCAGCATCGCGGATGTGCCGAGAGACGTCATCCGGATCGTCGACATCAAGTGTCCCGGCAGCGGCGAGGCCGAGAAGAACGACTGGTCGAACCTCGATCACCTGCGCGCCGACAAGGACGAGGTCAAGTTCGTCCTCCAGGATCGGCGCGACTACGACTATGCGAAGGACGTCATCGCGCGTCATCGCCTCGCCGATCGGTGCGCGGCGGTACTGATGTCGCCGGTCCACGACGTGCTTCCCGCGCGCGAGCTCGCGGCCTGGATTCTCGCGGATCGCTTGCCCGTGAGGCTGCAGCTCCAGGCCCACAAGTACATTTGGAGCGCGGATGCGCGCGGGGTCTGAGCCGGCACGCGCCGTCGTGCTTCTCAGTGGAGGATTGGATTCGTACACCGCCGCGGCGATCGCGAAGGCGGAGGGGTACGAGCTCTACGCGTTGAGCGTTCGATACGGCCAGATCCACGCGCGCGAGATCGAGGCGGCGCGCAAGGTCGCGCGCGCGTTGGGCGTGGCGAGCCACCTCGAGTCGAGCGTCGATCTCGCCGCGTTCGGCGGCTCCGCGCTCGTCGGCGACGGCGAGATCCCCAAGGATCGCCCGCTCGATCGCGAGACCGGCATTCCGTCGACGTACGTCCCCGCGCGCAACACCATCTTCCTCTCGCTCGCGCTCGCGTGGGCCGAAGTCGTCGGCGCGGAGGCGATCGTGATTGGCGTGAATGCGCTCGACTATTCCGGATATCCCGACTGCCGGCCCGAGTACCTCGAGGCGTTCACACGGCTCGCGTCGCTCGCGACGCGCGCAGGCGTCGAAGGCCGCCCTCTTGCGGTGCTCGCGCCGCTCGTCCACTTGTCGAAGGCCGGGATCATCCGCCGCGGCGTGGCGCTCGGCCTCGACTACGGGCTGACGCACAGCTGCTACGATCCGACGCCGTCCGGCGCACCGTGCGGCCGCTGCGACAGCTGCCGGCTGCGCGCCCGCGGATTCCTGGAGGCAGGCGTGGAGGACCCACTCACGTGACCAAGCGGATCTACTACGACGACCCGTACGCGCAGGAGTTCGACGCGACGGCGATCGAGATCGGGCCGGACGCCGATCCAAGCGCGCGCGATCGCTGGCGCGTCGTTCTCGATCGGACCGCGTTCTATCCCACCTCCGGCGGCCAGCCCCACGACACCGGCGCGCTCGGCACGGCTCGCGTTGTCGATGTCATCGACGAAGATGACGGGCGGATCGTGCACGTGGTCGAGGGCCTGGTCGGAGGAGAATTCGCGCGCGGCGCCGTGCACGGCCGCATCGATTGGGCGCGGCGCCTCGATCACATGCAGCAGCACACGGGACAGCACGTGCTGTCCGCCGCCTTCGATCGATTCGCGCGCGCGCAAACCGTCAGCTTTCATCTCGGCACCTCGTCGTCGACGATCGATCTCGCGCGCGAAGTCTCGGCGCCGGAGATCGCGAGAGCCGAGGCCGAGGCCAATCGAATCGTCTGGGAGGATCGGCCCGTCACGATTCGCTACGCCGACTCGGCGGACGCGGCGGCGCTTCAATTGAGGAAGGAACCCGCGCGGACCGGGAAGCTGCGGATCATCGAGGTCGACGGCTTCGACGTGTCGGCGTGCGGCGGGACGCACGTCGCGCGCACCGGCGCGATCGGCATCGTGGCGGTTGCCGCCTCGGAGCGGTTCAAGGGCGGAACGCGCGTCGAGTTCGTCTGCGGCACCCGCGCGCTCGAGAGCTATCGCGCGCTGCGGGACACCATGACCGCGAGCGTTCGATTGCTCTCCGTTCTGCCGTCGGAGCTTCCCGGCGGCATCGAGCGCATCCAGCAGGAGTCGAAGGATCTCAAGCGTCAGATCAAGGATCTGCAGTCCCGCCTCGGCGCGTTCGAGGCGGACGCGCTCGCCAACCACGCGGAGTTACTTGGCGGCGCGCGTGCCGTGATCGCGTCGATCGACGGGCTCGACGCGAACGGACTGAAAACGATCGCGACCGCCATTGCCGCCAAGCCCGGACACGTGGCCGTCCTGATCGCCACGCCGGCGCCCTTCGCGATCGTCATCGCGCGCGCGTCTGACGTGCCGTTCGATGCCGCGGCGCTGTTGAAGCAGCTCATCGCGGCGCACGGCGGGAAGGGCGGCGGGCGGCCCGAGATGGCGCAGGGCGGCGGGCTGCAGGGGGATGCCGGCGATCTCGCCGCGGCCGCGCGCGCGTTCTTCAGCGGCGAGTGAAGTTCGCCAAGTGCTCGACCGCGAGATCGGTGATCCAGTTCACCGTCGCCGCCGGAATCACGAAGTCGTTCGCGATGATCGAGAAGACGAGCGTCTCGCCATCCCTCGTCCGCACGTAGCCCGAGAGCGATCGAACGTTCGAGATCGAGCCGGTCTTCGCGATCGCGTTGCCTTCAGCTCTCGTGCGGCGCATCCGCGTGCTGAGCGATCCGTCTTTGCCCGCGATGGGCAGCGCCGCCTCGAACGGCTCTCGATGCCGCGCGTCCTCGTGCATGTGCTCGAGAATCGACGCGACGGTCCGCGCGGTCACGTAGTTGTAGCGCGACAATCCGGATCCGTCTGCCATCACGTACGCGTCGCGCTTGATGCCCCACGACTCGATCGTCGCGCGCACCGCCCCTAGCCCGCCCTCGTACGTGCCCAAGCCTCCGCGATGAGCGCCGACGGCCTTGATCAACGTCTCGGCGTACAGGTTCTGGCTCACCTTCATCAGGACCGTCGCGACGTCGCGCAGCGGAGGGGATTCGATCGAGGCGAGCACCGTGCGCTCGCGCGGCGGCGCGGCGAGCTCCGGCGCGATATCGTCCATGTCGACTGCGGGACCGGAGACTCGGATCCCGCTCTCGACGAGCGCGTTCTTCAGCGACTGCGCGAAGAACAGCGTAGGATTCACGACCGCCACGGCCCGCGAGACGGTCGGCGTTCCGATCGGAATGCTCCCGCTGACCTCGAGCACGGGCTCGTCCAGGCGGCGCCGATAGTTGATGTCGTTCGCCTCTCCGACCGCCGTCGTCCGCACGCGGTTCATCAGCCGCAGCCCCGAGCCGGCCGCCAGCGCGACCTGCGCCGGCTCGCCAGGGAACAACGCCGGTCCGACCGAGAGCGTCGCCAGATTCTCGTAGAGCTGCAGCGCGCCGACCGGCGCCGCGTACCCGAATTGCAGGTAGTCCCACGCCCATCCCTGGCCGAGCCCTTCGTCGTCGAACAGTTGATCGTCGCCGACGATCCTGCCGTCGATCTCCTGGATGCCCGCCGCGCGAATCGATCCGATCCACTGTGAGAGCACAGACGCGACCCGGCCGCCGCGGCTGTTGATCGTTGGATCGCCGCCGCCGCGGACGATCAGGTCCCCCTTGAGGATGCCGCCTTCGATCGGCGCGGACGTTTCGAGCGCAGTGGTGAACCGGTAATCCCATCCCAGGATTTCGGCCGCGCCGGCGACCGTGAGGATCTTCATGTTCGACGCCGGCATCATCAGGCGATCCGCGTCGAGCTCGAAGAGCTGCTCTCCCGTATCGAGCGATCGAACGTCGACGCCCCACACGCCGCGCGACATGATCGGGGCGCCGAACACGCGGCCGAGATCGGTTCGCAGCTGGCGAACGGCTTTGCTTGGAGGACGAGCGGCGTCGGTGCGTGCGGTGGGAGCGTCGATTCTCGCGGGACCGGATGCTGTCGAAACGCATCCGGCCGCCGCGAGCAGCAGGGCGGCGATGGCAGCGCGCGAGGAAGGAAGCGTGAGCGTTGTCTCCGTCCTACTTCAGCGCGTCGAGCGATTTGACGATGCTCTCGATGGCGGCGATGTCGACTTTAGCCGCGCCCGGCTCACCGGCGCGCGAGGCGAACCCCTCGGCGCCGACGCGAGCCAGCGCGACTTTCTCTTCGCGCCTTCCTTCGTCCGACTTCACCGTGACGGTCAGCTCCGGCTTGTCGAGCCCGGTCTTCGCGAGGGAGTCGACGAAGCCGGTCGCCCGCACGCCCGTCGCGGCGGAGATCAGGCTGTCGACCTTCGTCTGGTCCGCGTCCTTCGCCGACGGCGCGGTCTGGCGCCATTTCTCTTCGTCTTGGCCTTCCTTGTTCTTGACCTTCGTCTTCTCGAAGACGATCGTCTCCGCGCCGCGAGCGATCTCGATGCGCGACGTGTTGAAGGGCCGCGCGTCGAACAGATCCTTCTGCCTGAATTCGCCGGGCTCTTTCGTGGCGTCGGTGAGGAGCGTGGAGTCGATGGTGAAGATCGCCGGGCGGGATTGGTCCTTTGCGTAGACCGCGCCCTCGCCGGCGCCCTTTCCGATGAGCAGCACGGCCTGCGACGATCCCGTGCCGAGCTGAATGGTCGCCTGCGGCTTGTCGAGCTCGTACTCGGCGAGCGCGCCTTCCGCCGCGGCCATCGATTTCATCTGCAGCGTGTGGAGGCGGCTCACCAGCGAGTCGACGACGTTGAAGTCGGCGCGTACCTTGACGGGCGCGGTCATCTGCCACTCGCCGGCGGCCCTCGTGAACTGCAGCGTGCGCTTCGGCGCGACGATGCTCAGCGCGTCGATCTTGTCGCGATCGATCTTCAGGACCGTCTTGTCGCGCAGCGCGAAGGTCGTCTTGTTGAACGTGCCGTCGAGATACGACGGGATCAGGAACACGCGTTTCTGGTCGGCGACCTTTGCGTAGAGATCGGTTCCCGTCGGGCTCTTGCGGCCGATCTGCAGGCGGTGCTCCTTGCCGCCCGACTTGAACGAGACCTCGAGCCGCGGCTGCGCGAGGCCGAACTCTCCCAGATCGCCGGGGTTGTCATCGATCACCCGTTGAATCTCGAGCGAGGAGAGGTTCGTCGTCAAACCGGAGACTTCCGCGCCGTCGGGCTGGCTCGAAAGGCCGCCGGCCTGCGGCTGGACGATCTGCCAGTCGTTCCCTTTCTTTTGCAGCGTGGTGCGCTCGCCGTTCTCGGCCTTCAGCGTGATCTCTTCGATCTTGTCCGCTTCGACGGTAAAGACTTTGTCCTTCTTGTCGGCGTCGGACGGTTCGCGCTTCGATTCGACGAAGTAGACATACGCGCCGAGGCCAATCAGGACGACGACGAGGACGGCGAATGTCCGGAGTCCACGCATCCTAGCGCCTCCGCCACCATGACTGGATGCCGGCAAGGAACACGAGGCCCGGCAGCACGAACACCGCGAACCAGAAGATCACGCGATCCTGGCCGGCGGTCACGCTGATGCGGCGATCCTCCGGATTGCGCGGCCGCACGGCGATCATGTTCTCCTGCTGCGACAGCCAGTTGACCATGTTCAGGAACATGTCGGTGTTGCCGCTGAACCGGCCGACCGCGTTCGATACGAAGTCAGAGTCGCCGACGACCACGACGCGCGTCTCGGGCTTGTTTGGATTCGTCGCCGCGTCGCCGCCGTCGGCCGGCGGTGGAGGCGTGGCGCCTTCGACCGGCGCGCTGACGGCAACCGCGAGCGAGACCGGTCCGGGCACGTCGCCGCTCGCGGGATCCTGCCGCGCCGAGCCTTCGGCCATCAACGTCTTCAGATCGGTTTCCGCCCAACTGTTGCGACCGCTCATGACGATGGAGGTCGCGACGTGTCCGTTGGTGCCTCCCTCGATCGGCTTGACCGAGCGCGTGTACGGAAACGCCGTCTGATAGCGGAACGTGTTGGTGATGGCGTGATACGGATACGGCGGCGCCGCGACCGGGACGTCCGCTTGCGCGCCGCGCAACTGGCTCAACGGATCGAGCACGGCGTTGTTCCCGAGATCGACACCCCACTCCTTCGCGAGCGCGATGATGTTGGTGAGCGGCGCCGAATCCGCCCGCTGCGGCGGATCGATCATCGCGAGCAGCTTGCCGCCCTTCGCGAGATACGCTTTGAGCTTGGCGAGCTCCGGATCCGCGAGATCCGTCTTCGGTCCGGCGAGGACGACGACCGAGGCATCGGCCGGGACGTCCTGCTGCAGCAGCGTGAGCGGTTCGGTCGCGAAGTGATCCCCCTTCAGTTCGGCGGAGATCCCCCCGAAGCCGTCGCCGGCGCTGCTCTGCAGATCGCGTTCGCCGTGGCCCTGAACGAAGTAGATTTTCGGCTCTTTGTCCTGAAGGAGCTTGATGAGACCGTTCGTGAGGTCCTGCTCCTGCTCCGACGTCACGCGCTGCTCGCGTCCCTCGTACTGCATGAGGATCGTGCCGAGCCCGCTCTCCTTCAATTGCTCCGCGGCCGACGGCCGCTTCTCGGGGTCGACGTAGTCGATCTGGAAGTTCTTCGACAAGTACGCGTACTCGTCGAGGCGCGTGCGGAATCGATCGAAGTCTTCGGTTCTCGCGAACACGGTGACGCGCACCGGCTTCGTCAGGCCCTGCACGACTTTCTTCGTCTGCTCCGACAGCGTGTACTGACTTGCCGCCGTCAGATCCCAGCGCTTGTTGTGGCGCTCGGCGAGGTAGTTGATCGCGCCGAGGATGCCGAGCACGACGAGGATGCTCGCCGCCGCCAGCGATCCATGGCGCGCCTGCCTGCCGGAGAAGTCGCGCGCGATCTCGCGCCACTGGCTCATGACGTAGAGCAGCACGCAGACGAGCCCGGCGATGGCGAGGCCGTACCACCATCCCCATTCGGGCCGAAGGTTCCTGATGGCCACGGCGGCGAACACGAGCGCCACGCCCAGCCAGCCCAGAAGTCCCAGAATTTTTTTCAGCATAGACAACAGTTCTTCAGCGAGACGCGAATCGGCGCGTCAGCCGCGCCAGCGTTCGGAATCCACCGACTTCGCCGTGAGGAAGAGACCGAACGTGATGAAGCTCAGGTAGTAGATCACGTGCTTCGTGTCGATGATGCCCTTCGTGAAATCGTCGAAGTGCGCCGTGATCGAGAGAAACGACAGCAGCGTGCGCGCCGTCGGACCGACCGAATCGGCGAGCCAGTTGATGATCCAGAGCAGCAGGAACACCGCGAACGTCAGGAAGCCCGCGACGATCTGGTTTTTCGTCAGGCTCGAGATGAGAAGTCCCACCGCGAGAAAACAGCCTCCCATCAGCATCAGGCCGAAGTAGCCGACGACGACCGGCTTCCATTCGGGGTTGCCCAGGCGGAAGAGAATCGCCATGTCGACGGCCGTGACGAGCAGCATCGCGCCGAACAGCCCGAGCGCCCCGAGGAACTTCCCGAGGATGATCTGCACGTCGGTGATCGGCGAGGTCAGCAGGAGCTCGATCGTTCCCGACCGCTTCTCCTCCGAATACGTCCGCATCGTCACCATCGGCATCACGAAGAGCGTGATGATCGCGAGGTTGTGGAACACGCCGCGGATCATCATCTCGTTCACGTTGACGGAGCCGCCGCCGCCCATCGACATGCGTTGGCTCGTCTCGATGAACGAGTTGAGGAACACGTAGAAGAAAAACCCGGAGAGCAGCGCGAACAAGCCGACGAGGATGTAGCCCATCGGCGACGCGAAATACGATCGCAGCTCTTTGCCGGCAATCGCGAGGACGTTGCGGACGCTAACCATTGGCCGCCTCCTCGCCCGCCTCGGCGGGGCGCGAGGCCTCAGCCGGCGTTTCGTCGGTCGTGACCTGCAGGAAGATCTCTTCGAGGCTCATTCGCATCGGCCGCATCTCGAGCAGTCCCCATCCGCGGTTGACGATCGTGCGCGCCAGCTCGCGGCGGACGTCGGTGCCGCGCTCGCTCTCGACCTCGTATCCGCCGTCCGAGGCGGCCACGCGCGTGACGCCGGGAATCCCCGCGAGCGTCGGGCCCGCTTCAGCGCCCTCCGTGTCGATCTGCACGTACATCGTTTCCGCGCCCTTCAGCCGCGCGGTCAGGTTCTGCGGCGTGTCGACCGCGACCACGCGGCCCTTGTTGATGATTACGACGCGCTGACACGTTTGAGAGACTTCGGGGAGGATGTGCGTGCTGAGCACGATCGTGTGATCGCCCGCGAGGCTGCGAATGAGCTCGCGCGTCTCGATGATCTGCTTGGGATCGAGACCCGCGGTCGGCTCGTCGAGAATCAGCACCTCGGGGTTGTGTATCAACGCCTGCGCGAGACCGACGCGCTGCTTGTAGCCCTTCGAGAGCTTCGAGCAGTGCCGCGCCGCCATGTCGGCGACGCGCGTGCGCTCCATCACCGAATCGACGCGCGTCTTCCGCTCGGACGAAGGCACCGCCTTGATCTTCGCGACGAAGTCGAGGTACTCGCGCACGGTCATGTCGGGATAGAGCGGCGGCGTCTCCGGCAGATAGCCGGTGCGCCGTTTGGCGTCGAGCGGATTGGTGAACACATCGAAGCCAGCCACGAGCGCTTTGCCTTCGGATGCCGGGATGTACCCGGTGAGGATGCGCATCGTCGTGGTTTTTCCGGCGCCGTTCGGCCCGAGAAAACCGAGGATCTCGCCGCGTTCCACCCGAAAACTAACGTCGTCGACGGCGGTGACCCGTCCGTACTTCTTGCTGACGTGTTGAACCTCGATCACAGAAGACTCCAGCAGCAGAGAGGGGACGAATCGCCCCTGCGGGTGCGTAACATATAGTCAGAAAAGCCAATTAGACGGCAAACCGTAATGCTATCGACAGCATGAAAAAGGTGTCAAGGGCACGGTGCCCGTTGTCATGGCCCTGTAATGACGCTGAAAGGTGGCTGGCAGTTGCGCCGGACGACGTATGAGCGTATGCTCATATATTCATATGTCAACCGCTTCGAAGGCGCGCCTCACAGGCGTGCCGCCCATCGAGGATCACGACAACTGCGACGCCACGCATCTCGACCCGAACAGCTGGGCGGCGATCCGTCAGCGGCTGCTTCCCGCGCGAACCGTTGAAGGGCTCGCGGATACGTTCCGCGCCCTTGGCGATCCGACGCGCGTGCGGATTCTCGACGCGCTCTCGACGGGCGAGCTCTGCGTCTGCGACATCGCGTCGCTCGTCGGGATCAGCGAGTCCGCGGTGTCTCATCAATTGCGGCTGCTTCGGGGCATGCGGCTCGTCCGCCCGCGCCGCGCCGGCCGCCTCGTCTACTACGCGGTCGACGATCACCACATCCTCGAGCTCCTGCGCCAGGCGATGACGCACGTGGAAGAGCTTTCAGCTGTCAGCCCTGAGCTGTCAGCTGCCAGCTCCCAGCTGCCAGCTTCCAGCTCCCAGCTGCCAGCTTCCAGCTCGCAGCTTCCCGCCGGAGCGGACCGCGGACCGCGGGGAGCGGGACGTTAGTCATGGCTACCTGCACGGTCTGCGAGCTGCACGCGGAATCCGTCTTCAAGATCGAGGGTATGGACTGCCACGAGGAAGTGGCGATCCTCGAGCACCGTCTGAAGGGGCTCAGCGGACTCGAAGCGCTCGACGCGGACGTCGTCGGCCAGCGGCTGCGCGTGCAGTACGATGCGGCGAAGCTGTCGACGTCGAGCATCGCGGAAGCGGTCGCGCAAACGGGCATGCGCGCGTGGCTCGAGCACGAGGCGCCGCGTCCCACCGCCGGATCCGAGTGGCGCGATCGGTTGGTCGCGTTGTCGGGCGTCTCGCTCCTCGTCGGACTCGCCCTTCAGTTCGCCGGCATCGCCGGTCCGCTCGCGTGGATTCCGTTCGCGGCGTCGGTCGCGCTCGCGGGCACGCAGACCGTCCCGCGCGCGTGGAGGTCAATCGCCGCGCGGCGGCTCGACATCCACGTGCTGATGCTCGTCGCGGTGGCCGGCGCGATGGCGCTGGGCGAGTGGGCCGAGGGCGCCTCGGTCGTTTTCCTGTTCGCGCTCGCGCAGATTCTCGAGGCCCGCGCGATGGCGCGCGCGCGCGGCGCGATTCGCGCGCTGATGGATCTCGCGCCGGCCGAGGCGCTCGTCATTCGCTGCTGCAAGCAGCAGCTCATTCCGGTCGACGACGTCCGCGTCGGCGACGTCGTCATCGTGCGGCCCGGAGAGAAGATCCCGCTCGACGGCAAGGTGTCGCGCGGCGAGAGCTTCGTGAATCAAGCGCCGATCACCGGAGAATCGCTGCCGGTCGACAAGCAGCCGGGCGACGACGTGTTCGCGGGCGCGATCAACGGACGCGGCGCGCTGGAAGTCGAGGTCACGCGGCTGCGGCGCGATTCCACGCTCGCGCGGATCATCCATCTTGTCGAGCACGCGCAGTCGCAGCGCGCGCCGAGCCAGACGTTCGTCGATCGCTTCGCGCGCGTCTACACGCCTGTCGTGCTCGCGATCGCGGTCGCGATCGCCGTCGTGCCGCCGCTCGTCCTCGGCGCGGCATGGAGCACGTGGATCTATCGATCGCTCGTGCTGCTCGTGATCTCCTGTCCGTGCGCGCTCGTCATCTCGACACCCGTCTCGATCGTGTCCGCGCTTGCCGCGGCTGCGCGCAAGGGCGTGTTGATCAAAGGGGGCGCGCGGCTCGAGCGGCTCGCCGCGGTGAAGTGCGTGGCGTTCGACAAGACCGGCACGCTGACCAGAGGCCGTCTTCGCGTCACCGAAGTCGTGCCGCTCGACGGGGCGGCGCCGTCCGAGATCCTCGCGCTCGCGGCCTCCCTCGAGACCCGTTCGGAGCATCCGATCGGCCGCGCGATCGTCGAGTACGCCGAGGCGACGGGCGTGGTGGTCTCATCGCCCGCGCGCGTCGAAGCGCTGCCCGGCCTCGGCGCGCACGGCCTCGTCGGCGACCGTGCCGTCATCGTCGGCAGCCACCGCTTGTTCGAGGAACGCGGGCTCTGCGTGCCGGCGGTCGAGACGGCGCTCGATGCGCTCGCGGCGAGCGGGCACAGCACGGTCATCGTCGGCATGGATGGAAAAGCGGCCGGCGTGATCGGCGTCGCGGACGAAGTCCGCGAGTCGGCGCGCGATGCCGTGGCGATGCTCACCGCCTACGGCGTCGAGCACGTGGTCCTGCTCACCGGCGATCACGCGCCCGCCGCGAAAGCGATCGCGGAGTCCGTCGGCATTCGCGAGATTCGCGCGGACCTGCTTCCCGAGCACAAGCTCGACGCGGTGGGAGAGCTGAAGGCGCAGCACGGCGCGCTCGCGATGGTCGGCGACGGGGTCAACGACGCGCCGGCGCTCGCCGCCGCGGATGTCGGAATCGCGATGGGCGTCGCCGGATCCGACGCCGCGCTCGAGACCGCGGATGTCGCGCTGATGGCCGACGAGCTCGCGAAGATCCCCTACGCGCTGCGATTGAGCCGCGCGACCGCGCGGAACATCCGATTCAACATCGTCTTCTCGCTCGCGCTGAAGGCGGCGTTCCTCGTGATGGCGCTCGCCGGCGCCGCCACGCTGTGGATGGCTGTGGTCGCAGACACCGGCGCCTCGCTCATCGTGATCGCGAACGCGCTCCGGCTGCTCCGGGAGTGACTACGCTTTTCTATTCGTGAAGAAATGCTGATCGACGAACTCGTCGACCTTGGCTTGGTCGTCGGGATCGACCTTTTCGAACTGCAGCCCCATGCCGACGCGTCGATCGCTCCACGCGACGCGTGATTCCGCCTCGATGTCGCGCTTCGATCCAGGAAGGCGAAATCTGACGCGGACCTTGTCATCCTGTTGAAGCGGGCTCATCGTGCGGATCGCGAGCCCGCCCTTGCTCAAGTTGAGCGTCAGCGCCGCCGCGATCGTGTTGCCGAATCGATACGCGACCGGAATGCCCAGCACCACGCGAGGGCTGCCGCGCCTGTTGAAGTTGTCGGGGAAGAGATGCGGCGCGAGCGACGGCAGGATGTGCTGCACCGCGCTGTACTCGTTCACGTAGCCGGAGACGCCGAGCGCCGCGAGATCGCGCACTTCGTCGGCGGTCGCGATCGTGCCGCTGAACACGAGGATCGGCACGCGTCCCTCGTCCAGCTTTCGAATCGATCGCACCAGCTCGACGCCGCCCGCGTGCGGGAGCCGCAGATCGAGCACGATGAGATCGATGCGCGCGAGATCCGCGCGCACGCGCGCCAGCAGTTCCGCGGCGCTCTTGACGGTCAGCGCCGTGTGACCCGCTCCCAACAGAGCGGTGGCGAAGCGATCGCGAACGAACGCGGTATCGTCGGCGACGATGACGGTCTTTGAAGTCGTCACAGCTGTAGCCGGCACGCCTCGACGTATCGGCGGTGCCGGATACGGGCGTTAGGCTCGTTGCAGAATTTATCAGGTTCTCGCTATAATCCGAAGTCTTGCCGCGTTGAGCGCGCGTGTGTGCTGGAGTTTGAGGAGCTGGTATGGCGACCTGTCCGGAGTGTGATGCCGACATCGAAGTCGATGAATTCGATGTCGACAAGGGCGACCTCATAAGCTGCCCCGAGTGCGGCTCCAACCTTGAAGTGACGACGACATCGCCCGTCGAGCTCGAGACCGCCGACGACGACGACGACGAAGAAGACGACGAGAAATCCGACGACGATAGCGACGCCGACGATCTCGATGACGACGATCTCGATGGAGATGACGACGACGACGCGGACGGGGAGGACTGGGAGGAGTGACACCGGCCCCGGCGGGCGCTGATCTTCTCGTCTGCACCGAGAAAGAACAGGCGCTGCGCCGCACGATCGCGACCTGGCCCGCGCTGTTGGTCGCCTACAGCGGCGGAGTGGACAGCGCGTATCTGGGATGGGCGGCGACGCAAGTGCTCGGCGACCGCGCGCTCTGCGTGACGGCCGACAGCGCGAGCTACCCGGAGCGCCATCGCGCGCTCGCGATCCAAATCGCGCACGACTTCGGCTTCCAGCACGAGATCATCCGTACGAACGAGATGTCGCGCCCCGAATATCGCGCGAATCCCGCCAACCGCTGCTACTACTGCAAGCACGAGCTGTACACGGAACTGTCCGCGATCGCGCGTGCGCGCGGCATCCCGGCGATCGCCGACGGATCGAACGCCGACGATCGCGGCGACTATCGTCCCGGCCGTCAGGCCGCACGCGAGTTCGGCGTTCTCAGTCCGCTCGACATGGTCGGGTTGTCGAAAGCGGAGATCCGGGAGCTGTCGCGCCGCGCGGGATTGCCGACGTGGGACGAGCCGGCATCCGCCTGTCTCTCGTCGCGCATTCCGTACTTCACCGAAGTGACCGACGAGAAGCTGCGGATGATCGAGCAGGCGGAATCCGTGCTGCGCGATCTCGGGTTCCGCGTGTGCCGTGTGCGGCATCACGCGCTTCCGGCGGCCGGCGACGGCGCGAGCGATCGACACGATGCGCTCGCGCGGCTCGAGATCGGGCGCGATGAATTGGCGCGCGCCCTCGACCCCGAGATCTCGGAGACGATCGATCGCGCGCTTCGCGCCATTGGATATCAGCACGTCACGATCGATCTGAGAGGCTACCGGACCGGGAGCCTCAACGACGCGCTTCGCTTGCGTCCGATCTGACATCACCAGTGCGGAGAGCTGCCGCCGCCGTCGCCGTCCTTGGCGCGTTGTTTCTGGCGGCGCACCTCGTGTGGCTGCCGTCGACGCTCGAGGACGTCGATTCCGTCAACTTCGCGATGGGCGTTCGCGACTTCGACGTCGCGCGGCATCAACCGCATCCGCCCGGCTATCCCGTCTTCATCGCGCTCGGAAAGATCGGCACGCGGCTGGCCGGTGCGCTCGGCGCCGCGAGCCCCGACGTGCGCGGCCTCGCGATCTGGAGCGCGATCGGCGGCGCGCTGCTCGCGCCGCTGCTGTTCGCGTTCTTCAGTGCGCTCGATCGAGATGACGGTGGATCTCGCGCAGCGATCGCAACGGTCGTCACGATCGCGTCGCCGCTCGTCTGGTTCAACGCCGCGCGGCCGATGTCCGACGTCGCCGGTCTGGCCGTCGCGTTCGCCGGCCTCGCCGCGCTCGCGACGCTCCTCGCGCCGCCGTCGACCTCTTCGTCCAGCGCGGCGGCGCCGGTTGCGGGCGCGTTTCTCGTCGGCCTCTCGATTGGCATTCGATCGCAGATGGCGTTCCTCACGCTGCCGTTCGCGGCATTCGTTTTCATCGCGTCTCGCCGGCATCGCCTCGGGATCGTGGGAGGCCTCGCGGCAGGCGTCGCGATCTGGGCGATTCCGTTGATCGTTTTGAGCGGCGGTCCCGCAGGCTATCTGCACGCGCTTCGCAGTCAGGCCGGCGAGGATTTCACCGGCGTCGTGATGCTGTGGACGAACCCGTCGCCGCGCGTCGCGTTCACCGCGGTCCTTCACACGTTCGTCCGGCCGTGGGAATCACCCGTGCTGGCCGGCGTGATTCTCGCGCTTGCCGCCGCGGGATCGCTGGCGCTCGTCGCGCGCGCGCCGAAAGTGCTTGCGCTCGTCGCGCTGACGTTCGGACCGTACGCGATCTTTCATCTTCTCTTTCAAGAGCCGTTGACCACGCGCTACGCGCTGCCCTTGATGCCGCTCGTCGCCTACCTCGCGGCTTCGGCGATCGCCGACGCGAACGCGCGCGCGGCCGCGATCGCGACGATCGCCCTCGCCGCGTCGAGCCTCGTGTACGCGATCCCGGCGACGCTGGCGTTCGGGCGTGAGCCGAGCCCCGTGTTCGCGCTCCTGTCTGAAATACGCATGCTGCAGGAGCGCGGGGCCGCACCCGCCGTCGGCATGCATCGCCGCGTGTTCACCGAATCGAGACGCGCGCGCGCGTATGCCGGCAATGTGCCGGGCACGGTTCTTCCGACGCCGCGCGACTACGAATGGCTCGAGCTGACGCGCGCGTGGCTCGAGGGGAGCGGCGGCGAGACCTGGTTCGTCGCCGATCCGCGGCGCACGGATCTCGCGCTCGTGGATCTCGCGCACACGCGGACGCGCCAATATCGCTGGCCGTTCAACGCCGCGATATACCTCGGCGGCGCGCGGCCGAACGAGATCGACTGGCACGTGATCGATCAGCCGGGTTGGTTTCTCGAGCAGGGATGGGCGCTCACGCCCGAAACCGCGGGCATCGCCGATCGCGACGGGTGGGGACCGCACCGGCGCCCGAGCGTCGGATGGGTGCGGCGGCGATTGGTCGAGAGCGTGATGATGATTGGCGGACGTCAGCTCGGCGGCGACCGGCCGACCAAGGTCATCGCCAGCCTCGACGATCGACCGGTCGCGGCGCTCGATGTCCGTCCGGGCTTCTTCCTGGATTTCGTCACGCTGCCCGCCGGTTCGATGACCGGCGACGGACCGTTTGCAAAGCTGACGGTTCGAGCCGAGTCGCAGGCGTCGCCGGTGCCGCCCGTCGCCGTCGAGCAATTCAACGTGCAGCCATCCGATCGCGTGGTGTTCGGGTTCGACGAAGGATGGCACGAGCCCGAATACAATCCCACGACGGCGCGATCGTGGCGGTGGATGAGCGAGCGGGCGCAAGTCCGCGTGCATCACGCCGGCCGGTCCGTGGCGCTCCGCATGAACGGGGAGTCGCCGCTCCATTACTTCGACAGCGCGCCGGTCGTCCGCATCAGCGTCGGCGATCGCGTTCTCCTCGAATCGCGTCCGTCGGAGGACTTCGCGATCCAGGTCGCGATTCCGGCGGATGTGTTGAGCGCCGCCAACGGCCGCATCACGATTACCTCCGATCGCGCGTACGTCGCCGGCGAGCGCGAGGGCACCGCCGATCGCCGGCGGCTGGCGCTCAAAATCTACTCATTGATCGTCGAACCGTCGGAGCGCTAGCGCACGATCCTGCGACCTTCACGGTTACTGCGGTTTTTGGGCCAACGCGAGGAGTGAACTGCCGAGGGGCATGTTGATGAACCGTGCGGCGGCTGCCTCGACCGCCAGGAGCGCCGATAACGCCCGGTTCACGGGCGCCGAGGGGACGGTCATCTCCCGCGTCGATTCCCGATGCCCGCCGAGCCGCTGGGTCCACCGCACGCCGGCGACGATGGGCAAAAGCGTGAAATTCGTGTAAGTGATGCGCCGAACTGTGAAGCCCGTGCGGACGAGATGGTCGGCCAACTCGCGCCGCGTATAGCGGCGGACCTCCCCGCCGAGCACCGAATGGTTCCCCGTCAGCGCTTTCAGCGCCGCAACATTGATCAGGATCTGTCCTCCGGGCCGCAACACCCGATACATCTCATTGAGCGCGTCACGCTCCATCTCGTCGTCGAACGCGTACAGGACGTCGAAGGAGGTGACGAGGTCGAATTGGTGCGCGGCGAACGGGAGGCACGTCGCCGATGCGCGCGCGACCTGGCGCTCGCCGTGACGCCGTGCGTAGGCGAGCCCGCTGAACGTGATGTCGATTCCGCACGCGCGTCCGTACTGCCGCAGCATCGCGAGGTTGTTCCCGGTGCCGCAGCCGCAGTCGAGGATCGAGATCGCCGATCGGCCGGCCGCGGCGCGCACGAGCATCGGGCGCACGAATCGGCGAAAGCCGTGGAACCAGAAGTGATCTCGTTCCGCGCGCGCCGTGGCTTCGAGCAATCGGTCCATGATTTCGGTGTGAGACAATGAGGCCGCTCGCCTTGTCTGTCGATGAAGGCGAGCCCAATCCTACTCCGAGGAGATGACGGTGATGATTTGGAACCTTCGAACTGCCGCCGCGGTGTTGATCGTGATTGCGGCGACGGTCAGCGCGTGTGGAAAGAAACCGCCGGAAGCGAAACCACAGCCGCCGCCGCCCGCGCCTTCCACGCCGACAACCACACCGACGCCGCCTCCTCCCACGCGTCCGCCCGATCCTCCGCCCACGCCGGAGCGGCCGCCGACCGAGGACGAGATCTTCGCGAAGTCGACGGTTGACGATCTCACGAAGAGCGGCGTCCTGAAGCCGGTGTACTTCGCGCTCGACTCGATCGAGCTGACCGAGGAGTCGCGGGGCATCCTTCAGAAGAACACCGATTACTTGAAGCGCCGCCCGAGCACGAAGATCCTGGTCGAAGGCCACGCGGACTCGCGCGGCACCAACGAGTACAACCTTGCGCTCGCGAACCGCCGCGCGGATGCCGTCCGCGCATATCTCCTCAGCCTCGGCGTCGCCGCCGATCGCATGACGATCGTCAGCAAAGGCGAAGAGCAGCCGTTCTGCAGGGAAGAAACCGAAGAGTGCTGGGCGAAGAATCGCGTCGGGTATTTCATCTTCACAGCTAAGTAGACAACGCAAGGCTCGAGGCTCAGGCTAAACCGCTGAGTCTCGAGTCCAGCTCCGCCGCGATCTCCTCCGCCGCCTTCCGCGCGTTCGGCGCGGCAATGATCGGGCGGCCCACCACGATGAAGCTGGCGCCGGCTGCCACGGCTTCCGACGGGCTCATCGTGCGCGCTTGATCGTCTTTCGCCGCGGTCGAGGCTCCGCCGCCCCGGATTCCCGGCGTCACGATCGTGAACTCAGGTCCGAAGCGCTGGCGCAGCAGCGCCGTCTCCTGCGGCGACGCGACGACGCCGTCGAGCCCCGCTCTGTGGGTGAGCTCGGCGAGGCGGAGGACTTGATCGATCACCGTTCCGCGTCCGCCAGTTTCCGCGAAGACGGCATCGCTGATGCTCGTCAGCACCGTGACGGCAATCAGCAGCGGAGGATGGCGGCGCTCGGCCGCCGCTGTTTCGAGCGCGGCCTCACGCGCGGCCTGCATCATGTGCAGTCCGCCCGACGCGTGGACGTCGATCATCCAGGCGCCAAGCGACGTCGCCGCGGCCACGGCCGTCGCGACGGTGTTCGGGATGTCGTGGAATTTCAGATCGAGAAAGACGCGATCGCCGCCGCGCGCGAGCGTCCGCACGAGATCGGGTCCCTCGCTCGTGAAGAGGCGTTTGCCGACCTTGAATCCCCCGGTGACGTCGCGCAGCCGATCGGAGAGCGCCAGCGCCTCGACGCCGCTGGCGACGTCGAGCGCGACGAGAATCTTGTTGGAGGTCACGAGCTGATCCAGGCCTGTTCGCGCTGAGTGGTGTCGATCGAGCCGACGATCTCCGAGAGCCGCGCGATTCCGTGGCGCGTCATGTAGTCGCGCAGACCGTCGAGGAGCGGACGCCAGATGAACGGATCGACGAAGTTCGCCGTGCCGACTTGCACCGCATCGGCCCCCGCAATCATGAACTCGAGCACATCGGCCGCCGTGGCGATGCCGCCCATGCCGATGATCGGAATCTTCACCGCCCTGCGGCATTCGTAGACCATCCGCACCGCGATCGGCCTGATCGCCGGTCCGCTCAGGCCGCCGACGATGTTCGACAACCGAGGCCGGCGCGTTTCGACGTCGATCGCCATCGCGAGAAATGTGTTGACCAGCGAGACTGCGTCGGCGCCCGCATCTTCGGCGGCACGGGCGAACGACGCGACGTCGGTGACGTTCGGCGTCAACTTCGGAATCACCGGCAGCGGCGTGACTTTTCGAACCGCGCTCACGACCGCGTGCGTTCCCGGCAAGCTGCACCCGAACGTGATGCCCCCTTCCTTGATGTTGGGGCACGAGATGTTCAGCTCGAGCGCCGCGACGCCTTCGGCGTCCGTCACGATGCGCGCGAGCTCGACGTACTCGTCGATCGTCGTGCCGCAGATGTTCACGAACACGATCGCGCGGCGATCGCGAAGCTCGGGAAGCTTCTCACGCACGAAGCGGTGCACGCCGATGCCCTGCAAGCCGATCGCATTCAGCATCCCGGCCGGTGTTTCGACGATGCGCGGCGGAGGATGTCCTTCGCGTTCCGCGAGAAACAGACCTTTCACTGCGACGCCGCCCAGCGTCGAAAGATCAACGACGTCGGCGTACTCGACGCCGTACCCGAAGCAGCCGCTCGCCGCGATGACTGGGTTCGGCAGCCGAAGCGATCCAATCGAAACGGAGAGATCCAGATCGGTCGTCAATGCGCCATTGCCTCCCAGACGATGCGTTGTGCGTCGAAGACGGGACCGTCGAGGCACGAGCGCACGAAATGCGGCGCCGCGCCGGGCTGACGCGTCAGCACGACGCAGCTATAGCAGCCGCCGAGGCCGCAGCCCATCACTTGCTCGAGCGAGACGTCGCACGGGCGGCCGTGGGACTCCGCCACGCGCGCGGCGGCGAGCATCATCGGCGTCGGTCCGCAGGCATACAGCTTGACGGTGTCGCCGGCCGGCAGCGCGGCGAGCGCAGCGTCGAGCGGTGCGGTGATGAATCCTTTGGCGCCGCGGCTGCCGTCTTCGGTCGAGAGCACCGTGTCGACGCCGATCCGTTCGAACGCGTCGACGTAATAGAGCTCGCTCGCGCGGCGCGCGCCGTAGAAGAGCGTCGCGGGCGTGCCGCGCGCGGCGAGCGCTTCCGCGAGCGTGAGGAACGGCGCGAGGCCGACGCCGCCCGCGACCATCCACGCGCGCGCGGGCGGATCGACGGGCTCGAACGGCCGCCCGAGGGGACCGAGGCACGCGATCCGCGCGCCAGGCTCGACGTTGTACAGCAATCGCGTGCCGGCTCCGACGCGCTTGTTCAGCAGCGACACGCCGATTGGCGTTCCATCGGCGTGCCGCAGGATTTCGAAGATGGAGAACGGTCGCCTGAGCAGCGGGTCCGCGCTGCGCGACGGCTTGATCATCACGAACTGTCCGGGCCGCGCGAGGCCGGCGATGTCGGGCGCGGCGAGCGCGAGCACGCTGTAGTCGGCGGAGAGCCGCGTGTTGCTCAGCACAGCGGCATCGATGTCGCACGGCACATCGGAAGTATACACTTCGAGTGATGCGGTTCCTTCGCATGCTCACGAACTCGCTGATTGCCGGCGCGCTCGGCGCCGCGTACCTGACGATCGTCGTGCTGCAATTGAATCCACACGTACCGCTCCTCTCGTCGACGGTCTGGCGGATCTACGCGGTGCTCGTGCTCTTCTACGGAATTCACCTCGCGGTGCTCTTCTATCTCTTGATGATGGTGCGCGAGGTCGTCGGCCTCACCGCGCTGTCGCCCGGCTGGATCAGCGTCCGCGTGCTCGCGTGGCTCGCGGCCGCGCTCGCGGCGGCGGCGTCGCTGATGATGTGGTTGAACGTCGACGGTTTTTCCGCGTCGCTCGACGAGACCGCGGTGCGGCGGATGTCGGCCGGCGCCGCGGCGACGACCGCGACGGCGATCGTGCTGCTCGGGCTTGCCGCCGCGCATTTCTCGTTCGGCCGCCGGGGCAGCCGCGTCGGCGCGGCGCTGCTGACGATTGCGGTATTCGGCTCGCTGGCGCTGCCGATTGCCGCGCGCGGACCGGGCGTTCCGGAGCCGCCGGAATCCGGTCCGGGCCAGGCCGTTCTCCATGCCGCCACGACGAGCGGTCCGCGCGTCGTCATGGTGCTCCTCGACGGCGCGTCGCTCGATTACATCTGGCCGCGCGCGGCCGGCGGGCGGCTGCCGAACTTCGCGCGGCTGCTCGAGAGCGGGGCGTCGATGGATCTCGCGACGGTGCGTCCCACCGGTCCCGATCCGGTGTGGACGGCGGTCGCGACCGGGATGTATCCGGCGAGAAACGGCGTGCGTGGGCCCGCGCTGTACTACGCGAGGGGCGACGCGCGCGGGCTCGCACTGCTGCCCGATCACTGCTTCTCGCACACGCTCGTCGAGCTCGGGTTGTTCCGCCGCGAGCTGAGCTCGTCAACGTCGCTTCGCGGACGAACGCTGTGGAGCATTCTCGCCGATGCGGGGATCGACGTCGGCGTGGTGCGATGGCCGCTCACGTATCCGGTGCAGCCGGTGCGCGGCTTCGTGGTGAGCGATCGCTTCTACGATCTGCTGGGATCGTTCTTCGAGCTCGACGATCGCGGCGCGTTTCCGTCGGAGGCGCTGCCGATCGCGCGCGCCGCGTTCGACGATCGCGGCGAGTCGTCCGACCTCCCGCTCGCGAACGCCGCGATCGGCGAGGCAAGGACGCCCGTAGGATCCGCGGCGCTGCGCGATCGGTTCTACAGCCGCGCGATGCGCGCGCTGCGCGCCGAGTGGCCCGTCAGGTTCGCGGCGCTGCGCTTCCAGGGGCTCGACACCGTCGGCCACTACAATCTGCGGTACACACAGCCGCGCGAGTTCGGCGACGTGTCCGAGGAAGAGCGCCGGCGGCGCGTGCAGGTGATCGATCGCTACTATGGCGACATCGACACCGAGATCGGCAACGAGCTGCGCGCGCTGGCGCCCGACGATCTGCTGCTCGTCGTCTCCGGGTTCGGGATGCAGCAGCCGAACGCGGCGAAGCACTTGATGGGGCGGCTGCTCGGCAGCCCGATGAGCGGCACGCACGAGCGCGCGCCGGACGGTTTTCTGCTCGCGTACGGCACCGCCGTTCAGCCGGGCCGCCGGCAGCGCGGATCGATCGTCGACGTCACGCCGACGGTGCTGTACTACCTCGGTCTGCCGGTCGGCCGCGACATGGATGGGTATGCACGGTCCGACTTGTTTCGCGCCGAGTTCGCGGCGGAGCGGCCGATCGCCTTCATTCCGACTCACAACCGGTGATGAAGATCGGGGATCCGGGATCCGGGATCCGGGATCCGGGAGCGGGGATCCGGGAGCGGAGGAATCATGAACGCCGATCAGATGCGTCAATTGGACGAACAGGGTTACGTGCTTCTCGAGAACACGATGGGCGCGTCGTTCTTGACCGGCTTGCGCGCGCGCATCACCGACTTGCTCTCGGAGGAGGGCGATCGCGCCGGCCACGAGTTCAAGACGGAAGAGCACGCGCGGCGGCTCGCGAATCTCGTGGACAAAGGAGAAATCTTTCAGCGCGCCATCGTGCTGCCCGAGGTGTTGGCTGGCGTGCGCCAGGTCCTGGGTCCCGCGATCAAGTTGAGCAGCCTCAACGCGCGCTCGGCGGATCCGCATTCCGATGCGGGCCAGCCATTGCACGTCGACATGAGCGCCGTGCCCGACGAGCGCGGGTATTGGGTCTGCAACACGATCTGGCTGCTCGACGATTTCACGCCCGACAACGGCGCGACGCGCATGATTCCCGGCTCGCACACGTGGGGCACGCGGCCGCAGGACGTGCTGGACGATCCTCACGCGCCGCACGCGGACGAAGTGCTGCTGACGGGTCCGGCCGGCAGCATCGCCATCATGAACGCCCACTTGTGGCACGGCGGCACCGCGAACCGGAGCGCGGCGCCGCGGCTCGCGATGCACGCGTTCTACTGCCGCGCCGACAAGCCGCAGCAGCAGTATCAGAAAGCGCTCCTGCGCCGCGAAACGCAGGACAGCCTCGCGCCGGAAGTTCGACGCCTCCTCGCGCTCGACGATCCGCTGAACGACGAGCTCAGCGCGAACGTCGTCATCCGCAGCGGCTTCATGAAGTAATCGAGCGTCCGAGCTTCCGACAATGTGATACACTCTTCCGAACAACTCTTTAACGCGGCCCTGTGAGGCCGCCAAGAGGTGGCCGTGATCGATCCTCCGAACGTTCCTTCGCGTCTTTCCCGCTCGACAACTCTTTTCCGTGGTGCACGCCCGTGGCCCAGGTGATGGACGCCGATCGCATGTCGCGCGCGCTCACGCGCATCGCGCACGAGATTCTCGAGCGCAATCGCGGGCTCGACGAGCTCGCGCTCATCGGCATCCGAACGCGCGGCGTGCCGCTCGCGCGCCGGATCGCGCGCACGCTCAAGGAGATCAACGGCGACGACGTGCCGACGGGCGCGCTCGACATCACGCTGTACCGCGACGACCTGATGCGCCATCCGGTCGGACCGCAGCCGCTCGTGCGCCGCACCGAGATTCCTTTTTCCATCGACGACCGCAAGATCATGCTCGTCGACGACGTGCTCTATACGGGCCGCACGATTCGCGCGGCGCTGGACGCGCTCATCGACTTCGGGCGGCCGCGCGTGATTCAACTGATCGCCCTCGTGGACCGCGGCCATCGCGAGCTGCCGATCAAGGCCGACTACGTCGGCAAGAACGTGCCGACGTCGCTGAAGCAGAGCGTGCAGGTCCGCCTGCAGGAAATCGACGGGACCGACGAGATCGTGATCGAGGGGGAGCCATGACGACGCGAGCCGTAGAACGTCCGAACCACGCGGAACGCCCCCAGGCGCAGGATGTGGCCGCGCCGCAGCTTCGATCGCGCCATCTCCTCGCCATCGCCGATCTCGACGCCGACGAGATCACGCTGATTCTCGACACCGCCGTCGCGATGAAGGAAATCGGCGGACGCGCGATCAAGAAGGTGCCCACGCTCCGCGGGCGCACGGTCGTGAACCTCTTCTTCGAGCCCAGCACGCGGACCCGCACGTCGTTCGAGATTGCCGAGAAGCGGCTGAGCGCCGACACGCTGAGCATCGCCACCGCCACGTCGAGCGTGACCAAGGGCGAGACGCTCGTGGACACCGTCCGCAATCTCGAGGCGATGTCGCCGGACATGATCGTGATGCGGCACTCGTCCTCCGGCGCGCCGCAGCTCCTGTCGCGCATTTGCCGATCCACGATCATCAACGCGGGCGACGGCATGCACGAGCACCCCACGCAGGCGCTGCTCGACGCGTTCACGATTCGCGAGCACAAGCAGCGTCTCGCCGGCCTCAAGGTCGCCATCGTGGGCGATCTCCTTCACAGCCGCGTGCTGCGATCGAACGTGCTGCTCCTCAAGATGATGGGCGCCGACGTCTGGGCGTGCGGCCCCGCGACGTTGATTCCCGTCGGCATCGAGCGGCTCGGCGCGCGCGCGACGACGAGCGTCGACGAAGCGGTCGAGGGCGCCGACGTCGTGATGCTGCTGCGCATTCAGAACGAGCGGATGCACGGGCACTACATCCCGTCCGTGCGCGAGTACTTCGCGCTGTTCGGGATGACGCCCGAGCGCGTGCGCCGCGCGAACCCCGACGTGATCGTGATGCATCCGGGTCCGATGAACCGGGGCGTCGAGATCGACTCGGCGGTCGCCGACGCACCGTATTCCGTGATTCTCGAACAGGTCTCGAACGGTGTGGCGGTGCGGATGGCGGTCCTCTATCTGCTCGCCGGCCGCGACGAAAGAGATGAAGGCGTGAACGCATGAAGCTGCTGTTGAAGAACGGACGCGTCGTCGATCCCGCGAACGGGCGGGACGGCGCGTTCGACGTGCTGATCGAGGACGGCCGCATCGCGCGAGTCGAGGCGAACCTGCCAGCCAACGGCGCGGACGTCCTCGAGATTGCGCCCGGCTGGATTGTCGCGCCGGGATTGATCGACATCCACGTGCACCTCCGGGAGCCGGGCCACGAGCACAAGGAAACCGTAGCGACGGGCGTGGCATCGGCCGTCGCGGGAGGCTTCACCGCCGTCGCGTGCATGCCGAACACCGATCCCATCAACGATCACGCGGGCATCACGCAGTTCATCCTCAAGAAGGCCGCGGAAGCGCGGCTCGCGCGCGTGTATCCGATCGGCGCCGTGTCGCTCGGCTCGAAAGGGGACCAGCTCGCCGAGCTCGGCGAGCAGAAGGCGGCGGGCTGCGTGGCGTTCTCCGACGACGGGCGGCCGGTCGCGACGGCGTTGCTGATGCGCCGCGCGCTCGAATACGCGGGGATGTTGAACGTGCCGATCGTCGACCATTGCGAGGATCCGTCGCTCAAAGGTGACGGCGTGGCGCACGAGGGGTATCACGCCTCGGCGCTGGGCCTGCGCGGCATTCCCGGCGTGGCCGAATCGCTGATGGTCGAGCGCGATGTGTCGCTCGCGGAGCTGACGAAGGGGCACGTGCACATCGCGCACATGAGCGCGCGCGAATCGCTGCGGGCGGTGAGAGCCGGAAAGGATCGCGGCGTGCGCGTCACCTGCGAGGTCGCGCCGCATCACTTCACGCTGACCGACGAGGCGCTCGAGGGGCCGATCAAGTACGACACGAACCTGAAGATGAACCCGCCGCTGCGGGAAGCGGCGGATCGCGACGCCATGATCGAGGGGATCGCCGACGGCACGGTCGACCTGATTGCCACCGACCACGCCCCGCATCACGCCGACGAGAAGATGCTCGAATTCGATCGCGCGCCCTTCGGCATCGTCGGGCTCGAGACCGCGGTGCCAATCGTGTTCGATCGTCTCGTGCACGCCGGAAAGATCACGGTGCGCCGCGCGATCGAGTTGTTGTCGGTCAATCCCGCGCGCGCGTTCGGCATCCCCGGCGGTTCGCTCTCGCCAGGCGCGCCGGCCGACGTGACCGTCCTCGCGCCCGACGCGCGGACGACGGTCAACGCCTCGGCGCTGCGATCGAAATCGAAGAACACGCCGTTCGACGGCTGGGAGCTTCGCGGCGGCGTCGCGGCCACCATCGTCGGCGGAGCGGTCGTCTATCGCGGTTGACGGTCCTTGCCTGAGCCCAACGCCCCGAGGCCTGAGCCGAATCTCAAAAAAACTCTCGCCTCGCTCTACGCCGACTTCAATCGCGAGGACTCGGCCAGCGATCCGGTCCACCGCGTGCGTCCGTTCGCGGCGGCGGCGGATCGTGAAGTCGCCGGGTTCTGTGCGGCGTCGCTGGCCTTCGGGCGCGTCGCCAGCGTGCTCAACTCGATCGATACGCTGTTCGAGATTCTCGGTCCGCATCCGGCGGACTACGTCCGGCGATTCGATCCGTCGGACGCGCATCCCGAGCTGCGCGCGATGGTCCACCGCTGGACGCGCGGCGTCGATCTGGCCGCGCTCCTCTGGATCCTGCGCCAGATGATCGAGCGATCCGGATCGATCGAGGCGTTCTTCCTGGAAGGCGACTCGATCGACGCGCCGGATCTCTCCGGCGCGCTCGACAGCTTTTCGACGCGCGCGCTCGCGCTCGATATCCGCCGCGCGTACGGCCGCGTGCCGCGCCGGCCGGGCGTCTGCTATTTCTTTCCCCGGCCGTCGGCAGGCAGCGCGTGCAAGCGCCTGAACCTGTTTCTTCGCTGGATGGTGCGCCGCGACGAGATCGATCTCGGGGTGTGGACGCGCGTGCCGCCGTCGCGGCTGATCGTTCCGCTCGATACGCACGTGATCCGACTGGGGCGATGTCTTCGCCTGACGCGCTACGTCAGCCCGGGATGGAAGATGGCGGCCGACATCACCGCGTCGCTTCGGCGTCTCGATCCGATCGATCCGATTCGATTCGACTTTTCGATCTGCCACGTCGGCATGATGAACGCGTGCGGCTTCGGCCGGAAGCAGGGAGATTCGCAATGTCCGCTCAAAGGCCTGTGTCATCCACGCGCTCGACGGGCGCGCTGATCGCAACGCTCGTCATCGGCGCGGCGCTCGGCGCCGGCGCGGCGATGGCGCTGCGCGGCGGCGATGCGAGGCTGCGCGGCCGAATCACCGCGGCCATGCCTTCACCCGACAAATCGATCGTCGCGCTGGCGACCGCGACGCCGTGCGCGAAGGCGGACGCGTGGTGCACGGAGCTTCGGATCGGCCCTTCGACGGATGCGAGCAAGGTGGCCGCCGCGTACGACGATCCGTCCGCCGTCTGCGACGAAGTCGTCTGGACGCCGGACGGCACGCGCGTGGGATTCGTGATGCGGGGCTACGAATTGCGCTTGTTCGATCCGCAATCGCTCAAGGAGATCGGCACGGTTCGCCTCGTCACGGAAGAGGCCGCGCAGACGCGGCGCGCGCGCGGGGTGACGTTCTCCGAAAACGGCCGCGCCGTCACGTTCGACGATTGTCCGAGGGCCCACTCCGGATGCCGCGCGGGCGTCGCCGGCGTGCCGCAGTGATTCAGGAAAGCGAGAGCTCTTCTTCGCGGTGCGGATGCATCGCGACGCGCCGGTAGACGCTCAATGTCTCCTTGAGCATCCGGTCGGCGCTGAATCGCTCGACCGCGCGCGCGCGCCCGGCCGCGCCCATGCGCTCGCGCAGCGCGGCATCGTTCAGCAGCTTGGCGATCGCCGCGGCCATCGCCGCGTGGTCGCGCGGCGGCACGAGGATGCCCGTCACGCCGTCGAGGACGACTTCCGGAATGCCGCCCGTCGCGCTCGCGACGATCGGCTTTCCGGCAGCCATCGCGTCGAGGAGCGACGTCCCGAGACCTTCGGTGATCGAGCTCATCACGAACACGTCGAACGCCTTGTGCAGCGACAGCACGTCGGGCCTGAAGCCCGTCAGCATGACGTGCTTTTCGAGGTGGTGCTCCTTGATCTGACGCGTGAGCGATTCCCGAAGCTCGCCTTCGCCGGCGATGATGAACCGCGCGTCGGGCACCTGGCGCACGACGAGCGCCGCGGCTTCGACGAGATGCCGCTGCCCCTTGTGCGGCGTGAGCGCCGCGACGTTGCCGACGAGCGGCGCGTGATGCGGCAGCCAGAGCTCCTCGTGCAGCTTTGCGGGCGGCGCCGAGTCGACACGCTCGATATCGATGCCTTCGTGCACGGTGCACGTCCGCGTATCGGGCACGCCGTCGGCGACGAGCATCAGCCGGATCGCTTCCGACGCGCAGATGAAGAAATCCACCTGCCGGTACTTCCATCGCGACATCCGTCCGCCGCGGAGGTGGAAGTCGACGCGGCGCGACGCGATGAGCGGCGGCTTCGCGAGCTGCGTGCTCATCGACAGCGCGAGGCCCGCCATCGCGACGCCGTGCGGATCGTGCGCGTGAATGACGTCCGGCTTGAGCCGCTTGATCACCCGCGACAGCCGCCACGCCGCGCTCAGATCCATTTCCGTCTTCGGCGCGAGCGGGATCAGATCGAGCCCTTCCTCCGCGCGCTGGCGAAGCTCGCCGCCCGGATGCGCGACGAGCATCGTGCGATGGCCCATCGCGCGCATGCCCATCACCGTGACGAGCACCTGGTTCTGTCCGCCGCGCCAGCTGCGCGCCGTGTCGATGTGGATCGAGAAGATCGATCGCGGACTGCTCACTGCGGAGTGCGAACCGCGGGGTGCGGCGTGCCGGGCGGCTCGTCGGCGTTCGGCGTGCGATCGAACTTGCGCTGCCGGCGTCCCTCGCCGGATACCGGTGAGGGCGCCGGGAATCCGGACTGCAGCTCCCACAACTTCAGAATCTTCAGGAACACGTAGTACGAGTTCAGCACGGAGACGAGAAAGCCGGCGGTCCCGTCACGGTAGCCGCCGCGGATGATGTAGTTCCTGAAGAACGCCGCGGGCGGGTGCAGCGCGACATCGAGCGCGTTCGTGCGCCGGCCGTCCGCGAACCACTCCTCGGCCGCGAGCGTCGTGTAGTGGTCGATGCTGATGACGTGATCCGAGATGTCCTTGTAGGGATAGTGCTGGAGGTTGTGCGTGAGCGTGCCGGGCTTGCCCTGCGACAACTCGACGGATTCGTGCACGCGCTTTCCGTTGAACTGCCCGATGCGGCGGTTGTAGAGCCGCAGCTGATAGTCCGGATACCAATCGGTGCCACGGATCCATCGCCCGAGGTAGTACGAGATCCGCGGCATGCGGTATCCGCCGGCCGTCGGGCCGTCCCGCATGATCGTCTTGATTTCCTCGGCCAGATCCGGCGGGACGCGCTCGTCGGCGTCGAGCGCGAGAATCCAGTCGTGCGACGCGATCTCGGCGGCGTAGTTCCGCTGCGCGCTGTAGCCTTTCCAGTCGCGGATCTCGATGCGCGCGGAATGCCGCCGCGCGATCTCGACGGTGTTGTCGGAGCTCCGCGAGTCGACGACGACGATCTCGTCGGCCCACTTCACGGATGCGAGCGCCCCTTCGATGTTGGCCGCCTCGTTTCGCGTGATGACCGTGACGGTCAGTTTCACGAGACGAGTCTACACAAAAAGTGCCAGGGTGCCGAGGTGCCTAGGTGCCAAGGTGCAAGGGTGCAAGGTGCAAAGGTGCAAGGGGCAAGGGTGCAAGGGGCAAGGGTGCGAGGGGCAAGGGTGCTAGGAGCCGGAGCTCATTTGCACTCTGCACCTTGGCATCCCTGGCACCTTGGCACCTTGGCACCCTGTTCCTAGAATCCTCCGCCGCCCAACGGAACGGTCTGAATCGCCTCCAGATCGATGAGCGCGCGGTTGTAGTCGATGATCGCGTTCAGCTCCGACTGCTTGGCGTTGTCGAGATCGCGCTGGGCCTGGATGACCTGAAACGTGTTGCCGATGCCGACCGAGAGGCGTTTGTTCTCCGCTTCGAGCCGGCGCTCCATCAGGTCGCGCGCCTTTCGCGTCGCTTGCACGCGCTGAAGCGTGGTGGTGATGTCGCGAACGGCTTCACGGACCTGCGCGGTGATCGCGACCTCGACCTGTCGGAGTCCGACCGTTCCCTGCTCGCGCTGAAGCTTGCTCGCCGCGAGCGCCGCGTCCGCCTGGCTCGTGCCGATCGGGTAGCTCACGTTGATCTGAAAGCTCCAGTTGCGATAGCTGTTGGCGAAGACGTCGTGCAGCACGTCGTTGAACGGCCGCGTCGACGTGCTGAGGATGTCGATGCCGTTGTCGGCGAACTCGCGCTTCGTGCCGCCGACGCCCCTCGTGCCGTAGGTGGCTTGAAGGTTGACCGCAGGAAGTTTTTGGTCCCGGTTGAACTTGATGTCGAGATCGACGCTTTCGATCTGCTTCCGCAGGATGAGGAGATCGGTGCGGTTCGCTAAGGCCCTCTTGATCGCGGCGTCGAGATCGACAGGGCGTTCGGTGAGGACCGGCTGCTCCGACGGCTCGAGCTTGGTCGTCCAGAAGTCCGGTGACGACGGGTTGAGGATGAGCGTACGCAGGTTGTCCTCCGCCGACTGAATGACCGCCTGACGGACGATGACGTTCTCTTCCTGCCGCGCGACTTCCGCTTCCGCCTCGACGATGTCGATCGGCGCCATCGTGCCGACTTCCACACGGCGTTGATTGTTCTTGTACGACTGGCGCGCGAGATCGAGCGAGCCCTGCGCGACGTTCGCGCTCGAGATCGCCAGAACGAGACTGTAGTACGCGAAGCGCACGTTCCGCGACGTGATGGTGATCCGCTGCGCGAGCTGCACGTCCGCGATCGCGAGCGCGTTGCGGTTTTGCAGGACCGCTTGCCGGAGCGAATCGATACGCAGCCCCCGAAGCAGCGGCTGCGTCGCCTGGAAACTCAGGTTCGAGCCGAGCTGTGGCGAGAACGGTGTGCGCGGCGCGTTCGACGTGAAGCGCAGGCCGCTCAGGCCAATCGAGTAGAAGCCGCCGAGCCACGGAACGTTTTGGCGAACGCCGCTGGACCCCGTGATGTTGCCTGTCGTCGTGACGGCGACGCCCTGCGACAGGAAGTCCGTAGGCGGAGAGCTGTCTGAGTTCCGCGCCGTCGCTCCGAAGATCTCTGGGGTATACGCGGCGAGCGATCGCGACACCGCGAGCGCCTGGAGCTGCGGGTTCAACTTTTCCGTTTGAATCCCGAGGTTGTTCTCGAGCGCCAGTCGGACCGCTTCGTCGGCGGTCAGCTGCATGATCGATGTGGGAGGAGTGCCGGGCGGCGGTTTCGGCGCCGGTTGAGCTTGTTGAGGCGTCGTCGGATTCTGTCCGGATGCGGACACCACCGGTCCGGAAGCGAACAGGCTCGCGGCGATGGCGATCGCCGTGGCTATACGTGCACAGGCCGATACTCGCGAATTCAAGCGCATTGCACTCTCTCCAAAAGGCTATTCAGGGACGTGTCGGGGATTGAGGCTGCAAAAAGCGGGTCGACTATAATCTTTCGTTCAGACCGCCCGTTCTACCGTCCCCTCGTGCTCTGGGGTCTGACCCCGTAGACCCAAGGATTAGACGATGTTGCGCGCAAATAGTGTTGGCGTAATTGCGGGTGCCGCCCTCGCCGCCGCCCTCCTTCCGAGCGCCACCCTTCAAGGCCAGCGCGGCAACGCCGCAGGCCCCTCCGTCGCCGCGTCGAAGAGCGTCGGCGGCGACCCGAACGGCAAGCTCGAATTGACGGTGGACACGATCATGCGCGGCCCGGACCTCGTCGGCTACCCGCCCACAGGTCTTCGCTGGTCCGCGGACTCGCAGAAGCTCTATTTCGATTGGCGCAAGCCGGGCGACGACAAGGCATTCACATATGTCGTCGGCCGCGACGGGAGCGGTCTTCGCAAATTGAACGACGAGGAGATCAAGGCCGTTCCGCCCGCGGCGGGCGGACGCTGGGACAAAGCCCATCGCCGCGTGCTCTTCGTGGACGACGGCGACATCGTCGTCGTCGACGCGCAATCGGGATCGCGGCGGCAGATCACGCGGACCACGGGATCGGAGTCCAGCCCGCGTTGGGCGCGCAACGATACGCACGTGACGTGGGTCCGTGAGGGAAATCTCTTCATCGCTTCCGTCGACGGGAGCGGCACGGCGCTCTTGACGCAGTTGACCGATGTCGCGCCGCGCCGTCAGGAGCCGCGATTGACCGAGAGCCAGCGCTTCATTCGCGACGAGGAAGAGAAGTTGATCGATTTCGTCGAGAAGCAGAAGGCCGACAAGAAGCGAACCGAAGAGGAGCAGAAGAAGAACAAGCTCCCGTCGTTCGAGCTGCAGGATCGTCAAAGCGCGGCGGACCTCATGCTGTCGCCGGACGGCACGCACGTGTTCATCGCGGTCGCGGAGCGCGCGACGGGCGTGAAGAACACGATCGTGCCGAACTACGTGACGGAGACGGGCTACACGGAAGATATCCAGGGGCGATCGAACGTCGGCGACACGCAGGATCGACGGCTGCTCGCGGTGTTGAATCTGAAGACTGGGAAGACCGCCTTGGCCGAGGGAAGCTTCGAGCGCGACGTTCGCTGGTCGATGCCGACGGTTTCCGACGACGGCAAGCTCGTCGTGACCGCCGCGCGCTCGGCAGACAACAAGGATCGATGGCTCGTCACGCTGGATCCCGAGAGCGGGAAAACAAAGATCATCGATCACCTGCACGACGACGCGTGGGTGAGGGATGGAGCGTTCGGCGGATCCGGTCTCGAGTTCCTTCCGGACAACAAGACGCTGTCGTTTCTCTCGGAGCGCGACGGCTGGATGCACCTCTACACGCTCGACGTGTCGGCCGACGGCGCGAACGCGAAGCAGCTCACGTCGGGCAAATGGGAAATCGCGTCGGCGGAGCTGGCGCGCGACGGCAAGAAGTTCTACATCACGAGTACCGAAGCGCATCCAGGAGAACGGCACCTGTATTCGTTGCCGATCGACGGCGGCGCGCGAACGAAGATCACCTCGATGACGGGATCGAACCAGGCGGACGTGTCGCCTGACGAGTCGACGCTCGGCCTCGTGTTCTCGTACAGCACGAAGCCGCCGGAGGTCTACGTGATGCCGAACGCGCCCGCGGCGGCGGCGCGACAGGTCACGACGTCGCCGATCGAAGCGTGGCGGGCGTTCAAGTGGATCGATCCCAAGGTCATCACGTTCAAGGCGCGGGACGGCGCGGACGTCTACGCGCGGCTGTTCACACCGGAGATGATCGGCGCGCGCCGGGATCCGTCGCGCGCCGGCGTCGTTTTCGTGCACGGCGCGGGATACCTGCAGAACGCGCACAAGTATTGGTCGACCTACTATCGGGAGTACATGTTCCACAATCTGCTCGCGGCGCGCGGCTACGTGGTGCTCGACGTCGACTATCGCGCGAGCTCGGGATACGGCCGCGATTGGCGGACGGCGATCTACCGCTACATGGGCGGAAAAGATCTCGAGGACATCGTCGACGGCGCGAAGTACCTCAGCGCGTCGGAGAAAGTGGATCCGAAGCGGATTGGCGTCTACGGCGGAAGCTACGGCGGGTTCATCACGCTGATGGCGATGTTCACCACGCCCGACGTGTTCGCCGCGGGCGCGGCGCTCAGGCCCGTGACCGATTGGGCGCACTACAACCACGGCTACACGTCGAACATCCTCAACGTGCCGCAGAAGGACGCCGAGGCGTATCGCAAGAGCTCGCCGATCTATTTCGCGGAAGGGCTCAAGGGCGCGCTGCTCATCTGCCACGGCATGGTCGACACGAACGTGCACTTCCAGGATTCCGTCCGCCTCGCGCAGCGCTTGATCGAGCTGCGCAAAGACAACTGGGAGCTGGCCGTGTATCCCGTCGAGAATCACGGGTTCACCGAAGAGACGAGCTGGGCGGACGAATACAAGCGCATCCTGAAGCTCTTCGACGAGCAGCTCAGAGCGCGCGGCGGGAAGGCCACGAGCTAATGGACCAGGACGCGGTTCTCGATCTGTTCAAGAAAGCAGGCGCCCTTCTCGAAGGGCACTTCCGACTCTCCTCGGGATTGCACAGCGATCGGTATCTGCAGAGCGCGCTCGTGCTGCAGTATCCGGAATTCGCGGAGGCGCTCGGCATGGCGCTCGCCGATCGCACGCGGCACCTGCAGCCGACAGCCGTCCTCTCGCCCGCGCTCGGCGGCATCGTCATCGGCCAGGAAGTCGGACGCGCGCTCGGCATCCGCGCGATCTTCGCGGAGCGCGAGGATGGCAAGCTGATGCTGCGGCGGGGCTTCACGATCGATCCCTCCGATCGCCTGCTGATCGTGGAAGACGTGATCACGACAGGCGGCTCGACGCGCGAGACCGCGGCGGTGGCCGCGGCGCATGGCGCGCTGGTGACCGGCGCCGCCGCGATCATCGATCGCGGATCCGATCCGGCGCGGCTCGATCTTCCGATGCAGACCCTCGTTCGCCTCGAGGTTCCGACGTTCGCGCCAGAGTCGTGCCCTTTGTGCGCCAAGGGAGTTGCGATCACGAAGCCGGGCTCGCGAACCTGATGGAACCCGAACCGTGGAATCCGGAACCCGGAACCCGGAACCGTCGAGAACGCTGAAAATCGTTCTCGAGTACGACGGCACGAACTACGTCGGATGGCAGCGGCAGGCGGACGGCGTGTCGATCCAAGGCGTGCTCGAGGATGCGCTCGCCGCGTTCGAAGGGGGAGCGGTGACGGTGTTCGGCGCCGGGCGGACGGATGCCGGCGTGCACGCGCTCGGTCAAGTCGCGAGCGTGCGGACGAGCACCTGGCACGACGGCCCCACGATCCAGCGCGCGCTGAACGCCGTCCTTCCCGACGACATCCGCATTCTCTCGATCGAGGACACGCATCCCGAGTTCCACGCGCGCTTCGACGCAGTGTCGAAGACGTACGAGTATCGAATCGTCAACGCGCCGTACGTTTCGGCATTCCTGCATCGCTACGCGTGGCACGTGCCCGGCCGCCTCGACGTCGACGCGATGCGCGCCGGGGCGGCCGCGCTCGTGGGGACGCACGATTTCGCGGCGTTTCAATCGACCGGCGGCGAGGCGTCCACGACTGAACGGACCATCACGTCGCTCTCGCTCGCATTCGAGTGTGCAGATTCTGGACTGGGGTCCGACCCCAATCCCGGTCTGGGGTCTGACCCCAGTCGTAGGCCGCTCGTGCTGCGCGTCATAGGGGACGGTTTTCTGCGGCACATGGTTCGATCGATCGCCGGAACGCTCGTCGACGTCGGGCTTGGACGCTGGCCGCCCACGCAAGTGGCCGAGATCGTCGCGAGCCGCGACCGCGCGCGGGCGGGGCGCGCGGCCCCGCCCCAGGGCCTCTTTCTCGTGGCGGTCTCCTACTCACGCGGGTGATTTTGCTTTATAATGCAAAGTATCTGGCCCGCGGGTCTTGTCTGAGCCCGTAAGAGCCTGTATTATCAAGGTTTACTACCGCTGCTGACACGATGGCGCTCGATGACCTTCTTTCCGTCCTGACGGCCGGCTCGCCCGAAGAGACGCTCGCCCGTCAGGTCGACTTCGATCGCCTTCCGCGGCACGTCGCCGTCATCATGGACGGCAACGGCCGCTGGGCCGCGCAGCGCCGCCTACCGCGCGTCGAGGGACACCGCGCGGGGATCGACGCGGTGCGCGACGTCGTCGAATGTTCCGCCCGCATCGGGATCGAAGTCCTCACGCTCTACGCGTTCTCCGTCGAGAACTGGAAGCGGCCGGCCATGGAAGTCTCGACGCTGATGGCGCTGCTCAAGCGCTACCTGCGGCTCGAGCTCAATACACTTCTGCGGAACAACATCCGCTTCAACGTGATCGGACGCGAAGAGGAGCTCGCGCCGGACATTCGCAGCGAGCTGAAAGCGGCCGAAGCGAAGACGGCGGCGAATACCGGGATGCTGTTCAACATCGCGCTGAACTACGGCGGCCGCGCCGAGATCGTCGAGGCCGCGAAGCGCCTGCTCTCGGCGCAGATCCGGCCCGAAGAGATCGACGAGCAGCGGTTCGCAGGTTTCCTCTACACCGCGGGTCAGCCCGATCCCGATCTACTTATTCGCACGAGCGGCGAGATTCGCGTCAGCAACTTCCTGCTGTGGCAGATCGCGTACGCCGAGATCTGGGTGACCGACACGCTCTGGCCGGACTTCCGCAAGCGCGATTTGCTCGAAGCCATCCTCGCGTATCAGAAGCGCGATCGCCGGTACGGCGGGATTACGCAGCCCGTGGTCGCCGGCCGCTGATGCCCCGCGTTCTGAGCGCCGTCGTCCTCACGGCGATCGTGCTCGGCGTCGTCTTTCTGCTTCCTCCAATCGCCACGCTGCTGCTCGCGGTGCTCGCCGCGGCGCTGGCCTTCGACGAGTACGCCGATCTCGCTGCGGCGCTCGGCGCGAAGATTCCGCGAGTCCTCTGCGCCGCGACGGTGACGGTCGCGTGCGTCGCGGTTGGCAGCGACGCGCTTCCCGTCGACGTGGTCGTGCTCACCTCTTTCGTGACGATCGGCACGTATGTCGTGGCGACGTCGGAACCCGGGCCCGGCACGCTGCGCGACGCGGCGGCGTCGACGCTGCCGATCGCCTACATCGGGCTTCCGCTCGGCGCGCTCGCGGCGATTCGACTGATTGGCGGCCGCGACGCGATGGCGCTCCTCATTGCGACGATGATCGCGAGCGATTCAGGGCAGTACTACGTCGGCCGCACGTTCGGCCGGGTTCCGCTCGCTCCCTCGATCAGTCCGAAGAAGACGCGAGAAGGGGCGATCGGCGGACTCATCCTCGGATCCGTCGTGATGACGACCGGCGCTCAGTGGGTGTTTCCGGAGACGTCGTTCGGTGTGATGCTGCTCGCATCGGCGGCAGTGGTGACCGTCGGCATGGTCGGCGATCTGTTCGAGTCGCTGCTCAAGCGCAGCGCCGGCGTGAAGGACTCGTCGAACCTCATTCCTGGGCACGGCGGCGTGCTCGATCGCATCGACAGCTGGCTCTTCGCCGGCCCGATGTACTACGTCTTCACGCGATACCTGCAGTTCCCGTAATCTCTCCCTGACATGAGCGCCGCGCAATCGGTCAAGCGAGTCGCGATCCTCGGGTCGACGGGCTCGATCGGTCAGAGCGCGTTGGCCGTTGCGAACGCGCACCCCGAGCGGCTTCAGGTCGTGGCGCTCGCCGCCGGCGAGAACGTGCCGAAGTTCGTCGAGCAGATTGCCGAGCACGAACCGGGCGTCATCGCGATGGCGACGCCGCAGGCCCTTGCGGACGTTCGCGCGGAGCTGCAGCGCCGGCGCGCGCCGATCCCCGCGACGTCACTTTGCGGCACTGAAGGCCTCATCGCCGTCGCGACGCATCCGGACGCGGACGTCGTGCTCTTTGCGTCGTCGGGCACGGCAGGACTCGACGCGGTCCTTGCGGCGATTGACGCGGGGAAGACGATTGCGCTCGCCAACAAAGAGATTCTCGTGATGGCCGGCTCGATCGTCATGGAGCGCGCACGCAAGCGCGGCGTCGCGGTGCTGCCGGTCGATAGCGAGCACAACGCCATCCATCAGTGCGTGCACGGCCGGCCGGCGCGAGACATCAAGCGTCTGATCCTCACGGCATCGGGCGGACCGTTCCGGAACTTGCCTCTCGAAACGCTGCGCCACGTATCGCCGGACGATGCGCTGAGGCATCCGACGTGGAGGATGGGACCGAAGATTACGATCGATTCGGCGACGTTGATGAACAAAGGGCTCGAGGTGATCGAAGCGCACTGGCTGTTCGGCGTCGGCGCTCGCCAGATCGATGTCGTCGTCCACCCGCAGTCGATCGTGCACTCGATGGTGGAGCTCGTCGACGGATCGATCATCGCGCAGCTCGGCGTGACCGACATGCGGCTGCCGATTCAGTACGCGTTCTCGTATCCCGAACGATGGAGCGCGCCGCTCGATCCGCTCGACCTGACGCGCGCCGGCCGGCTCGAGTTCGAGGCGCCGGATACGATCCGGTTTCCCTGTTTGGCACTGGCATTTCGCGCGCTCGACGGCGATCCGGCGCTGCCGATCGTGCTCAATGCCGCGAACGAAGTCGCGGTGGCAGAGTTTCTGCAGTCGCGGCTCGGCTTCACGTCGATCGCCGACGTCATTCGCCAGGCCATCGAGGCATACGAGCGCGGCGGATCCGCCACGATCGCGGGTTTGGAGGACGTCAGGGCCGTCGATCGATGGGCCCGCACGTTCGCCGCCGAGTTGGCCGGTAAGGTAAAATCAACCGCATAACGGTAAAGCAGTGACGAGCGTACTTGCTTTCATTTTTGTTCTCGGCGTCCTGATTTTCGTCCACGAGCTCGGTCACTTCCTGATGGCGCGGCGCATCGGCGTCCGCGTCCTCACCTTCTCGCTGGGCTTCGGTCCCAAGCTGCTGTCGTTCCGCTGGGGCGACACCGAGTACTGCATCAGCGCGATCCCCCTCGGCGGCTACGTGAAGATGGCCGGCGAGACTCCGGAAGATGCGCGCACCGGCGCGGCCGACGAGTTCCTCTCGAAAACGAAGTGGCAGCGATTCCAGGTCCTCGTCATGGGGCCGGTGATGAACCTCGCGCTCGCGGTCGTCGTGATGGCCGGCGTGCTCTATCAGGGCGCGCGGCTGCCGGTCTTCGACGATTCGGCAGTCGTGATCGGCGGATTCGATTCGGGCTCGGTCGCGCAAGCGGCTGGCGTCGAGATCGGCGATCGCATCATCAGCATCGACGGCCGCGACGTGCCGACGTGGAAATCGTTCAGCCTCGCGATCGCGACACGCGCCAAGCGCAGCGTCCGGCTCGGGATCGATCGCGGCGGCAAGGCGATCGAGCGCACCGTCGTGCCGGTGTCGATCGACCGGTACGACACGGGAGATATCGGCGTCCGTCCGGAAATGCATCCGCAGGTGTCGGACGCGGGCCCCGGCTCGCCGGCCGCCGAAGGCGGGCTGCTCGCGGGCGACGTCATCATGAAAGCCGGCGGCGAACAGAACGTTCTGTACGACCGCCTCCTCACGCTCATTCGAAGCCACGAAGGCAAGCCGCTCGAGCTCGAGATTCGCCGCGGGACGGAAATGAAAGTCCTCACCGTCGTGCCCCGAATGATCGACGGCGGCGTGAAGATCGGCGCGCATATCAGCGCGCTGGAGCTGAAGACGCTCAAGCCCGGCTTCGTCGAGGCGTTCAAGCTGAGCGTGAAGCAGAACTGGGAATGGTCGTCGCTCATCTTCGAGACGCTGGCGGGTTTGTTCACGCGCGAGACCTCGGTCAAGCAGCTGATGGGCCCGGTTGCGATCGCCGGGTTGTCCGGCGAAGCGGCGCAGCAGGAGAGTTGGATTCCACTTTTCCAGCTCCTCGCGATGATCAGCCTCAATCTCGGTCTGTTGAACCTGATGCCGATTCCGGTGCTCGACGGCGGGCACATCGCGATTCTGGCGCTCGAGGGCATCTCGCGCCGCGACTTCAGCATGAAGGTGAAGGAGAAGATGCTGCTCGCCGGCTTCGTGCTCCTTCTGATGCTGATGGTCACCGTGATCTACAACGATCTGATGCGCGTGCAATGGATCGAGCGGCTCGTCCCGTGGCGATGAACTCACACTCGCGGCGCACCACGTTTCTCCGCGAGCAATCCGACTAGCCGCGCGAGCGGTTCCACTGTGGCTTCCGGCGTGAAATCGATGCCGACGAGGCCATGCAACCAGACCGGCACCTCTACCGGCTCGAAGATCAACGGCACCAGGCGCTTCCGCCGCTCCGCCATGTCGAGCGTCTTCGAGATGATCGCCTCTTCCGACGTGTGATCGCTTTTCAAGTACTGCGAAGTCACGACGCAAAGAACGAAGCGGCTTTGCTTGATGCACCGCTCCATCTCGGAGAGAAAGTGCTCGTTCGGCGCGAAGTCGCGGACGTCGATCGCAACGCGCAGCCCGCGGGCCTCCAGCGATTCGAGGATTTCGAGGGCGTGCGATCGATCCGGCTCGCTGTGGCGGTAGCTCAGAAACGCGTCGTAAACCGAGGTTCCACTCGAGAGAGTCACCGGCTTGACGACCATCGGTGGCGGCGCGATCTGCCGACGTCCGCGCGCGACGAGTGCGCCAACGCCGATCGTGAACAGCACGACCGACGCCGGCCCGCCCCACGTCACGAGGAAGCGGCACGTCCGAATCGATTCGATAGTCCAGATGCGCGCCGGGTCGCCGCCCGCGTCGAGCAGCCGGTCGGCTGGCGAAAGCCCTGGATTGTCACGGACGTATCCGGCGGCAGCTTCCTTCGTGAACTCGCGGCCGATCACCAGGGCCCGCCCGTTATAGTCGGCCACGCATCCAACCATGGCATTGAAGTGCCACCACAAGAGAGCGACGCCCGCCAGCGACGAGGCTGCTGACAGCGCCGTCGCATGCGCGGGCTTGAGAGCTTTCGAAGGCGCGCCGAGGATCGCGCACGCGGCGGCGGACATCACGGCCGACGACACACGGACCAGGAGTACGTCGCTCGAGGGGACCGCAGGCGTGATCGGCCAGAGCGCGGCGGCTGCACATGCGGCTATGCCGAGGACGACAAACCGCACGGCGGGGGTCATGGAACCGGAAGATCGACCAGCAGCTGCTTCTGTCCCACGACGCGCACCAGTACGCGCTCGCTCGTCTTACCAGTGGCCGGGTCCCGCGCCCAGATCCAGTAGCGTCCTGGCTCGATCACCGCTTCGGTCGGCGTGCTGAGCTGCGGGAAATTCGTAGGCGACGCACCCGCGGCATGTTCGTAGATCTTGAGAAGATAAAACACCTGCCAGTTGCCGACGGGACCACCAGTTCTCCTCGTGTTGATTTGCAACAGAATGGTCCCGCCCATGCCGATGTCCAGACGGCGGCAATGTTCGACCTTCGCCTCCAGCTCGCTCGCGGCGTCCTCCCATTGTTCGTCAGACGCCTTTTTCGTGAGCTCGGCGACGCGCTGGAGCGCGTGGAGGTACGCGGGAGTCACATCGGCGAGATTTGTTCGATTCGCGCGATTGATCAGCCAATCAACCGCCTGCCGCGTGCGCTCCCATCGCTTCTGCATAATGGCGGGTGGGGGCTTCTCACGAAGTACCGTCTGTTCAGCGACGACATGGTCTCTGATTTGTGAGAGAGCTGCAGTCAACGCGCCGGCGGAGACCTGGGCGCGTAGAAGGGACGGAACGACGAGTGTCAGCACGAGTACGGCGATGCAGACCCTCATCGGCGGATGATACACGAGGAACAAGGTATAGTACGCCGATGCGGCGCTTGCTCCTGCTCCTGCTGCTCGCCACGCTCGCGATCGCGGACGTCATTGCCACGCGAGAGCCTCTCCCCGATCCGGTCGCGACGTTTTCGATTCTCGGCTACGACCCCGACTCGGGCGAGATCGGCGGCGCGGTGCAGTCGCGCGTGTTCTCGGTCGGCAACGGCGTCTTGTGGGGCGAAGCGGAAGTCGGCATGGTCGCGACGCAGGCGATCGTGGACGTCAGCTACGGTCCGCAGGCGCTGCAGCTTCTGAAGAAAGGCCTCGCGCCCGACGAGATCGTCAAGACGATCTGGGACGCCGATCCCGATCCGGGGTATCGCGGGAATCCCTGGCCGAAAGCCGGGCGTCAGTTCGCGGTGATGAACGCCAAGGGCGTGTATGCGGCGTTCACCGGCGAGAAAGCGACGCCGTGGGCCGGCCACAAGGGAGGAAAGTTCTGCACCGCGCAGGGCAACATCCTCGCGGGCGAGCCGGTCGTCGCGGGAATGGTCGACGCGTTCGAGAAGACGACGGGCGATCTCTCGCTGCGATTGATGGCGGCGCTCGACGCCGGTCAGGCGGCCGGCGGCGACAAGCGCGGAATGCAGTCAGCCGCGATGCTGATCGTGAAGAAGGATGGCGGCGTGTGGCTGCACAACGACGTCGTTCTGCGTCTGCAGGTCGACGACAGCCCCGAGCCGCTCAAAGAACTGCGCCGCCTCGTCGAATCGAACAATCAGCGCCGCAATAGAAATCGATAGGCCTACTTCGCCTTCCTCAGCGTCCGCATCAGTTTTCCTTCACCCATTTCCGCGGACCCGACGATCGCGCGGACGACGTAGTCGCCCGGCGCGAGCGAGCCAATCTGCAGCGTGCCGCTCACGATGAATCGATCGGGATCCTTTGTCGCGTTCCCTGAAGGCGGCACTTGCTGAATGGGCGGCCCATCCGGCGTCGCGGCAATCTCGATGCGGAGGGGCAGCGACGCGGGCGGCTTGCCGTAGACCTCGAACGTCGCAATCGCCGTCGGCTCGTCCTTGAATTCGAGGACCGGTTTGAATCCGCCGGCATCGACGCCGAGGAGAATCGCGCTCATCTTGAGCGCTCCGGCAGTCGTGAGCTCGATCGGTATGTCGAGGTCGGCCGATCCGCTCCGTCCGGAGGAATCGGTCGCCGCGAGGCGGATCCGGTACTGCCCGGGCGGGACGACGGCCGCGAACATCATCGGCATCTTCGCGAGCGCTTCCTGCTGCGCGGTGGATTGCGCCGTCAACTTGCCCTTCGCGTCGTAGACGCCGAGCACCGCGGCGTTGATCTTCGCGGCGGGATCGATCGACTCGCCGACGGCGACGACTTTCAGCTTGTCGCCCGCGTCTCTCGACGCAAACGCCGCGACACGCAGCGGCAGATCGCGGAAGACGGTCGCCTCGCGCAGCATGTCGCGCGGGCTGATGCCGCCGCGCTTCGCCGCCTTCGCGTTCGCGATCTGCAGTTGGGTGCCCGCGCGCGCCGTGACGTCCGCGCGCGTGACGCGCAGCTCGAAGCGATGCGTCTGGCCGTTTCGCTCCGACGGCTCGGGATCGAATTCGACGATGTACGACGCGGAGGTTTCGAGCGCGAAGCGGTTCAGCGGGTTCTCGGTCGCGGCGTAGAGCACGGTGACCTGCGCGCCCGTCACGCCCGCGAGATTGTCGAGGCCTTCGCTGCGGCCGGTCACGTTCAAGTCGCCCTGAACGACGTACACGTGCGCCTTGGCCGCGGCAGCCGCGACACCGACTTTCTGGAAATGATCGGTCGTGAGCTCGCACGCGAACGTGCCCGCGGCGCCGAATGTGCCGCGATTGCCGCCCGAGAGGTTGGTCGAGAAGAACACGATCGTCGCCGGCGTTCGCGCGGAGGCGAGGCTCATCAGAAGTCCGGTGAGCGCGTCGAGCGTGTCGCGGGTGCGGCAGGCGACCTCTTCAGCGGTCTCCTGCTGCGGTCCGACGCCTGCGATGCGCCCGAGCGCCTGGCGGACCTGGTCGGCCGTCGTCGGCTCGAGCCGCGTCGTCGGGCGCGGCGTCGTCAGGAGCGCCACGCGATCGCCTGGCGCGACGGCGCCGAGAAACTGCTCGATCGACTGCTTCGTCAAACGCTCGTTGCCGGGCCTGAAGGATGCGTCGTCGATCACGAACACGTACACGCGGCCGGAGAACGCCGCCGTCGCGCTGTTCGATCCAAACGGGGCCGGGAGCTGCGCCGCGGCGGGCCTGCCGTCGCTGACCGCGTCGATCCGCTGGAGCGATTTGATCGTCCGCGGGCGTCCGTTGACGCGAAGCTGCACTTCGTCGCTCTTCAGATCGAGCACGGGGCGGCCGTCGCGCCCGACGGCGAGGAAGCTGATGGCCACGGGCTCGGCGCCCGCCTGCGCCTGCGCGATCGCGCGCGGCGGCGCGGCCGTTGCCGCAACGAACAACGCAAGAGCGGCGGCGCCGATCGAAGTGCGTGTTTTCATGCCGCAGAGGATAACTCAAGAGCCTGTGACATGATCAAAGGCAGTCCACGAGCGCTCCTCCATGCTTCCCTCCCTTCGCAATCTGAGACAGGAATTCCGGCCGATGGTCGCGCTGGCGGTTCCCGTCGTTCTGGCGGAGCTCGGATGGATGGCGATGGGCGTCGTCGACACGCTGATGGTGGGACGCCTCAGCCCCGAGGCGATCGGCGCGGTCGGCATCGGCAGCTCGCTGTTCATCGCGATCGTGATCTTCGCGATGGGGCTTCTGCTTGGGCTCGACACGCTCGTGTCGCAGGCTTACGGCGCGGGACGCATCGAAGAGTGCCATCGCTGGCTGGTTCACGGCGTCGTGATGAGCGTCGTCGTGTCGGTCCCCGCGCTGCTCGCGCTCGTTCTCCTGAGAGCGATGCTCTCGCGATGGGGTCTCGATCCCCGGGTTCTGGAGTTGACGCAACCGTATCTGGCGGCGCTCTCGTGGAGCGCCGTCCCGTTGTTGATGTACGCGACGTTCAGGCGCTACCTGCAAGGCATGGGCGTGGTGCGGCCGATCATCGTCGCGCTCGTGGCGGCGAACATCGTGAACGTCGTCTTGAACTGGATCCTGATCTTCGGGCGCTTCGGCGCGCCGGCGATGGGTGTCCGCGGCTCGGCGTGGGCGACGGTCATCGCGCGGATCGTGATGGCGGGCTGCTTGTTGATCGTCATCGTTCTGCGCGAACGAGGACGGCGCCCGGGCCTCTTCGAGACGCCGCTGACGATCGAGGGCGCGTGGATGCGGCGGTTGTTCACGCTCGGCTTTCCGGCCGCGTCGCAGATCACGCTGGAGGTCGGCGTGTTCGCGGCGGCGACGGCGCTCGCGGGCAGGCTCGCGCCGGCCGCGCTCGCGTCGCATCAGATCGCGCTCAACATCGCCGCGTGCTCGTTCATGGTTCCGCTCGGGATCTCGTCGGCCGGCGCGGTGCGCGTCGGCCACGCGGTCGGACGCCGCGATCCGATTGGCGCCGAGCGCTCCGGTTGGACGGCGCTCCTCTTCGGCGCGGGATTCATGTCGTGCGCGGCGCTCGTGTTCGTCGCCGCGCCCCGCGCGTTGATTGGCGCGTTCACGACCGATCCGGGCGTGCTCGCGCTCGGCTCCGCGCTGCTGTTCGTCGCGGCGGTCTTTCAGTTGTTCGACGGCATCCAAGGCGTCGCCACCGGCGTGCTGCGCGGGCTCGGCGACACGCGCACGCCGATGATTTGGAATCTGATCGGCCACTGGTTCATCGGCCTGCCGTTCGGGTACACGCTCTGTTTCGTCGTGGGGTTCGGCGTGACCGGGTTGTGGTGGGGCCTTTCGACCGGGTTGATGATCTGCGGCGTGTCGCTTCTGATCGTCTGGGCGAGGCGGATCCATGCGCTCAAGCACGGCGCCGCGGCGGCGCCTTACTTGCGCGCGTAGCGCGTTTCCACGTAGTTGTCGACCAGCTCGCGGAACGCCACGGCGAGCTCTTCGTACGTGCCGCGCAGCGTCGTGTGATGCTGGCCGTCGATGTAGACCGGGCAGTTCGGCGCTTCTCCCGTGCCCGGCAGGCTGATGCCGATGCTTGCCGCCTTCGATTCCCCAGGGCCGTTGACCACGCAGCCCATGACGGCGAGCGTCATGCTCTCTACGCCCTCGTACTGCGTCCGCCATTGCGGCATGCGCTCGCGGATGTACTCCTGCGTGCGCTCGGCCAGCTCCTGAAACGTGCTGCTCGTCGTGCGGCCGCAGCCGGGACACGCGGTGACGCTCGGCGCGAACGTTCGAAGGCCGAGCGACTGCAGCAGCTCGCAGGCGGCGATCACTTCCTCGCGCCGATCTCCGCCCGGGCGGGGCGTCAGGGACACGCGAATCGTGTCGCCGATGCCTTCGTTGAGCAGCACGCCCATGGCCGAGGCCGACCATACGAGCCCCTTCACGCCCATTCCAGCTTCCGTCAGCCCGAGGTGCAGCGGCTGATCGGTGCGGCGCGCGAGCTCGCGATACACGGCGATGAGATCCCGCGGACGCGACGTCTTGCACGAGATGATGATCTGATCCTTGCGCAGTCCCGACTCGAGCGCCAGATCGGTTGACTGTACCGCGGAGAGGATCAGGCACTCGTTGATGATCTCTTCGGACGTGCGCCCGAGATCGCGATCGGTGTTCTCCTGCATCTTCGCGACGACGAGCTCTTGGTTGAGCGACCCGCCGTTCACGCCGATGCGGACCGGCTTTCCGTTGTCGGTTGCGACCTTGCAGATGGTCGCGAACTGCTCATCGCGCCGACGGCCCGTTCCGACGTTGCCGGGATTGATCCGGTACTTGTCGAGCGCGCGCGCGCAGTCCGGAAACCGCGTCAGCAGAAGGTGTCCGTTGTAGTGGAAGTCGCCGATGAGCGGCGCCGTCACGCCCGCGTCGAGCATGCGCTGTTTGATCTCGGGAACCGCGGCCGCCGCTTCCGGCAGGTTGACAGTCACGCGGACCATCTCGGATCCCGCTTCAGCCAGCTCGACGCACTGCCGTGCCGTGGCCTTCGCGTCCGCGGTATCGGTCATCGTCATGGACTGAACGACCACCGGCGCGCCGCCGCCAACCTGGACCGTTCCAACCCGAACGCCGACCGTTCTGTGCAGTTTCACGAGTGACATGTCGATAACCCATTGATCATAGCGTGAGGCGCGGATCTCGCGGATTGAGGCGGATTTTGCGGATCCAATCGCGTGATCCGGATTATCCGCGCAATCGCGTCAACGGCGTCCGTTTTGCAGCACAAACAGGCAGCCTCGGCCGGCCGACTGAACCGCACGCGGGAACGTCTCAGTAGGTGCCAGCGCTGGAGGCGAAGGAACAGCAATGATGACCGGAGAGAAATCCAAGGCCACAAAGAGTTTGATCGCTGCGCTCCTGGCGGTGTGCCTCATCGCGCCAGCCGCGGCGCAGACGAACGCCTCGAACGTCTCGAGCGCCGACATCCAGCGCCTGCAGGACGAAGTGTACCAAGCAGGTAGCGATGTGTCGCGGTTGAGGACGACCAACGCCTCCGAAGCGGCGCGATTGGAGGACGAGCTCGACACGCTTCGCGATGAAGTGATCTATCTGAAAGTGAAGCTCCGGAAAGAATCGAATGTCAGCCGGCGCGAGTACACGGATCTTCGCAATCAGCTCCAGGATCTGCGATCGCGTGCGCGCGGCGAAGCGTCCCGCCGAGGCGGCACGTCGACGCGCGGCAGTTCCGGCTCGGACGTCGTCTTCGACGATCGGCCACGGTCGACGACATCCCCGAGGTCGCAGGGCGGAATCCCTGTCGGCCAGGAAATCGACGTTCGCATTCAACAGGAACTGACGTCCGATACCGCGCAGGTCGAGGACCGGTTCGAAGCGACGACGGTCGTCGATCTGAACGAGGGCGACCGCGTGTTGATCCCGGCGGGCTCGATGATGCGCGGCATCGTCACGTCGGTGAATCGCGCGTCGCGGACCGATCGCAAGGGGAGCCTGACGGTGAGCTTCAATCAAGTCACGGTCCGCGGCCGCAGCTATCCGATGCGCGGCACGGTCGTCGACACGATCGAGAGCGAAGGCATCCGCGGGGAAGCGGCGCGCATCGGCGCCGGATCGGCCGTCGGCGCCATCATCGGCGGCATCGTCGGCGGCGTGAAAGGCGCGCTGCTCGGCGTCCTGATCGGCGGCGGCGGGACGATGATCGCGACCGAAGGCAAGGACGTGCATCTGCCGCCGGGAACGATTCTGCGCGTGCGGATGGACACGCCTCCAGAGATCCGATAGACGCGGATTACGCGGATCACGTCTATCCGCGTGATCCGCGTAATCAGCGTAATCCGCGTCTAACGGCGTTGAACGCCTCCCGCGCCGCCGCGATCGTTTTGTCGACGTCGCGATCGGTGTGCGCGCCCGACAAGAACCACGCCTCGAACTGCGACGGCGGAAGATAGATTCCCTGCGCGAGCATCGCGTGGAAGAATCGTCCGTACGCGCCGGTGTCGGACGCGAGCGCTGATTGATAATCCCGCACCGCCTGGCTCGTGAAGAACGGCGTCAGCATCGATCCGAACGCATTGATTTGCAGCGGAACACTCGCGGCGCGCGACGCGTCCGCGAGACCCGCCGCGAGCTTGGCGGTCAAGCGCGCCATGTGCCGGTAGAGCCGCGGCGAGAGCGCTTCGAGAGACCACGACCCCGCCGTCATCGCGAGCGGATTGCCTGAGAGCGTGCCGGCCTGATAGACCGGACCGGCGGGCGCGATGAGATCCATTACGTCGGCGCGGCCGCCATACGCGCCGACCGGCAGCCCGCCGCCGATGATCTTTCCGAGACACGTCAAGTCCGGGCGGACGCCCGCGATCTGCTGCGCGCCGCCGACCGCCGCGCGGAATCCCGAGATCACTTCGTCGAACACGAGCAGCGCGTGCTCGCGATCGCACAGCGCGCGAAGGCCCGCGAGGAAGCCCGGCTGCGGAGGCACGACGCCCATGTTGCCGGCGATCGGCTCGACGATCACCGCCGCGATCTGTTTCGGGTTCTGCGCGAACACGGCTTCGACCGACGAGAGATCGTTGTAGCGCGCGAGCAGCGTGTCGCGCGCGGCGCCGGAGGACACGCCCGGACTCGTCGGAACGCCGAGCGTCATCGCGCCGGAACCGGCCTGGACGAGGAACGCGTCGGCATGCCCGTGGTAGCACCCCTCGAACTTGACGATGCGATCGCAGCCGGCGGCGGCGCGCGCGACGCGGACCGCGCTCATCGCCGCTTCCGTGCCGGAGCTGACGAAGCGGATGCGCTCCATCGACGGCATCAGCGTCGCGACGCGCTGCGCGAGGCGCGTCTCGAGCTCCGTCGGCGCGCCGAAGCTCGTCCCGCGCGCCGCGGCTCCCGCCAGCGCCTTCAACAACCCTTTCGGCGCGTGCCCGTGAATCAACGGGCCCCACGACATCACGTAGTCGACGTAGCGGCGCCCGTCGACGTCCTCGATCTGCGATCCGCGCGCGCGCGCGATGAAGATCGGCGTTCCTCCAACGCCCTTGAACGCGCGGACGGGACTATCGACGCCGCCAGGCAGGATGCGCGACGCGGCGGCGAACAGCTTTTCGGACTTCGGGTATCTCGACCGTGGCCTGCGAAGCATAGCCGTTCACAATATCAGGGTTCACGGGTTCACGGGTTCACGGGTTCACGGGTTCACGGGTTCACGGGTTCACGGGTTCACGGGTTCAAGGGGTTCAAGGGTTCACGAGACACTACGGTGCTTGACTGGCTGGCGGCACGATCCCGTTCATCCGCAAATAGACGACGAGCTGACCGTAGTGATCCGATGCGTGCCAGACGGCAAGCGTCGTGATGCCGAGACGCGTGCTCGAGCCGCCGTACGGTCCGCTGACGGGATCGAGCGCGTTCGACGCGGTGAGACCTTTCAGCACGCCGTGCGCGTACTCGAACGAGTCTTTCAGATACTTCACCAGCTCCGCTTTCGTCTTCGCGGGACTCGGACCACCCGTTCCGCAGTTTGCCGGAGGCGTCTTTCCTTCGATTTCGTTGAAGAACCCGTAGTTCCCGCACGCCACGTGCTTGACTTGCTCGGCGAACGTCCGCACGTTCGAGAACGCGCCGTCCTTCGGCCGGAAATCGTACTGCTCGGCCGGCATCGCCTCCGCCGCCGAGACGAATGACTTCGTGATCATCGACCACCACGGCTCGATTGACGCCGCAAGCGACGCGGTCGGCGCAGCGGGCGTGTCCTGCGCGGCCGCCGCGAGCGGGAGGCACAACATGGTCGAAAGCAAGAACCCAAACCTCATGGAGCCTCTTTTCGCGAACCCGTGAACCCATGAACCCGTGAACCTTTGAACCCGTGAACCTTTGAACCCGTGAACCTTTGAACCCGTGAACCTTTGAACCCGTGAACCTTTGAACCCGCTAAAGCGGCAGCCTGAGTACCGCGCGGCAGCCGCGGGCCTCGACGCGGTTCTCGAGCGCGAGCGTGCCGCCGTGCGCTTCGGCGATCTGGCGGCTCAGCGCGAGGCCGATGCCCGATCCCGTCGGCTTCGTCGTGAAGAACGGCACGAAGAGGTTCGCCGTGTCCGGCAGTCCGGCGCCCTCGTCCTCGATCGTGATCTGCAGCGCGCCGTCGTCCTTGCGCCAATCGATCCACACGCCGCCGCTCGTCTCGAGCGACGCGTCGACGGCGTTGCGGACGACGTTGATCAGGAGCTGCTCGAGTTGATCCGGATCCGCCGAGAGCGACACGTCGTCGGTCGCGCGAACCTTGACGGGGAGCCTGTTCTCCAATTCGGCGATGCGGTGCGCGATGGCCGCGATCTGGATCGGCCGCTGCTTCGGCTGCGGCAGGCGCGCGAGCTGCGCGTAGGAGCTCAGGAATCGCCCGAGCGATCCGGATCGCGTTTCGATCAGCGTCAGCCCTTCCTGGATTTCGTCCGCGCGCGGAATGTCCGTCGCGCGCGACAGCATGCGCTTGATGCTGTGCGCGATCGATTTGATCGGCGTCAGCGAGTTGTTGATCTCGTGCGAGAGCACGCGGACGATGCGCTGCCAGGCTTGCTGCTCTTGCTCGCGCAGCGAGCGCGTGAGGTCCGCGAAGACGAGCAGTTGATGCGGTTTCCCGTCGCGGCGGAACGTGGATCGCCGCAGCTCGAGGCGCCCGCTCTCCGGCCCGAACGGCCGATCGAGGAGCCTTGGCGTTTGCCCTTCGAGCATTTTGTCGAGGCGAAGATCTCGCGCGTGCTTGCCGAGCAGGTCGGCCGCCGGCTTTCCGATGAGGCGCTCGGCGGCGCGGTTGGCGAGCACGAGATTCTCGTCCATGTCGAACGCGAAGACGCCGACGTCGATGGCGCCCATCACGCTCTGCAGGAGCGCGGTCGATTCGACGGCTTCCGTGCGCTGGCGCTGAAGCGTGTCGCCGAGCGCGTTGATCTCGGTCATCACGAGATCGATCGCGCTGCCCGTCCCCGCGCTCGCCCCGCGGATCGAATAGTCTCCTTCGCGCAGCGCGCCGAGCAGGTTGGCCTGCAAATAGAGCGCGCCGGTGACCATTTGATAGGCCGCCGCGGCGCAGCCGAGCCATACGACGAGGATGACCGCGGCGACCGTCCATCGAACCTCGAAGCTGTACTCCTGGCCCCACGTCAGATAGACCAGCAGGAGCACCGCCGGTACGCCGGCGAGCAGCACGAGCGCGAGGATCAGATGCTCGAGGCTCCGGAATGGGTGCCGCACCCGGGTGGGCTGCGCGTGCCGAGGCCTGTTCGCGGAGACCATATTGCCTGTATTCTGACTGAACCTTGATCGGTCGTGAACCGTGAATCTTGACGCTCAGAACGCAAAAGGCCGCGTCCTCGTCGCCGACGATCAGCCGGACGTCCTCGAGGCGCTGCGCTGGCTCCTGACCGGCGAAGGCTACGACCCCGAGTTCGTGAGCACGCCGGAGGGCGTGCTGGAGAAGCTGCGCGAGGACAGCTTCGACTTGCTGCTGATGGACTTGAACTACTCGCGCGACACGACGTCGGGCCGAGAGGGGCTCGAGCTGATTGTCCGCGTCCGCGCGCAGGATGGCGGGCTTCCGATCGTCGTCATGACGGGATGGGGCAGCATCGATACCGCCGTCGAGGCGATGCGCCGCGGCGCCAAGAGCTTCGTGCAGAAGCCGTGGGAGGACGTCACGCTCCTGGAGATCGTGCACCGGGAGATCGAGGACGCTCGGGCCGTACGCCGGCGTGATCATCAGCAGCAGCGCGAAGTCGAGGAAGCGAGCCTCATCCAGCGAGGACTGCTGCCGACCTCGGTGCCGCAGGTCGGCGGCGTGCAGTTAGCGGTCGCATGGCAGCCGATCTACGGCGTCGGCGGCGACTGTTTCGACACGCTCGCGTTCGGCCAGTCGCTCGGCATCTCGATTGCGGACATCGCCGGCAAAGGACTGCCGGCGGCGCTGCTGATGTCGAATCTGCAGGCCGCGGTGCGCGCGTTCGCGCAGGATGCCGTGTCGCCCGCAACGATCTGCCGCAGCGTGAACCAGCTGCTCTGCAGGAACATGGCGCCCGGGCGCTTCGCGACGTTCTGCTACGCCGGAATCGACGTCGCGCGATCGCGTCTCACGTATTCGAACGCGGGCCACAACCCGCCGCTGCTCGTGCGCACCGATGGCTCGATCGACAAGCTCTCGGCCGGCGGCATGGTGCTCGGCGTCTTCTCCGAGATCGTCTACGAAGAAGCCGAGCTCGCGCTGGCGTCGCGCGACCGGTTGATCTTCTACACCGACGGCATCACGGAAGCCCGCAACCCGTCGGGCGACGAGTACGGCGACGAGCGGCTCGCGCTGGCGGCGCGCGCCGCGCGTGCGCTGAGCCCAGGCGACCTCAAGGATGCGCTGCTCGAAGACGTCACGCGCTTCAACGGCGGCACGTTCGAGGACGACGCGACCTTGATCGTCGTCGGAATGCCGTAGAACCGCCCCCTCGGCTGTGATGGCCCGCGTGATCGGGTTGATCCTCGGCGTGTTGACGATCGGCGTGCTGCTCTTGTGGTTCGGGCAGCGGCGATTGATCTATTTCCCCTTCGGCGACGTTCCGTCTCCGGCCGAGGCCGGCCTCGCGCGCGCGGAACCGGTCGCGTTCCAGACGGGGGACGGGCTGCGGCTGGCCGGGTGGTTCGTGCCCGCGATCGAGCCGGCGACCGGCGACACGATGATCGTGTTCAACGGGAACGCCGGGAACCGCGCGTACCGCGCGGACATCGCCGCCCGCATGTCCGAGCTCGGCGTCGCCGTGCTGCTCTTCGACTATCGCGGCTACGGCGGCAATCCCGGCGCGCCGACCGAGGAGGGGCTCGCGCGTGACGCGCGCGCCGCCCTTGCGTTCGTGGAGTCTCGCCCGGACGTGGATCGGCGACGCATCGTGTTCTTCGGCGAATCGCTGGGCGCCGCGGTGGCGGTGGGACTCGCGGTGGAGCGGCGGCCGCGCGCGCTGATTCTCCGATCGCCGTTCACGTCGCTCGCCGACACCGCGCGGCATCACTATCCGCTCCTGCCCGTCGGCTGGCTCTTGCGCGACAGGTTTCCGTCGCGCGATCGGATCGCGAAAGCCGCGGTGCCGCTCCTCGTCATCACGGCCGCGCGCGACAGCGTCGTCCCCAGCGAGCAGAGCCGGCGGCTGTTCGACGCGGCGCCCGAGCCGAAGCGCCTGCTCGTCATCGACGGCGTCGATCACAACGACGCCGCCCTGGCCGCGGGCCCGCAGGTGGTCGCCGCGGTCGGAGAGTTCCTGCGGAGTGCTGGCTAATATGTTAACATAAGCATATGAAGCGGACGACCATCTACCTGGAGCCGGAGCTCGAAGTGCTGCTGAAGCTCGAGGTGCAGCGCCGCAAGAAGCCGATGGCGGAGATCGTGCGCGAGGCGGTGTACGCGTACGTCACCCGCGCGCCGCGCAGCGCGCCGCCGGGCGCGGGCGCGTTCGCGAGCGGCCGATCCGAGACCGCGGAGAGGGCGGAGTCGGTCCTCGCCGAGACCGGCTTCGGAGCCGCGCGGCCCGCGAAAGCCGCCCCGCGAAAGAAGAAGTGAGCGTCCTGCTCGACACGGGCATCGTCTACGCGTACTACGATCGCAGCGACGCGTGGCACAGGCGAGCGCGCGCGTTCATCGAGAGCGAGCAGCGCGGGTTGATTCTGCCCGCGTGCGTCATCCCGGAGATCGATCACCTGCTCGGCCACCGCCTCGGCGCGCGGAGCCGATTGACCTTCTACGCCGGCATCGTCGACGGCGCCTACCTGGTCGCGGATCTCCCTCGCGACGCGTACGCGCGCGTCGCCGACCTCAGTCGTCAGTTCTCCGATTTGGAGTTGGGATTCGTGGACGCGGCGATCGTCGCGGTCGCGGAAACGCTCGGGCTGTCGCGCGTGGCGACGGCCGATCGCCGCCACTTCGTGCCGCTCGCCGAAGCGCTCGGGCTCGAGATCGTGCCCTAGTTAGAGAAGCCGCGCCGCCTCGCGCGCGTAGTAGGTGATGATGATGTCGGCGCCGGCGCGGCGGATGGCCGTCAGCGTCTCCATCATCGCGCGCGACTCGTCGATCCAGCCATTGCGCGCGGCCGCCTTGATCATCGCGTACTCGCCGCTGACCTGATACGCCGCGGTCGGCAGTCCGAGCTCCGTCTTCACGCGCGCGATCACGTCGAGATAGGGAAGCGCGGGCTTCACCATCACGATGTCGGCCCCTTCCTCGACGTCGAGCCGCACTTCACGCAGCGCTTCGTCGACGTTCGCCGGATCCATCTGGTGCGATCGACGATCGCCGAACGCGGGCGCGGAATCCGCCGCCTCGCGAAACGGTCCGTAGAACGCCGAGCAGTACTTCGCCGCATACGACATGATGGCGACCTGGCTGAAGCCCGCGGCGTCCAACGCCTGCCTGATGCGGCCCACGCGGCCGTCCATCATGTCCGACGGCGCGACGATGTCCGCGCCCGCCGCCGCGTGCGACAGCGCCGAGCGGACCAGTTGCTCGACCGTGGGATCGTTGGCCACTTCGCCGTCGACGAGAAGGCCGCAGTGTCCGTGCGAGGTGTACTCGCACAAGCACACGTCGGTGACGACCAGGAGCTCGGGAATCTCCTGCTTCAGCGCGCGCGTCGCCATTTGCACCGGCGCGTTCGGATCGTACGCCGCGGAGCCGACCTCGTCTTTGCCGTCCGGCAGCCCGAACAGCAGCACGCCGGGGACGCCGTCCGCCTTGGCGGCCGCCGCTTCCTTCACGGCTTCGTCGACCGACAGTTGGAACACGCCCGGCATCGAACCGACCTCGCGCCGCTGCCCGTCGCCTGGGCAGACGAACAGCGGATAGAGGAACATGTCCGCGCTCAATCGCGTTTCGCGCACCATCGATCGAATCGCCGCGGATCGGCGGAGCCGTCGAAGGCGGCGGGGCAGATCGAGCGCCGCTGATTCCGTGGCGCGTGGAGTCGACAGTGGAGTCGTGCGTGTAGCCATGGTTACTCGACGGTCTCGACGACCTCAACCTTCGTGAAGTGTTCCACCAGCGAGTCGACGAGATCCGGGATCGTGTAGCGCGCCGGCATGACGCTCGTCGCGATATCCAGTTGCTGCGCGGCCTCTGCCGTCACCGGACCGATGGACGCGACGACGGTCGTGCGCAGCAGATCGACGGCTTGATCCATGCCGAGCATCGCGACGAAGTTCCTGACCGTCGACGCGCTCGTGAACGTCACCGCATCGATCTGTCGATCGAGAAGCATGCGATAGATGTCGGGTCCGCCTTCGCGATCGACGGACGCCGGAATCGTTCGGTACGCGATGACGTCGTGCACGTCCGCGCCCGCCTGGCTGAGCTCCTCCGCGAGAAGATCGCGCGCGATGTCGGCGCGCGGGAGCAGGAAGCGCTTGCCTCGCAGGCTTCCCGTTCCCTTCAACGCGTCGACGACCGCCTCCGCGCGAAACTCAGGCGGCGTGAGGTCGACTTTGATGCCGTACCGCGCGACGCGCGACGCGGTCGTCGGTCCGATCGTGCAGATCTTGACCCCCTTCAACTCGCGGATGTCGCTCCTGGCAAGCAGTCGATCCATGAACGAGTCCACGGCGTTGCCGCTCGTGAACACGATCCAATCGTAGCGGCCGGCCTCGGCGCACGCCTGATCGAGCGGCGTGGGATCCTCCGGCGGCGCGATCCGGATCGCCGACGCGGGGATCGCTTCGGCGCCGCGTTCCTCCAACATCTCGATCAACTCGCCCGCCTGTTCCAGCGAGCGCGTGACGACGATCCGCTTGCCGAAGAGCGGACGCTCGTCGAACCAGCGGAGATGCTGTCGCAGCCCGGCGACGGCGCCGACGATGAGGAGCGCCGCGGATCCATCGCGCGCGTGCGAGGCAATCGTGGCGAGCGTCCCCTCGAGCGTCTGTTGCGACGGCAGGCTGCCGTCGTAAATCAGCGCCGCCGTTTCCTCCGGCGGACGGCCGTGAGCGATCAGCTTCTCGGCGATCGCGCCGATCTGGCGCGATCCCGCGTAGCACGCGATCGTGCCGCCGAGGCCCGCGAGCCGATCCCAATCCACGTCCGGCGGCGCGTCGACTTCTCCTTCGTGTCCGCGCACGAACGTCAACGCGTCGCCCGCGCCGGGATACGTGAGCGGCACGCCGGCGTACGCCGCGCCGCCGAGCGCGGCGGGAATGCCCGGCACGACCTCGAACGGAATCCCCTGCTCGTGGAGGAAGAGCGCTTCCTTGCCGCCGCTGTCGAAGATGAACGGGTCGCCCCACTTCAAGCGGACGACGGTTCGTCCTTCCCGCGCCTTTTCCGCGAGCAGATACGAGATCGCGTCCTGCTCCTGCGGCTTCGGCGCCGCCGATCCGACGTCGATCCGTTCAGCGCCCGGCTTTGCGAGCTGCAGAAGACGAGGGTGCACGCGATGGTCGTACACGACGACGTCCGCCGCCTGAAGATAGCGACGCCCTCGCACGGTCAGGAGCGACGGATCGCCCGGGCCCGCTCCGACGATGTAGACACAGGGCGTGTTCACGTGATCCTCACAATCCCAACAGCTCGCGCGCGCCGTGGCTCGCGAGATCTTCAGCGAGCGCGCGGCCGAGCGCGTCGGCACGCGCCGCCGGACCGCGCAGCGATCGCCGCACGACCGTCGCGCCATCGACCGACACGGCGACCGCATGCAGCTCGAGCGCGTCGCCGTCCGCCAGCGCAATCGCGCCGAGCGGGAGCTCGCAGCCGCCGCCGATCGTCGACACGAGCGCGCGTTCCGCGGTCAGCGCCGCGCCGGCCGCCTCGTCATGAATCTGCTGCAGCATGCCACGAGCCTCGTCGTCCGCGGCCCGGATTTCTGTCGCAACAATACCCTGACCGGGGGCAGGGACGCACTGATCGAGTGGGATGGAGGCGGAGATCCGCCCGCCGAATCCCAGCCGCCGCAGGCCCGCGCACGCGAGAACCAGCGCGCCGAATTGGCCGCCGTCCAGCTTGCCGAGCCGCGTGTCGACGTTGCCGCGCACGGGCTCGAAGCGCGCCTCACGCAGGATACCCGAGAGCTGAGCGATACGCCTGATACTCCCGGTACCGATCACGACGCCGCGCTCGAATTGTTCGGCCACCGCCGGCCAGCCGCGCGCGCGGTTCTCCACGGGCAGCACGATGGCGTCGAGCGGATCCTCGCGCGGGAGACACGCCGCGATTGCGAGGTCGTCCGGCAATTCCACCGTCATGTCTTTCGCGCTGTGCACGGCGACGTCGACAACGTTGTCGAGGAGCGCGTCTTCAATCTCCTTCACGAATTGCCGCTTCGTGTCCGCGCCCGGGACGGGTCCGGTCTGGGATCGATCGCCGGTGGTCCTGATCGTGATGATCTCCGATCGGATCCCTTTCGATTGCAGAAGGCGGGCGACCGCCGTGGCTTGCCAGAGCGCGAGGCGGCTCCCGCGCGTGCCGATTCTCAGCGCGCGGGACACGATCAGCGCGCCCGCGCGCGGGGGATGAGATCCGCCGGGCGATCGCCTTTGTCTGCCGACGAGGACGGCTCCGGCGTCAACGCGAACAGGCGATGCAGCGCTTCGGCGTAGTCGACCGCGATGGCATCCTCGCCGATCTGCTTCAGCTGCTCTGTCGGCGTCAGGAGGAGCTTCTCGAACATCAACCGCGTGATCTCGTCGAGGCGCGCGCGCGCTTCGGGTGTGAGGCCCGACAACTTCGGCTCCAGCCGCCGCAGCTCCGACTGGCGGATCTGCTCGAATCGTTGACGCAGCGCGACGATCGTCGGAACGATCTCGCGCGCCTGCAGCCACGTCGCGAACTTGGAGACTTCCTCGTCGACGATCGCTTCGGCGCCGGCGAGCTCGGTCGAGCGACGCGCCAGATTCTCGCTGACGATCGTCTGCAGATCGTCCATGTGATACAGGAATACTTGCTCCAAATCCCCGACCGACGGCTCCACGTCGCGAGGCAGCGCGATGTCGATCACGAACAACGGCCGATTCCGCCGCGCGCGCATCGCGTCGTCGATAGCCGTCTTCGTCAGCACTGGTTCGGTCGCGCCTGTCGCGGTGACGATGATGTCGGCGGCCGACAGCGCGCGCGTGAGATCGGACCACGGTACCGCGCGTCCTTCGAGCTGACGCGCCAGCGCTTCGGCCGAGGCGAGCGTGCGGCTCGCGATCGCGATCTGCTTCACGGGCTGCGATCGCAGGTGAACGCCGGTCAGCTCCGCCATCTCGCCGGCGCCGAGAATCAGGACGCTGAGGCCTGAGAGATCGCCGAAGATTTTCTTCGCCAGCTCGATCGCCGCGTAGCTCACGGAGACGGCGCCTTCGCCGAGTCCCGTCTCGCTTCGTACGCGCTTGCCGACGGCAAACGCGGCATGGAACAGGCGATGCGTCACGGTCCCCGCGAACTGCAGATCGCTCGCGGTCGAGTAAGCCGTCTTGACCTGACCGAGAATCTGCGGCTCGCCGACGACGAGCGAGTCGAGACCCGCGGCGACGCGGAACAAGTGCCGCGCGACGTCTATGCCGCGCAGCGAGTACATGTGGTTGGCGACGCCGCCGGCGTCGACGCCGTGGTATTCGATGAAGAAGTTGCGGATCTGTTCCGCCGCCGTGTCGGTGTCGCCGAGCGCGTAGATCTCGGCGCGGTTGCAGGTCGACAGGACGACCGCTTCGGGGCTGATGCCGCGCGCGGCGAACGCCGACAGCGCCGCGTCGAGACCGCGCCGCGTGAAATCGACGGCCTCGCGCAGCTCGACGGGCGCCGTACGGTGGCTGATGCCCACGGCGAGGAGCGCAGGTGCGCGCGCGGTGTCTTGAGGGCGCATCATCGCTAGAAGTTGTGGCTCTTCGTGAAGAAGTATCCGACCGGCACGAAGTTCAAGAGCACGATCACGAACGCGATCGCGGACAGCCAGGCGGCGCGGCGGCCGCTCCAGCCAATCGCGCGGCGCGCCAGCAGCGCGAACGAGTAGACGCACCACGACAAGAGCGCGACGAGGATCTTTGGATCGCCGATGCCCATCGCCTGCGCGCGCGGATCCGTCGACGCGTGGATCTGCGTCGCCCACAACCCGCCGACCGCGATGCCGAGCGTCAGGAAGATCCAGCCGATCGTGACGACGCGCCCGTTCATCGCGTCGAGCGCCTGGAGCGAGGGCAGCCGCGCGTAGAAGAAGCCCAGATGCTTGGCCTTGATCTCCTTGAAGAGCAGCACGTAGGTCACGCCCAGCACGAACGCCAGCGCGAAGCTCGCGTACGCGAAGAGCATCGACACGATGTGCAAGGTGAACAGCGGGCTCTGCAGGAGCGGCGGGCGCGGACTGATCGCCGGATCGAGCGCCGGAATGATGTCGAGCACGACCAACAGCGGCACGACGAAGACGCCCATCGCGCGCTCGTCGGTCGTGATCTCGACGTAGAGGTACGACAGGCCGAGCAGCCAGACGAACGCGGAGATCGCGGCGGTCGTGCCGACGAGCGGCGCGTGGCCGACGCTCACGGTCTGCATCCCGATGAGGAACGCATGCGCGAGCACGGCGCCGCCGAGCAGAGCGGTAGCCAGACGGCCGACGCGCGGATCGCGCCACGCGAAATGCGTCAGGTAAGCGGCAGCCGCGGCGGCGTAGAAAACGAGGGGAACGAGGTGCATGGCATTTACCGCACCGCTTCCGGGCCGTAATAGCCCTGGCGCGTGCGCGCGGTCAAGCCCGGCTTGCTGACGCGCACGACAATCCGCCGCCAGGCGCCGTTGCGCATCGGGTTCTTCGAGGAGTACGCCATGCTGTACTGGTTCGCGAGCTCCTCGGAAATCTGCTCGTAGATTTTCGGCAGCTCGGACGCCGTGGTGACGAAATAGGCGCGTCCGCCCGTCTCCTGCGACAACTGCTTGAGGACGAACTCCGCTTCCTTGAACTCGGAGCGATACGCGCCAACCGGCCGCAGCCCGATCGCGTAGATCGCCGTTTCCGATCGCTTGGCGAGATCGAGCACTTCTTCGTACGGCACGAGGCTCGACGTGTCGTCGCCGTCGGAGAGCACCACGATTGCCTGGCGGCGAATCTCTTCAGCCGAGCTCGCCTTCGCCTTCTTCAGCTCCTTGAGCGAGATGTAGATCGCGTTGTAGAGCGACGTGGATCCGTTGACGTCGGTTCCGCGGATGGCCTTCTCGAGCGCGTTGACGTCGTTCGTGAATGTCTGAAGGATGCGGACCTGGCTGTCGAAGTCGATCACTTCGATCGCGTCGTCGCGCCGCATCCGCCGCGCGAAGCCGATCGCGGCTTCCTGCGCGGTGCCGAGCCGCTCGTTCATGCTCGCGCTCGTGTCGAGCAGGATCGCGAGCGCGATCGGCTGCTGCACGCGCGAGAAGAAGCTGAGCGACTGACGGGCGCCGTCCTCGTAGACCTCGAAGTCCTCTTCGTTGAGATCGCTGACGTAGCGGCCGCCGTCCATGACGGTGACGTTCAGCGACACGAGGTCGACGCCGCTGCGGAGGCGCTGCTCCTGGGCCGCGCCGAGCACCGCGGCGGACGTCGCGGCCAAGAGGACGGCCGCCGCGAATCGGCGCGGGATGGGGAAGAACCTCATGGGATCGGCTTATTTTCCAGCGACGCGCTTCGGCGCGCGCACGGTCAGCCCAGGCTTGGAGACGGACACGTCGATCTTTTCCGGCGGAATCAACGTCTCGGGCCTCGAGTACGACACGACGTATTGGTTGGTGAGCTCGTCGGCGACCTGCAGCAGCTTGTCGGTCAAGCCGCTCTCGGCAAGGACCTGATCGCGGCGGCCGCCGGTCAACGACGTGCCGTCGGCAATCACGACGTTGCGGTTGCGCATCTCGTCGGACTCGGAGGAAGACGGCGGGCCGATCGCGAGCACGTGCAGCGCGGCGCCGCTCCGCCTGAGCGAGTCGAGCACGTTGCGGTGATAGAGATTGCTGAACTCGACGCCGTTCTCGATCGTGATGACGAGGATCGCCTTGCGCGGCACCTCGCGGCGCTCGATGCCGCGCGAGAGCTCGTTGAGCGCCTCGAGGAGGTACGCGCCGGCGCCGGACTTCGCGAACAGCCGACCGATGCCCTTCTGCAGCGCGACGGCGCTGTCGGTGTACTCGACGAGCGCGGTGGGCCGCTCGCCGTGCGTCGACAACGCGATCTGCGCCTTGCCGTCCATCTTCTTCACGAACGCGGTGAGGCCGTCGCGGATGAACTGAATCGCTTGCTGCGACGCTTGACTGTCGTCGATCGTGATCGCAAGCGCGATCGGATCGGTCGCCGGTCCGGCTTTGAGCACCTCACGCGCGGTGCCGTCTTCGCGCACGATGAAATCGGCGGCCGTCAACCCGATCACCGGCTTGCCGCTGTTGTCGAGCACGCTGACGTAGACGTCGCGGTTGCGGCTCTCGCTCGCGCGCGGCTTGGGTTTCTGCGCGCCGCTCAGCGCGATCGAGAGGCAGACGACGGGAACAGCGAGCGCGGTGAAAATGTGCGCCATATTCCGGAGTATAGGCCGCGCTTCGACGGAGCGTCAAGAAACGCGAGACCAAAAACCCCAACGAAATTAGACAGTTGCGCGTGATATGAGTATGGGCGACGGGTGAACCGCCGATGCCGCATCACCTCTCGATTCTGCTGTGGATCCCCGCCGCGGGCGCGATTGCGGCTCGTCTGCTCGAACGGCGCGAGCGGCTCAGCCGCGCGGCGGCGATCACCTCCGCCGCGCTGGCCGCGATCGTCGCCGCGCCTCTCTGGTTCGCATATCAACCGCGCGGTGCGGAATGGCAGTTCGCCGATCGCGCCGATGTGCTCCCGTCGATGGGCGCGAGCTACTCGCTCGGGCTCGACGGGTTCGGCCTCGCGCTGATCCTGCAGACGGTGATCGTCGGCCTCGTCCTCGCGGCGTTACGACGACCCGGCGGCGAGCGAACGCCGTACGGATCGCTCCTCACGCTGGAGTTTGCGCTGCTCGGTTCGTTCATGTCGCTCGACCTCCTTCTGTGGCTGGCGTTCGCGATCCTCGCTCTCGCCAGCGCGACGCACCTCGTTCGAACGTCGGCGCCGACCGACGGCTCGATCGCGTGGCTGTGGCCGTCCACGTTCGCCGCGTGCGCGCTCGTTGTCTTCGGAGTCGTCGTCCTGTCGGCCTCGTTTCACACGCTGTCGGGCGCGTACAGCTTCGACCTTCGCGTGCTTCGGCCCGCGACGATTCCGTCTTCGACGCAGGCGTGGGTGCTCGCGTCGCTGTCGATCGGATTTGCGGGCGCGTTCGCGTCGTTTCTCGTACGCAGATCGCTCGTGGCCTTGTCGTGTGCTGCCGTCGTGTTGGTAACGGCAGCCTACGCCTTCGCGCGCATCGCTCTGTCCGTCCTTCCCGATGCGTCGCGCGCGTTTGGTCCTGCGCTGATGACGTTGGCGATCGCGGGCTCGCTCGTTGCCGCGCTCGCGATGTTCGCCCAGACCGCTCGGACCCGGCGCGCCGCGTTCGCAATGGTGTGTCAGCTCGGCGCGGCGATCGCCGGCGCGTTCTCGCTGACGCCGGATGGCATCACCGGCAGCATGGTGCTCGCAAGCGTGCCGGTCGTCGGTGGACTCGCGGGCGGCCGTTTCGTCGTCGCGGGCGTGTGGCCGCTGAATCGGCTCCTTGCCGTGCTGCTCGGCGTCAGCGTCGCCGTTGCTTTCTTGGCGCTGCTGATTCCGTTCGCGCGGACGATTCGCGAACGAAGTCGACTGGCGGCGCTTGTGGTCTTCACCGCCCTCGCCGTTGCCGTCGGGATCGCGCTGTACCCATCGCCGCTCGTGCGGAGCGTGGAGACCTCTGTCGCTCGCGTCGTGCTGCGCGTGAGTCCCGAATACGCCGCCGCCGTCGCCGATTGCCTCTCGCAGCCTCCGCCGCCGCCGGCTGAGACGGGTCTGCCGCCGGGCGTCGTCATGGCGGCGCCATGCGCGGACGGGACGAAGGCGCCGGCGGATCCGCACAAGAAATGATCGATCTCCTGCTCCTCGTCATGTCGGTGATCTGGGGCACCAACTACTCGATCATCAAATCGGCGTTCCGCGAGCTCGATCCGCAGGCGTTCAACGCGGCGAGGATGTTGATCGCGTCGACGGCGTTCCTGATCGTGATCGGCACGCTGCAATTGAGGCGCGTGCGCGCGACGGACAGCATCGCGAGCATCTTTCAAACGCCCGCGCGCATGACGGGACGGGACTGGCGGGAGCTTGCCGCGCTCGGATTCGTTGGGCACTTTCTCTATCAATACGTCTTCATCGGCGGCCTGGCGCTGACGACGGTCGCGAACAGCTCGTTGATGCTGGCGGCGACGCCGGTCGTGATCGCGCTGATGAGCGCGCCGCTCGGCCAGGAACGAGTCGGCGCACGTCATTGGCTCGGCGCCGCGCTCTCCATGTTCGGTATTTACATCGTCGTCGGGCAGAACGTCAGGTTGAGCGGCGAGGGCTTGAAGGGCGATGTGATGATGGTGGCCGCGGTGATCTGCTGGGCGATCTACACGCTCGGCTCGCGCCGATTGATCTCGCGGCACTCGCCGGTCGGCGTGACGGGCCTGTCGATGGCGATCGGCACCCTGATCTACGTGCCGGTGAACTGGAAGCACCTGAGCGCCGTCGATTGGCTGGCGTTGTCGCCGCGGACCTGGCTGTCGATCGTCTACTCGGCCATCTTCGCGTTGGGCGTCGCCTATACGATCTGGTATGCCGCGGTGCGGCAGATCGGCAGCGCGCGCACGTCCGTCTACTCGAACGTCATTCCGCTCGTCGCGATGGCGACCGCCGTCGTGTTCCTCGGAGAACCGCTCGGCTGGCGGGAGATCGTCGGCGCGACCGCCGTCCTCCTCGGCGTCGCGCTCACGCGCACCGCGCCGCAAATCCGCTCCGAGCCGTGCGAACCCTAGGGGTTCCAGGTTCCAAGGTTGCAGGTTCGACCGCAGCAGAGTGCTAAGATCGATGCTGAACGTGAAGTCCCACCACTACGCGCAGCACGCGGTCGCGCTGAAGGCGGATCTGGCGCAGGCTATTCCGCGTGACGTGCTGCGTGCGTTTCACCAGAAGTCAGCCGCTCGTCACTTCGTGGTGGCGATTCGTCAATTCGCGATTCTCGGCCTCGCGACGTGGGGACTCATCCGTTTCGAGCATCCGCTGATCTGGATCCCGCTCGCGTTCGTGCAGGGCTTCACTATTTTCGACTTCACGATCCTCCTGCACGAGGTCCTGCACCACAACGTGTTCGAGAAGACGCGTCCGTTCGCGACGCGCGTACTCGGATTGCTCTACGCGACGCCGAGCGGCATCTCGGCGAGCCAGTTCACGCGGTGGCACCTCGATCATCACGCCGAGTTGGGATCGGAGGAGGACGATCCGAAGCGCCATCACCTGTCGCCGAAGGTGAACGCGCGCTGGTTCAAGCTGCTCTACTGCACGCCCGCGCTCTTTCCGATCTACTTTCGCGCGGCGCGCAAGGAAACCGCGACGTATCCGCCGGAGCTCCAGCGCACGATCGGCCGCGAGCGCAAGGTGTCGATCCTCGCGCACCTTCTCGCGATCGCGCTGCTGTGGTACTTCTTCGGCTTCTACACGGCGCTGCGCACGAGCATCATTCCGGTGTTCTTCATCTTCCCGATCGCCTTCACGCTCAACCGGCTGGGGCAGCACTACGACATCGACCCCAACGACCCGGCGAAATGGGGCACGCTGATGAAGGGGCATTGGTTCTGGGATTTCGTCTACCTCAACTCGAACTATCACCTCGAGCATCACTACTTCCCGGGTGTTCCGTTCTACCGGCTGCCGGCGCTTCAGCGCGCGTTGACGCCGTTCTACGAGCGCAAGCGGATGCGGTGGATGTCGTACGGACGTCTGGTTTACGGGTGGATCGTCGAGAACCGCGCGCCGCACACCGACTGGAGCCTGCCGGCCGGACCTGAAAGCCGCGCCGCCGCGGCGCCGACGCCACACATCCGATGACCAGCATTCACACGCTGTCCGATCGCGAGATCGTCGATCTCTGCCGGCGCCACACGCTGTTCGAATGGTCCGCGCAGGGATCGGTGGATCCGATCCCGATGGCGCGATCGAAAGGCGTCTACTTCTGGACGGCCGAAGGCAAGCGGTACCTCGACTTCAACAGCCAGTTGATGTGCGTCAATGCCGGCCACGGCGACGAGCGGATCGTCGCCGCGATTCAGGAACAGGCCGCGGTGATGGCGTACGCGAACCCGTTCATGGCGACCGAAGTGCGCGCGCGTCTGGGCGCCAAGCTCGCCGAGATCTTGCCCGGCGACATCGACGTGTTCTTCTTCACGAACGGCGGCGCCGACGCGAACGAGAACGCCATCAAGATCGCGCGCGCGTTCACCGGACGCCACAAGATCCTCGCGCGCTATCGCTCGTATCACGGCGGCACGCACGGCGCGATCGCGCTCACCGGCGATCCGCGCCGGTGGAGCACCGAGCCCGGCATGCCGGGCGTCGTCCACGTTCTCGACCCATATCACGGCATGGCGCGAGGCTGGGATTCCGCGGCGGACTCGCTGGCCATGCTCGAGGAAGTGATCGAGCTGGAGGGACCGCAGACGATCGCGGCGTTCTTCCTCGAGACCGTCAGCGGGACCAACGGCGTCCTCGTTCCACCCGACGGGTACTTGCAAGGCGTGCGCGACCTCTGCTCGAAGCACGGGATCTTGATGGTGTGCGACGAGGTGATGTCGGGATTCGGGCGGACCGGGGAGTGGTTCGCCGTCAACCATTGGAACGTCGTGCCCGACATCATCACGATGGCCAAGGGGCTGACGAGCGCGTACGTGCCGATGGGGGCCGTCGGCATCCGGCAGCGGATCGCGGATCACTTCCGCGAGAAGGTGTTCAGCGGCGGGTTGACCTACAACAGCCATCCGCTCGGGTGCGCCGCGGCGCTCGCCACGATTCGCGCGTACGAGGAAGACGACATGATCGGCAACGCGCGCCGGTTGGGTCCCGTGATGAAGCGGCTGCAGGAGGAGCTGGCGTCGAAGCATGCATCTGTCGGCGCCCACAGATCGATTGGCCTCTTCGGCATCGTGGAGCTGGTGCGCGATCAGGCGACGAAAGAGCCGCTCGCGCCGTTCGGTCAGACGTCGGCGGCGACGCGGAAGTTGTCGGCGCTGCTGCGCGAGGAGGGGCTCTACACGTTCGTGCGGTGGCACACCTTCTTCACGAATCCGCCGTTGTGCGTCACCGAGGCCCAGCTTCGGGAGGGATTCGCGATCATCGATCGCGCGCTGAGCAGGTTGTAGTCGGGGAACGGGGGGACACTCAAACGGGACAGTCAACGTTGAGTGTCCCCGCTCTTTCTCGCTACTTCTTTTCTTTCATCGGCACGGTCCACAGGTACACGCTGCGGCCCGCGACCTCCACCGTCTTCTCCGCCGGATACTTGTCGCCCATCGAGAAGGTCTGCGACACGATCCGCGTTCCCGGCTTCAGCTCCTTGTTCAGCTTCGGGATTAGCTTCTCGTTCAGCGTCTGCAGCAAGTACAGCGTGATCACCGTGGCGTCGCTGATCTTCGCCTCGAACAGATCCTCGTTGAGGATCTTGACCTTGTCGGTGACGCCTGCTTTCGCGACCCGCTCGTTGGCCTCCTTCACGCGCACCGGGTTGATGTCGATCCCCACGGCGCGCGCACCGAATTCCTTCGCCGCCGCCGTCACGATCATGCCGTCGCCGCAGCCCAGATCGTAGACCAGGTCCTTTGATGTGACGTTGGCCAGCTTCAACATCGCCGTCACGACTTCCGCCGGAGTTGGTACAAAGATGACGTCCGGTTCCCGCAGCGGCTTCGCGGTCTGCTGCGCCAGCGCCGGCGCGGCCAAGGCGACGGTCAACAGCAGCATCGCGAACGCCATGATTCGAACTCGCATCAGCATCGACTCCTTTTCCTCGCAGTTGCGACGTCAGTTATATCCTAATAACCCATTTCCCGTTGAATGCCCCTCACGATCCGATCCAGCTCATCGACCAGCACGCCGCCGCCGGCCTCCCGATAGGCCCGCACCAGCGACTCGTAATACGCCATCACATCGTCCGGCGTTGCTGCAAATCGCGTCCACGCGCGCTCGCCGGTGGTCCGCAGGTCGCGCAAGATCGCGTAGGCATTGTGGACCTTGTCGGCGGCGGACACACGCAGGCTGGGACCAGTGAGTTTGCGGGCGTGCTGGATGTAGGCCTGCTTGCGTTCGAGCCAGGGCTCCTTCGGCTCGCTCCACGAGTCGGTGCAGTCCTCGACGATCTTCGCGACGGCCTCGCCGAACCGCGCGCGGATGTCCTCGAGCCGCGCGCGTCCGCCTTGATCCTCCGCCGCGTCGTGGAGCAGCGCGCCGATCGCTTCATCTTCGCCGCCGCCGTCGTCGAGCACGATCGAGGCGACCCCCATCAGATGACCGATGTAGGGGGCGCCGCTTCCCTTGCGGACCTGCGTGCTATGGACCTCGTGCGCGTATCGCAGCGCGTCGTCGAATCTGCTGGTAAGCTTCGCCACTGAGGAATAGTCCGTCGCCGAACCGTGACCACAATCGATCCAGCCCCGCAAGTGTATTCCACCCTCGACGCGTTGGGGATTCGCTACGAGGTCTTCACGCATCCGCCGGTGTTCACCGCGGAGGAAGCGGCAGAGCATTGGGCCGGCATCGACGGCGCGAAAGTGAAGAACCTGTTCCTTCGAAACAAGAAGGGCGATCGGCACTACCTCGTGATTCTCGAGATCGCGAAGCAAGCCGATCTGCGGCAGCTCGTGAGGATCGTCGGCGACGATCGCCTGAGCTTTGGATCGCCGGAGCGTCTCATGGCGAATCTCGGCCTGACGCCCGGGTCGGTGTCGCCGTTCGGCTTGATCCACGACACGCAGCGCGCCGTGCGGGTCATCGTCGATCAGGATCTGCGCGGCTGCGCGCGGCTGATCTTCCACCCGAACATCAACACGGCGAGCGTGACGATCGGCGGCCCCGATTTTGAACGCTTCCTGGCGTCGACGGGACACGTCGTCAAGTGGGTGCGAGTTGGGTAACGGCCGGGTTTTGCGCCGGAATTCGCGTTGAAGGCTATTGAATTTGATGGTTCGTGAACTTTTTCACAAACCAGAAGTATAATGGGTTAACGTTACCGGTCGGTGCGAGATGGCAAAAACCAATCGGCCGTTTTCCTTCGCCCGGTCGACCAAATCCCTGCAGGAAAACGTGGAGCGCGCAGGACCGGCGGCGGCAGCGAGCTACTCGCTGATCGGCGGAATCATTCTGCTCGGCGGCGTGGGGTACGCGGTTGACGCGTGGCAGGGGACCGGACCCTGGGGCTTGCTCGTCGGGTTGATCCTCGGCGTCGTCGTCGGATTCTACGGGCTCGTGAAGACGATCTGGCACGAATGACGGTCGTCTGGATGATTGTCGGGAGCCTCGCGTCGTGCGCGCTGGTGATGGCGCTGGGCGGCGCGCGCGTGTCGCCCGAAGTGTTCGTCGGGATGGCGGCGCCGCTCGTCAGCGTCGTCGTGACCTGGCCGATTCTCGTGCGCACGCATGCGGCAGCTCCGGAACGGCTCACGAACGTGCTGATCGCGTCGTTCGCGGTCAAGATGATCCTGTTCGGCGCGTATGCGGCGGCGGCGCTCGCGATGTTCGCGCTGCGGCCGAAACCGTTCATCGCGAGCTTTACGGGCTATTATGTTGCGCTTCACGCCGGAGAGGCGCTGCTGCTGAAGCGGCTGCTCGCGCGTCCCAGTTGACACTATGATGCAACCGCACGAAGTCCAGCACGCGACGGAAGCCGCCGGCGAGAAATTCGACGCTGGCGCGACGATCATCGCTCACGTCGCCAACAGCAGCCTGGATCATCCGCTCATCCATCTGCCGAGAATCTACGGCATCGATTTTTCCATCACCAAGCATGTGTTCATGATCTGGCTGGTAGCGGCGATTCTCTTCGTCGCGATCACATGGATCGTGCGCCGCGCGGTACGTCAACAGCAGGAGCAGGCGCCGCCGGCCGGCGCCGCCAACGCGCTCGAAATCGTCGTCGAGTTCGTCCGCGACGCGATCGTGCAGCCGAACGTCGGCTCGAAGTGGGTGCGGACGTGGACACCGCTCGTGCTCTCGTTCTTCGTCTTCATCCTCGGCGCCAATCTCATCGGCCTCATCCCGGTCTTCGACGTGCTGGCGCTGCTGAACCACACCGTGCTGCACCTGCCCGAGGACTCGTTCCTGGTCAAGCTGACGCATGGCGGCGTGACCGCGACCGGCAACTTCAACGTCACCGCCGCGTTGGCCACGGTCACGTTCGGGGCCATCATCGTCGCCGGATCCCGCGCCCACGGGTTCGTGCAGCACTGGATGAACCTGGCGCCGCACGGCCTGCCGCTCCCGGTCTACGTGATCCTGATTCCGATCGAGATCATGGGCATGTTCGTCCGGCCGTTCGCGCTGACGATGCGTCTCGCGGCGAACATGACCGGCGGCCACATCGCGATTCTGACGATCCTGTCCTTCGTGTTCATCTTCACGGAGCTGTTCGGCAGGGCGATCGTCGGCATCGGCGTCGGCCTCGTCTTGTCGCTGCCGCTCGCCGTCGGCATCTCGGCGCTCGAGATCATCGTCGTGCTGGTCCAGGCCTACGTGTTCACGCTCTTGACCGCGGTGTTCATCGGGATGGCGATTCACGCTCATCACTGAGCTTTTCATTGGAGGAAAGCGCATGCAGGAATCAGCAAATTTGGCGCTCGCATTCATGGGCGCGGGGATCGGGCTCGGGCTCATCGTGATCGGCGCGGGACTCGGCATCGGCCGGCTGGCCGCCGGCGCGGCGGAAGCGATCGGCCGTCAGCCGAGCGCGGCCTCGGCCATCACGGGCGCCGTCAACTTGCCGCTGTTCCTGCTCGAAGGCGTGGCGATTCTCGCCGAGGTCTTCGCGCTGATGATCGTGTTGAAGTAGCGTCAGGCCCGACGCCTGTAGAAAGGGACTGCTGCGATGAACAACCCGCTGGTCCAGCCCGATCCGGGACTCTACATCTGGACCATCGTGACGTTTCTGGTGCTCGTGGGGCTGCTCGCCAGGTTCGCCTGGCGCCCGCTGCTCGACGCGCTCGATCGGCGTGCGGACGCCATCCGGAAGTCGTTCGACGACGCGAAGCAGGCGCGGCAGGAGCTCGAGCGGCTTCGCACGGAGTCGGCGCGGATCCTCGGGGAGGCGCGCACGGAGGCCGACGCGATCATCTCCCGCACGCGCGCCGACGCCGGGCGCGCGGCCGAGGAGATGAAGGTGAAGGCGCGCGCCGACGCCGAGAACATCGTCCGCAACGCGGAGCGGCAGATCGAGCTGGAGACGAGCCGGGCGCTGCAGAGGATTCGCACCGAGGCCGTGGAGCTCTCGATCGCCATCGCGTCGAAGCTCCTGCAGCGCAACATCACGAAAGAAGACAACGAGCGTCTCATCGTCGAGACGATCAGAGAGATCGAGGCGTCACGATAGACGCGGATCACGCGGATCGGATGGATCACGCGGATCAGGTCATGACGCGGATTACGCGGATCCATTCTGATCACGCGGATCAGATCCGCGTCATCAGCGAGAATCCGCGCGATCCGCGGCACTCGTTTTTGGCCGCATGTTGGCCGCGAGCACGCGCTTTCTGAGCCGGATGCTGCCGGGCGTGATCTCGACGAGCTCGTCGTCGTTGATGAACTCGATCGCCTGCTCGAGTCCGAGCTTGCGCGGCGGGATCAGGCGGATCGCCTCGTCCGCCGTCGACGCGCGCATGTTCGTCTGCTTCTTTTCTTTCGTGACGTTGACGTCCATGTCGCTCGCGCGCGAGTTCTCGCCGACGATCATTCCCTCGTAGACCGCCACGCCGGGCTCGATGAAGATCTCTCCGCGCTCCTGGAGGTTGGAGATCGCGTACGCGGTCGCCGGCCCGGATCGATCGGCGACGAGCGCGCCGGTGGCGCGCGCCGGAATCGCGCCGTGCCACGGTTCCCACGCCGCGAACAGATGATTCATGATGCCGGTTCCTTTCGTTTCCGTGAGGAACTGGGATCGGAACCCGATCAATCCGCGCGCCGGGATTCTGAATTCCATCCGCACGCGTCCGCTGCCGTGGTTGACCATGCGCGTCATCGTTCCGCGCCGCATGCCGACTTGCGCGATCACGACGCCCTGGTATTCCTCCGCGACGTCGATCACCAGGTCCTCGACGGGCTCCATCACCTGCCCTTTGACGTCCTTCGTCACGATGTCAGGGCGCGACACCTGCAGCTCGTAGCCTTCGCGCCGCATCATCTCGATCAGGATCGAGAGCTGCAGCTCCCCGCGCCCGAGGACCTTCATCTGCTCGGGCGAATCCGTCGGCTCGACGCGGATCGAGACGTTGCCCAGCAGCTCGCGCTCGAGCCGGTCCTTGATCTGGCGCGACGTCACGAACTGCCCCTCGCGTCCCGCCATCGGCGATGTGTTGACGCCGAAGATCATCGACACGGTCGGCTCGTCGACGGCGATGGGCATGAGCGCGAGCCGGTGTTCGACGTCGGCGATCGTCTCGCCGATCGTGATGTCCTCGATGCCCGCGAGGCACACGATATCGCCCGCCGCCGCGTCGGTGATGTCGACCCGGCGCAGACCTTCGAAGGCAAAGAGCTTCGTGACGCGAGTTTCCTGCACGCGGCCGTCCAATTTGCAGACGGCGATCGGATCGCCGACCTTCACGCGCCCGTTGAACACGCGCCCGATCGCGATGCGGCCGAGATAGTCGCTCGAGTCGAGGTTCGCGACGAGCATCTGGAGCGGCGAGTCCGCATCGCCTCTGGGCGGCGGCACGCTGTCGACGATCGCGTCGAAGAGCGGACGCAGATCGTCGCCGCGGACGTCGATCGCCGGGCTTGCCGTTCCGGCGCGTGCGCTCGCGTAGATGACCGGGAATTCGACCTGCTCTTCGTCCGCATCCAGATCGATGAAGAGATCGTAGACCTCGTTCAGGACCTCCTGCGGGCGGGCGTCCGGACGGTCGATCTTGTTGATCACGACGACCGGCGTGAGCCGGCGCTCGAGCGCCTTGCGGAGCACGAAACGCGTCTGCGGCAAAGGACCTTCGGAGGCATCGACCAGGAGCAGGACCCCGTCGACCATTGCCAGCGTCCGCTCCACCTCGCCGCCGAAGTCGGCGTGGCCCGGCGTATCGACGATGTTGATGAGCGTGTCGCGATAGTGGACCGCGGTGTTCTTGGCCAGGATCGTGATCCCGCGCTCGCGCTCGAGGTCGGTGTTGTCCATGGCGCGTTCCGCCACGCGCTCGTTGGCCCGGAAGATGCCGCTCTGGTGCAGCATCGCGTCGACGAGCGTCGTTTTCCCGTGGTCGACGTGCGCGATGATCGCGACGTTTCGCCTCAGCGCGTTCGCGACACCCGGACCGGCTTTCTGTGACGAGGGCATCCAGACAGTATAAACCACTGAGGGCCAGAAACTTGACTCGGTTGGTGCGACAGTGGATTCTCCCCGGAATCCGATCAACCGCCGGCCGGTCTCTCGCGTCATACTTCTGACATTCATGCTGAATGGCTGACCTCGACCTGGTATCCCGCGCGGCGAGCGGCGATTCAACCGCCTTTCAGGCGCTCGTCGAGCGGCATCGGTCCATGGTGTATAGGGTCGCCTATCAGTTCGCGGGCAACCACCATGACGCCGAGGACATCGCGCAGGAAGTGTTCATCAAGGTCTATCGCTCGCTCGATCGCTTCCGGCAGGACGCGCAGCTCACCTCCTGGCTCTACCGAATTGTCATGAACGCGTGCATCGATCACCGCCGGCGGCAGCATCCTTCGAGCGCCGCGCCCTTCGGGGAAGAAGCCGAGCAGCGCCTGCGCAACACGGCGGAAGAGACGCCGGGCCCCGAGGACTGCGCGTATGCCGGCGAGCTCGGAGAAGTGCTCGAGAGCGAGATCGCGCGCCTGCCGAACGGCCAGCGCATCGTGTTCGTGATGCGGCATCACCAGGGACTCAAGCTGTCGGAGATTGCGGAATCGCTGGGGCTCGCGGAAGGAACGGTCAAGCGTCAGTTGCACGCCGCCATTCATCGATTGCGAGGTCGGCTTCGTGGGGCTTGGACGACGACGGGAGCCGTCGCAGGGGAACGAGCATGAACACGTGTGAACGTGGGGCGTCGGGAGAGATCGAGCTGTACTTCTACGGCGAGCTCGATGGGCGCGAGCACGAGGCCGTCGAGCGGCACGTGAAGGGATGCGGCGAGTGCCGCCGCGCGCTCGACGATTTGTTCACGATTCGGGCCGCGCTGTCGACGCGTCCCGTGATCGCCGCGCCGCCGGATGGCGACTGGACGCGGTTCATGACGAAGCTCGACGCCGCGATTCAGATCGAGCGCGAGACCGAGCGCGTCGTGCCGTTCGCCCTGCCGTCGCCGGCGAAGCGTCGATTCCGCTACACGACGGCGCTCGAGGTTGCCGCGATTCTTGCGCTGGCGACGATGAGCATTGCGTACGTGATTCGGGACGGGAGCACCGACCGCGCGCGAAACACGGGCACGACGGCGAGCGTGCAGACACCTTCAGTACAGCCCACGTTGGATCCGGTTCCACCGCGGCCGACTATCGCTGCGGAAGCGACACCGTCGCCCGACGCGGCATTCACCGCGCTGAGCGAGCAGCACTTCGAGCGCTCGAAGCTCGTCGTCCTGGGCCTCGCGAACAAGGACGCGCGGCAGGCGCGCGGCGCCGATTGGGAGTTCGAGCGTCAGCTCGCATCGTCGCTGCTGAGCGATACACGGTTGTACCGCCTCGCGGCGGAGGATCGCGGCTACACCTCGCTCGCGAAAGTCATGAGCGATCTCGAGCTGGTGCTGCTGCAGACGGCGTCATCCGAGCAGCCGGTGTCGGGGGATTTGCAGCAGATTCAGCGGTTGATCGCGAAGCGCAATCTCGTCACGAGAATGGAAGTCGTGGCGGCGGCAGGTCTGTAGACTGAAAACGAACGGCAGGACGACGATGAGACTCCGGAATACATTCGCAGCCACGATCGCCGTTGTTCTTGCGACGGCGACGATCTGGACGAGCGCGGCGGAAGCGCTCGCACCGGAATCGCGCCGGTTGATTCGCGCGCGCGATTACATCGCGGACGAGCAATGGCAGCTCGCGATCGAGCAATTGCGCCAGGCGATCGACGATCCGAAAGAGCCGAGACGCGACGAGGCGTTGTATTGGCTCGCGCACAGCCAGTACTACTCAGGCGATCCCGCGTCCGCAGTCGCGTCGATCAGCCGGCTCGAGCGCGACTTTCCGAAGAGCATGTGGGTGAAGAACGGACAGATCCTGCGAACGCAGATTGCCGTGCGGCTGCAGCGCCGCGATGTGTTGTGGTGGACGGCCATGGCGCCCGAAGCGCCCGCCGTCAAAGCGCCTGCGCGTTCGAAGTACGCACCGCGTGAAGATCCGAACGACGTCAAGGCGCCGCCTCCGGCGGTTCCCGTCCGTGTTGCAGCGCCAACATCGCCGCAGGCGCCGGTACCGCCCGACGGTCCGAAAGGGAGTGGGCCGGCCAAAGCATCGACGGCGCCGAAACCGGCCCTTCCGCCTCCGCCGCCGGCGATCTGGATGTCGGATAACCTGAGCCCCAACGCGGATGCGAAGATCATCGCGCTCGGTGCGCTCTTGCGGCTGGACGACGCCGACAAGGTCGTGCCGCTTCTCGGCAAGATCGCGCTCGACGGCGAGCTGGGTCCGGCGGTACAGGCGGTGTTCACGCTCGCCCAGTCGCAATCGCCAAAGGCGCACGAAACGGTCGTCCGCGTGGCGAAGACCGCGAGCGAGCCCGTCCGCGTCGCGGCGGTTCGCGATCTCGGACGCTTCGGCGGTCCGGAGATCTCGAAAGAGTTGTTGGCCGTGTATACGACGGCCCCCGTCCCCGTCAAACTGCAGATCGTGGATTCGCTCGGCGAGCGCGCGGAACAGAAAGGGCTGCTGCAGATCGTACAGCTCGAAAAAGATGGCAAGCTGCGTTTCCGAGCGATGACGAAGCTGGGAGTCGCGGGCGGCGCCGCGCAGCTCGCGTTGCTGTACAAAACGGCGAGCCTCGAGGGCCGCCGATCGATCATCGCCGGCTTGTTCTACGCGCGCGCGGACGTCGAGCTCATTCAGATCGCCGACTCGGAGAGGAACGGCGGCAGCGAGGAGCTCTGCGGAGACGCCGTCGAGCGGCTGCGCATGCTCGGGACGCCGACGGCGAAAGCCTATCTTCTGAACGTCTCCAAAAAGCGGTAACATCCGAAAGCGTTTTACGAATCCGGGAATCTGGCCTGCCCGCGCCGGCACGCGCCGCGCGGGAACGCCATGGTTTAGCGCCGTCGACAGGATGGCCCCGGCTTCGCAAGCCGAGTTTCGGAGATCATGCCGCCATCAGACGCACGCACCCCCGAGCCCGATCGCCGCCGCCTCCTCGCTCTCCTCGTCAACTCGACGGTCGCCATCATTGGCGGAGCGCTGTCGGCGCTCGTCGGTCTCTTCGCGGTTCGCCCTGCGAAAGGCGCCGAGACGAGCCGGTGGATTCGCGCCGGCTCGCTCGGCGAGCTGACGGCGAACGTGCCGGTGCCGCGAGTGCTGGCGGTGCCGCGCGCCGATGGCTGGTATCGCGCGCGCTCGCGCGAGACGGTCTTCCTCGTATGGAACGGCGCGCGCGAGGTGAAAGTGTTCTCCGCGACCTGCACGCATCTCGGATGTCAAGTGCTGTGGGACACGCAGAGCAAACACTTCAAGTGTCCGTGTCACGGCGGCGTGTATGGCGCGAACGGACACGTGATCGACGGACCGCCTCCGCGTCCGCTTCAAACAATCGAAGCGCGAATCGACGGCGCTGACGACAGCGTGCTGGTGCGCGTGTGACGCCGAGCAGCAGATTCACGGATCGCCTCGCTCAGTGGATCGACGCGAGGACGCGCTATCGCGCCGTGCGTCACGTGCTGCTCGACGAGGAGATCCCGGCGGGCACGGGATGGATCTTCACGCTCGGCAGCGTGCTGCTCGCGCTGATCGGGGTTCAGCTCCTGACCGGCGCGGTCCTGACGATCTACTACGCGCCCACGCCCGATCACGCGTACGAGAGCGTGCGGTTCATCAGCAGCACGGCGGCCGGCCGGCTCGTGCGCGGCCTGCACCACTTCGGCGCCAGCTTCCTCGTCGTCTTTCTGGTGCTCCACCTTCTTCGCGTCGTCATCCTCGGTTCGTACAAACCGCCGCGCGAGCTCACGTGGCTGTCGGGGCTCGTGCTGCTGGCCTTGGTGCTCGCGTTCGCGCTGACCGGCTATCTCCTGCCGTGGGATCAACGCGCGTACTGGGCGACCGTCGTCACGATCAACATCTCGCGTCTCGAGCCGTTGGCCGGCGAGGTGGTTGCCGCGATTCTGCAAGGCGGCTCGACCGTCGGCGCGCTCACGTTGACGCGCTGGTACTCGGCGCACGTGATCTTCCTGCCTGCGCTGCTCGTGCTGTTGATCGCTGCGCACATCGTCCTGATGCGATTGCAGGGCAGCTCCGGTCCCGTGCGGCCGAAGACCGGACGCCCATTCCCGTTCTATCCGTATCAGGCTTTCAGGGACACGGTCGCGGTCACGATCGTCCTGCTCGCTGTGTTTGCGTTCTCATGGCGTGGGATGCCGGCGCTCGAAGCACCAGCAGATCCAACCGACGCGAGTTACATTCCTCGTCCCGAGTGGTACTTCCTCGGGCTGTTCGAGCTGCTCAAATACTTTCCAGGCAAGTGGGAAGTGATTGGCGCGATCTTCATCCCCGCCCTCGTCGCGTTGTTCCTCGCGCTGCTGCCCTGGATCGATCGCGGACCCGAACGACATCCTCGCCGGCGTCCGCTGATCATGACGATCGTCACGGCCGGCTTCCTCGCCGTTGTCGCGCTGACGACGCTCGGGTTTCGCGACCGTCCAAAATCCGCCGCGGCCGGTTCGTGGACGATGCGCGAAATCGGCGGGCGCGCGATCGCCGGCTACAGCGGCTGCGCGAAGTGCCATTCGACGACGGGAATGGCCGATCCGCTCGAGACTGTCTCGGTAGCGCGGGGCGCGGAGTGGATCGCGGGACATGCCACGGATCCCGAGATGATCGCGCCGGGATTGCGCGAGCCTCCGACGACGCGAAGCGAGCGAGAGGTCGCGGCGATCGTCGCGTACGTGCGGCGCGTCACGCGCGATCCGTATCCGGGTTATGCGCCAGAGATCGAAACGGCGGCGACCGTGTGGGCGCGCTACTGCGTCGGCTGCCACATCATCGACGGCGACGGCGGCAAGGAAGGGCCGGAGCTCACGAAGGCCGGCGAGAAACACGACAAGGCAAAGCTGAAGACGTGGATCGAAGATCCCGAAGCCGTCGATCCGCTCGCCGACATGCCGTCGTTCGGCGATCGCCTCTCGCCGGAGCAGCTCGACGCCATCGCGTCATATCTTGCCGCGCGGAAATAGCCGGAACCAGGAACCAAGAACGCAAAGACCGCCTCGAACTATGATCATCGTCAGATGATCGAGAACGTCCCCGAGAATCCGCTCAACGATGGGCTTCGGTTGGAGCCCGCGCCGGGACCGACGACGCTCGTGATCTTCGGCGCATCCGGAGATCTCGCACGCCGCAAGCTGTTGCCCGCGATCTACAACCTCTCGCGGCGCGGACGGCTTCCCGCGCACTTCGCCGTGATTGGCGTCGCCCGCACCGAGATGGACGACGAGGCGTTCAGACGTCAGTTCCGCGCGAGCCTCCAGGAGTTCGCTGGGCTCGGCAAGGAGCAAGACCAAGTCGCGGAATCGCTCGCGAGCCGGATGTTCTACATCAGCGGCGAGATGGATACGCCCGCGCTCTACGAGCGGCTGAACGCGAAGCTCGATGAAGCCGATGGCCTCGAAGGCGTGTTGTTCTACCTCGCCATTCCGCCATCGGCGTATGCGCCGGTCGTCGAGGGATTGGGCGCCGCAGGTCTCTCGCGAGCGCCGGCGCCGCGATGGCGGCGCGTCATCGTCGAGAAGCCGTTCGGCGTGGATCTGACGAGCGCGCGCGCGCTGAACCATCTCGCGCACCAGCATTTCGACGAAGAGCAGATCTATCGAATCGATCACTACCTCGGCAAGGAAACCGTGCAGAACCTGCTCGTATTCAGGTTCGGCAACGGCATGTTCGAGCCGGTGTGGAATCGGCGCTACATCGATCACGTGCAAATCACCGCGGCCGAGACGGTCGGCGTCGAGCACCGGGCCGCGTACTACGAGGGCGCCGGCGCGCTGCGCGACATGGTGCAGAACCATCTGATGCAGGTGCTGTCGCTCGTCGCGATGGAGCCGCCCATCGCGTTCACGGCGGAAAGCGTCCGCGATCGAAAGATGGACGCGCTGCTCGCCATTCAACCGCTCGTCGTCGACGGCGACGCGCGAGGCGTCGTCAGAGCGCAGTACCGCGAAGGTTGGGTGAACGGCGTCGAGGTGCCCGCGTATCGAACCGAGAAAGGCGTCGATCCGAAGTCGACGACGGAGACGTTCGTCGCCGCGCGCCTGAGTCTCGACAACTGGCGATGGGCCGGCGTTCCGTTCTACGTTCGAACGGCAAAGCGCCTGCCGAAGCGCACGACCGAGATCGCGATTCAGTTCAAGCGCCCGCCGCTCGAGATCTTCCGGCGCGCGAGTCAGTCTCCGGTTCAACCAGACCTGCTGATTGTGAACGTCCAGCCGGACGAAGGGATCTCGCTGCGATTCGAGGCAAAACTTCCGGGCACTCGAATGCAGATCGCGCCGGTGATGATGAATTTCCGGTATGGGACGACGTTCGGGGGTGAAGTCCCCGAGGCGTACGAAACGCTCCTGCTGGACGCGATGCTCGGAGACGCGACGCTCTTCGCTCGGCACGATTTCGTCGAGGCGTCGTGGGCGTTGATCACGCCCGTGCTCGAGGCATGGAAGCGGCTCGACGAGGCTGCGCTGCCGGCGTATGAAGCCGGCGAGTGGGGGCCGCCCAAGGCCGACGAGCTGATCGAGCGCGATCATCGGCGATGGAGGACGTTGTGAGCACGCCCGTTCCTGAATTGCTGCCTGGCGACGAAGTCCCGTTCGCGAAGATCTCGGGAGCGATGACGCGCGGCTTGTGCCTCGACGCCGGCGCGATGCGGGCGCTCGTCGCGACGGTCGTTGCGGTCGGACCGGTCGACAGGCTGACGGACGCGGTGGAAACGCTCCAGCGTCTCGGGGACGCGGGCACGGTGCGCGGGATCCTCATTTCCGAAGGAAACAATCCGGCGCCTCCCGCGCGCGTTGCCGGCAACACGGTTTCGCTCGAAGGACTCAAGGCGCCGTATGTCAACAACGCCGTCGCGGCGCTGCGGTTGTCGAGCCTGCCGACGCTCCTCTGGTGGCGCGGCGGCCGTCTGGATACGCTCGACGCGCTCGCGGATCTCGCGGACCGCGTCGTCCTCGACGAGGAAGAACCGTTTGCGGCGTGGCGCCGCGCGACCGAGCTCGTCGACACGAGCGCGTTCAGCGATCTGCGGTGGACCCGCCTGACGCAGTGGCGGGCCCTGATGGCGCACTTCTTCGACATCCCCGAAGTCAGAGCAGCGGCACCAGATTTCACACATCTCGAGATCGACGCCACCGATCGCGCGTCGGCGACGTTGTTCGCCGCGTGGCTGACCTCGTCCATAAAGTTCACCAAGGCACTCGCTGTCGAGATCGTTCGCGACGATGACAGATTGCGTGGGTTCGACTCCCCGATCCGGGCCATTCGACTGGGCGACCGCGAGCAGGAGCTGCGGCTGCGATTAGCCGGCACTCGCACGTGTGTCGAGGCCGCGGTCTCGGTCCGGGGCCATCGCAGCGCGTCGCGCATCGTCTCCCTGGGCGACGAGAGTCCGGCAGGCTTGCTGACCGCCGAGCTGAGAATCCGGGCGCGGGACCTCGCGTTCGAACGCGCGATCCGCGCGATCACCCCCGCCGAAGGTCAACCGCCCACCCGCTGACACCTCTGCATTAGGTTCATTCACTGGATGGGCCGGACCGCTCCAATGGTCCGGCTAGTAGGCGCCGTTCTCGCACACGCGAAGCTGGCCATTGTCTTGCACTCGGCGGACTTGCTTTCCCGGCGGGCCTCGCCTCCCCGGCGACTCACTCGGAGCCCAAACATGACGACGTGCAGCGATGTGATGAAGCGAGAACCTGTGTACTGCGCGCCCGAGGATCCGGTGACGCTCGCCGCCGACCTGATGCGGCGGCACGCGGTCGCTTCGCTTCCGGTCGTCGACGCCCGCACCGGGCAGTTGGTGGGGGTCGTCACCGATCGGGACCTGGTGCTGAAGATCGTCGTGGGAAACTGCGACGCGGCGCGAGCGACGGTGCAAGACGCGATGACCGTGAACGCGGCGGATTCGCGCGCCAAATGAGGGCCGCGCCGGATTGCCCGTGCCTGGAGCGTAGGTTATAGTCGCTGGCGCATGGCCTTCGACCTTCCCGCGCATCATCGTGCCACCGGCCTTGTCGACGTCCTGGACCGGGTACTCGACAAGGGCCTCGTCGTGGCGGGCGATATCAAGGTATCGCTGGCCGAAGTGGAGCTGCTCACCATCCGAATCCGGCTCCTGATCTGTTCGCTCGACAAGGCGCAGGAGATCGGGTTGGACTGGTGGCGATACGACCGCGATCTGTCGCCGGGGCGCGCGCCGCGCGCCCTCGCGGAGCACGAAGATCTCCGCGCGCAGATTCGCGAGCTGGAGCGCAAGATGGAGGTCCTGACGGCGGCGCCGCAGACGCGGCGCCGGAGGCGCGCGTAGGCTCAGTCCGGCGGCATCGACCGGAGCATTCCAGGCGATGAGGAGCGCAGAATGGCTGTAGAACGGGCGGCAGGCGGAACAAGTCTCATCGACGTTCTCGATCGTGTGCTGGATAAAGGCATCGTGATCGATGCCTGGGTGCGCGTGTCGCTCGTCGGGATCGACCTCATCACCGTCGAGGCGCGCGTCGTCGTCGCGTCGATCGACACCTATCTGAAATACTCCGAAGCGGTCGGGTCGGTCGCGCCTGCGAGCCGGCCGCAGGCCGAGCTCGCGCAGAACGTGTTCGCGGAAAACGCGGCGCTGCGCGCCGAGCTCGCCGCCGCCAAGAGCAGCCGCGCGGTGGAGGCCGTTTCCAAAACCAAGGCGGCTCGCGTCGTGGCGCGACGCCGCAGGTCGGAGAGCTGAGGGAGACTGACCCTTGCACGGCTCTGCAGGGTCCGTCGTTCCACTGGCCGGCGTCGATCCGTCGGCAATCGAAGCAAAGCTCGCACTCGTCGAGCTCTTGCTCGGAAGCGGCGACCTGCAGGTGTCGGCGCGGCACGGCGTCGACTGGTTGGCGCAGACCGCCCGGATCCATCAAATCATCGTCGCCGTCGTCGATCCCGCCAGCCCCAATCTCCTCCTGATTGCCGATCGCGGCATGTCCGCGGCCGCGCTCGCCGACTTCGTTGTCGGGCGCGACGACGCGCGGCATCCGTTGATGCAGGCGATGCGGCGTCTCGAGCCGACGCTTTTCAGCGCCGCGTCGGAATCACGCACGCCGCTCGACGGCACGGGCTTTCACGCGGTGCCGATGCGCACCGACGAGGACGGCGATCCCGTCGGCGTGCTGCTGGTCGTCACGGACTCCGCGCAGGTTCATCCGGATGTGTTGTGGCTCGCGCGGCAGCTCGCGAAGCACGTGTCGCGAGTGTTCATGCGTCCGACCGCCATCGAAGCGGGATTCGGCCAGGAGCGAATGCTCCTGTACAGCATCATCAACGCGGTGACGGATCCGATTCTCCTGACGGATACCGAAGGGAAGTTGATGATCGCGAACACGCACGCCGAGAAGCTGTTCGCGGCGCCTGAAGAGGCGAGCGAGGGCTGGCGGCGCGCCGTGGCCCTCAACAACATGCTCTTCTCGGCGGCGCTCTCGACGAGCGCGGTGGCGCACACCGACATGTCGCGGCGGGAGCTGCTGCTGGTCGATCCGCTCGAAGGATCGGATCTGTTGTTCGAGCTGCTCAGCTCACGCGCGAAGGACGAGCGTCAAGGCACGTACGTCGTCTCGATTCTGCGCAACATCACCGATCTCGCGCGCGCGCGCGAAGAGATCGAGGAGAGCTATCGCACGCTCCGCGTCGCGCAAGCGGAGGTGCGCGACGAGCGCCATCGCCTGGAGCTCATCATCGATTCGGTTCCGGATCCGATCCTCGTCACCGATCCGGAAGGGGACATCGTGCTGCTGAACGAGCCGGCCGAGCGGCTCTTCAGCGTGCCCGCGACGGCGGCCGATTCGGCGCAGCGCAGCGTTCGCGCGAACGGCGCGAACCTGACGTCGTTCGTCTCCAACGTGCTCACGCGAACGGGCGAGCAGCGGTATCGCGGCGAGATTCAGTTGACCGATCCATTCAGCCAGCGGGCGCTTCCCGTCGAAGCGCTGGCCGGGACGATCCTCTCGGAGCAGGGCGAGCTCGTCTGGGTGGTCACGATCCTCCACGATCTGACGGAGGCGCTCGAAAAGGAAGGGCTGTACGAGCGGCTGAAGCACGTGTCGGTCGAACTCGAGCGGAAGGTTCAGGAAGCGACCGCGGAACTCGCGCAGCAGAACGAGCTGCTCCGGCGACAGCACATCGAGCTCGAGCAGGCGTCCGCGCTCAAATCGCAGTTCCTCGCGAACATCTCGCACGAGTTCCGCACGCCGCTGAACGCGATTCTGGGATACACGCACATGCTGCTGTTCGGCGTCACCGGCGCCGTGACCGATCCGCAGCGCAAGAGCCTCACGCGCATCGACTCGAACTCGCGGCATCTGCTCGCGCTCATCAACGACATCCTCGACATCACGCGGATCGAAGCGGGCCGCATGCCGCTCAACGTCACGCGCTTCCGGATCGCGGATCTCGTCGACGAAGTGATGTCGGAGCTCGAGCCGATCATCCGCCGATCGAACCTCGCCGTGAACACGCGGATGCGCAGCTCGATCGCGCACGTGAAAACGGATCGGCAGAAGGTGAAGCAGATCGTGTTGAATCTTCTGAGCAACGCGCTGAAGTTCACGCCGACCGGGTCGGTGACGATCTCGTCGGCGTTCGATCAGAGGGCCCACGCGGTCTGCATCGCCGTGCGCGACACGGGCGTGGGGATTCCGGCCGAATCGCACACGAAGATCTTCGAGGATTTCCGTCAGCTCGACGATTCCCCGGCGCGGGGCTACGGCGGCACCGGATTGGGGTTGTCAATCTGCCGCCGGCTGGCGCAGATGCTGGGCGGTACGATAGATCTCGTCAGCAAAGTTGGAGAGGGGTCGACGTTCACGCTGAGGCTGCCCTTGCGGGCACGCCGCCGCTAGTCGCACAGCCATGGTGGAATCTTCAAACCCGCTCGTGCTCGTCGTCGAGGATTATCAGGACGCGCGCGAGATGTACGCCGCGTACCTGCAGTTCTCCGGATATCGCGTGGCCGAGGCCGCCAACGGCCTCGAGGCGCTCGAGAAGACGCGGGAGCTGATGCCAGACATCATCTTGATGGATCTCGCGCTGCCGAAGATGGACGGATGGGAGGCCACGCGGCGACTGAAGGCGGACGAACGGACGCGGCACATTCCGATTGTCGCGCTCACCGGGCACGCGCTCGCGGGCCATGCGGAAGGCGCCCGTCAAGCGGGCTGCGATGCGTTCGTCACCAAACCGTGTCTTCCCGACGCGCTCGTAACCGAAATCCAGCGTATGCTATCGGTCCGTCGCGGTGAACAGACGACCGCCCGGAGGGCGCCCCGCGCATCAGGCCGAACCAAACACTCATAGCCATGCCGAAACCCCGCAAAGGTTCGACGGGCACTTCGACCCGGCGACGGAAACCCAGTCGGTCTCCTTCGTCACAAACGCGCGAGCGTCAACCACGCTCGGCGCCGGCGGCGCTCGGCCGCGGAAAGCTCGAGCGCGTCCGCATGCCGGCCGCGTCGCGGCGGTCCCGCGCGCTGCAGCCGGCGTCGACCGATGACGCGAACGAGGGAAAGTACGTCTACTGCATCATCAGGTCGGAGCAGCCGCTGAACTTCGGCCGCCTCGGCATCGGCGCCGAGACGGCGGAAGTTCACACGATTCATTTCCAGGACATTGCCGCGGTCGTCTCCAACACGCCGATGGTCGTGCAGGATCCCACGCGGGACAACGTCCTCGCGCATCAGCGCGTGAACGAGACGGTGATGCAGCACCACACCGTCATTCCGATGTCGTTCGGGACCGTGTTCAAAACAGATCACGACATCATGGAGCTTCTGCGATCGGCGTACGACGCGTTCAGCGACGTCTTGAGCAAGATGCAAGGCAAGGTGGAGTTCGGCCTCAAAGTGCTGTGGGATCGCGATCAGATGATCCGCGAGATCGAAGAGGAAGAAGAGGACATCCGCCGCCTCAAGGGAGAAATCTCCTCGCAGAAAGGCTCGACGTACTTCGCGCGCATGCAGTACGGACGCTTGATCGACGCGGCGCTTCAGGGACGTACCGAGCGGTACGTCACGGAGATCTTCCAGGCGCTGCGCGACGTGTCCGTTGCGTCGCGATCGAACAAGCCGATCGGCGATCGCATGATCATGAACGCGGCCTTCCTGGTCGCCCGCGACGCCGAGAACGCCTTCGACGCGCGCGTGAAGGATATCGGCCAGCGCTACGACAAGCTGACGTTCAAGTACACTGGGCCATGGCCGCCGTACAATTTCGTCAACATCCGTTTGAAGCTCGAGAGGGCGCAGTAGCGGTTCGTGTTCCTGCTTGATTCCCTCCTCATCGGCGGACTGCGCTTCGTGCTCGACAAGGTCGCGACGGTCGTCGACAGCGAGTTGAACGACGACGGCGCGCTGCGCGAGCAGCTCCTCGCCGCGCAGATGCGCGTCGATCTCGGCGAGATGAGCCAGGCGGAATTCGAGGCGCTCGAGGCGGACATCCTCGCGCGGCTGCGAGAGATTCGCGAGCGCCAGCAGGGCGCCGACTCGCCGGCCGAGTCTCCCGAGAACTACCGAGTCACCGGCGTCGAAGCAACCTTCGAAGGCGACGAGCACTGAGCCTCCGAACGCCCCCGCGTACTGCCATGCCGCAGACCGCGATCTACATCTACTGCCTCGTCGAGCAGACGCGCCAGCCGTCGCTCGCGCGCGTATCGGTCGGGGTTCCTGGAGCAACGGCTCCCGTCATCCTTCCCGTCGGCAAATCGCTGTGGGCCGTCGCCGCCGAAGTGCCGCTCGCAACCTATGGCTCCGACCGCCTCGAAGAGCGGCTGAAGGACGTCAACTGGGTCGCGGACGCCGCCGTCGCGCACGAGGCGATTGTCGAGCGCTTCGCGTCCGCGCGCGGCGCGGCCGTCGTGCCCATGAAGTTGTTCACGATGTTCTCGACGCGCGAGCGCGCCGTCGCCGATCTTCGCGGCAAGATCCGCGACGTCGGCGCGATTCTGAAACGCATTCGCGGATGCCAGGAGTGGGGCGTGCGCGTGACGCGCCGCGCGCCGGATCCATCGGCGCGCGAACGATCGGCGTCGAAACCGTCGACCGGCACCGCGTTTCTCTCGGCGAAGATGCGGGCGCGCGACGACGCGCGCGCCGCGATCGTGAAGGCGGCCGACGCCGCCGAGGCCGCCTACCGGGCGCTCGAGCGTCTCGCTCGCGCAGCGCGGCGCCGCGAGGCGCCCGAGGGCGCGACCACGCCGCCGCTCGTGGATGCCGCGTTTCTCGTCCGCGCCGATCGCAAGGCGCGTTTCAGAGCGGCCGCGCGCCGGTCGGCGAGCAACTGTCGAAAAGCCGGGGCCGATTTCGCGCTGACCGGCCCCTGGCCCGCGTACAACTTCGTGGAGCGCGCGTGACGCGCCGCCCCGTTCGCCACTCGACGATTCCGCGAACACCTCCGCCTCCCTCGCCGCGGCGGCCGTCTCCGCCCCGCGGCGCGCCTAAGGCGAGAGTTCCGGCGCGGCGGCAAAAGGCCCGCATCGAGACGTCGGACGCCTCGCTGCTCGACGTGATCGACAGCTTGCTGAACAAAGGCGTGGTGCTCAACGCCGACGTGATCCTCGCGCTCGCCAACGTCGATCTCGTGTACCTTCGGCTGTCCGCGCTGCTCGTCGCCGCCGATCGGTTGAAGGAGCAGTGACGTCCGGTTGGGAATGACCCGCACGCTCTACGTTTATGCGATCGTCGAGCCGGGCGTCCGGCTGCCGCGCGTCGCGGGCCATCGCATCGAGCGCGTCGAGTTGGGCGGCGTCGCTGCGGCGGCCGAGCGGCGTACGAAGGCCCCTCCGCTGTCCGAGAAAGCGCTGCGCGATCAATATCGCGTGGTTGCGAGCGTGCACCAGCGCGTGAACGCGATCGTGCCCGTCAGGTTCGGCGCGCTCGTCGAGCGAGACGAGCTGGAGCGCATCGCGTCGCTGCGCGGGCGTATGCTCGTGGCCGCCCTGAGGAACGTCAAAGGCAAGAGCCAGATGACCGTGCGCCTGTTGGGATCGGCGCCCGCTCGTCCGCCCGCGATGCCGGCGGCAAGCGGCACCGACTACCTGCTCTCACGGGCGGAATCGAACCGACCCGCCGTCCCGCCCCTCGCCGACGCAATCCGGCGATCGGTGGCGGCAATCGTGTCCGCCGAATCGATCGATCCCGGACGAGAGTCCATCGAGCTGACGATCAACCATCTCGTGCCGAACGGACGTCTCGCGCGCTACCGATCGCGCGTCGAAGCGGTCGCCTTCGAATCGAGCTCGCCGGCGTCCGTCATGATTTCCGGACCGATGCCGCCGTTCGCCTTTGCGCCGGATCTCTGGGATGAAGCGTAAACGCCGCGCGAAGCCGGCCTCGAAGAGACGGCCCTTGCCTCGACGAACTCGCACCGCGGCGAAGCCGGCGACGGTGTCGCGATGGAACGCCGATCCGGAAGACGTCCGGCGTTCGGTCGCGAAGCTCGTGCTCACGCTCGTCGACTTCCTTCGTCAGCTTCTCGAGCGCCAGGCGATCCGGCGCGTCGAAGCGCGAACGCTGACGGCGGACGAGACCGAGGCCGTCGGCCTTGCGTTGATGCGTCTCGAAGAAACGATTCTGGATCTCTGCCGTCAGTTCGATCTGACGCCGGAGGATCTCAACCTGCAGCTCGGGGCTTTGGGGACGCTGAGCCCGCATCGAAAAGAAAACATCCGGGAGTGACGAGCAGCCGGCCGGCGCTCGTGAACGACATGTTCGTCGGCGCGACCAGGCCCGCGGCGCGAAATTGAACGACGCGCTGTTTGTCGCCTCGCCGATCGTAGACGTAGGTGTGCGCGGTATCGAGAGAGAGCCACAAGTTGCCGCTGGCATCAGCGGCCGCGGCGCGGACCACGGGCCGCACGACCGGCAGCTCTCCGTCACCTGTTTTCCGGCGCGGCCATGCCGTCGGGCGCGTCCGCATGTATTCGTCGAGCTCGACGCCCTCGATGTGCCGCTCGAACACCATCGTCCCCGACGCCTCGTACTTGCGAAACGTCGGAACGCCCGCCACGAACACGTAGTAGAACCCGCCTTCGGGATTGATCACGACGAGGCCGCTGTTGAGCGCGTGATGCAGCGCGCGATCCTGCTCGTGTCCCGTGGGGCGCAGCTCGCCAAACGTCCGGCTCGAGATGCCGTCGAGGCCGTGCTCGGTCACGAGCGATCCGGTTTCCGGCCAGCTCACGAAAATCGATCGGTTCGACAGCACGAGGGATGCGACGCCGGTGATCGCGACACCGTCGATGAGCAGCGGAAGCCCGCGCCCTTGAAGCGAGAAGCCGGTGAGCCGCGAGCCGCTCGGGAGAAACGACTGCACGCGCGTCCGATTCTCGGGCGCGTCCGCGACGACGAACACACCGTTGCCTGCGACGTCGAACGCGTAGGGTTGGATGATCCGGCCGGGCTCCGCGCCGATCGTGACGATCGGGGTCGCGGCGTCCGCGGACGGCGCCACGCTGAAGACCGTCTGCGATCGCCGGTCGAAGACGAGGAACGTTCCGTCGGCGAGCTGACGGCAGACGGTGAGCTCGTTGAACCGCCCGGCCACGTGGGCGGGAAGGCCGCCGACCGATCGGAGCGTCTCGATCGCAATCGCGCGAGGCGCGGCCGCGACGAGCGCGCAAAGGCCAAGCGTGCGGAGGATCACCTCAATAGGCCGCGACTTCTCGGATCGCCTTCAACACGTCCGCGGATTGCGGGAGGATCACTTCTTCGAGGTCCGGATAATAGGGCACCGGCGTGTCGCGCGCGGCGACGCGCCGGATGGGCGCGTCGAGATGCTGGAACAGATCGCTCGAAATGCGGGCGGCCAGCTCGGCGCCGAACCCGCAGGTGAGCTGATCCTCGTGCGCGATGACCACGCGGCTCGTGCCCGCGACCGCGGCGGCAATGGTCGTCCAATCGAACGGCATGATCGTACGCAGGTCGACGACCATGACGCTGATGCCATGCTTCTCGGCCTGCTGCGCCGCGAGGAGCGACCGCTGCACCAACGCGCCCCACGTCAGCACGACCACGTCGTCGCCTTCGCGCCGCACGGCAGCCTTGCCGAATGGAACCATGTAGTTCGCGCCCGGATACTCACCCTTGTTGTACGTCTGCCGGTAGAGATGCTTGTGCTCGAGGAACAGCACGGGATCGTCGCAGCGTATCGACGTTCGCAGAAGCCCCGCTGCATCCTGCGCGTTCGACGGGAACGCGATGCGGATGCCCGGGCAGTGCGCGAAGATGCTCTCGCCCGACTGGCTGTGGTACGGCGCGCCGCCGCGCAGGTATCCTCCGATGGGGACGCGGATGACGATCGGGCACGAGAACACGTTGTTCGATCGGTACCGCAGCATCGTCAGCTCGTCGCGAATCTGCATCATCGCGGGCCAGATGTAGTCGAAGAACTGAATCTCGACCACGGGCTTGATGCCGCGCGTCGCCATGCCGGTCGCGCGGCCGATGATGTTCGCTTCGGCGAGAGGCGAGTTGAACACGCGATCGTTCCCGAACGCGCGCTGCAGACCGTGGGTGACCTTGAAGACGCCGCCCTTGCCGGGGACCGAGGCGAGCGCGTCCGTGCGGCTGCAATCCGCCACGTCCTCTCCAAAGACGACGATGCGCGAATCGCGCGCCATCTCGTCCTTGAGCGTGCGGTTGATGGCCGCGACCATCGTGTCGGGACGGCCCTCCGGCGCCGGCGGCGTCGAGAAGTCGGCGGACGCCGGATCCACGTCCGGAGAGTAGACGTACAGCGTTGCGGTATCGGGTGACGGCTTCGGCGCCGCGATGGCCGCTTCGGCGGCCTCGTTGATCTCGCGGTCCACTTCCTGAGCGACCGCGGTCAGCTCCTCGTCGGTGGCGAGGTGCTCCGAGACCAGCAGCGCGCGGAGCCTGACGATCGGATCGCGCGTCGCTTCGGCGGCCCGCTCCGCCGACGTCTTGTACAGCTTTTCATCGTCCGAGAGCGAGTGCGAGTACGGACGGATCACCCGCGCGTGGACGAGCGCGGGTCCCTTCCGCGCGCGCGCGTACGCGACCGCGTCCTGCATCGCGCGATGGCTGGCGACGAAATCGGTGCCGTCGATGCTCTGCACGAAGAGCGCGGGGAACGACGACACGAGCTTCGAGATGTCGCCGCCCGCCGTCTGCACTTCGACCGGCACCGAGATCGCGTAGCCGTTGTCCTCGATCACATACACGACCGGCAGCCGTCCGAGACACGCGGAGTTCAGCGATTCCCAGAATTCTCCTTCACTCGTCGTGCCGTCGCCGGCGGAGATGTAGACGACTTCGTCCCGGTGAAATTTCTCGTCACGTCCTTCGATGTCGGCGACCCGCTCGTAGATCCGGCCGGCTTCCGCCGCGCCGATCGCTTGAAGGCACTGCGTGCCGGTCGGACTGGACTGCGAGACGATGTTGAGCTGTTTATGTCCCCAGTGCGACGGCATCTGCCGTCCGCCGGACGCGGGATCGTCTTTTGATCCGACCGCGGCGAGAAGCATCTCGCGCGGCGTGACGCCGAGCGTGAGGCACAGCGCGCGGTCGCGATAGTACGGATAGAACCAGTCGTATCCGCCTTTGAGATTCATGCCCGCCGCGACGAGGATTGCTTCGTGGCCGGCGCCGCTGATCTGGAAAAAGATCAGGCTCTGGTTCTTGAGCTGGATTTCTTTGTCGTCGAGACGGCGGGACAGCACCATCGTTCGGTACGCCCGGAGCAAATCTTCTCGACTCAGTTTTTCGAGACCGATCGTCTCGCGCTCGGTTCCCGTGCGCCTGCCGTTGGAAACGGCCGTGCCCTTCATGCGTCGAGCGTCCCCCTCGAGCCCCGATGCCCAGAAACCCCGGTGAGTTCAAAAATGCGGGTGATGACGCGCTTGCTCAACCCGGGATTATACCATCCGGCCCGCCGGCCGCCGCCGGCTGGGCCAAGCCCGGAACTCCCGTGGCTGCAATCGATTACGGTGCTATAATCGCGGCTCTTTTCAGGAGCCCTGTGCCTTGAGCACTCAGACGGTCCGGCTGCACCGGTGGGACGAGATCGCGCTCGAAAAAGTGACCGAGATGATCTCGCGGAAGATCGTGACGGGCGATCGGGAGATGGTCGCGCAGATCTACTTGAAGAAAGGCGCGCTCGTGCCGATGCATTCGCACGAGAGCGAACAGATGACGTACGTGCTGCAAGGCGCAATGAAGTTCCTGGTCGGCGGGGAAGAGATCACATTGCGCGAGGGCGAGGTCCTGCACATCCCGTCATGGATCGAACACCAGGCCGAGGCGCTCGACGACACCTTCGAGCTCGACGTGTTCAGTCCGATCCGCCAGGATTGGCTCGATCACACCGATACGTACTTTCACAAGTGAACGATCAGTGGATCTTGCCGTCCCAATCGGACCGGCCGCCTGAATAGACGTCGAACTTTCTCCGCAGCCGGTTCATCTTCCACTTGAGATAGCGGTACTTGATCTCGGACCCGAATCCGCCGCGTCCGCCCTGCAAGTAGAGATACCCGAAAACCATCCCGCCGAGATGCGCCGCATCCGCGACGCCGCGGCTCGGCTGGAACGTGTTCAGCAGCGCGAGGCCGCCGTAGATCATCACGAAGATGCGCGCGGGCACGAACGTGAGCACGAGCAGCACCGGCCGTTCGGGCCAATAGATCGCATAGGCGAGCAGCAGACCGAAGAGCGCGCCGGACGCGCCGACGGCGGGCGTGAAGTACATCGGCGCGACCGCCGCGAACGGCAGGAGCGAGATCAGCAGAAACGTCAAGCCGCCGCCGATGCCGCTGACGAAGTAGTACTTCAGAAAAAAGTTCGTGCCCCACCGGCGCTCGAGCTCGACGCCGAACATCCAGATGCCGAGCATGTTGAACAGGATGTGCAGCGCGCCTCCGTGGAGGAACATGTAGGTGACGAGCTGCCAGATCCACCCGCGCTTGATCACGCTCGCGGGCACGAGGCCGAAATAGTCGAACAACGTCGGCGGCGCGAACGTCGTCACGACGAAGATCGCGACGTTGATGATGATGATCCACTTGACCGCGAGCGAGATTGGACCGGGACCGAATGCGTAGCTGACGGAGGAGGAAGGAGCGTAGCGGGACATCGTGCGCGGTCCGATTGCTATCGTACCACAGCGCCTTCAGGCGTCTGCTTCCGGTACGACCACCTCGGCCGGCCGGACGGGCGCGGCGACTCGAGCGCGCGACGGCAGCGGCAGCGCGCACGCGGCGGCGGCCAGCGGAATCAGCGCGAGGCCCGACAGCGTGGGCTCGATCCCGATGCGGTCGGCGATGAGGCCGACGATCGGCACGCTCAATCCACCGGTGCCCCAGCCGAACCCCATCATGATGGACGACACCGTTGCCGCGCTGACCGGCGCGAGCGCCTGACCGAACGTGACGTTCACGGGCAATGTCGACTGCAGGAAGAACCCGCCGATCGCCAGCAGAGCGACGAATGCCCACCCGGAGAAGAACGGCGCCGCGAACAGAAAGGGCGTCGCAACGATCAGCGACAGCGCGATCACTTTCTTCGCGCCGAACCTGTCCGCGGTCGGTCCGCCGAAGAAGCCGCCGATGCCGCTCGCGAACAGGTAGAGCGCGACCGCCGTTCCGGCTTCCGTGACGCTGAGCCCGCGCCGCGTGAGCATCACCGGCACGAACGTCGAGAACGAGATCGCCGCGAGGGTGCGAAGGACGACGATCGTGTAGAGAAGCGCGAGCGGCTTCGCGTACGGCGCGAGCATCCGCAGTCCGCCGCTGGACGCCGCGTGCAACGGCATCGGCGGCACGCGCGACAGAAAGAACGCGACGACGACGAGGCCAGGGATCGCGAGCAGCGGCGTCCACGACAAGCCGAATCGCTCGGCGAACGGCGCGAACATGAGCGGTCCGAGCGAGAATCCCAGCGTGCCCCCGGTGATGTAGACGGACATCGCAAGGCCGGGCTGATCGCCGCCGAGTCGATGCGCGAGCGCCGCGGCGGGCGGGTGAAACGCCGCCGCGCCGAGCCCGCCGATGACGAGCACTACGGCGAGCGCCACGGGCGAGCTCGCGAGGCCGAGCATGCTGAGGACCGTCACCGACACGACGGGACCGACCATCACCAGCACGCGTGGATGCCACCGATCCGCGAGCCGGCCGAAGCCGATCTGCGCCACGGACGCCGACATCTGAAAGAGCATCGTGAGCGTGCCTGCCGCGGCAAGCGAAAGTCCCAGCTTTGGAATCAGCAGCGGCAGCAGCGGCGCGTAAATGTTGCCGTAGCCGTCGACCATCACGTGGGCGCTGGCCATCAGCAGGATTGTTGGATGTAGGCGTAGGCGAGACACGTTAGCGACGAACGAAACGACCGAGCACGCGGTCCATGGCCACGCTCAGCTCCTGGATTCTCAACAGACGCGCGGACGCGGCCAGCACCAGCACGGCGGCCGCGATCGTCCCGAACACGCGCACCATCCGAACGTACCACGCGTGCCCAGGAAGGAGCCCGTACGAAAAGCCCGACGCATAGTGCGCGGCAACGCCCATCAGCGCCGACGCGGCCAGGATCTTGACGAGCGCGATACCGACGCGGCGGCCGTCGAGGCCTTCCAGCCGTTGCCGCAGCACGACGAGAAGCACGCCCGCGTTGAACACGGCGGCAATCGCGGTCCCGAGCGCGAGGCCGCGATAGCCCATCACGCGCACCAGCCCGATGTTCAGCACGAGATTCACCGCGACGCTGCTGACGCTCACGACGACCGGCGTCCGGCTGTCGCCCATCGCGTAGAAGCTGGGCGACGCGATCTTCACCGCGGAATATCCGAGGAGGCCCGGCGCGTAGAACATCAGCGCCGCCGCCGTCGCCGACGTGTCGCGCGCCGCGAACTTGCCGTACTCCAGCACGAGCTCCACGATTGGATAGGCCAGCACCATCAGCCCGACCGTCGCGGGCACGTTGAGCATCAGCATCATCCGAAGTCCAGCCGAGATCGTGCCGCGTATGCCCGCCTTGTCCGCGTCGACCGCCTGCTTGGAGATGTGCGGCAGCGCGGCCGTCGCTATCGAGACGCCGAAGAGTCCGATCGGCAGATACATCAACCTGAACGCGTACTGCAGCCACGAGACCGCGCCCTGAGGCTCCGTCGTCGCGAGCGACGTGTTGACGAGGACGTTGATCTGCACGGCCGCGAGCCCGAGCGTCGCCGGCCCCATCAATCGCAGGATCTCACGCACGTCGGGATCGCGGAAGTCCAATACCGGCCGGTATCGAAAGCCCTCCGCGCGAAGCACGGGCCACTGCACGGCAATCTGACCGATCCCGCCGAGGACCGTCGCGATCGCAATCGCCGCGATCGGCGGGAGGCCGAGCGGCTGCATGACCGGCACCAGCAGGAACGCGCAGAGAATCGTCGCGACGTTGAACATCGCCGGCGAGAGCGCCGGCACGAAGAAGCGATGCAGCGAGTTCAGCATGCCCATCATCGCGACCGCGACCGCGATCGTGGTGAGGAACGGCATCATGATCTCGGTCAACTGCGTCGTGAGTTGGAGCTTTCCAGGAATCGACGCGAACTTCTCGCCCGAGGCGATCACGCGCGTGATCGGCTCCGCGAACACGATCCCGACGAGCACGAGCACGGCGGTGACGACGACGAGCGCGTTGATCACGAGATTGCCGAGGCGCCAGGCGGCATCGCGGCCGCGCGTGTTGAGCACGCGCGTGAACGTCGGCACGAACGCCGCCGTCATCGCGCCTTCGGCAAAGAGATCGCGGACCAGGTTCGGCACGCGGAACGCCACGTTGAACGCGTCCATCGACGCGTCCGCCGACGCGCCGAACAGGCGCGCCAGCACGATTTCCCGCGCCACGCCGAGCAGCCGGCTGGCCATCGTCGCAACGCTGATAAGGCCCGCGGACCGCGCCAGTCGCGAGCTCATCGGTTGGCTGCCGGACACGTTCGAATCCGGACGCTTGGAGCACCAGGTGTTGCGGAAGTGAGACGCGGCGTACAAAAAAAGGCTTCTGCCTCGCGGCAGAAGCCTGATGGAGGATGGATGAGAGGCTTGTGCGTGCCTTTCAACGAGATTAGACGAGCACCGGCGCGAAAAGTTTGCATGCCTCAACCGAGCTTGCGCCGGACGATGTCGTTCACCGCTTTGCCGTCCACCGTCTGGCCGGCCAGCTTCGGCATGACCGCTTTCATCACCTTTCCCAAATCCTTTGCCGACGCCGCGCCTGTCTCCTTGATCGCGTCGTCCACGATGCGCTCGAGGGCGGCGGCGTCGATGGGCGGAGGAAGATACGTTTCGAGCGTCACGATCTCCGCGGCTTCCCTGTCGGCGAGATCGTCGCGGCCGCCTTTCTTGAACTGCTCGATCGAATCGCGCCGCTGTTTGATCAACGACGCCAGCACCTGCTGCGACTCCCCGTCGTCCAGCGCTCTGCCGCGCTCGACTTCGCGGTTCATCAACGCAGCTTTTGCCATTCTGAGCGCGGCGAGGCGCGTTGTATCCTTCGCGCGCATCGCGCCAGCGATGTCCTGAGAGATGCGTTCGACGAGCGTCATGGGCGTCCCTTCGTTCATTGAATCAACCAAGATTACTCCACCACGCGCGCACCGCGTCGGCAACCATCCACGCGAACACCACGGCAGCGATCACGCGACGGCGCCCGCCGGCGGTCCAAGCGATCGCGCCGCCGACAGCGGCGGCGATGGCGATCGACGGAATCACCGCGAGGTAGTACCGCATGTCGACGGGCGTGAGGATTCCGATCGCGAAGAAGACCGCGCAGGCGAGCGCCCAGCCGGCAGCCGTCAGCGTGACGCGATCGCGCGCGCCTCGGCGCGCGAGCTCCACCGCTCCCCATCCCGCGAGAAAGAGCACGGGGACGCCGAAATAGATATTCAGATATCTCGGCACGGCGCCCAGCCGCTCGCCGATCGTGCGCCCGCCCGCGTCGGGCGCCGCGGTGGCCGTTTCGGTCCCAATCCGCGCGAGCTCCGTGCGGTACGTATCCATGAAATGCGCGTAGTAGATCGCGACCGCGGCCGCGATGGCGATGGCCGTCGCGGCCATGACCGCGATTGCTGGTGAGCGAAGCGCGGGTCCTCCACGCAGCCAGAAGAGGAGCGCGATCGTGATCGCGGCGGTGGAGACGATCGCGAACGCGCTCGTGTGCGACAGGCTCGCGCCGGTGAGCGCGATCGCGAGTACGAGAACGGCGGCGGCGCGCTCGCGGCGGACCGCGCTGCCGGCGATCAGCGCGAACGCCACGACCGAGAGAGACTGCGCGAACGCGTTCGTGAGATTCCCCGTCGTCACGACCGCGAAGCCGAGCGGGATCAAATGATACGTGGCGACGGCCAGCGCGCCTGCGAGACGATCGCCTCGAATTCTCACCGCGAGGTTGTAGAGGAGCAGCGCTGCGAGGACGTCAGCGCTACAGACGATCGTGCGCAGGAGCGTCATGTCGGAGGCGCCGCGCCGCACCAGTCGCGCGAACGGCATGGCAACGATGTAGAGGCCCGGTGGATACGGGAATTGGTAGTTTCCAGGCGCGAGCGACGTGAAATACAGCTTGCCCGCCAACACATCTTGAAATCGATGCGCCTGGAACAGCGCATCGCCGATTGGCATGTCGGGGTGCAGCAGGACGAGCAGCTCCAGCAAGAGAACGGCACCGCTGAATGCGATTGCGAACTTCGCGGTGTTCTTGAACGGCTGACCGCGAACGCCGCGCGCGATCGCCGTCAGCGCCGCGGTGGCCACGCCGACCCACAGCGCGCAGCGTGCGAGGGTCTGCGCGAAGTCCGTGTATGGACCGAAGCCGCGCGCGACGAGCGCGGCGAGCGCCGCGCCAAGCACGATCGCCGCGCCCACCGCCGTGCCTGCCGTGACGCCGAGCAGCGCGATTGCCGCGGCGGCGGCTGCGGATCCCATCGCGACTCCGGCAATCGCCGACACCGGAGGCAGAATCACGCCGCCCGGCGTGAGCGTGATCCAATCGACCATGGCGCCGAGCCGGCGAGAATCGCCTGGACCCGGCACGAACGTGGACGACGCCCGCATGGCAATCGTCACGCCACTCTGCGATCGCCGGGGAATCGAGACGCGGACGGTTGCAAAGTCGCGCGTCGACGCGTGCGTGAGCACCGGCACGCCGTCGACGAAGAACTGCAGCTCGGGCTGCGGTCCTTCCGCGCGCGCGCCGCGCACGCTCAGCTCCATCGCCCAATCGACCTGCCGATCGACGTCGTCGAGCTCGACCGTCATCGTGTCGGCCGTCCACGCGAACGTGCGTTCGCTGTCGGGATCGCGCTCGGCCGTGTAGACGCCTTGCACCTGACGCGGCGGCGGCGTCACGTCGAAGTCGATCCGGAGCGCCGGTGAGCTGCCGTACATCAAGGCGAGCCATGCCGCGCCGGCGAATGCCCCGAACAAGGCGGCGGCAATCGTGCGGCCCGTGGCGCGCAGCACGTGTCGAAGCTCAAACACGAGACGTCAATTCCTCGTAGAGCGCGCGATAGCGCGCGGCCACCCCCGCGGGCCGGAACTCGCGCTCGATCGTGTCACGCGTCGCCTCGCTCGTGCGCCGTTTTTCCGTCAGGAAATCGACGATCGCGTTGGCCAGGATCACCGATTGTTCGCGCGGCACGATCGAGACGTCGCGCCCGAACAAGTCGTTGAGCTCGACGCCGCCAGGATTGTCGGCCGAGATCACCGGCGTGCCGCACGCCAGCGCCTCGACAGCGACAGTGGGCAGCGCCTCGAGAATCGACGGGAGCACGAACAAATCGGCCGCCGCGCAATACCGGGCGACCACCGCATTATCGACCAGACCCGCGAAGACGACGTGGCGCTCCACGCCCGCCGACCGCGCGGTCGCTTTCAGCTCGTCCAGGAGCGCTCCTGTGCCGCAGATGACGAGGCGCGTGTCCGGGTGCGTGCGAACGATCTCGTTCATCGCTTCGATGAGGAACCGCTGGCCGGCGAGCGGATGGAGACGCTTCACGTTGATCAGCACGTGCCGGCTGCTGAGGCCCAACGCGGCGCGGACCTCGGCCTGCTGCTGCTCGTCGTGCCACGCGAACTGCGCGCCGACCGGCGGGTAGATCGTGTGCATGTGGCGGCGCGTCAACCCGAGCTCGTTCGCGCGGCCGAGCAGCCGCTCGCTGTAGAAGGTCACCGCCGATGCGGCGTGATACGCGCGCGTGAAGAGATCGGGACCGAGACGCTTCGGCGCGTAGTGCCAGATCTCGGTCCCGTAGAGCGTGAGGACCACGGGTTTTTCGCGCTTCTGCGCGAGGAGCACGCCCATCTCGGCGAGCAGCCCATTGCTGTGGACGTGCACCACGTCGGCGCGGCGAAGCGCCGGCTCGAGCGCGGCTCGCATGCGGCGCGCGCTCAACAGCGCGCCGATGCGCAGCGTGCGATCGACGAAGCCGCCCGTTCGGCGTGGAATCCATTCCGCCCCGCCGGGCAAGGGCGCGGCGCCGCCGGCCCGCGGGGGATGCGCGATGTACTCCACGGAATCGCCGGCCTCGACCGCCCACGTCCCGAGCTGCCACGGCAGCAGCGCGTTCGCCGCTTGATCGGGCGGGAGGTGAGGCGTGATGTGGAGGATGTGCACGTTGTCAGCAGTACGCCTCGCGGAACTCGTTGAACGTCGCCGGCTGCGCACCCAGATCTTTCGTCGCGAACGTCAGGAACCTCTCGAGCCGATCGAAGAATGCGTCGAGCTCCGCCTCGGTACGGTTGTACGGACTGCCGCCAACGATGGCTTCGCTGGAGTGAAAGATCAGATTCAGCACCGGCTCGCCGGCCCGCGCGAGATCGCGCGCGAGCGCGATCATGTCGTCGATCGAGGAGTACGACGGCCGAAGCCATCGAACGCGCAGCAGCCCGGCCGCGCGCAGCACGCGCTTCGTCGTATACGGACGCGGCGCTCGTGCGTAGGCGTACTGCAACGCCTTCGGCAGCCGCCGATTGAGGGCCGCGCTCACCGGGATCTCCAGCACGTTGCTCGATCCTGGACGCGTGGCGCTGTCGTACGCCAGGAAGTACGGCGTGAGCGGCGCCTCGACGAATTCCGGTCCGCCCTTGTGCGTTTCGTAGAAGAGGGGCGCGACGCTCGACTCTATGAGATACCCCTGTGTCTCGAGCGCGGACACGTGCGCGGCCGAGAAACCAAAGCGTCCCGATCGGTACGACACGGGGCGCGCGCCGACGGCTTCCGCGATGGCGTTGGTCAGGCTCGCGAGTTGATCCTCGAACTGCCGGAGCGGCAGCGCCGATGCATACGGATGCCGTCGCACGTCATCGGCCGTGCACGGCGGCGTCTCCCACGCGTGATGGTGCGCGCCGATCTCGCAATCCCCACCCGCGAGAAGATGGCGCAAGATCTCGGCGGATCGCGCGTCGGCGGCGACGGGATAGGTGATCACGTACGTCGGCCGGACGCCGTGGCGTGAGAAGAGGGCGTGCAGCTTCGGCAGCGCGTAGATGTTCTCGAATCGCTGGTTCGCGCGCGCGGCCGCGTCCCACTGATTGTCCCCTTCTGTGTCGATGCCGACGAGCAGATGCATTCAGCGGTCTTGATCGGAATCGCCGAGCGTCACGTGCCAGCGGTCGGTCTCGTCGTAGAACGTCGGCGACACGTTCACCCCGTTCACCTTCGCGACGAACTGCACGGACGATTTCACCTGAAAGTACCCCGCGCGCTTCAGCACGCGGCGGAACCCGGCGTGCATGACGAACGTGCGAATCTTGTCGGAGTCCGCCTGCCGCGCCTCGCGATCGATCCAGCCGAGCAGCGTCTTCATGCCGGCCTCGTCTTCAGGGTCGACGAGAAAATCGACGAGCAAGGTGACGCGGCCGCGCGGTTCCCGGAAATGACGGTAAACGGCGTACCCCACGTTGCGATCGTCCCGGCGCAGGGCCGCGATCAGGTAGCGCACGTGCGGCGCCGACACGAACTTCCAGTTCAGATACGCCGCGTCCCGCCGTACCGCGAAATCGAATTTCGCGGCGACCGATTCCCACAGCGCCGTGAAGCTGTCGTCGAACCTGTGAATGAGCCGCACTTCGGCGGCTAGCGGCTGCGTGCGCGAGACGATCTTGACGATGGGCAGCGTCACCGCGGACACGAGGCGGTTCGCGGCAACCGGCCAATTCGGCATTCGGAGCGCGCGACGCGTCAGCGGCTTGACGAGGCAGGGCAGCGGACCGACGTCCGGCCAACGCAGCTTGTTGAACAGCCGGTACGACGATTCCGAGAGGCCGAGCCCGAGCGATGCGCCGACGTTGCGGTCCCAGGTCCTGAACAGCACTTCGCCGAGGCCCTGCCGCTGCCGCTCGGGGGCGACCATGACGTCCATCCCCCACGATCCGCGCACCGTCTCTCCGCCGACCGACAACTGCACCGGCATCGTCGCATACTGCCCGACGATGGCCGGACCTTCGCGCGCGATCCAGATCTCCGGCTCGCCGCGTGGATTGTTCGGATTTCGCCGGTATTGCCAGTCCCAACGCAGACGGCTGCCCTCGGCCGCATCGTGGCCGAACACACGTCGATACAGGGCGTCGACGACGCGCCGATCTTCCGCGCGGTAACGATCGATCTCTGCCACTCTGAATTGGATGTGCCGCGGCTAATGCCGCGTCAACACGTACTCCATGTTGCTGATGAGCGCGTCCTGCGTCAGCGGGCTGTCGCGCAGCCACCGTCCGATCGCGGCCGGCAATCGCCTCACCGTTGCCGTCACGTGCAGCTCTTCGCGGACGATCGCGAGTCCGGCATCCGCAATCTGACGCCGGAGCCTGGCCACGCGAACTTTCTCCAGCAGATCGTCCTGCTTGATCTCCCCGCGGCGCGCCGCTTTGATGAACGAGTTCTCGTTCGCCGGCTCCTTCAACGTCCACGGCGCATGCCGCGCGAGGAATCGAAACGTGCCGAATGCGACCCTCCGCCCGACGATCAAGTGCAGCGGCACCTGCACCTTCAGCCGCGGAAGATGCGCGCCGGCGAACGAGAGGTACGGCGCCGTCGACAGATACACGTGGCCGCCCGCCTTCAGCACGCGCGCGCACTCGCGCAGATAGCGCGGCGCGTCCGCGACGTGCTCGATCACCGCGTGCGAGAGCACGAGATCGAACGCGCCGTCGACGAACGGCAGGTACATCCCGTCGGCCAGCGCGAACTGCAGGTTGATCAGTCCGCGCTCGCGCGCCAGCCGCGCGCCCGCGTCGGGGAATCGCTCGATCGGATCGATGCCGACGACGAGGCCGGCTTCTTCCGCGAGCGAGAGCGGCATGCCGCCGCCGCCGCATCCTGCGTCGAGCACCGATCCGTGGATCGCGACGCCGGCACGCTCGAGAAACGCGATGACCTTCGCGCTCCGGTAGTACTCGAAGAGCGCGTAGTCGTACTCGGATCGAAACCGCTGATCGGCGTGCGCCTTGATGGCGCTCTCGTCAATCGTGCGCACGCGCGGTCCCCGCCGCCTTCCCGTCTGTGCCGAACTTGTCTATCAATGCGGCGCGGTCGTGGCCGCCGGCAGTCTCGGCAACGTCGAAAGTCCTGATGATGATGCGGTCCGGGTAGGCGTCGAGCACGTCCTGAATGACCGGCCCCTCGTATCCGACCGTTGGGGCGACGTACGTCAAAATATACCGCACATCGTCGCGCTGCTTCCGGTCGGCGTAGTTGCCGAATCCCCGCCCGACGAAGATCGGCCTGATCCGGTTCTCCAGCGAGAGCCCGTTCGCGAGCTTTCCGTGCACGAGCGTTCCGGGCGGCAGGATCGTCCCGAGCTGAACGGAAGCCTCGTAATTCTTGTACGTTCGTCCGCGCGCCCACTGCGCGAACTGGGCGATCTGGCCCGCCGATACCAGCGCCGCGACAACGATCGCCGCGGTTGGACTCCATTGGCGCGCCGAGACGAATCGCGCGGATCTCGGCCAGGTCGCGACGACGAGAATCGCCGACACGAGAGCGAGCGCAGCGCCGAGCCGGACGACGGGCCGCGTCTCGTACAGGAACGCGAGGCGGACGATCGATCCAAAGACCACGTACAAAACGTAGAAGATGACCGGCAGGAAGAGGGCGACGCGCATCCGCGAAGCGCCAGCGATCTCCTCCGACAGAATGCGCCGATCGCGCGCGAGTACGATCGCCGTCAGCGCGACGAGCGGCGGCACGAAGAAGATGAAGCGGCGCTCGTTGCCGACGTCGTGCAGCAGCAACTCGAATGCGCCAAGGGCGACCCACAGCACGAGGAGCCGCTCAGCCGGGGCGATGCGGCGCCAACGTCCGAGAGCGGCGAGCATGGCCAACGCGCCGACGACGACCGTGAACCACATGCGCGTGAAGATGTCGTGCCTGATCGGGAACCAGGTCACGCGATTCAGGAGCGACACGAGATCGTAGCTGGGCTTCCGCGTCACCGACATCTGCCAGTTGTAGAAGCGGTAGTCCGTCCAGTTGGGCAGGATGAACAGCGCGAGCGCGAGCGCCCCGCAGATGACGAGCCCCGCGAGCGTGACGATCGCGGCCTTGCGGCTCTCAGGTGTGTCCGCGTCCGAGGGACGGAGCACCGCGATCAGCGCCTCGATCCCAAGCGCGGCAACAAAGAAGACCGCGGCGGCCTTCGTGAAGTAGGCGAGGAGCGCGCAGGCCGCGGCGGCGAACGCCCACCGCGATTGTGTCTGCGCGCGCGCGTAGCAGTACCACGCGGCCACCATGAACGCGACCATCAGCGCTTCCATGAGCGCCGCTCGATTCCACATCACGTACACGTAGTTCGTCGCGACGAGCGCCGCCGCGGCGAGCGAGGCGTCCCGCCCGGCGATGCGTCGGATGCCGAATGCCAGGAGCAGCACGGATGCGAACCCGCTCGCTTCCGAGACGAGCCGCGCCTGCCACACGCCGACGCCGAACATCGCGAACGACAGGTATTCGAGCCCGGTGAAGACGGGCGCGACGTACAACGGGTTCCACGCGTCTTGCGTCCACGCGCCGAACAGCGCCTTGTTGCGCGCGTTGTGGACCCACGCGCCTTCGTCGTGCCACACAATCCCGACCGTCGTCTCCCACGGCGGATCGACGGTCGGAAACACGAGGAGAAGTCCGAGCGCGAGCGCGGCAATCAAGGTCAGCCCGACAACGAATGCGCGCGCGCTCGTGCGCTCCGTGCCGGTTTGCGCAGCCACGGCGCTCACGGCGTGGCGCTCCGGCGCAGCCAGATGTCGAACCCCTGAGGACCCTCCGATTGAACGTAGTACGCGCGAAGCCAGCCCGCGAGCGCCGGCGTCGACATGAAGAACGGCGCGGAGTCGTTGGTGTCGGGCTCCCAATCCTTCTGCTGCAACGCGATGACGGCGGGCCGATTCAGGTTCAGATCAGACAGTAGGCCCTCGGTTCCGTAGCCAGGGCGTCCGGCGTTGAACCCGACGATCACGGGACGGCTCCAGAAGAACCGCGATGCGCTCACGCGATCCGCCTCGACGTAGGCCGCGCACGTGAACCCGAACACGAACACGCGATCCGTGCGGGAGCTGTGCGCGCGAAGAAAGTCGCCGAGCGTCGCCGCCGCGAGCGCGGAGTACTTCCGGTCGTCGTCGTACCGCGCGAGGTACGCGTCACGGGTCATGCCGCCGAGCGCGTAGCGCGCATCGAACAGCGTCTGCTCGACGAGCTTCGGGAACTGGTTCACGCGCCACACCGCCACGATGACGATGAGCAGCGCCGCGGCGGCCGTCGCGAGACGCGCGGTTTCACCGGGGCGCGAGAGCGAGCGCTTCGCCGGAAAGAGGACGCCCCGCACCCAGGTCCACAGGAGGATCGATCCCCACCCGGCGGCCAGCGCCAGCGCCGGATTCGCCTGGACGAAATACTGCGGCAATCCGCGGCTGCCGTTGATCACGATCGACGCACAGGCCGCCGCCACCCAGATCACGGGCATCAAGCGCTCGCGATTCCCCAGCGCGGCGGGCAGCAGCACGAGGCATCCCGCGCCGCCCAACGTCCACAACGCGTCGAAGCGCGCGCGCTCGATCGGAAACGTCAGCAGATAGCGCAGCGGCTCGAACGCACTCGCGTACGTTTCGCCGGAGTATTCGAGGTTGTACTGAATCGTCGCGTCGTAGAGCGGCCGAAGCGCGCCGCCAAACGCGAAGACGATCGGCACTGCGCCGGCGGCGATCGCGAATCCGGCACACAGCCTGAGAAAGTCCGGGATCGTGAGACGCCGCCACAGCAGGAGCACCGCCGTGCCGGCGATGGCGAAGACCGCGGCGTTGTACTTCAGCGCGAATGTGATCCCAAAGAGCAGTCCGGCGGCGATAACCGGAGTACTCGCTGCGCGCTTGCTGTCTCGCCGCGTCGAGAGGAAGAGGAAGGCTGCCGTCACCGCGACGGCGATGAACGTCTCGCACTGCGATCGAAGACGGATGCCTCCGACGCGCGTGAACGCGGGATTCGAGAGGAGAAGAAACAACAACGCGGCGCACGTGCCGGTGCCCGGCGGACCGAGTGCACCGCCGAGCCGATAGAGCAGCCATGCGACCGCGGCGGCCGCCGCGAGATCCGCGCCCGCGACGACGCCGTCGTCCGCCCAGATCGTTCGCATGGCGGCGTACAGAAAATGAATCGCGGGCGGCTTCTGATCCCACGCGTCGCGATAGGGGAGACCGCCGTCGCGAATGCGGTCGCCGACGTACGCATACAGCGATTGATCGGCGCCCATCGGCTGCGCGAGCGATGGAACGCGAATCAGCAGCAGCACGACGGCCAGCGTGACCGGCACCCTGGAAGCGAGGCGACTACTCATCGCGCGTGTAGGAAACCGAACTCCGGCTGGATTATAGTTCTCGGGAGCCGCATCCTTTGCCCGCCGATTCCTCCGCTCCTCCCGCGCTGTCGATCGTCGTACCTACTTACAACGAGCGCGATCGTCTCGGCGATCTCGTCGCGTCCGTCTTTCGCGCGTACGCGGCCGCTGGACTGCCCGCGGAGCTGATCATCGTCGACGACAACTCGCCGGACGGCACCGGGGCGCTCGCCGACGAGCTCGCGGCGCGTCATCGCCTGCGCGTGATCCACCGCACCGGCAAGCTCGGGCTCGGCACGGCGGTGATCGCCGGGTTCGAGGCGGCAGCCGCGCCGATCGTCGGCGTCATCGACGCGGACTTGAGCCATCCTCCCGATCTTCTTCCGCGCATGCTCGCGGCGATGCGATCCGCGTCGGCCGATATCGTCATCGGCAGCCGCTACATTCCTGGCGGCGGCACGCGCAATTGGCCGTTCGGCCGGCTCGCGCTCTCGAGACTCGCCTGCGTCCTCGCGCGTCCGCTGACGCCGGTGCGCGATGCGACGTCCGGCTTCTTTCTCATCCGCCGCGATCTCGCGCGCGGCGTCCGCATCGAGGCGGGAGGCTTCAAGATCTGCCTCGAGCTGCTCGTCCGTGGTCGCCCGGCGACGGTGATCGAAGTGCCGTACGTGTTCGAGGGACGGACGGCCGGCGAGAGCAAGATGAACCTCAAGGAAGCGCTCGGATACCTGCGGCAGCTGCGCGACCTCTGGGGCTTTTCGCGCGCGCAGCCGCCGGCGTCGCAGCGCTATCGCCGCATCTCCGCGGGCGAGCTCGAGTGAGTGGTCTGCGGCGCGGTCTCCACGACCCGCGCGCCGAAGAGCGTCCGTGACAGCACCTGCCACACGATCGTCTGCTTCGTCATCGCGAGGCGCGCGACGTCGCCGAGGTGGCGGCTGATGTAGGACGGCCGAAGGAAGAAGCGGCGCTTCGCGCGATTGATCGCCTCCATCACGATCCGCTCGTCGAGGCCGTTGCCGCGCAGAAGGTAGTACGAGTACTCCATCTTCGACCAGTCGGCATCTTCCGGCCTGAGCCATCCTTCGCGAACGCATTTGTCGTACAACGCGGTTCCCGGATACGGCACCGCCGGATAGAAGTTGGCGAAATCCGGATCGAGCTCGATCGCGTACCGCGTCGTCGCGTCGAGCGTCTGCACGGTTTCACCGGGGTAGCCGAAGATGAAGAACGCGAACGATTTGATCCCCGCCTGCCGCATGTTGCGGAACGCCGTGTGGATCTTCTGGCGCTCGAGCCGCTTCGCCATGTCCTTGCGGACGTCCTCCGACTCCGACTCGATCCCGAGCGCGAGCATCCAGCAGCCGGCGCGCTTCAAGCGATGGACGAATGCCGGATCCGTGAGGTTGTCCGCGCGGGCGTTGCCGAACCATTTGATCGGGAGATTGCGCGCGATGAGCTCGTCGCAGAACGCGGTGAACGACTTCACGTTCAGCGTCACCGTGTCGCCCCACAGGTAGAAGAAATGCACGCCGAGCTCGCGGTGGCTGCGCTCGATCTCGTCGACGAGCGCCTTCGCGCTGCGCTCGCGGAATTTGTGGCCCTGGTGAATGGGCGCGACGCAGAAATCGCACGAATACGGACAGCCGCGGCTGGTCTCGACCAGGACGTACGGCTTGTTGACCATCGGGAGCGCGTAATGCTCGAGCGCCAGGAGATCCCACGCGGGCGAAGGCGACTGATGGAATCCTGCGAACAGTCCATGCGCGCGATTCGGAATCACCGTGCCGTTCGCGCGCCACGTCAGGCTGGCGATTTCCCCGAGCCGATCGCGCGAATCGAGCAGCGCCGTCTGCAGCGCGGCTTCCTCCGGCTCGCCGACGAACATCCCGTCGACCTGCGGCGCGCGCTCCATCGAGTCCGCGGGCGTCGTCGACGCGTGCGGACCGAAACAGAACATCGGTGCGCCGTAGCGCGCTTTGAGCTTCGCGATCGCCGCGACGTCGGCGTCGAGCGTCGGTGTGGTCGTCGGAAAGACGATCATCGACGGGTGGAACCCCTCGCGATCGAGCCTGGCGATGACGTCGTCGATCGAGATGCGCTCGGCAGTTGCGTCGATCAGCCGCACGCCGCAGCCCGCGTTGCGCAGGAGCGACCCCATCAGCGCGAGCGAGTACGGCGGTTTCGTCGTGCCCAGCACGTCCTCGCGCTCCTGGCAACGGCCCTGCCGCGTGAACGCGACGCCGTTGATGAGCGGCGGGTTGATCAGGAGGGTTTGTCGGCCCAGCATGTTCGCTTCAGACACGGCTCGACGGAACCACCGTCAACGGAATCGCCCGACGCCGCGCCGCGCGATCGCCTACCGGCTGCGGCACGGGCTCGGGCGAGAGCTCGACCTTGCAGCAGCGGCGGCAGACCGGAAAGATCCCGTGCTCGAGAAGCCGGCGGCGCATCTCGACGTATTGGGGTCCGTTCCAGATTTCTTCGAGCGACGACGTCGCGAGATCGCCGACCTCGACGCGAATGAACGGACAGAAATAGACCTTGCCCGAGAAGCCGACGCGCGCGTGCAGGAACGGATACAGGCATCGACCCGCGAGCGTCGCGCCGGGCGTGTAGTAGTTCTCGATCAGCTGCGAGTGCACCTTCGGCCGATAGTCGAACAGCACGTTTCGCTGGCGGCACTTTTCCGCGAGCGCGGTGACCTTCTGCCGGACGCGCGCGATGTCGAGTCCGGGATCCGGCGTGATGAACGTCGCGATGACCGACTTGTCGGGCGCGCCAATCATCTCGAGCGTCTCGTCGACCTCTTCCGGTGTGCTGAACATCAAATGGTTCAGGCCGATGGCGTCCACGCCGAGCTCGCCTGCCACGTCGACCATCTCGTCGAGCGCCTCGAGGCTTTCGTGCGCGACGGTCGTGTTGATGCTGACGCGCAGCGGCGCGTTCTTCTTGCGAGCGGCTTCCTGCAGCCGGCGCAGGCCGGCGGTCGTGCGCGTGAACGTGCCCTTCAAGCCGCGCGCGCGATCGTGCAGCTCGCCCGGACCGTCGACCGACACGCTGATGTGCTTGAGGAAGCCAGCCGCCGCCAGATCGGCGAGCGCTTCAGCCCGCTCGTCCGTGATGATCGTCCCGTTCGTCGTCAGATAGCCGCACGCGTAGCCCTTCTCGCGAAAGAGATCCAGCACGGACATGATGTCCTTGCGCATGAAGATCTCTCCGCCCGTCAGGCTCACCTGGAAGCCGGCGTGATCCGGAAACGCCTGCTTCAAGCGATCGAGCGTCATCTCCTGGCGCCACTCGCCTTCAATGTTGAGGAAGTCGAGCACGTAGCAGAACTCGCAGTGCAGGTTGCACCGCATCGTCGCTTCGTAGACGGCGCCCGCGGGCAGCCGATCGGCACGTCCGGTCTTCTCGCGGAGGAAGCGCTGAATGCGCTGCTCGTAGCGGCGGCGGCGATAGCGCGCCCACGCATGCCGCGCGACGGGCATCGCGCGCAGCCGACCGCGGAGTTTGCTGAACGTCATGTACGGTGCGTCACTGAATCTGCCAGAGCTCCAGCGGCGGCCCTGGACGCTCGAGCTCGTCGACGATGCGGGCGTCTGTGTTGTGCAGAAAGGGATCGGCCTGCGTTGCCGTGCCGCCGACATCCCCCGCCCGGTACGGCGAGAACTCAGCGAGTCGCCGGCCCTCACGAGCCAGCACGGTGAGGAACGGCAGCGTCTCTGGATCCGGCTTATTGTAACGCTTGATGAGCACGTATGCCACGCCGAGCCGCCGCAGCGCCGCGATCGCGTCGCTTCCGGCGAGCGACGACGGATCGACGTAGATCTTCTCGGCGTCGAGTCCTCCACGGCCGAGGTACAGCAATCGGTACGACGGCGCCGGATACGGATCGAGCGACAACTGAAGCTGAAACTTGATCGACGCGGCTTCCGCCGATCCGAGGTTCCGCGTCAAGGCTTCGACCAATCCCTCTCTCGACGGCTGCAGCGCGGCCGAGTACGGCTGTGTGAGGATCGTCGTTCCTTGCGGCAAGTAGCTTTCGATGTAGCGCTGCGCGAGCGTCCGCGTGTCGTCGCGGCGCATGAAGAGATCGGTCGCGATGCTCGTCCTCAGTCCTGGCGCCGCGGCCGCGAGGACGAGGATCCAGAACACCGCCGCGCTGGCGCGGAAGCGCGCCGCCAGCGCGGTCACCGTCCAGGCCGCGAAGATCGCGAGGAACGGCAGCACTGGATTCAAATATCGGCTCGCGGGCGCCGTGTTGGAGATGAAGAGCAGGAACGGAAGGGGGAACGCGAGGAGAAGCGCCGCGCGTGACGGCGCGTTCGCCAGCATGCCTATCACTCCAGCGATCCCGAGAAGTGCGATGGGCAATCCGGCCGCGTCGGCCGACAGCATCTCGAGGTAACGCCGCGCAGGCGCGAACGCGCCGGACGTGACCGCGCGATCGATCACGATCTCACGGTTCGCGATCACGTCACGGATCGCCGTCGCCGGCTCGACGAGGAGGAATGGCGAGAGGAGGAAGAACACGAACGCGCTGGCGATAGCGCCGATGGTCAGCTCGCGTAACGACGCGGAGACGCCGCGCGATCGCCACCCCGACACGATCGCGATCGCGAGCGGAATCGCCAGGAACACGCAGTAATAATGCGTCGAGAACGCGATCCCGCATGCGGCGCCCGCGAGCATCGTGTCTCTGCGATTTGGCCCATCGTGTCGGGCGCACGGCCACACGCGGACGATCGCGAGGTACGCGACGACGATCGCGAGCGTCGCGGGAACGTCGTGCTTGACGTAGTGCGAATCGCGCACGTGCAGCGGCGCGACGGCGAGAAAGATCGCCGCGGCGAGCGCCGTCCGCTGGTCCGTCAATCTGGCCGCGAGGCGGTACAACAGCGCGACCGTGGCGGTCCCGGCGGCAACGCCAAGCGCGCGGCCGGCCGTGTAGATGCCGGTCGGATCGAGGAAGTAGAGGCGCTGCAGCGATGCGATCGAATCCACACGTCCGGTCACCCAGACGAATGCGAGATAGATGCCGACCCACGCGAAGAGGACGTAGAAGTAGAACGTCGGATAGAGAAAGTTGTGCGGGTTGAGCGTTCCCTTCGCGAAGCTCAACGCCCGCGACATGATCGCGACTTCGTCGGGGTTGTAGACAGCCGGCAGTCCGTACTGAAGACCGATCGAGCGCAGCACCAGCGCCGCGGCGCACACCGCAAGGAGCGGCAGATGGCGTCGAACCGGTCCTGTCACGTGCGCGTGCGTTCCACGGGACGCCTATCGTCTCCAGGCTCCGGCGCCGGAAGATCCGTGGCGACGATCTCGCCCGCGAACTCCGTCGTTTCCGCCGGCGCAACGGCCGCCGCGGCCGCCGGCCGCGCGCGCCTGATCTTGGCCAACACGGCGAGCTCCTCGGGCTTCAGGAATCCACCAACCCACAGTCCCGCGATCATCACGGCCACGACCGTCGCTCCGCGAACGATCACGCCGACGATCGGATGCATCGCTGGCAGCGCGATGCCAGCGGCGAACGCTGCCCCGGCCGCGACGACGACGACCGCGAGGCGGCCCCATTCGTAGGCGACCGGATAGAACCGCTGAGAAAACGTAAACGCCAGCGCTGCCTGCGTCGCGTACGCGATCCCGTTCGCGTACGCCGCGCCCATGATGCCGTAGCGCGGAATCAGCGCAACGTTCAACCCGATGTTTGCCGCCGCCGCAACGGCCGTTGCGACCGGATAGTACCGCGTCTTTCGCGTGATGTTCAGGCCGATCGACGTCATCAAGTAGATGCCCTGAAAGAACACGCCGAGCGACGTCCACGCGACCACACCCGCGGCGGACGTGTATTGTCCGTGCGTGACCACCTCGAGGAGGTCCGCCGCGATCGCCGAGAGGCCCGCCGTCATCAGCGCCAGCGTCGCGACGCCGTATGTCGTCACCGCACTGAAGACGCGCTGCGCGTCCGGCTCCCGCACGGTCGCGTAGTAGAACGGCGCCCACGCGTACTCGAAGGCCGCGAGAAACACCTTTTGAATCAGGCCGACGCTGACGCCCATCGCGTAAAGGCCGATGTCGGCGAGCGGAACGATCGAACGTCCGCTCGAATCCTTCAAGACGCTCATCACGAACTTGTCGCCTACCGCGATCACCTGCTGCGCGAAGCCGTGCGGCACGCGCGGCAACCCGAAGGCGAGCGCCTCTCGCAGCGTCGTCATGGAGATCGCCGGACGGATCAGCGCCGCGAACGACGGGAACATCACCGCGAGCATGACGATCGTCACCACGAGGTCGGCGACGACGACCCCCATCACGCCATACGAGAAGAGGACCACCAGCGCAAGCCGCAGCACGAGTGTGGCCGCGGATCGTGAGAACGCGAGTATGCTGAACTCCCGCGCGCGCTTCTCCATCCGCAGCACGTGAAAGGGAATGAACGTGAACCCGATCGCGAACGTGTTGAGCAGCACGAGCTGCAGCGCGAGGACAGAGCCGGGCGTGCCGAGCCACTCGGCGAGCCGCGGCGCCGCGATTGCCGACGCGATCAGGAGCAGGCCATTCGTGCCCAGCAGGAAAAAGAAGAGCGTGCTCGCGAGACGCTGCCGCGCGCGATCGTCGGGGCAGTCGTACCAGAACCGCATGAACGATCCATCGACGCCCCACCGGAAGAAGAGCTTCGTGATCGCTTCCACGCTGCCGAGGAGCGCGAGCACGCCGTAGTCCTCCCTCGAGAGGTACTGGACGTACACGCCGAGGAGGAGAAAGTTGACGAGCTGAATGGCGACGTCGCCGAGCCCGTAGATTGCGAGATTCTTCGAGAGCTCTCGGATCTTCTGGAACAATGCTCAGGCTTTCCGGAACGTCAGCAGGTTCAGGAAGCACCACCCGGGAACGGGCAGGAGACGCGTGAGCCAGCGGTGCAGGGGAAGCAGTTGCCGCGGATGGCGCCGAATCAGGCGCGTGAGGATCGGAACGGTTGGAAAGATTCCACGCCGATCGACGAGCTCGAAGCCGGCGCGCTTTGCCATCCGGATGTACTCGTCGGCCGGACGATCGCCGGGATGCTTCGATTCGGATGCCGTTCGAATCAGCCGTCCCGCCAAGAGGAAGTGCACGCGCGACTGCAAGTGTGCGAGATTCGGGACCGACACGAGGACTTCGCCGCGCGGCGCGAGCACGCGGCGAAGCTCGGCGAGCGCCTTCGGCTGCTCGTCGAACGTCAAGTGCTCGAGGACGTCCAAGCACAGCGCGCGATCGAACGTTCCATCGGCGTAGGGCAGCGACGTCAGGGAACCGAGCCGCACCCGATCCGACGAATAGTTGGGATCGATGCCCTCGATCTTCAGCCGATCCGCGTACTCCGCGACGAGAACACCCTCGCCGCATCCGGCGTCGAGGACGCGCGTCGACGCGCCGAGGCCGTTCAACCAGTTTCGAACGGCTTCGAGCTTTGCAAGATATGTCGGGTAGTAGTCCCAGGAAGGATCGGGCTCGCGATGGTACTCGCCTCGCGCGGCGTACTCGCCACGGCGCACCACCGGCGGGCTCGCGCTCATGATCTAGGCGATTCTAGCCTACCGCACGCCTCCACCAGGCCCACCGCCGGGTCCACCGCCCGATCCGGGAACGCCAGGCGGACGCGTGGCGCCGGGCGGCAGCTGATACGGGGGCTGATACGGATTGCCTGGAATCGGCGGCGGCGTCGGCAGCTGGCCGGGACGCGTGAGCGTCGGCTGCTGCTGGCCCGGCTGCATCGGCGGCTGACCGGGGAACGGCTGCGGCGGCTGCGGCAGCGCGGCCCCAGGCGGCATGATCGGATTCGGCTCGTTGTCGTCGTCGACGATGTTCGGCATCACGACCTGCGGCTGCGGCCGGTTCTGAAACGGAGCCGGCGCGGCGGAGACCGTTGGCGCCTTGCTCGCAGGCATGATCAGGATTCGGTCGTACGTCGAGGCGCCCGTCGTTCCCGAGCGCGGCTTCGCGATGTAGCCGCTGGCGCCGCGCAGCAGCGTCTCGAGCGCGCGGCCCTCGGCGACGTCGGTGAGCTCGAGCGTCACGGGCGGTCCAATCACGCGCTCGGCGCCGACGATCGTCGTCTGGCCGATGCGGCTCCATTCGTCGAGGATCTGTTTGATCGTGACGTCCTGCGCGACGAGCGTCACGCGGCCATTCGCGATCGACAAGCGGAGCTCTCCGGCGCGCGCCGTGGAAGGCACCGCCAGAAGAACTGCGAAGGCTGCGCAGCCGAGCCACTTCATAATCAAAACTCCTGAATCCTGAATATTCAGTATACGCCTGTACGACGGGCGGGCGAGCGCGGCAGTTGGGAAATCTGGCGTCGAAATGCTTGTCGCGTCCGGCTTTAGCCGGACCTTACAGCAGTTTCGTCACCCAGAGCGGGGAGTCTTTGCGCGGAAGATCGCATGAACGGCAGATGTCCGGCCCGCCGCTCTCGAGGTGCTGGCGGCGCGCATGCCGATACGGCTCGGCGTTCCAGATCTGCTGGATCGACGACGTGTTCAGATCGCCGAGCACGGTGCGCCCGTCGAAGTCGGCGCAGCAGAGCGAGACGCGTCCGTCCCACAGCACGGTGAAGGTCAACCAGGGTCGATAGCACGGATAGTTGACGTCCGACTTGTCGTGGAGCGTGCCCGCCCAGTTGTGGAGGTCGGTGACGTGAATCTTGTCCGCGATCGACTTCCAGTGCTCGATGAACGCCTGCTCGTCGGCGGAGTTGTTCTGGCGAACGAACGACAGAATCAGCTTCGGCCGCCGCTTGCCGAGCTCGGCTCGGATCCGCACCAGCCGCTCGATGTTCGCGATGACTTTGTCGTACTTCAATCCGATGCGCGTGGACTCGAAGACCTCCCGGCCGGAAGCATCCACGCTGATGTTGATCGCGTCGAGCCCCGCCTCGATCATCCCTCGCGCGACGTCGTCGGTGATGAGCGATCCGTTGCTGATCATCCCGACTTCCTGAATGCCCTTCTGCTTCGCGTAGCGAACTTTCTCGACGAGCTGACGATCGACGAACGGCTCGCCGTAGTTGTGCACGCGCACGTGCGTAATGCCGAGCGCCGCGCACTCGTCGACGATCTTGCGATACAGATCGAAGCTCATGATGCCCTGGCGGCGGTGCATCTCGTCGCGCGGGCAGAACACGCATTTCGCGTTGCAGATGTTCGTGCTCTCGATTTGCACGATTTCCGGAAGGTGCGGCGCGCGATCGCGCCCCGCCGCGAGCATCAGCCGCCGGACGGGTTTGGCATGCCGCCGCAGCATCGATTCCGCCGCGCGCCGCGCGCGTGTCCGAGCGTTGAGGCCGTGGCCTGAAGGCATCCTGTGAAGATCAGCTAGATTCCTGAGAGCCGCGAGATCCGCGTCAATCCGCGAGATCCGCGTCTACCGTTGCCGGAAATGATCGATCACGCGTTTCAGAATCTCTTCCAGCTCGACCGACGGCGAGTAGCCGACGAGCGCGCGCACCTTCGAAATATCCGGCACGCGCCGCGGCATGTCCTCGAACCCGGCTTCGTACGCCTGGTCGTAGGGGATCTTGACGATGTCCGACTGGCTGCCGGTCAGCTCCTTGATGCGCTCGGCGAGATCGCCGATCGTGATCTCGTGTCCGTTGCCGATGTTGAAGACCTGACCGACCGCGCGCGGCTCGTCGATCAAGGCTACCACAGCCCTCACGACGTCCCCGACGTAAGTGAAGCTGCGCGACTGCGCGCCGTCGCCGAAGACGGTGATCGGCTGGCCGGCAAGTGCCTGCCGCACGAACGTCGGAATCACCATGCCGTACTGTCCGGTCTGGCGCGGACCGACCGTGTTGAAGAGGCGCACGATGATGATCGGCAGCTTGCGCTCCTTCCAGTACGCAAGCGCGAGGAACTCGTCGATCAGCTTGCTGCACGCGTACGCCCACCGGTGCTTGTCGCTCGGTCCCAGGACGAGATCCGCGTCTTCCCGGAAGGGCACGTTCACGCTCTTGCCGTAGACCTCGGACGTCGACGCGATCAACACGAGCTTGCGCTTCTTCGCCGCGTGCTTGAGGACGACTTCCGTTCCGTGCACGTTCGTCTCGATCGTGTGCACGGGCGCTTCGACGATCAGCTTCACGCCCACGGCCGCCGCCAGATGGACGACGACGTCGGAGCGATCGATCAGCTCGGCGAGGACCGGCTCGTTCGTGACGGTGTCGATGGTGTAGTGGAACTTCGGATGCGACTTCAGATGGCTGATGTTCTCGATCGATCCGGTGGACAGATTGTCGAGCGCGAAGACTTCGTCGCCGCGCTCGAGCAGCGCTTCGGCGAGATGCGAGCCGACGAAGCCCGCTCCCCCGGTGATCAACACACGCATCTCGCTTGCTCCAGACACTTCGGACGCGATCACGCGCGCGCGGCTGCCGCGAGACGAACGATTGCGCCGGCCGCCCGCTCGGCCGCACGTCCGTCAGCGTGAATCTTGAAACGGGTCAGGAATGCCCGCCTGGCGAGCGCGAGCTCGCGGCGAAACTCCTCATCATACAGGATTCGGCCGAGCGCACGGGCCGTCTCGCCGGCGTCCGCGCCGTTCACGCCAGCCATGACGCCGGCGTCGACGAACGGCGTCAGATTGTTCGGAAGCCCGATCACGAGCGCCGGCACGTCGAGCACCGCGGCATCCAGCGCCACCGTGGAGTTGACGGTGACCACCGCGCGGCTGGCGCGGAGCAGCGGCGCGAGCGGCGCGGACGCGTCGAGCACGCGCACGTACGAGCGATTTGCCGCGAGCGTGGCATACACGTCGGGGGTCTCCGCCGGGTGCGTCTTGATCGCGACGCGCACGCCGTCGATCGATCCCGCCGCATCGAGAAACGGACCGAGAACGCGATGAGCCTCGCGATGCTTCGCCGTCACGAGCACGAGCGTTTCGCCCCCGCCCGCCATCGTCCGCGCGCGGTCGACGTCGCGGTCGGTCACGCGCTGAGCGCCAAGGGCAAGCGCGTCGAGGCGCGGGCTGCCGGTCACCTCGATCGCGTGATCCGGAAAATGTCCGCTGCTCTTCAGATGATGCGCGGCGTAGTCGTCGAAGAGGAGCGTGGCCGTCGGCGTCGGGAAGCCGCGATCGTCGGAATGCGCCGACGACGCGATCATCTCGTCCGGCGCGTGGAGATAGTTGAGCCAGTGGCGATAGATGAACCCGTGCTGGAGGCCGACTGACGCAATGCCGCGGCGGCGGCATTCGATCACCATCGCGCGGCCCCAGCCGCCCGCCTCGGCGTAGGTGACGGCCACGCGCGGGCCGAGCGCGTCGAGCGCGGCGCCTGCTTCGTCCATCGCGCGCGCCGACCATGGCCATTGAAGCAGCGCGATGCCGGCGAGCTCTTCCTGCACGATCGGCCAGCAATCAATCGCGCCGACCACGGCGCGCTGGCGGATGTCGGCGCTGTTCCACAGCGCGCGGCGCAATCGATGACGATCGCGCCACAGTTGGCGGGAGGGCGCCAAATCGCCGACGCCGCTGAACGCCTCGACTGGAGCGGCGGCGCCCGCGGACGTACCGGGCCGAAGCGGATGCCACCAGCGCCGGGCTCGAAAATTCTCGGCGGGCCCCACGCTCACGTACGCGATCTTATCGACGCCGAGCCGCTCCTCGAGCGCGTTCAGCACGGGACCGATGTACGCCTCTGCGCTGCCGTCGCCGACGTCCGCGTTCCAGAACGCGCGGTGCACGAACGCCAAGGCATCGACGCCGCGGCGGTCGCCGCGCGCTTGCTTTCCGCGCAGCCTCGAGGCCATCGCCGCCGCGTGGAGCGCCGAGGCTCTCGCGTCGAGCGCGGCGACAGCGACCGGTGCGGACCGGCCGAATCCCGTCGGACCGCGGTAATCGATCTTTCGCGCCGCGGCGATCTGCGGGGCAACGCCTCGAACGATCCGTCCGCCGCGAACGAGCTCCAGCGACGACGGCCGCTCGCGATCGATGAGCGCGTCGAGCGCCGCGATCGTTTGAAGAAGCCCGAGCACGACCTGCTGTTTGTGCAGATAGATCTCCGCGAACCACCACAAGGAATCGCCGCGATACGTGAAGCGATCGCGGAAGCTGTGGCCGTCGACGCGTGCGTGACGGAGAGCCTTGATCCACTGAATCGCGGCTTCGGTCGTTCGTTCTTCGGTGGAGGCGTCGAGATACGTATCGAGCTGCGCTTCGCGGCGGCCGGCGCCGCTGCCGAGAGTAAGAACGCCGTCGATCATGTACGGCCGGCTCGCGGACGGCGAGCCGCCGAGGCGTCCAGCACCGCGATCGCGGCGTCGTACACATCGCTCGCGGCGACATGCACGAGGCAATCCGGGGTGTGCCCGGCGCAGCGCGCCGGCGGACGACGGATGCGGTTGCAGGGACTGCACGGAAGATCGACACGGACGACGCGATCGAGAGGACCGCGGGTCGCGTAGCGCGCGGGATCGGACGGTCCGAACACCGCGACCACCGGCGTTCCGACGGCGGACGCCAGATGCATCGGACCGGTGTCGCCGGTGATCAGAAGGTCGATCCGCGCGAGGAGCGCCGCCGACGCGAGAAGATTCTCGTCGTCTGCGGCGATGACGGATCTCGGATGGAGCGCTCGCACGAGGGCGTCGATCAGCGGTCGATCTGCGGCGCTGCCCGTAGCGACGATCGCCGCGCCGCGCGCGTCCGCGAGCCTTGCAGCGACCTCCGCGAAGCGCGACGGCTCCCATTGCTTGATCGCGCGTCCGCCGCTCACGTGAACGCCGACGATTGGCCGGCCTTGCGCTGGGCGGAGGCGCGCGGCCGCGGCAGCCAGCGCCGCGTCGGGGATCACGAGGAGAGGGCGCGCGGAATCCGCAGGTCTTCGCCCGAATGCGGCCGCCACCAGCCGTCGCGCGTTGAGCGCAGTGTGTGACGACGGATCGTAGTCGAGCGCGACGTCGAGTACTGGGCTGCCGCCGCCGCTCGACCAGCCGACGGTTCGAGCCGCACCCGATGCGGCAAGCACGAGATTGCTCCGCACGTCCGGCTCGAAGTTGATGCCCAGGTCGTAGCCGCGATCGCGCCACGACCACGCCGTCCGCGCGAGCGCGGCGGTTCCATGGCCTTTGCGTTCCCGCGCGAGCCACTCCGCGTCGAGCGTTTCGACCGCGTCGACGTTCGTCACCGCGCGCGCGATGTCGGCGTTCCAACTTCCCACGACGAGATCGATTCGCGCCGCCGGCGCGAGGGTGCGGACGTCGCGGATGGCCTCGAGCGCCATGACGAGATCGCCGATGCGCTCGAGCCGCAGCAGGAGGATGCGCCGTGGCTCGGCGGCGGCTCGGCGCGGCCACACCCGCCGCGGCGCCGACGCGACGGCAAGCGCGGCATCGGCCGCCCGGACGAGCCAGCGCTCGCGTCTATCGAGGATCTGGAGCATTCCCACCAATCAACACATCAGGCAACGGCAGCTCATTTTATCGTGACCCGATCGAGCATGACGCCGACCTCGCGGTCGTCCGCGGTCCCGAGGACGGACGAGGGCCGCCACACGCTCGTCGTGATCGTCAACTCGAGCGCGCGGCCGAGCGTGCTGAGCCGCGCGGCGAGCGCCGGTGGAATGTCGAACGCGTACGGCTTGAAGCCGGTGTCGACCCGAACGGTGCCCAGCGCCTCTTTCTCGAGCGTGACCGTGACCTCCGCGCCCGGCGCCGCCTGGGGCCGTCCGCCGGCGCTCATCGTCAGCACGATCTGCCGGCTGTCGGCGCGAAGGTTCGTGATCGAGACGAAGGAGCGATCGCGCGACCATCGGAACGTCCGACCTTCCGTTCGCTCCTTGGCGTGCCAACGTACGACGTGCAGGTCGTCGTCCACGCCCACGTCGAGATCGAACGGCATGTTCGCCGCCTCCGGATCGGGAAGCGTGAGCTCGTAGACGCTGTAGTCGAATTCCTTTTGTCTGACGAAGCGAGGATACGCGTTCATCGGCGCGTCGTATTCGGGAAGCTGGAAACGGTCGCTGGCGATCGGCCGCGTTCCCCATGCGGGCGAGAGGAGGCTCGTGCCGCCTCCTCCGATGAACAGCACGCGCGCGTACTTCGTGCGCGCCCACTCGAGGAACCGCGCGAACGCTTCCTTGTCGGGGAGCCGGGAGCTCAGCAACAGCGTATTGCGCGAGTAGATGAACGCAAGCGGCACGGCGAGGATGTGTGTGTCCGACGCATCGCGCGGCTCCACGACGAGCAGATCGCCGTCGCCGATTTGCGTCGACAGCCGCTCGAGCCGTGCGATGACGCCCTGATATTCGACGTGCGGCAGCACCGGCGCCGCGGATCTCGCATATTGCGACGCGAGGAGCGCGATGAACGCGAGGCCGATCGTGGCTCTGAGCAGCCGCGTCGGCGCCCAGCCGCCGCGCACCCCGCTCAGCGAAATCGCTGCGATGAACAGCAGCGCGCCCGGAAGAATCACCGGGAGGAACCGGCGCGCCATCCAGAAGTGCTCGGGCGCGATGCGGATTTTGTAGAAGAAGAAAAACGAAAAGACGGCAATCGTCGTGTAGAGCTCCGGCGCGCGCCAAAACGTACGTCGCGCGAACATCGCGTAGCCAAGGAGCGCCGCGACGAGTCCCGGAAGCGTCAGGTAGAACGCCACGAACGTGCGGAGCGCGTACGCGTCATGAAACGCGAGCCCGCGCGCGGGTTCGCGCCAATAGAGCGCATAGGTCGCCGCAACAACAATTGCCGCAATCGTGATCCACGGAATCCATGTGTGAACCCACGCCGCCAGCCGCTGCACGCGCGCACCGAGTATCAGCGCGACGATGCCAAGCGCTACGCATCCCGCGAGCAGCAGATGTTGCCACCACGAGAAGCTGTTCACGAAGATGATCGGATAGTCCGCATACGCCCGCATAGGGCCCAAGAGATACGGCACCGACAGCAGAACAGCGGCGGCGAGCGGCGCGAAGAACCAGAGGCGCACCCGCGTGACGCCCGCGAGCACCATCAGCGCGAGCGCACACAGGACCGCCGCAATGACCAGCACGGTGTCGAATCGCAGGAACAACAGCAGACCGAGCAGCGACCCGGCGATCGGCGCGAAGAACTCGTCGTCGTCCACGTGCGATCGTGCGAACGCGAGAAGCGCCGCCAGCAGCAGCGCCTGCATGACGACTTCGGCGTTCGGGTATCGCGCGAACCAGACCTGTACGACGTGCAGCGACAGCAGCGCACCCGCGGCCCAGGCCGCCGGCCGTCCGACCACGCGCGCGCCGACGAAGTACAGCGCGAGCACGCCCAAGACGGCCCACACGCCGACGGCGTGGCGCGCGCCGCTCAAGCCGTCGATCCCGTAGCCGATCGCCACCGAGATCGAAAACAGATGCGGGAACTGTGAGACGACGGTTCCCGCGTCGGGATCCATGATGCGGAACCCCATGAAGCGGAGGCTGTAGTAGTCGTGGCGCTGGTGTGAGGGGAAAAACAAATCGCGCGCGAACTCGGGCACCGTCGCGACGACGGGATCGTGAAAGAGGAATGTGCCGCGCTGCGCGATTTGCACGCCGGCGTTGACGTAGATTCCCGGATCCTTGCCGCCGATGATGTACTCGGACGAGGGAAAGAAGCGCCAGAGCCCAAGGACGACGAGCGAGAGCGGCAGCAACATCGAGAGTCGTGCGATGCGAGCCTTCGATCCGAGACGCAGATCGAATCGCGACGCCAGCGCGGCGATTGCGGCAACGGTGACGTCGGCCGCGAGCAACCGGCCGAAGCTGTATCGATGGACCGCCGCCATCGCGAGCGCGATCGCGAGCGAAACGGCGACGCTCACAATCACCGACCAGAACAGACGCTCCTCGGCGTCGAGCGAGGCCCGCTTCTCGCGCGCGGCGAACGGCGCGCGAAAAATCGCCGCACCGGGCAGCCAGGCGACGATCAGAAGGGCGATGAGCTTTGCCAACTGGCGCTAGAACTGAAAATAGATGAACTCGGCGCCGCCGAAATTCCCGAACAGCATCGTGAGGTAGAACGTCGCGGCGTAGACGGAGTATCGCACGGCTACCGGCAGCTTCGGCACGATCAGCCCGTCGTCGAACCACGCCTCGCACGCGTGGACGAGAAGGAGCGGCGTGACGTACAGGACGAGCGGCGCGAGAAGTCCCGTGACGTCGATCGTCGACGGCGCGAACCGCGTGGCGAGGCTGCTCGTGAGATTGCCGATCTGCGGCGCTGATCTCGAGCGGAAGATCAGCCATCCGTAGCACGTGATGTGGAACATCAACGCCCATGCCGCGACGCGGGCGGCGGCGGTCGCCCCACTGGAGAGCCGCGCGATCAGTCGAACACGCGCGGCGGCGCGATAGACGATCAGCAAGAGCCCGTGATACAGGCCCCATAGCACGAACGTCCACGCGGCGCCGTGCCACAGGCCGCCGAGCGCCATCGTGATCAACAGATTCCGCCGCGTCTGCCATTCCGAGCCGCGGCTTCCGCCGAGTGGAATGTAGAGATAGTCGCGCAGCCAAGTCGACAGGCTGATGTGCCAGTTCCGCCAGAACTCCTGCGGCGTTCGCACGAAATACGGAAACCGGAAGTTCTCGATCAGCTCGATCCCCATCAGCTTCGATGTGCCGCGCGCGATGTTCGAGTAGCCGGCGAAGTCGCCGTAGATCTGAAACGCGAATGCGTACAACCCGAGCAGCACGTTGATGCCTGTGTGGCTCGCCGCCGGATCGAACACGCCGTTCGCAAGCGCCGCGAGATTGTCGGCGACGAAGACTTTCTGCAAGTACCCCCATGCGATCAGCCATGCGCCGTCGCGCATCTGCTCGCGGGAAATCCGCCGTGGACGATCGATCTGCGCGAGCAGCGTCGACGCCCGCAGGATCGGTCCGGCGACGAGGTGCGGGAAGAACGCGACGAAAACCGCGAAGTCGAGGAGATCTCGGGTCGGCTCCGTGTCGCGGCGGTAGACGTCGATCACGTAGCTCATCGTGACGAACGTGTAGAAGGAGATCCCGACGGGCAGCAGCACCTTCACGGTCACGAAGTCGAGATTCCACCCGAGCGCGCCGAAGAGGCCGTGCAGGCTGTCCGCAAAGAAATTGAAATACTTGAAGAACCCGAGGAGCGTCAGGTTGAAGCCGAGGCTCACGAACAGAAGCGCTCGCCGACGAGAGAGATTCGACGTTCTCGAGATCGCGAGCGCGCACGTGTAGTCGACGAGCGTCGAACCCACCAGCAATCCGAGAAACCGCCAGTCCCACGCCGCGTAGAAGTAGTAGCTCGCGACGAGCAGCAGCCAGTTCTGCGCGCGATGCGGGAGCAGGCGATACGCGGCGTAGACGACGACGAAGAACCAGATGAAGTGAAGGGAATTGAAGACCATGCGGCGCTAGGTCTTGCCGTGCTGCGCGATGAACTCGTCGAGCGCTTCGGCGGCGACCTCGTGGCCGTGGGGCGTGAGGTGCACGGTGTCCTGAAAGAAGAGATCGGGTCCCGGCAGCGTGCGGCGCAGCGCGGGGAGCAGATCCATTTTCGGGACCGGCAGCGTGGACAGCGCGTGGTTGAATCGTTCGCTCGCGGCGTCGCGGACGAGCTCTCCGCCGGCCGCGGCGACGATCGCCTTCAAGCGTTCGTAGTCCGGATCGTCGACTTGAAAGCGCGCCGGCATCAGCACGACCATCGTCCGGGCGCCAACCGATGACGACGTCCGCACGATGTCTTCGATCGATTGACGCGCCATCGCGAGGCCTTCGCCGATGCGGGCGGCCGGCCGCGCCGCGTAACTCTGCAGCGGCGGCTCCGGCGGCGCCAGCGTGGTCGTGATCCGCTCGGTGGCCGACAGCACGCGCACGCGGAGAATCTGCAGCACCATGCTGTACCGGACGAGCCGCCGCAATCTGGTCACGACCGATGCCGTCTCGATCGCCGCTGGCGCGCCGTGAACGGTCAGCTTGCCCTGCGATCCATACGCTTCCTCGGCGTCGTTCCCGACGAAGACGATCGGGATGACCAGATCCGGCTGGACGCTCTTCGCGATGGCGCGCAGGAACAGCTGCTCCTCGACGGGCCCGTATCCCTGCACGCCCGCGTTCACGACGCGATAACGCACGCCGGCCGAGCGGCGGTTCAACCGCCGCTCGAGGATCTCGCCGAACGTCTGCGCGAAGGGCACCTGCACGGACAGCACGAGCGAATCGCCGAGCAGCAGAATTCGCCGTTCGTCCGCGGCCTTGGGTCCGAGCTCCTCGTCGTCGCGGAATCCCGCGCCGTTGATCGCGATCTCGGTGGCAAACTCCGTCGTCGCGAAGTGCGTGCGCGCGTGCGGCTTCAACCGATATCCGATCACCGGGTCGCCTTCGAAGAGTCCTTGGAACGAGGGCGCCGCTTCGGAGCTGCCCCACGTGCGCAGCGCCGCTTCGAAGATGCCGAACTGCGCCAGGGCGATGAGGATGAACGCCGTCGCGCGCCGCGCGTTCATTGCCCGCTGACTTCCGCCCGCTGCTCGCGCCGCTCGGTTCGAGGACCGCGAGCGAGCGCGTCGGCGACGGTCTCGACGTCCGCGTCGCTCAACCGCGGATGAAGCGGCAGCGAGAAGACCTCGGCGCACACGCGCGCGGCGATGGGGCAGTCCGCGGGCCGTTCACCCGCCATCGCGCGCTGTTGAGGGATGGGGATTGGATAGTGAATCAGCGTTTCGACGCCCGCTTCGCGCAAGTGATGTTGCATCGCGTCGCGAACGGACGAGAGGACGGGGAAGAGATGATATACATGGCCGGCGTCGCGCTCCGGCGGAACGACGATCGTGTCTACGTTCGCGAGCGACGCACGGTACGATCGCGCGAGCGCCCGGCGGGTGCCGGTCCACTGCGGCAGGAACCGCAGGCGCGCTCGAAGAATCGCCGCCTGCATCTCGTCCAGGCGCGAGTTCACGCCGAACTCGCTGTGCTCGTACTTCCTGGTCTGACCGCCGTTGCGGAGACGCTTCGCGCGATCGGCGACGGCGCCGTCGCTCGTCGTGATTGCTCCCGCATCGCCGAGCGCACCGAGATTCTTGGTGGGATAGAAGCTGAACGCCGCGGCGGCGCTGAAACTGCCGACGGGTCTGCCTTCGCACGTCGCGGCGTGCGCCTGACAGCAGTCCTCCAAAACAGCAAGGTTGTGCCGGCGCGCCACGCCGGTCAATTCCGTCATGTCGGCAGCCTGTCCGTAGATGTGCACCGGCATGATCGCCGCGGTCTTCGACGTGACCGCGGCCGCGGCGGCGCGCGGATCCAGCGTGAAGCGATCGGGGTCGATGTCGGCGAAGACCGGACGTGCGCCCGCCATCACGATCGCGAGCGCGGAATATGCGGCCGAGAGCGGAGACGTAATGACTTCGTCTCCAGGTCCGATGCCGACCGCTCGGAGCGCGAGGCTCAACGCGTCGGTGCCGCTCCCGACGCCAATCGCGTGCGGCGCGCCGGAGGCGACGGCGAACTCCTGCTCGAACGCTTCCAGCTCCGGTCCGAGGATGAACCATCCGCGCGCGACGACGCGCGCGATGGCCGCTCGAACGTCGGCCGCATCCTCGCCCAGCGTGAGCTCGAGGAATTTGATCACGACATCAGCCCTTGCACGCGCAGCGGCTCGCCCGTGTATCGATCGAGATGCCGGCGGTAGTACGCGATCGTCCGCTGCAGTCCCTCGCGAAGTCCGATCCGCGGCGACCAGCCGACCGCGTTGCGGAATTTGGACGAGTCGGTGTAGAAGCTGCCGATGTCGATTCGCTTCTTGTCGGCGGGCCACTCCACGTAGCGGACCGATCCGGAGCCCGCGGCGTCGATCAACATCGCGACGAGATCCCTGTGGCTCACGGGTTCGTCGCCGCCGACGTTGAAGACATCGCCATTGCAGACGTCCGTCGCTCCCGCCCGCAAGAACGCATCCACGGCGTCGTCCACGTACACGAAATCGCGCAGCTGCGATCCGTCGCCGAACACCTGGATCTCTCGACCCTCGATCGCGAGGCGAATGAACCAGCCGATGAATCCCTGACGATTGTGCCGCACGAGCTGCCGCGGTCCGTAGACGTTCGTCAGCCTCAGCGAGCACGCGCGGATGCCGAATACGTTGTTGTAGAGGAGATGGTAGTACTCGCCCGCCGCCTTGTTCACGCCGTTGATGTCGGCCGGCCGCACGAGGTGCCGCTCGTCGACCGGAAGACGGTCGGGCCGGCCGTAGACCTGCCTCGTGCCCGCGAACACCACGCGCACGCGCGGGTTGTGTTTCCGGCACGCCTCGAGCATCGAGAGCTGCGCGCGGCAATTGATCTCGAGATCCGTGTACGGGTCCGTCATGCTGTCGATGTGGCTGACCTGGCCCGCGAGGTTGAAGATCACCTCGCAGTCGCGGACGAGCGTCTCGATCGACGCCGTGTCGCGCACGTCGGACTTGCTGACGCGGACGCGATCCGTCAATCCATGAATGTTGAACGGATTGCCTCCGTAGTCGGGCAACAACGAGTCCACGATCAGCACGTCGGCGCCAAGGGCGACGAGCTGGTGGACGACGTTGCTGCCGATGAATCCGAGGCCGCCCGTTACCAGCACGCGCCGATTCGCATAGAAGGCCCGATAGTCGGACGCTTCGGAGCTCGGAAGTTCGCGCGCGCGATCGCCGGTGGTCATGGGGTCATTCATGATTATCGGCGGGGAGCGCCGATGGCAAGCGCCCGATCGTACGCCGCCTCGAACCTCGCCGCGGCGACCTCCCACCCGAATCGCGCTTGGACGGAGGCCCGCGCCGCTTCGCCGAGGCGCACGCGCGCTTCGGGATCTCTCGCGAGCGCCTGAATCGCGTCGGCGAGCGCGGTCGCGTCGCGCTCGGCGACGATCGTTCCCGTGCGTCCGTGCTCGACAACCGCCCCGATTCCGCCGGCCGCCGTCGTCACGATCGGCGTGCCGGACGCCATCGTCTCGAGGACGATGTTCGGCAGGCCGTCGACGTTGCCGCTGTCGTCGCGCACGGATGGAATGGCGACGATGTCCGCCGTCGCCAACCAGCCGGCGACCTCGTCCTGCGAGAGATTGCCGACGAAGCGAATGCGCTCGGCGGCGCCAGTGGCGTTCGCGCGCTGTTGGAGCTCCGCCGCGAGATCGCCGGAGCCTGCGATGACAGCGAGCACGCCCTGGTCACGCGGGAGCTTCCCGATGGCGTCGATGAGGTACTCGAATCCCTTCTTGCGAACCAAACGACCCGCGGCGAAGACGAGAGGAGCGGCGGCGGGCACGCCCAGGCTCGCCCTTCGTTTTGCTCGCATCAGGCTGTCTGGATGAAACCGATCCGTGTCGACGCCGTACGGTACGACTTCAACGCGCCGCGGGTCGGCGCCCAACGCCGTCGCGCGGCGTGCGAGGTCGGCGCTGCACGCGGTCACGGCGCCGGCTCGACGGAATGTGAATCCTGCAACGCGACGGGCGAGCGCGATCGTCTCCGCGACGTAGACATCCGATCCATGCAGGCTGACGACCAACGGCAAATCGCCGCGGGCCGCGGCCGCGACGGCGCCGCCCGGAATCACCCAATGGCCGTGCATCACGGTGGCGCGATGATCGCGCGAGACCCGGCGCGCGGCTCGCCATCCCGCCGCGAGTGCGAGCGGTGCGGCGAGGTACGCCGCGCCGCGCAGGCTCACATCCGCGCGCAGCGCCGCCGCGTAGCCGAACACGTTCAACCGCTCGATCGGCGCGTACTTGTAGAAATGAAAGAAGAGGCCGTTCTCGCGCGCGGGGCGCGTCACGAGCGGATGCCACGGCGCCACGACGTGAACCTCGTGTCCCCGCGCCGAGACCGATTTCGCGATCGGTTCCATGAACGTGCCCACGCTGTCCCCGGGGAAGCGCGGGTACGAGCTCGTCACCATCACGACGACGTGGCGGCTCACGGGGCCTTTCGGAGGAGAAGACGCCAGGGCGTGATGAGCGATTCGAACAGCACCGAGCCCGACACCTTCGACTGTCCTTGCCGCCGCTCGACGAAGATGATCGGGACCTCGCCGATCCGGCAGCCGCGGCGGCTCGCCTCGAACAGCATCTCGACGAGAAACGCGTAGCCGTCCGACACCATGGCGTCGAGCGGCAAGCGCGCCAGCGCTTCGCGCCGCCAGCAGCGAAATCCACTCGTGCAATCGTTCGGCGTGAGGCTCGTGACGGTGCGGATGTAGCGGTTCGCGAACGCGCTCAGGAAGATGCGATGGAGCGGCCAGTTCACGACGCTGACGCCGTTCAAGTAGCGCGAGCCGATCACCATGTCGTGGTCGGCGGTCGCCGCCGCGAGTTCGGGCAGGTAGTCGGGGTTGTGCGACAAGTCCGCATCCATCTGACAGACGAGATCGACGTCCGTCATCGCGATCGCCTTGCGAAGGCCGTCGACGTACGATCGTCCGAGACCGCGCTGACCCGTGCGGTGCATCACCTCGACCCGCCCCGGGTGCCTGGCCGCCAAGGCATCCGCGACGGCGCCGGTACCATCCGGCGATCCGTCGTCGACGACCATCATGCGGTAGCCGTCGTGCGACAGCACACCTTCGGCCAGGAGCGGCAGATTGTCCCGCTCGTTGTAGGTCGGGACGACGACGAGCACTCGTGGCGCGGTCATGTTCGAGAGCGTCCCGCCAGAGCGGCCGCGCAGACGATCAGGATCGGGTCGATGACTGGAATGCGGAAACGCTCCTGCGGAAAGAACACGATGCACACAAGGATCGCCGAAGCGGCCATGAGAAACAGCGCGACCGGACGGCGCGGACTCCGAAAGAGGCGCAGCGCGCCGGCGAGCGCGAACGGCAGCACGATCGCATACGGGACGATCGACGCGATCCGGTACCTCGCGGAGTGTACCGCATATGACGGCCCCGCCGGGACGATCGTGTAGAAGATCTTTCGAACGAGCAGCACAGTCCACTGAACCGGGTGCGCCGCGATCCATTCGAGCGCGTCGCGATAGTACAGCGGCTCGAGCTGCTCGGCGTTGAGCCCCGGATGCGCCGCGCGAAAGGCCAGCTCCGCGCGCTTGAGCTCGACGTTCGCCGCGAGGTCGCCTTCGCCCACCGCGAGTGGATGATTGCCGGTCCAGAAGGTCACGCCTCCCTCGGACGCGATCAACACGAATCGCTCGTGGACGCGAACGTTGCGAATCGTCCAGGGCGCGATCACCGCGGCCGACGCAAGAACGGTCGCAACCGCCAGCGCAGGACGCCGGCGAGCGAGCATCCACAGGATCGCGAGCGGGAGGAAGATCAGCATCGCGGGGCGAACGAGCGCGGCTGCGCCGGCAAGCGCTCCGGCCGCCATCGCGAGACCGACGTGTTCGCGATCCACCGCACGTTGAACGACGAACACCGTCGCCATCGCGAGGCACGCGTAGATCGCCTCGCTGAGGGCATACGCGGAGAGCCACACGAGTGAGGGATACACGGCGGCGATCGCCGCGGCAACGACGCCGGCTCTCGCGCCTGCGATTGAAAGCGCGAGGGCGCCGATGATCCAGACGGTCAAGGCGCCAATCAGGGACTGCGCTATCTTCACCCGCGCCGGCGTCGTCGATGGCACCGGCCGCCCCGCGTCGAGCGCCGCGAGAAAAAGCGGATAGCCGGGCGCTCGGCCGAACCGTTGCGCGGTTCCCGTGTCGATGGCGTCGTCGTAGGTGAAGCCTCTGCCGTCCGCGATGCTCCGCGCGAGCCCGAGATATTCCTGTTCGTCGTGGGTCAGCGGACGATCCACCCAATAGAGGAGCGCGAAGGCGAGGCGCAGCAGCAGCGCGGCCGCCGCGATGGCGACGATGAGCCGCCGCGCGCGCGTATCGTCGAGCACCATCGCTCGTTTATTGCCGGCCCTCGAAGCGCATCGTCGATATCTGCTCGGACACGAGGCCGACGAGGAAGACGCCGACGCCGAACAGAATCAGGAGGACGGCGCCGTTCGGGATGCGCGAGCAGCACACCACGTTGACGGCGCCGTACGCGGCGCCGAGCGCGAACGAGACCAGCGCCATCGGCACGAAGACGCGCAGCGGGCTGTAAAGCGTCACGATCTTCAGAATGATCATGAAGAACTTCACGCCGTCGCGCGCGAGCCGGATCTTCGAGTGGCCGACACGCGGGCGTGCTTCGGTCGGCTCGAACGTGACGTTGTAGCCCGCCTTGATGAACGCAAGCGTCGTTGTCGTCGGCGTGGAGAAGCCGTTCGGCAGCAAGTGCAGGAACTCGCGGAGATACTCCCGACGCGCGGCGCGAAACCCCGACGTGAGATCGGGTATCTCGCGATCGGTGAGGTAGCTCGCGAAACGATTCAGCGCGGAATTGCCGAATCGTCTCGCATGCGTGGCTTGCGTCGCGGCCGACCGCGCGCCGACGACGAGATCGTACTCGCCGAGGGCGGCCACGAGCCGGCGGGCATCCTCGGGACTATGTTGACCGTCGCCGTCCACGATGAGCACGTAATCGCCGACCGCTCGCCGAATGCCGCTCTTGACCGCGGCGCCGTTGCCTTTGTTGTATGGATGACGAACGACCAGCGCGCCGGCCGCGCGCGCGTTCGCCGATGTGTCGTCCGACGATCCATCGTCGACGACGATGATCTCGCGCCACGGTCCGGCGGCGAGGAGCGCGGCGACGAGCCCGCCGATGGCGGATCCTTCGTTGAATGCGGGGATGACGACCGATACGTCCGCAGTCTCCGCCATCGTCAGCGCTGCCAGCGTCCGTCGGTGCCCGTCTTCGATCGCACGCGAGACTCTTCGCCGTCGACCTCCGACTCGCCGGGCTGTCTCGGCCGCTCGAGCGTCTTCACGCGGTAGACGAGATCCTCGAGCAACTTCCGGTTCGCGGAAATCACGTCCGCGAGCAGGCCGATCAACAGCACTTGGAAGCCGACGATCATGAAGACCGCGCCCAGAATCAAGGACTGGAGATTTCGTCCGGCAGCCAGGCGCGGCTCGCGCAGGTACGTGAGGATGAACGGCACGCACAGCAAGACGCCAATCCCGACGATGCCCGCGCCGATGTAGGAGAAGATCTTGAGCGGCTCGTACATCGCGTAGATGCGCACGATGGTAGCCGCGGAGCGCTTGATGTACGAGAAGGCGCTGTCGAACAGCCTCGACTGCCGCGTGCGGGGGTTCGTCGCGACCGGCACGTGCGCGATCGCCATCCGCTTCTTGCCCGCCTGGATGATCGTTTCGAGCGTGTAGGAGAACTCCGACACGATCGTCATGCGCAGCGCCGCCTCGCGGGTGTACGCGCGAAATCCGCTCGTCGTGTCCGGCACCGACGTGCTCGAGACTTGCCGCACGACCCAGCTTCCCAGCCGCTGCAGCTGCCGCTTGCGCCAGGACATGTGCTCGAGCTCGGCGATGTTGCGATCGCCGATGACGATGTCCGCCTCGCCGTTCAGCAAGGGCTGCAGGAGCTTGGGGATCTCGCTGCCGGCGTACTGATTGTCGGCGTCGGTGTTGACGATGAAGTCGGCGCCCTTCTTGAGCGACGCGTCGATTCCCGCCGCGAAGGCGGCGGCAAGCCCCTTGTTGCGGCGCAGCCGCACGATGTGATCGGCCCCGGCGGCGCGCGCCACGTCAGCGGTGCCGTCGCGAGAGCCATCGTCGACAACCAGGATCTCGACGACGTCGATGCCTGGGATCGATCGAGGCAGATCGGCCAGCGTCGAGGGCAGCGTCTCCGCCTCGTTCAGGCACGGGATCTGGATGATGAGTTTCGTCAACGCCGCAATTATGGCTATTCTGAACCGTTTGGCAATTCGCCGGGGAAGATCAGCTTCTCGATGACGCCGTCCCACGTAATGCGGGACGCGACGTCGTAGCCCGCATCTCCGAGAGCGGCGGCGCGGCGCCGATCGGCGCCCAGCCGGTTGATGGCCTGCGCGAGCGCCTCGGCGGTGGGCTCGCACACGTCGCCGTTCACCCCATCGACAACGAACTCGTTCGGCCCGCCCGAATCGGTGCACGTCACGACGGGCTTGCGCGCCAGGAACGCTTCGAGCGTGACGTAGCCCAGATCCTCGTGAAACGGCGGATAGAGGACGGCCAACGCTCCCGCATACAGCGCGATCAACTGATCGTCCTCCACGCGGCCGAGGAACGCGACACGATCGCTGACGCCGATCTCGCGCGCCTCGCGCTCGATGTTCTCGCGATGCGTGCCGTCGCCGGCGATGATGAGGCGCAGCGGGCGATCCACGTGCGCCATCGCGCGAACAATCAGATCCACTCGCTTGACCGACTCGAGGCGGCCGACCGACAGGATGTAATCGCCGTAGGGTCCCGGCGCGATTCTGGCCGCCAGCCGCGGCGGGTGGTACAGCGTCGTCGCCTGAAGGCCGTTGTACTTTTCGAGCCGGGCGGCGATCGTGTGGGCGATCGCATAACGGGCGCGGCACTCGCCGAGCATTTCCGTGTCGAGCCGAATCAGCTCGTCGCGCAGGCCCACGTCCCGCTCGGTGTGATGGAAGTCGCTGTATGGCGTCCCGCACAGCTCGTACGCCGCGCGATACTGATGCACCAGCCACGCGACTTTTCGCGGATGCCGCACGCAGTAGGTCGGGAACTTCGACGCGATGACCACGTCCACGGGACGGCCGTTGCTCTCGCTGAGGTCGAGCAGCCGCCACGCGGCCGCGTGCGGCAGGATTTCTTCCTTCGGGTACCACTTGAACGGCACGCTCACCAGCTCCGCCAGGTGGCCGCGCGCCCGCAGCTCGCGAACGAGCTCGCGCACGAGGGATTCGGCGCCGCCGTGCACGAACGGGACCTGCGCTTCGCAGACGAGGACTGTCTTCACAGGCTATGTGGCGTGGCGGAAGTTGATCACATCTCCGTCGAGCACGAGGTAATCCTTCCCCTCGAGCCTCAGCTCGGCGTGCTCGCGGCAGGCCGCCAGCGACCCGCGCGCGATCAGATCTTCGTATCGGACGACTTCGGCGCGAATGAAGCCCCGCGAGATATCGCTATGGATCTCGCCCGCCGCGACGACCGCCGTCGTGTTGCGCGGGATCGACCACGCGCGATTCTCGTCCTCTCCAACGGTGAAGAAAGAAATGTACCCCAAGAGATCGTAGCTCGCGCGGATCACGCGATCGAGCCCAGATTCCTTCAGCCCGAGGTCCGCCATGAACGCGGCCGCATCCGCCGGATCGAGCTGCGCGATCTCGAGCTCGATCTTCGCGCAAATCGGGACCGCGCGCGTGGCCGCGCCCGACATGAACGACTCCAGGCCCGCGATTCGCACGGCGTCGTCCGCGCGCGGCAAATCAGCCTCGTCGAGGTTCAAGACGAGCAGCAGGGGTTTCGCTGAAAGGAATTGGAATCCGCGCAAGCGCTTGGCGTCGTCGCCCGTCAGCCCGAGCGCACGAAGCGGCTGGCCGCTCTCGAGCGCGGTCCGGCATCGCGCGAGGATCTCCTGTTCCTTCCGAAGATCGGGATTCACGCCTTTCTTGATGTCGCGCTCCAACCGTTCGAGGCGGCGCTCGACGACTCCGAGGTCCGCGAGGATCAACTCGTCTTCCATCGCGCGAACGTCGCGCGCGGGATCGACGGATCCCGACGGATGCGCCACCGCCGGATCGCGGAACATCCGCACGACGTGCAGGAGCGCGTCGGCGTTTCGAAAGGGCGCGAGATCGAGCAGCGCCTTCGCGCCGGTTTGCGCGCCGCCGGCGCCGGCGACGTCCGCGAATTCCACCGTCGCGGGCACGTGCTTGCGCGGCTTGAAGAGCGCCGTCAGTCGATCGAGCCGCTCATCGGGCACGCGCGAGACGCCGACGTTCGCTTCTGCCTTTCCGCCCTGGCGCGGCGCTTCGCGCGCGCTCGTCAGCAACTGAAAGAGGGCGGTCTTACCTGACGACGGGAATCCGAAGAGACCTGCTCTGAGCATGTGGGGCGGAACGCTGAGCCAAATCTGCGCATGCTAACACGCAGCCGCCGCGGTTCGTCTTTGTTTCTCCGGGCGAAAATTAAGCGTAAGCTTAGACGGTTCATGATTTTGCGGTTGACAGAACACGGGTGCTTCTCTAGTATCCGGGTGGAAATCAGTGGAGCAAAGTGGAGTAGTCGACCGTGTTCCGGGGCAACCACGCCGCGCGCATCGATGACAAAGGGCGGCTCAAGATTCCGACGGCGTTTCGCGCCCTGCTCGAAAAAGAGCACGGCCGGGAGCTGTTCGTGACGAGCGTGACGGGGGAGTCCGTCCAGATCTATCCGATGCCGGTGTGGCTCGCGCACGAAGAGAAGCTCGCCAAGATCCCCTCGTCGCATCCGGCCCGCCGCAGATATCTCGATCGCGTGAACTACTTCGGACAGGTGGCGGAGATCGACGCGCAAGGACGCGTCGTGATTCATCCGCGGCTGCGCGACGCGGCCGGGATGTCGGGCGACGTCGACGTGTTCGGTCAGTACGACACGCTCGAAGTGTGGAACCACGAACGATTCCTGTTGAAGCTTCAGCGCGAGCCGTACGGCGACGACGACGCCCGCGCGCTCGCGGAGTTCGGGATCTAGCCATGGTTGCGATGCACGAGCCCGTGCTCGTCTCCGAAACGGTCGCCCTGCTCGAGCCGGCGAAGGGCGGCCTGTTCGTGGACTGCACGGTCGGACTCGGCGGGCACAGCCGCGCGCTCCTCGAATCCGGCGCGACGCGCGTGCTCGGCCTCGATCGCGATCGCGACGCGCTCGCGATCGCCGCGAGCGAGCTCGCGCCCTTCGGCGATCGCGTGGAGCTCGTGCACGCGGACTATCGCGATCTCGCGCGCATTCTCGACGGCCGCGGCGTCGAGCGGATCGCGGGCGCGCTCGCGGACCTGGGCGTGTCGTCGATGCAGCTCGGCGCCGACGGCCGCGGATTCAGCTTTCAGCGCGACGAGCCGCTCGACATGCGGATGGATCGCAGCGGCGGCGCCACGGCGGCGGAGCTGCTCGCGCGCGTCGGCGAAGAAGATCTCGCGAACGTGATTTTCGAGTACGGCGAAGAGCGGTACTCGCGCCGCGTCGCCCGCGCGATCGTGCAGGCGCGCGAGGAGGCGCCGCTCGAGACGACCGGCCAGCTCGCGCGGATCGTCCGCCGCGCGATTCCGGTCCGCGGCTATCAGCGGATCGATCCGGCGACGCGCACGTTCCAGGCGCTGCGGATCTGGGTGAATCGCGAGCTCGAGGGCCTCGACGGGTTCCTGGAAACGGCCGTGAAGCGCCTGCTGACCGGCGCGCGGCTTGCGGTGATCGCGTTCCATTCGCTGGAGGACCGCATCGTGAAGCACACGTTCCGCGCGCTCGCGCATGGGGAGGCGGCGATTCGCATCCTCACGAAGCGGCCGATCGAGGCCGGCGACGACGAAGTGGCGCGCAATCCACGCGCGCGCAGCGCGAAGCTCCGCGCGATTGAGAGGCTCGCATGAGCGCGACCGATTTCGAGTACGCGATCAAGAAAGACGTACGCAACAATCCGATCGTTCGCGAGATCGACGAGGCGCGCCAGCGTCAGCTCTGGCGTTCGGTCGCGATCGGCGCGCTGCTCGTGCTCGTGCTGCTGTTCTCGGCCTGGCAGCACTTCGAGCTCGTCCGCCACGGATACCTCATGGAGCGCCTGCAGCAGGAGCGCGCCGCCGAGGAAGAAGTGAACCGGCATCTCAAGCTCGAGATCGAGACGCTGCGATCGCCGAGCCGGATCGAGCGCATTGCCACCAAGGACCTCCGGCTGATCGAGCCGACGGCCGAGCAGCACGTCGTGATCCAGCGAGTGGCCGCCCCCGCGCCTCCCGCGAAGTCGATCGTCGCCGCGCGGTAGCCGCGCGGCACCACAGGAGGACCGGTGGCGGACGAACAGGCCAGCAAAGGATTTCGACTCCCATGGGGTGCGCGC
>DATBJJ010000049.1:0-4793 GCA_036556425.1 Vicinamibacterales bacterium
CGAGTGCGGGCACTCGCCGCAGTTCGAACGGCCGACGCTGTTCAACACGGCCTTGCGCGCGCATCTCGCGCGGCACGCCGGAGGCGCCGCAAAGTAGCAGTGGCGACGGCTACTCGAACACGCGCTCGGTGGCAGCGCGGATCTGGCTGCGAAGCCGAGCGAGCCGTTCGGGCGCCATGCCCTCCCGGATCTCAGTCCCCAGCCTTTCGTCGAACGATATGTACGTAAAGGGATCATCGCCGCGACGCACCAGGTTGACGTGCACTGCTTCGTCGAGCACTTCTACCATCGTCTCTTCACTGACGCGCAGCAGGTGGCGCAAGACTTCGTAGTGGATCGGCTGTTCGGCCGCCGCGATGAGGTCGGCGAGCCGCCGTGCGGCGCTCGACAACGTCAACAATTGCTCGGCCCGGAAGCGCGACTGGTCCATGCGATGAGTGTACCCACGGCTTCGCGTATGATGGCGCGCGTATGATCGAAGGCCCCGCCGCCGGAATTGTTGTCGCCGCCGGTCGCAGCGAGCGCATGGGCACAGACAAGGTGTTCGCGCCGCTTGCGGGCCGGCCACTGCTCGCCTGGACGCTCCGCGCATTCAAGAACTGCGAAGACATCGACCGCGTGGTCCTCGTCGTCGCGCGCGACGCCATGGACCGCGCGCAGGCGTTCGTGCGCGAGTGGCGCTTCACGAACGTCGCGGAGATCGTCGTCGGCGGCGCCGAGCGGCGGGACTCCGTGCGCGCCGGGCTCGACGTCGCCGAGGGGGCGGCGATCGTCGCCGTGCACGATGGCGCGCGACCGCTCGTCACGCCGGAGTTGATCAGCGGGTGCGTCGCGCTGGCGCGCGAGAGCGGCGCTGCGATCTGCGCCGTGCCATCGCGAGACACTGTCAAACAGTCGCGCGGTGACCCGCCGCTGGTGCAGAGCACGCTCGATCGCGCATCGGCCTGGCTGGCGCAGACGCCGCAGTGCTTCGAACGGGCGCTCCTGCTGCGCGCGCACGATGCGACGCGCGGGCCGGCGACTGATGACGCCGCGCTCGTCGAGGCGCTCGGCCACGACGTCCGCCTGTACGAAGGCGCTTACTGGAACATGAAAGTCACAACGCCCGAGGACCTGACGATCGCGGAATCGCTGCTACGCGAACGGCTGTCGCGTCTGTAACCAACTCGCTCGTCAGCCGCTCTCCGGCGGTGGCGGCGGGATAATCAACTCCTGCCCGACCTGCAGCCCGTTCGGGTTGATGCCGGGGTTGGCCGCGAGCAGCGCTTCCACGGTGATCCCGAACTGCTCGGCGATCGTCAGCGGAATGTCGCCCGACTGCACGACGTACACAGTCCCACCCTCGGGCGGCTCGGACGGCTCCGCTGTCGGCGTGTCTTCGACCGTCTCCGTGACCGGGATCGGCGTGGGGAACGCGGCTGGTTCCGTGGCCTCAGGCGTCGGCGAAGGCTGCGGCGTGACGGGCTCGGTGCCTGCAGGCAGCTTGATGTTGTCGCCGGCGTGCAGCGTCGAAGGATCGATTCCGGGATTCGCCGCGAGCAGATCCTCAAGGCTCACGCCGAATCGCTCGGCGACACCCGCGAGCGTATCGCCGGATTTGATCGAGTAGGTCGACCCGCCTCCCGGTTGTACGACACCACCGCCCACCACCGTCGCGGGAGGCAGCTCGGCCGGGAGCGTCGCCGTCGGGATGCGCGCACTGTCTGGCGCGGCGCCTCCGTCGGAGCCGCTGCCGCACGCGGAAAGCGCGAGCGCGAGGCAGCAGAGCATCGCGGCAACCGCTCGGGTGGACTTCAAGTCTGCCTCCAGGAGCGTCGAGGGTGTGGGGCGCGGTCTCTGCGCCCGCGGGATCGTATCGGACGCCCCGATCGGCGGGCAAACCCCGACCGACCGCGTGTCAGCCCGCGTTCAGCGCTTCCAGCACGCCATAAGCGACGCGAATCGTATCTTCGAGTGACTCCGGCAGAATGCGATTGATGGCATCGCGTTCCGTGTGGATGAGCGGATCGTGGCGGTAGAAGAAGACAACCGGCACGCCCGCCCGCTCGAAGCTGAAGTGGTCGCTTCCTGATCCCGATGGCACGTTGCCGCGCGTCGCTTCGACGCCGGCTTCCTGTGCTTCGATGCGCGCCAGCTCGACCATATCGTCGCTGCCGATCAGGGTCATCTCGACGTCCGTGCCGATCACGTCGAGATTTAGCATCGCGCGCAGCCCATTGAGCTCGGCGTCGCTCATGCTCTCGACGAACGCAAGGCTGCCAAACAAGCCGAACTCTTCGGCGCCGAAGAGCACGAAGCAGTTCGCGCCCGGAAGGCCGTTCGCGGCGGCGACGCGCGCGAGCTCGATGACACCGGACGTACCGGATGCGTTGTCGTCGGCCGCCTGCACTGCCGGCACGGAGTCGTAGTGGCCGCCGGTCACGGTGCTGCACGTCGTTACGCCTGCGGGGCGCGCGATCACGTTGAACGCCTGGTCCGCGGGCGGTGGCACGTCGACTGCTGCCGTAGTTCCGGCGCGGCCTATCAGCGCCATGCCGTCGGCGCGCGTGATGCCGGCCGCGGGGATGTCCAGCGCGTCGCTCGGGGCGATCAGCGGACCGTCCTGGTTGTTGTAGATGATGACGCCGCCGGCTCCCGCGTCCTGCGCGTTCTGTGCTTTCTGCGTGAACGTCAGCTCGCCGCGTTCGATCAACGCGATCGCGCCTGCGAGTCCGCCGGACGGAAACTGCTCGGGACGTCCGATGCCCGCCACCACCAGCGGGCCGCTCACGTTCCCGCTCGACGAGCCGGAGAGCGCGACCGCGCGATAAGGAGTGGACCCGACGGTCACGCTCGACGTGCGATAGCGGGTACCGTCGAACGCGAACTCCTGGATCTCGACGTCGTAGCCATACGACTCGAGCGTCCGCGCGATGTAGTCGCGGGCCGCGATTTCGCCCGGCGTGCCGGCGACGCGCGGGCCGATCGTCTGCGTCAGCTCTCGCACGTGCTCGAACGCGCGATCGCCGTCCGGCTCGAGATCGCCGAGCACGTCTGGCGTGGGCGACGGAGCGCTCGTTGCGGTTGCGGCGGGTAGCTCCGGTGTTTGCGTCGGCGCGGGATCGTCATCCCCACCGCCCAAACATGCGGCGAGGAGCAGCGTGACAGCGCACGCAACGATCGACAGGCGAGGTGGCGAGGTCAGACGCGAGCTCCGGTCACGAAACGATCTGATTGGGATACGGCGAGCACCCGGACGGCGGACGCAACGATGTTGTCACGGTTCAGTTAAGCAGATTGGCGGTTGCCGCTGTTGGGATCAGCGCCGTCCTTTGCGCCGAAACCATCCACGCACGCGGTCCATGGTCGAAGGTTCGCCGTACTCGATCACCTGCCCGCGCCAGCGCTTCTGCACGCGTCCGCCGCCGCTGCGGATCAGGGGCGTGCGCGCTCCCGCGCCCTTGTTCTTGAACGACAGCGCGAACGCGGTCACCGTCAGCAACAGACCGGCGATGGAAACCCAGCGCGCGGCATCACCGAGCGGATCGCGGAAGAAGAACGCGATGATGAAACAGGCGATGCCGGCGAGCATGACGTGCCCGAGGGTGATCCCGGACACCGGCCGGATGATGCGCTCGCCGAGTGTGGGACCCGTGCGCGAGGCCTCTTTCTCGCGCCGCCGGCGGTCGCGAATCTTCGAGGCGAACCGCTCCTCCGGCACGAAGTTATCGAGCTTGTCGAGGAGTTCCTCAATTTCGCGCTGAACCTTGTCGGGCATCTCGCTCGCTCCGGCGGGGTATCCGCGGCAGTGTAGCAAGCGTGGCAGCCGGCGATCGTGCGACGTATCGCATGTTTTACCTAGCGATTACGCGCAGATGCCCCGCAGGTGTGCGTGCCGGGGCTACGCTGCCGTTGTTCTAAGCAGGATGTCTGGTCGAAGGAGAAGTGGAATGGGTATCAAGACAATCGCGCTGGCCGCCGTCGCGGGCGCAGCATTGTTCCTCGCCGGGACGATGGCGCCGTTCCCGTCGATCGGCGCGCAGGACGGCGATGGCACGCCACCGGCTGAACGCCAGACGAAGCGCGACCGCTTCCTCGCAAGGGTGGCCGGGAAGCTCGGCGTCGACGTCGCGCAGCTCGAGCAGGCGGTCCAGGACACCCGGCGAGAGTTGGTCGACGAGGCGCTGGCCAACGGGCGAATCACCGACGAGCAAGCGGCGAAGGCGCGCGAGAGGATCGAAAACGGCGAAGGCGCGGGTTTGCGGCGGTTCAAGGAGCGTCGCGCTCACCTGCGCGGCGCGCTCATCGAGGAGTCTGCGACGGCGATTGGCACTTCACCGGAAGAACTGCGATCCGAGTTGAAGGCGGGCAAGTCGATTGCCGACGTCGCCGCGGAGCACGGTGTGAGCGTGGACGAGGTCAAGGCGAAGATCATCGAGGCTGCGGAAGAGAAGTTGGGGCAGGCCGTCAGCAACGGTCGCATCGACCAGGCGCAGGCGGAGGAAGCTCTCGAACGGCTGCGCAACCGCCTGCATGATGCCCTCAACCGAGCGCGCGAGGCACCCGCGACGCCTTAGCCGAGCGAATGGGTGTCAGGACTGGGGCGTGGTACTTCCCACGCCCTTTTCTCGTGTCGCGAGTGCGCCTGCTGAAATTACCCGGCGGGTTCCTCGAAGCTGAGCAAGTCTCCTCGCTCTGTGCGCGTGCGCTCCGCGACGCCAGCAGGCAGCTCGAGCACGTCCTTCGCACCTTTGCCGCCGAAGGCGAACCACCACTGCCGCATCGCCGGGACGATCTTGACGACGCGGCCTTCG
>DATBJJ010000050.1:0-5593 GCA_036556425.1 Vicinamibacterales bacterium
CGCGGAGCTGCCCAGCGAGGAACGACGATATCTATCGCTGCCGCACGGCGCGAAGACTGTCTTTCATGTGAAAGGGCGCGTGCGGTTCGAGGGCGGCGAATTTCCAAGGGGCACGCTCAACGTGAATGCCCGCGCCGCGGATCCGGCGATCCCTGTATCTCAGGTCTCGATCGACGCCGAGAACGCGTTCGAGCTGCAGAACACCGTTGGAGGTCTGCGCGTCATTCGCGTGACGCCGCTTCCAAAGGGCTGGTGGTTGAAGTCTGTTGCCAGCGCGGGACGCGACATCACGAACCACGCGCTTGATCTGACCGATGGCCTCGTCGACGTCGACGTGATCGTGAGCCGCAAAATGTCGACGATTCGAGGCGTCGTGGACGGCGGAGGAAGCGAGCTTCCGGCCGATACGGTCATCGTCGCGTTCAGCGATGACCCGTCGCAATGGGTGCCTGCGTCCACCGTCGTCGCGCGCGTCTGGCCGGAAGAAGACGCGAGCTTCGCCGTCGAAGGCCTGCGCGGCGGAAACTACTTCGTCGCTGCGGTCGAGAATCCGACGCGCGCCGTGATGCGGCTTTCCGCAGCTGCGCTGCATTCGCTGCGGCCGAATGCGTCGCGGGTGAGTGTCAAAGAATCAGAGACGATCGACGTCACGATTCCGCTGGTGCGGATCGACGAACGCTGACGATCGTCCGGCGCGGTTACTCCACGAAGCGGTAGCCGAGACCGACGACGGTCTCGATCTGCTGGCCGGCGGCGCCGAGCTTCGCGCGCAGGCGTCCGACGTGGACATCGACGGATCGCGTTTCGATGAAGCGGTCGTAGCCCCAGACGCGCTCGAGCAGACGATCGCGTGAGAGGACGCGATTGCGGTTCTCGACGAGAAATCGCAGCAGCTCGAACTCGCGGCGCGTGAGGCGGACGGGTGTGCCGTCGACGGAGATCGCGACGGCGTCGAAGTCGGCGACGAGATGCGCGCCGGTGTAGATGTTGGCGCCGACGGCGTTCGCTTGCTGGCGGCGGCGGAGGACCGCGCGAACGCGCGCGGCAAGCTCTCGAAGGCTGAACGGCTTGGTGACGTAATCGTCCGCGCCGAGATCGAGTCCCGTGACGCGATCGGCTTCGCCGGTCCGCGCGGTCAGCATGATGATCGGCACGTTGGCCGTCGCGGGACGTCCCCGCAGGATGCGGCAGACTTCCGTGCCGCTCAGGACCGGCAGATTCAGATCGAGGATGACGAGATCCGGCGTGTTCTCCGTCACCGATCGCAGCGCGGCGTCGCCGCTGCCGACGATCTCGACCTGACCGTCGCCGGATCGCTCGAGCGCGTGCTTGATCAGCCCCGCGATATCCTGCTCGTCCTCGACGACCAGCACGCGCGGCGCGCGGCTCATCGCCGCCGGCCCTGCCGCTTTCGCGCGCTCCTGCGCGGCCCCTCGCTCATCGATCACCGGCTCCATGGACTCGACCTCCTGGGGAGCATACGGCGGCGGAATCTCCACGGCGTGACGCACGGGTTAACTGTGCGTTAAGTGATCTAGCTCCCGCGCTGCAGCTTCTCCATGCGCGCCGTGGCGACGCGCGCGAGCAGCGAACAGATGAGCACGATCGACACGAGCGTGAGCGCACCCGCCCACGCCTGGCGATGCCAGTCTTCGTCGGGCGCGATCGCGTAGGTGAACACCTGCACGGTCAGCGTCGAGATCGGCTGGCGGATATCGGTCGAGAAGTAGCGATTGTTGAACGCGGTGAAGAGCAGCGGCGCCGTCTCGCCGGCGATGCGCGCGAGCGCGAGCAGGATGCCGGTGAGGATGCCCGGCAGCGCGGCCGGCAATACGACCGTGAAGACTGCACGCGCGCGCGTCGCGCCGAGCGCCAACGCGCCTTCCTTGAGCGAGCTCGGCACGAGGCGAAGCAACTCTTCGGTCGTGCGCATGATGAGGGGCACCATCATGATGCCCAGCGCCAGCCCGCCGGCGATTGCCGAGAACTGTCGAAATGGCAGCACCGCGATGCCGTAGGCGAAGACACCGATCACGATCGACGGCACGCCGTTGAGCGTGTCGGCGGCGAATCGAACGCCATTCGCCAGTCGAGTCCCGGCGTACTCGGCGGCGTAGATGCCGCTGATGATCCCGATCGGGATCGCGAAGATCGCGCCGAGCCCGGACACGATCAACGATCCGACAATCGCGTTCGCCATGCCGCCGCCGGGCTCGCCGACCGGCGTCGGCATGCGCGTCAGGAACGCCCAGTTCAGCGACGTGATGCCCTGGCTCACGACGTAGAACAGGACGAGCGCCAGCGGCACCAGCGCCAATAGCACCGACAGGCCGCAGAGGCCCACGATCGCGTGCGAGAGCAGCCGGCGATAGCGATCGCGCATCATGCCGGTGCTCTGGCCGACACGGCGGCGGCGGACGCCCGAGGTCTCTTCTGCCGCGCCATCGACCAGATGAACATGCGGGAGATCATGTTGACAATCAGCGTGATGATGAACAGCACCATCCCGATCTCGATGAGGGCGTGAAGGTGAAGATCGTCGGCGGCTTCGGTGAACTCGTTGGCGATCACCGCCGCCATGGTGTACTGCGGCTTGTAGAGCGACCAACTGATCTGCGGGCTGTTGCCGATCACCATTGTCACGGCCATGGTCTCGCCGAGCGCCCGCCCGAAGCCGAGCATCACGGCCCCGACGATCCCGGTGCGCGCGTAGAAGAGGGCCATCCGGATCGCTTCCCACCGCGTGGCGCCCAGCGCGTACGCGCCTTCACGCTGCGCCTGCGGCACCGCCTTGAGGACCTCGCGCGCGACCGAAGAGCTGAAGGGGATCACCATGATCGACAGGATCAGCGCCGCCGACAGCATGCCGATGCCTAGCGGTGGGCCGCTGAACAGCGGGATCGCCTTCATCCATTCTGGCGTCGCCACTTCCAGGCTCCGCACGAGAGGAACGAGGACGAAGATGCCCCAGAGTCCGTAGACGATCGAGGGAATGGCCGCGAGGAGCTCAGTGAGGAACACCAGCGGCCATTTCAGCCAGCTCGGACAGAGCTCGGAGATGAAGATCGCGATCCCGAGCGCAATCGGCGTCGAGATCGCGAGGGCGAGAATCGACGAATACAGCGTGCCCCAGATGAAAGGCCGCGCCCCGAACTGGCCGGCGACGGGGTCCCAGGTGTCGGTCTGCCAGAATTGCCAGCCGAACTCCTGGATCGACAGACGGGACTCGCGGACGAGCTCGACGCCGATCGCGAAGACCCCGACGATCACGAGGAGCGCGAACGCTCCCGTGAAGCCGCGAAACAGGACTTCGTCACCCCGACTGGTCCGCCAGAACATGTGCTACTTGACCTTGATCTTCTGGAGCGCCTTCATCTCGAGATCGATGACGGTCTTGGGCAGAGGCGCGTAGCCCATCTGCGACGCGAACTTCTGTCCGTCGGTCAACGCCCACTTCATGAACTCCACCATCGTTGCCGCTTGTTTCTTGTCCTGTGCGTCCTCGTACAGCAGCAGCCAGGTGAACGACGCGATGGGATAGGCAGTGTTCCCGGGCGGGTTCGTAATGGACACGCGGAAGTCCGCGGGCATTTCCTTGGCGGCGGCGTCGGCGGCGGCCGTCACCGACTCGGTCGATGCGCGGACGAACTGCCCGGCCGCGTTCTGCACGGCTCCGTACGAGAGCTTGTTCGACAGCGCGAAGGTGAGCTCCACATATCCGATCGCCCCCGGCACCTGCTTCACCTGTCCGGTCACGCCATCGTTGCCCTTCGCGCCGACGCCGGTTGGCCAGTTGACTGCCGTGTTCACGCCGACCCGCTTCTTCCACTCCGGCGACACCTTCGCCAGGTAATCCACGAAGATGTACGTCGTGCCCGACCCATCGGCACGACGCACGACGACGATGTCGGTGTTGGGCAGGTTGACGCCTGCGTTCAGCTTGGCGATCGCGGGATCGTTCCACTTCGTGATCTTCCCGAGATAGATGTCGGCGATCAGCGTGCCTGTGAATTTCAGCTCCGCCGTCACGCCTGGAATGTTGTAGATCGGCACGACGGCGCCGAGCACGGTGGGGAAATGCAGGATGCGTCCTGGCGCCGCCTGCAACTGCTCCGGCGTCATCGGCCCGTCGGTCGCGCCGAAGAACACGGTGCGCGACGTGACTTGCTTGATGCCCGCGCCCGAGCCCTGCGGCTGGTAGTTGATCCGCACCTCCGGCTTGAGCCGGTTGTACTCGGCGAACCACTTCTGATAGATCGGATCGGGGAAGGTCGCGCCCGCCCCGTTGATCTGCTGCGCCACCAGCGATGCGGTTGCGAGCACGCCGATCGCGGCAGCCGTTGCGAAAAGGCTCTTCACAGTCATGGTCTCTCGTCCTCCGAGAATCGTCAGCTTAGAAATTCACCAACATGTGGACCGCCCACCGCTTCTCGTCGACGCGGACCGGCACGAAGCGGTCGTAGTTCACCTGCTCGTAGTCGAGGAGCAGCACCGTCGAGACGTTGCCCTGCCGCGGGAACCAGTACGAGACGCCGGCGATCGTCCGGTCGGTCGTATTTCTCGTCGGCGACGTCGCCTGATCGCGCTTCAGATGATCGAACCGCAGCAGGCCTTCCCACCCTTTCGTCGTCTTCGGGGTGACCCAGAACGAGAAGCCGTCGGAATCGAGGGTCGGGTTGACGACGCGCGTTTGATCGGATGCCCAGAGGTAATCGAACGAGGCGTTCACCTTGGCATGCTCGAACGTCACGGCGGCGATGCCGCGGCGCCGCTCCGCATCGCGCACGTAGGCGTCGGCGTCGTAGAAGCCCGTCACGCGAAGGCCGCGCATCGCCGGGGCGCCCATCGGCAGCGGGCGGACGGTCGCGCGGATCATGAACGCCTTCTGATCGTTGGTCTCCGCGCGGCTGTACGTCTCGCCGTTGAAGAACCCGGCATGGAGGTCGCCGTAGTTGTTCTTGAAGTTGTAATGGAACGTGGCGCCGACATCCGACGACGACAGGAACGATTCGCGGTCCTCGAAGATCGTCCCCTGGAATCGATACCGGTAGGTCGTCTCCATGAAGTCGACCCACGTCGTTTGCTGCATGCCGAATCGCGCCCACGATCCGCGCGTCATCCAGTCGTCGAGATTGAACTGCGCGTAGGCGTACTTGAGCCGGAAGATCAGGCTGCCGTTCGTCGAGCTGCCGGTCGTCGTGTCGCGCACGATGTCGGGCGTCACGCGGAACGCAATCAGGTGCGAGATCTGGCCGGTGACGTTGAGGTACGCGCGGCCGAGATTGAACGTGCTCGGCGTGAACGTGTTGCCGTCGACGTCGGTGCCTTTGGGTTCTTGCGTGACCGTGTAGTCGGCGAAGATCGTCGCGCCGATCCTGATCGACGGCGTGTCGTCGGGCGGCGTGTAGCCCGCCGCGGGCGTCACCTGCGCGAACGCCGAGCTCGGCCTCAACAGAACGAGGAATCCCAGGGTCGCTACCGCGCGTGCGGCCTTGCCTGGAGCGATGTGCATATGGCGAGCTTAGGAACCGGGGATTTCGAGGCCGTCACACGGGTGTTACAACGGGGTTAAATCGCTGGCCGCGGTCCGCTG
>DATBJJ010000051.1:0-113860 GCA_036556425.1 Vicinamibacterales bacterium
CGCCGCCGAGCACCTGCGCGTGCCGGCCGATCGACTCACGATTGTCGACGGCACGGCACGTCCGACGACCGGCGGTCGTGGGATCGGCATCGGAACGCTCGTCGGCGATCGGCGGCTGTTGGTACCGGTCGATCCCACGGCGCCGCTCGTTGCGCCATCGAACTACGCGCGCGTGCGCCAGTCGCCGCCGCGGCCCGACGTCCCCGCGAAATGCACGGGCCGTCACGCGTACGTGCAGGATTTCAGCGTCAAAGGCATGCTGCATGCGCGCGTGATCCGGCCGCCTGCGATTGGGGCGACGCTCACCAGTGTTGACGAGGCATCGATCTCGCACCTTCCGAACGTCCGCGTCGTACGACTCAAAGATTTCCTGGCGGTCGTCGCGCGCGACGAATGGACCGCGGTGCGCGCCGCGCGCGAGCTGAGAGCGATCTGGAGTGAATGGCGCGGGCTGCCGCGTCACCAAGACCTCGAGCGCTACGTGCGAGAGGGCGCGATCGAGCGCGAGCAAACGCTGGTCAATCGCGACGCGGACGCGATCGACGCCGCGATCGCGGGTGCGCGCGCGCGTCTCTCGGCCACGTATTTCTGGCCGTGTCAGAGTCACGCCTCGCTCGGACCGTCGAGCGCGGTCGCGGACATCACGGGAGGCGGCGGCACGATCTGGACGTCGTCGCAAGTGACCTACGGTCTGCGCAACACGATCGCCCGATTGTTCGAGCTCGCGCCCGAGAAGCTGCGCGTGGTGTTCGTCGAAGGATCGGGCTCGTACGGCACCAACGGCGCCGATCACGCGGCGGCCGACGCGGTGTTGATCTCGAAGACGATTCAGCAGCCGGTGCGCGTGCAGTGGTCGCGCGAGGACGAGCACGGCTGGGATCCCAAGGGGCCGCAGCAACTGCTCGAGCTGAGAGCCGGCGTCGACGAGAGCGGCCACATCGCCGCATGGGACACCGAGATGTGGATTCCGGTCAACCGGCGCGGCGCGCGCATTCTCCTCGCCGCCGGCGCGGCAGGCATTGCCCAGGACAACGGCCGCGACGCCGCCGGGATTATCGAGAACGGCGAACCGCCCTATGCTGCCGACCGCGTGCGAGTGCACGTGCACTGGCTGCGCGACACGCCACTCAATCCCTCCAACCTGCGCGCGCCGGGTAAGCCGGCGAACATCTTCGCGGTCGAAGGCTTCACCGACGAGATCGCCGCGTCACTCGAGGTCGATGCGCTGGAATTCAGGACCAGCCGCCTGCGGGATCCACGGGCGCTCGCGGTCCTCAATCGCGCCTCGACCGCGTTCGGGTGGAAGCCACGTCCATCGCCGAATCCAGAGGCGCGCGGCGGTTGGGCCGCGGGACGGGGCGTGGCCTACGTCCGCTACAAGATGGCGGAGAATTACGTCGCGACGTTCGTCGAGGTCGCGGTCGAGCGCGCGACCGGCCGCATCGACGTGAAGCGCGTCGTCTGCGCCCACGACTGCGGTCTGGTCGTCAATCCGGATGCGCTGCGCCACCAGATCGAGGGCGGCATCGTCCAGGGCTTGAGCCGTGCCCTGCACGAGGAAGTGCAGTTCGACGAGTCGCGCGTGACGAGCGTCGACTGGGCGAGCTATCCGATCCTTCGCTTCCCCGAAGTGCCGTCGATCGACGTGATCCTGATCGAGCGCCCCGAGGAAACGTTGTGGGGCGGCGGAGAGGCGTCGACCGTGCCAGTCGCGGCGGCGCTGGGGAATGCGATCTTCGACGCGACCGGCGTCAGGCTTCGTCGCGTGCCGTTTACTTCGGAGCGCGTCAAGCTTGCGCTGAGCGGCTAGCTCCGGAGCGCGATCACTGGATTGACGCGCGTGGCGCGGAGCGCGGGAACCAACGCGGCCAGCAGCGAAACCACGACGAGCGCGACCGTCGCCGCACCCAGCGCCAACGGATCCGCCGGGCTCACCTGGAACAACAATCCACGGATCCACTGCGTCAGCGCGATGCCGCCGGCAAGCCCGAGGACAATCCCGATCGCGACGAGCGATCCCGCGACGGCCAACACGTCGCGAAAGATGGTGCGTTGACGCGCGCCGAGCGCCATGCGGATGCCGATCTCGCGCGTCCGCTCGGAGACGACATACGAGAGCACGCCGAAGATGCCGACCGCCGCAAGGCAGATCGACGTCAACGCGAACGACGTCAACAGGAATGTCCTGAAGCGCGGCTCCGCGACGGACCGCTCGACGAGCGCCGAGACCGGCTGCAGCTCGATCACGGGCGTGTTCGCATCGAGCTGACGCATCTGTGACCGTATCAGGCTCGCTGCCGCGGCGAGCTCGAGATCGCTTCGCACGACGAAGCTGATGCCGCGCGCCCACGCCGTCAGGAAGCCCGCGTCGAGCTGCACCCACGGAAGAAGTACTTCGGGCCGCGCCTCATTGGCGAGCGCGCGATGCCGCACGTCGGCGACGACGCCGACGACGGTCCGCCACGGTCCTTGCGGACCGCCCACGGAGATGCGGCCGCCGATCGGATTGCGGCCGGCGAAGAATCGCTTCGCAAACGTCTCGTTGACGAGCGCCACCGGCGCGCCGCGTTGATCGTCCGCGGACGTGAGCGCGCGTCCCGCGCGGATCGGAATCCCCATCGCGGCGGTGTAGTCCGCGCTGACACCACGCAGTGCGGCGACGGGCTCCTGGTCGGGGGACGCCGGCGCGTATCCGTCGACGGCGAAACCATTCTCCAGATCCTGTCCGCTCAGCGGAAACGCGGTGGTCGTCCCGACGCTGGTGAACTCCGGCCGCGCCGCCATCGTGTCGAGGAGCCGCGCGTAGAACGCGTGCATTGCCGGCGCGTCGGGAAACCGCGTTGGTGGCATCGCGATGTTGAACGTGAGGCGTCCATCAGGATCGAAGCCTTTCTCGACCTGCTGCAAGTTCAGGAGACTGCGCGCGACCAGGCTGGCGCCTGCGAGCAGGCAGAGCGCGACGGCGATCTGCGCGACGACGATCGCGCCGCGGACGCGCTGCTGAGCGCGATCGGTCGTGGCGGTGCGCGCGCCCGACCGCGACGCCGACGCGCCGCGCGTCGCCTGCAACGCCGGCAGGATTCCGAACACGAACGCCGCGGCGAACGACGTCACACCTGCGAACGCCAAGACCGGCATCACGAGCCCGACGTCCGCGACGCGGGGGATCGCGGCAGGCCCCAGCGTGCGCAGAAGGTTGAGCAGCCACATCGCCAGAACGATTCCGGCGGCTGTTCCCACGGTGTAGAGGACGAATATCTCGATGGCGAACTGGCGGACCAATCGTCCGCGGCTGGCACCGAGCGCCGCACGCACCAGCACTTCGGTTCGTCGCATCGTGAAGCGAGCGAGCAGCAAGCTCGTGACGTTGCTGCACGCGATCAGGAGCACGAGCAGGACGGCCGCGAACAGCAGCTTCAGCGCGTCGCGGACGCCGCCGACCGTTTCGTCGGTGAGCGACGAGAGGATGAACGACGAGTTCCTGTGCGCGTCGGGATATGCCTGCGCGAGCGCCGCAGCAACCGATCGGAGCTCGGCCGCCGCCGCATCGCGCGACACACCGGGCGTCAGCTTCGCGAGCACCTGCACGAACCGAGAGCTGCGATTGATCGGGAGCTTGTCGGGATTCGCGCCCCGCAGCGGCCACGGCACCCAGAACTGATACCGCGCACCTTGAAACGAGAAGTCCGGCTTCATGACGCCAATCACGGTGAACGATCGGTTGTTCGCGGTGATTGTCCGGCCGACGATGCCCGAGTCACCGCCGAAGCGCCGCTGCCAGAAGCCGTGACTCAGAACGATCACATCGCCATGACCGTCGGCTTCATCCGCCGTGCCGAACGTACGCCCGAGCGCGGGCGTCGCACCGAGCAAGTCGAAGAACGCTCCGCTCGCGAGATGCCCGATCGCGAGCTCCGGATCGCCGTGGCCCGTGAAGGTGAACCCATTCCCCACCACCGCCGCGATCCGCATCGAGCGGACCTGGGTCTGCAGATCGACGAAATCCAGCGGCGTGACGCGCGTCCGGCCGGCGCGGCCGCTCGTTTGGAACAGCATGTAGAGGCGATCGGCATCTGCGTACGGAAGCGGCCGAATCAAAACACCGTAGACGACGGCGAACATCGACGTGTTGACGCCGATGCCGATCGCGAGCGTCAGCGTCGCGGCGATCGTGAACAGCGGTGCGTGCCGAAGCGTACGGACGGCGTAGCGAACATCCTGCAATGCGGTCTCGAGCCGAACCCAAACATCCGACTCGCGCGTCCGATCGCGCAGCGATAGATCGTTTCCAAGCAGGCGCCTGGCTCGGCGCCGCGCTTCGTGTGCCGACATGCCGGCGCGCTCGAGGTCAGCCGCCTTCAACTCGATGTGGAACTGCAGCTCTTCATCGATGTCGCGATCGAGGGTCCGGCGGCGAAGCGTGTTGATGAGGCGCCGTAGCCAGGTCATTGCTGGTTCCCTTACGCCAACCGCAGGACGCGCGACACGCCTTCCGCCACGCGCTGCCAATTGCGTTCTTCTTCCGCGAGCTGCCGCCGGCCCTTCGCCGTCAAGCTGTAGTACTTCGCCCGGCGATTGTTGTCGGACGTCGTCCACTCGGCCTTCAAAAGACCCGTCGTCTCGAGGCGATGCAGCGCCGGATAGAGCGATCCTTCCTCGATGCGCAGGAGGTCGTTGGAGACCTCGTGAATCCGCAGCAGGATTCCGTAGCCGTGCTGGGCGCCGCCGGCCAGCGTCCGCAGCACGAGCAAATCGAGCGTGCCGTAGGGCAGCGACGGCGATCCTTTGCTCATACCTCGATCGCTAGGGTAATGCATCCAGTCCTAGTTGTCTAGGGAAGATATGGCGCGCGCCGCGCGCTTGCGCTGCGCGGTTAGCTGGCCATCTTTCGACGCGCTCGATCACTACTACACCGGGAGCTCCCATCCTTTCCGGTAACTCCCCTCGATCAACGGCTGCGCCTGCGACACGTTCGTGGCCTTCATGCCCTCGCTGTCCCACTTGACGACCTTACCCGTCCGGAGCGCCAGCGTGCCGAGGAGGACGAACTCGGTGAGTCGTGCGCCATACTCGAAGTTGCTGCAGGCGGCTGTGCCGCCTTTGCAGGCCTGCAGCCAGTCGGCGTGATGCCCTGCCACGCGGGGGAGGCTCTTCGGCGGGCGCGTATACGAACGGTGCAGCTCCATCGGCAACAGTCGCGGCATCCCCGACCAGCCGGCGCACGTGAGGATTCCCTTGTCGCCGACCAGCATGAGACCATCGTTCCCGTCGCCGAGCCGCTGCAGCGGATCGTCGGGGTCGATCCCAAGCGGCGTTGGCGGCCTGAGGCCGTTGTCGTACCAAAACACCGTCAGCGGTCCGCGATTTCCGCGCGCACGGTACTGATAGGTGAACATGTTGCTGCCCGTGATCACTTGCGGGTCGACGAACGAGGCGCGGGCTTCCACCGTGTCGGGCGCATCGAGGCCGAGCGCGTTGAACGCGGGATCGAAGTGATGCGGCGCCATATCCGGCATGGTGCCATTGCCGAAGTCCCACACCCATCGCCAGACGAACGGCGCCAGCTTTCCGCTGTACGGCCGTGCAGACCGCGGACCCAGCCAGAGATCCCAGTTCAGCCCCGCGGGCTTGACCGCAGGGCCCTCGCCCGGCCAGACGCTCGCGGCGGTATGAGGCGTGCCGCTCCAGGCGTGCACTTCACGCACGGCGCCGATCGCGCCGTCCTTGATCCACTCCACGGTCAGGCGGTGGCCCTCGCTCGAGCGGCCGTGATTCCCCATCTGCGTCGCAACCCGTGTCTCCTTCGCGATTCGCGCCACGATGCGCGCCTCGCGAACGTTGTGCGTGAGCGGCTTCTCGCAGTACACGTGCTTGCCCGACTTCATCGCGAGGATCGAGATGTACGCGTGTAGGTGATCGGGGGTGGCAATGAGGACGGCGTCGATCGCCTTTTCCTTCTCGAGCATGACCCGGAAGTCCTCGTACTCCGCGCATCTGTGATTCGGGGTCTTGCCGGCGTAGTGTTTTTCGACTTCAGCCTTGACCGGTCCGCGTCCAGATTTGCCGCCGTAGTACCACTTCGACAGGTCCCACTCTTCGGCGGGATCGGCGAGTGCGATGATCTGACAGTCCGCTTCTTGGAAGAGGGCGCGCGCGTTGGTGCGTCCCTGGCCGCCGGCGCCGATCAGCGCCACGTTCACCTTATCGCTTGGGGCGACGAACTGCCGGCCGCCGAGGACGTGCCGGGGCACGATGGTGAATGCGGCTGCCGCGGCGGTCGTCGTCGCGATGAACTGTCGCCGGGATCCTGTCGTTGGCTTCATGGTGCCCTCCTGGCGCGATGGTGCGAGTCGTTCGGATCGTAGACCGACTTTCGCTCGCCTGCCGTTGTAAGATCGGGTGGCCGATCAACGCGGCTCAGACTGTACCGGAAGCCACGCTCATCTTGTCGAGGAACTCGATGCCCAATCGCACCATGGCTTGTTCTGTATTGCTCGCCCTCGCCCTGGGCTCTGTCAGTGCGCAGCCGGATCCCGGCAAGGAGGAGCTGAAGTTGAAGCTCCCCAAGCCCATGTTCATCGGCACCCCAACCAACATCAAGAGTGCCAACCTGGAAACGATTACGGGCAAGTCGCGCGGACCGTTCTACGTGCCGAAAGGCACGGTCCTGCTCTCGCTCAAGAAGAAGGTCACCTCGAGCGACAGCCAACCGGTGATCGGCGAGCTGGACATGATCACGGATGGAGAGAAGGGGGGCGGCGACGGGTTCTTCGTCGAGCTCGGCCCGGCGCCCCAGTGGGTGCAGATCGATCTCGGTGCGCCGAGCGCGCTCCACGCCATTCTCGTCTGGCACTATCACAGCCAGGCGCGCGTCTACCGTGACGTCGTCGTCCAGGTGTCCAACGATCCGGCCTTCAAGAGTGGCGTTACGACCGTCTTCAACAGCGACCACGACAACTCCGCGAAGCTCGGCGCCGGGCCCGACAAGGAGTACATCGAGGTCGCCGAGGGCAGGCTCATCGACCCGAAGGGCGTGAAGGGGCGCTACGTCCGCCTTTACTCCAACGGGAATACGACGAACGACCTGAACCACTACGTCGAAGTAGAGGTGTACGGCTCGCCGAAATGAATCGCAGGCGTGCCGGAGCGATCGTCGCGATCGCGCTGGCGGCCGGCCTCGCGCTGCGGCTGGTCCGTCTGGACGTCCGGCCGATGCATCACGACGAGGCCAACCAGGCGGTCAAGTTCGGCGCGCTGCTCGAGCGCGGCGAGTACGCCTACGACGCGCACGATCATCACGGCCCGACGCTCTACTACCTGACGCTGCCCTTCGCCTGGGTTCGCGGCCAGGCGACGATGGCCTCGCTCGACGAGTGGACGCTGCGCGGAATGCCGGCGGCGTTCGGCGCGGCGACGATCCTGCTGCTGTCCCTGCTGCCCGCGAGTATCGGCCGCCCGACCGTCGCGGCTGCCGCATTGCTCATGGCGTTCTCTCCCGCGATGGTCTTCTACTCCCGGATGTACATCCAGGAGTCGATGTTCACCTGCTTCACGCTGACGTTCGCGATCGCGATCGGGCGCGCGATGACGGAGCGCGGCTGGTTGTGGCCGGTGGTGGCGGGCGTCGCCGCGGGCCTGGCAGCCGCGACCAAGGAGACGGCGGTCATCGTGCTCCCCGCATCGCTGGCCGCCTGCGCCCTCGCGTGGTGGTCGTTAGGCTCCACGCGATCCTCCGTCGCGCCGGCGAATTCACGGTGGTGGAGAGACGCGATCCTGAGCCTTACGATCGCCGCGGGGATCGCCTCGCTCTTCTACTCCTCGTTCTCCATTCATCCGGCCGGCGTCGTCGAGCCGTTTCGCGCCGCCGCCACATATTTTCAGCGCGGCGTCGATTCGACAGGCCACGCGCATGCGTGGCACTACTACCTCCGCCTTCTCGCATGGTCGTCGTCCGGAGGTTTGGTGTGGACCGAGGCGCTCGTGCTGGTCCTGGCCGCCGTCGGTGGCGTGACGGCGTGGGCCTCGTTCGATGCGTCGCGTCCTGACGCGGTGTTCTGGCAGCGGTACCTCACGGCGAGCGGCGCCTTCACCCTCGCGATCTTTTCCGCGATCCCGTACAAGACGCCATGGAACCTCCTGCCCTTCTACGGTGTGACGATCGTCGCTGCCGGAATTGGACTATCGGCGTTGGTACGCGCGACAGTCTCCCGTCCCGCTCACGTCTTGCTGGCTGGCGCGATCGTGATCGGCTCGGCTCACCTGGGTTGGCAGGCGTGGCTGGCGTCGATCGTCTACGCGTCTGACCCGCGCAATCCTTACGTCTACGCGCAAACGGTCCCTGATGCGGTCCGCATGGCCGCGCGCATCCGCGATCTGGCCGCACTGCATTCCGGTCGCGAGCGAATGCAGGTAACTGTCATCGCGCCGCCTGACGAACAATGGCCGCTACCCTGGTATCTGCGTACGATGACGCGCGTGGGCTATTGGAAGGACCTAACGGAGGCACCGGATCTGACCGCGCCAGTGATCGTGTCGTCCAGCGGTCATGCGGAGGCGCTCGACGCTGCGCTCGGCGATCGCTACGTCTCCGAGTTCTACGGGCTCAGGCCGGAGGTTCTGCTGACGCTTTACGTCGAGCGCGGGCTGTGGGATCGTTTCCTGTCCCGTGCGAGGATGGGGGACGATGCGGCGCGGGCGGCACCGGACAAAACTGGCGGGCGCGAACGATGATTCTCCGCACATAGAGCCGGCTCGGGGTACATTTACCCGTAGCTCTCTGCGCACTGGCTGATCTGATCATCAAGGTGAAGGAGATTTCACGATGGCCAAAGAAACAAGACGTCCCGGGGTTTCACGCCGGCAGTTCGTGGGGACGGTCGGCACCACCGCCGCGGGCCTGACCATCGTGCCGCGGCACGTGCTGGGCGCGGGCTTCCAGGCGCCCAGCGACACCGTCAACGTCGCCATCGTCGGCTACGCGCACGCCAATGCGATGGGCACGAACAACCTGCTCAACGTGGCGAAGACCGACAACATCGTCGCGTTCTGCGATTGCGACGAAAGCGCAACCGCCAAAGCCGGCCGGGCCCTGCGTGGGACGACGCTGGAGAAGTTCCCGAAGGCGACCGACTACAAAGACTTCCGCGTGATGCTGGAGAAGCAGAAGGACATCGACGCAGTGCTCGTCGCGACACCCGATCACACGCACGCCGTGATCGCGATGGCGGCGATGCAGCTCGGCAAGCACGTCTACGTCCAGAAGCCGCTGACGCGGACCATCACCGAGGCGCGCGCGCTGACCGAGGCGGCGCGGAAGTACAAGGTCGTGACGCAGATGGGCAATCAGGGGCGATCCGAAGAGGGTCTCCGCCTCATGCAGGAGTGGTTCGAGGCCGGCGCCATCGGCCAGGTCCGCGAGGTGCACTGCTGGACGAATCGTCCGATCTGGCCGCAGGGAATGCCGCGGCCGACGGAGGAGCAGGCCGTGCCGGACGGCCTGGACTGGGATCTGTGGCTGGGCCCTGCGCCGATGCGCCCGTTCCACAAGACGTATCATCCGTTCGGCTGGCGCGCCTGGCAGGACTTCGGGGCCGGCGCGATGGGCGACATGGCCTGCCATGTCATGGACGCGGCGAACACAGTCCTGAAGCTCGGCGCGCCGACCAGCGTCGAGGCGACGCTCGCCTACAACTTCCTGCCGCCTGCCCCCGGACAAAAAGGATTCGGGCAGCGCGTGCAGTACAACGACAGCTATCCTCCCTCGTCTCTGATCCATCTGTCCTTCCCGGCACGCGGCAATATGCCGCCGGTGAAGCTGCACTGGTACGACGGCGGCCTGCTGCCCGAGCGCCCCGAGGATCTCGAGCCGGAACGAAGAATGCCGGTGTCGGGCACGATCTTCGTCGGGGACAAGGGCAAAATGTGGTGCGAGACCTACTCGGAGAGCCCGCGCCTCATCCCCGAGTCGTCGATGCAGGCCTTCCAGCGTCCGCCGCGGACGCTGCCCAGGGTGCCTGAAGGACGGCCTGGGCACGAGAAGAACTGGCTCGATGCGATCCGACAGAAAGGTCAGTGCGTATCGCATTTCGACTACGCCGGCCCGTTCACGGAAACAGTGCTGCTCGGCAACGTCGCGCTGCGCTTCCCGGGTCAGCGCCTGTTGTGGGACGCGGTGAACATGAAGGTCACCAACGAGCCCGAGGCGGATCAGTACGTTCAGCACACCTATCGTCAGGGGTGGTCGCTCTGAGGGGAGAGGGACAAGGCCGCCTTGTCCCTTTTTCAGTCATGCGTGCCGATACATCGGACCTCGACGGCGGGATCGGGATCGCGGGATCTCACGAGCTCTGCGATCTCCGTCGTTTCTCGCACGAGGCGATGAACACCGTGTTCGAGGTGTATGCGGTCCACGCCGACGAGCAATATGCCGCGCAAGCCGCGCAGGCAGCCTTCGCCCTCGTCGATCGACTCGAAGGCGAGTTGAGCCGCTTCCGGCCGAACAGCGACATCACGCGCGTCAATCACCTGACTGCGGGAGAGTACGTACGCGTCAGCGAAGCTGCGATCGAATGCCTCCTCATCGCGCGGCACTTGTACGATCTGACCGGCGGCGCGTTCGACGTCGCCATCGGCTCGGGGTTGCCGGCGCTCGAGATCGATGCCGATGCCTTCGTGATCCGCGCGACGGCCGGCGGCGTGCGCGTCGATCTCGGCGGCATCGGCAAGGGCTACGCAGTGGATCTGATGGCGGAGCTGCTCGAGGAGTGGGACCTGGACCGTGCGTTCGTCCACGGAGGTTTCAGCTCCGCGATCGCACTCGACGCGCCGGCGGGCAGCGACGGATGGCCGCTGACGCTGAGCGATCCCTGCGAGCCATCGCGGATCCTCACGCGACTGTCGCTGTGCCAGTCTGCCCTCAGCGCATCAGGCGTGCGCAAGGGCGACCATATCCTGGATCCGCGGACGCGCGCGCCGGTGCGCGGGCGGCTCGCCGTCTGGGCCGCGCTTCCGCGGCCAGCGAGCGCGGGCGCCGCCGCACCAGCCGACGGTGGGCCCAGGCTCGCGCCTGCTGCAGTCGCGGACGCGCTGACGACGGCGTTCATGGTGTTGAGCGTCGACGAGATCGCCGCTTTGTGCGAGCGCAGTCCCGGCCTCGAGGCATGGGTGCTCCCTGACGACGCATCACCGCGTGCTGGGGGCCTCCTCCACTTCAACGGACGTGCGACTTCGGGAGACGAGTGATGGCGGACGAGAACGACAAGGGGAAAGGAAAGATCGGCCGGCGCGACCTGCTGATGGGACTGTCCACTGTCCCGGCGCTCGGACTCTTCGGCTACGCGTGGGGCCAGCAGCAACAGTACCGCCGTGGCAGGGAGGAAGCGGCTGCCAGGACGCCCGCCGCCGACCCGGGGCTGCAGGAGATCAACATCGCACTCCTCGGCGCCGGCGCCCAGGGTCAAGTGCTGATGGAAGCGATGCTGCGCATCCCCGGCCTGCGCTTCCGCGCAGTGTGCGACATCTGGGCTGAGTACAACCAGCGACGAGTCGTCAACACCTTGAAGCGGTTCAAGCAGGAACCGAACGGCTACGAGGACTACCGCGAGATGCTCGACAAGGAGAAAGAGCTCGACGCGGTGATTGTCGCGACTCCCGACTTCTGGCACGCGCAGCACGCGGTCGCCGCCCTGAAGGCAGGCAAGCACGTCTACTGCGAGAAGGAAATGTCCAACACCCTCGAGGGCGCCAGGAGCATGGTGCTCGCGCAGCGCGAGACGGGCAAGCTCCTGCAGATCGGCCACCAGCGGCGCTCGAACCCGCGCTACATCCACTGCTATCAGAAGCTGCTCGGCGAGGCGAAGCTGCTAGGCCGGATCGTGACCGTCAACGGACAGTGGAACCGCGCCGTCGCGCCCGACCTCGGCGCCCCCGATCGGTACGCAATTCCGGCGGACAAGCTGAAGCAGTACGGCTTCAAGGACATGCATCAGTTCCGCAACTGGCGTTGGTACAAAGGTCTCGGCGGCGGACCAATCGTCGATCTCGGATCGCACCAGATCGACATCTACAACTGGTTCCTCGGCGCGAACCCCTCCGGCGTGATGGCCAGCGGTGGTCTCCTCTACCATGATCCGAAAACGCACGAGTGGTACGACACGGTCATGGTCATCTACGACTACGACACTCCGCTTGGACCGGCGAAGGCGTACTACCAGACGCAGACGACCAACGGCAGCCAGGGCTATTACGAGAGCTTCATGGGTGATCAGGGGACGCTGCTCATCTCCGAGTCGGAGATCAACTACGCGGGCCAGTTGTACCGCGATCCGAACGCGCCGGCCTGGGATGAGTGGGTGCAGAAGGGTTACGTCAGCGCGCCCAAGGAGCAGGAAGCGAAGGAGAAGACCGCATCGGGCGCCGTCGCCGATGTACGCGAGTCGGTCGCCCCCGACCAGCACACCGTTCCCGTCTCGCTGCGCGATCCGTACCACCAACCGCATCTGCAGAATTTCTTCGACGCCATCCGCGGCAAGGCGGCGCTGAACTGTCCCGCGGAGATTGGCTACGAGAGCGCAATCAGCGTCCTCAAGGTCAACGAGGCGATCGAGGCGAAGAGCCGGCTCTCGTTCAAGCCCGAAGACTTCAAAGTGTAATGGAGCGCGCGATGGAAGCGACGACGTTCGACCGCGCGCCGATGATCGCGATCACGGCGATGCGGGTTCTGGTCGGGTGGCACTTCCTGTATGAAGGCCTCACCAAGCTGACGGCGCCGTCGTGGACGGCAGCCGGCTATCTCAAACAGGCCAAGGGACCGCTCGCCGAGCAGTTCAGATCGCTCGCCGCGCGGCCCGACCTGCTCACCAACGCCGATCTGATCACGATGTGGGGGTTGACGATCCTCGGCGCCTGTCTGATCCTCGGCCTGTTCACACGGCTCGCGAGCCTCGCAGGGATCGGCTTCATCCTGCTGTTCTATCTCGCTGCGCCGCCGTTCATCGGCTATTTCTATGCGATCCCCAGCGAAGGCAGCTATCTGATCGTCAACAAAAACCTCGTCGAGCTGTCGGCGCTCGTGGTCATCCTGCTCACGGGCAGCGGCCGCTTCGCGGGGCTCGATCGTATCCTTCACGGGCTGATCGGCCGCCGGGCGCGCCTTGCCGCGGCCTGACGGACGTGCGACGCCCGCTTGCGCGCCCCCGTTTCACCGACGGCTGGGTTCTTCTGCCTGTGGTGGGTAGTTGACTAGAAACATGTACGCCGCAGCCACTTCCACATCTTCCAGGTAGGAAAACACCGGCATGCGGCCGCGGTAATGGAAGGCCGGATCTCCCGTCATCACGGGTGCACCGCTGTGGACCTTCGTCACGAAATCGACGACTGGCTTGTCCTCGAGCAGCGTCGTGAACGGCGGGATCTTCCCTTGTAACTGCGCGTCTCTCGAGGGACGCGGCCCGACGGCGTCATGGCAGATGTGGCATGTGCCCTTGACGACGTGCTCTCCGAGGCGAGCCCAGCTCGTAGTCCGTCGCGACTGCGGGGACGCGTCCGGAGCACCGGCGAGGTGTGTCAGATAGGCATAGAGCGCGTCGATGTCCTGCTCCTGCAGGTGCGGGAACGCGGGCATCCGTTGCCCGCCTTTCTGAATTCGATGATAGAGGTCGGTTCGAGCTCGATCGGCCTGCGCGCGCGCCGCGGATCGACCGGCTGTTCCCTTCGGCTGCAAGTGTTGCTGCACCAGTGTGAGCGACGACCCAAGAACGAGCCCGAGAACGGATTTGATTTCCGGGGGCGACCCCGTGCCTTCGGCCAGATGGCAGGACTGACAATTGAGCCGATACAAGTCTGCGCCGCTCAGCTCGACCGGACGTCCAACCGCCAACAGCACCGCGCTCCGCAGGGACGGATGTTGCGCTGGCGGCTGACCGTACGTCGGTTGCGTGGGCGGCGGACCATACGTCGGCTGGCCACGACCGAGAGAGCTTTCGCGGTAAGTGAGACCCAGGCGGCTCAGCCAACTGGGACCTGCGACCGGAGTGACCGCAGGTTCCTGCGTCTTCGACGCAGGCCCGCTTTGCTCATTCGAGGCGCCGCCGCCGACGCTCGTCAGCGTCGTCCAGACGATGAATCCTGCGGTGAACGCGACCCATCGGTTTTGCATGCTGGGCCTGCTTTTTCTTTGGGCTCTCCATGAATGACATCGACTCCAAGCTGCAATTCGACTGCCGCTCGCAGCAGCATGGAAGGACGCGCGTGGATTGCGTCCAAGCCCTCCGATCGAGGCCTTCTCACAGCGAGATATTTCACGAACACGCCGGATATGTCCCGGCGAGTCGACCCGCAGGGTCAATTCACAGGGCGGGAGACTTGCGTGGACCCCACACCTTATGCAGGCTGTGACAATTGGCGCACGTGGTCAGCACCTGCGCATAGATCTCGGCTCGATCGCTCCAGCCGCCTGCCTTGATCGCGCGGTCAGCCAGCTGATGAACGCGCTCTTCAGCCAGGAGAATCTCACGCGTGAGCTTTCGATCGCGCGGCATCGATCGGCGCTGCAGCGGCGCCGCGCGGAACCTGGTGGCGCCGCGAGTCCATTGCGACTCTGAGGGGATGAAAAGGCCTTCCAGCATTTCGTCCATGGCGCGTTGATGCTCGAGCATGTGGCCGACGATACCGCCAACATCGGCGCGCTTCGGGGTCGCGGGAACCGGCATCGTGCCACTCGCTCGGTGGCAGTTCCCACAGGACAACAGCATCGAGGCAGTGGCGGAGGCGGCGGTGGACAGGTCTCGAGCGTCCACGACGCGTCCGGCGGCTGTTCGTATCGCCGACACGTACTGGGCTGCAGTGGGCGCTACGCCTGGCGGCTGCTCGAGGTCCGCGAGCTGCTTCGCCGGAGCGCGCAGCCCGGGCAAGTCCCCACGGATCACAGCTTCGTGCACGAGCCCAACCTGAGTGAAGTGATGCTGCATCTGGGCCAGCCGATCTGGCCTGCTCTTCACTTGCTGACTCGCATCTCCAGTCACCGTTAGTACTGTAAGGAGGATCAGGGTCCGCGGGACGTAGGGTCGGATCATCATAAAGGCCGCCTGCGTAAGAAGAGGGGCAACCGTCCCCGGCTGCCCCTCCAACCTCCGCTCATCTTATCCGCGAAGGTTGCCGAACCTACAGTCCATTGTGTGGCTGCGACTTGCGTCAGCCCGTGATGGCGACGGTGCGTTTCTTCACCTCGGGAACCGGGATCGCCGGCATCTGGATCTCGAGCACGCCGTTCTTGAACGCGGCGACCGCATTCTCGGCTTTGACGTGCTCCGGGATCGCGATACGGCGGTAGAACCTGCCATAGGTGCGCTCCGTGCGGTGAAGGTTCTCTTTCTTTTCCTCCTTCTCGATCTTTCTTTCACCTTCAATCGTCAGCTCGTCGTGGCTGACCTCGATCTTCACGTCCTCCTTCGTGAGACCTGGAAGATCGACACGAACGACGAACTTCTCGTCGCGCTCGAACACCTCGATCTCGGGTGCCCACACCTTCGGATAGAACTCGGGCAGCCCCGGGACCTCCCCTCGGAACCCGAACGCGCGATCGAGCTCCTCGGTGACCCGTCGCATGAACGCGAACGGATCCGCCGCTTCCCTCTTTTGAAGGAACATCGTCATGGCATGACTCCTTCCCGTATGAACTCAGCGGGTGTCGGGCGATGGGACCTTTGATGGGCGCCGACTGGAGCGCACGTTGGTCCGCGGAACGCGATTCGCGCGAGCACCTGCGTACGTTCGGAAGCGTGGCAACGATGATGCCACTCGAGCGCGGCCGATTCACTGCGGTGTATTGCGGAAGACGGCCAAATCCCCGCGGAATATCACGCAGGACACACGAAGCCTTCCACACCCACGCGACGAGCCCCTGACGGTTGGAGTGGCGTGAGGCACGGACCTCACGCCTTAGGGCGAGTATGACGGCCGTCATATGCCGGGCGCGCGAGGACGATCCACGCTGTTGCGTCGTCGTCGTCTGGCTTCGAGAAGACTCCAATGCTCAATGCGTGCGAGCTCGAGATAGACCTTTTCTGCCGCGGGCTTCGCGTGCCGGAGAGCGCTGCGCTGGCCGGCGCTCGCGGCGTGCGGCGGACGCGGGCCGGCCTCGGTTCCGGTCTCGAGCTCGCCATCCCGACCGGATCGTGGCTGAAGCGCGAGATCTGGATGAATGCGCCCGTTGCCGAGCCATTCGCGCAGCGGTCGCCGTACGAGCTCCGTGGCTCCGGCGGTGGATACGAGATTGTCGATGAACGGTCGGGCGCTCGTTATTCAGTTCGCATACCGCGACAACCAATCTGGTACGGATGGGAGACGTCGCGCGGGACACCGATGTCGCGGATCGGCGTTCTCCAAGGAACCTACCTGGGCATCTACGTCAATCCGGTCTGCGAATTCTGGAACAACGGCCTGAACTGCCGGTTCTGCACGACGGGCCAGAACGTCGGCGGCGCGGAGAACGAGGCCAAGACGGTCCAGGACGTCGTGGAGACGTGTGCTGCCGCCAAAGAACACTCAGGGGTCACCTTCGTCCACCTGAATGGAGGTTTCCAAGGAGGGCACGCGCTCGAGTTCGTCGAGCCGTACGTCCGCGCGATCAAAGAGCAGGTTGGATTGCTCGTTGGCGTCCAGCTCACGCCGGAGCGCAAGCTCCAGCGCTACGATCGGCTCATCCGGCTTGGCGTCGATCATTTCAGCTTCTGCGCCGAGCTCGTCGACCCGGAGTGGTTCGCGCGCATCTGCCCAGGCAAGGCCCGGTCGATCGGTCAGCACCTCTTCTTCGATCTGATCGATTACTGCGCGAGCCGGATGCCTCGCGGCGCAGTGTCGGGAGAGCTGATCGCCGGGATCGAGCCGATCGACCGGACCATTGAAGGGATCGAGCAGATCACGCGAGCGGGCGCCTTCCCGACGGTCTGCATCTTCCGTCCAACCACCGGCTCAGACATGGCGGATTGCGCGCCGCCGGAATACGCGGAGATGCGCAAGGTCATGGCGGCAGTCTACGACGCGTGCAAACGTCACAAGATTCCAATCGGCCTCGCGCCGAACATCGAGGTCAGTCTCGTGGTGAATCCCGACGATTCCGCGATGCTCGCGCGCCGAGATTCGTCTTTCTACCGCTACGAGCTCTGGCGTCGCTCGCTGAGAATCGCCGCGCGTCCGGTGTTTCGCCGCCGGCTGCAACCGAAGCCTCCGCAGCTCGACTGATTAGAACCGCTAGATCGCAGGCTCGTACGCACATAGTGGATCCGACGCGAAGGGCGAACCGGCCGCCGCGTACGCGCGCGCTCGGGAACCGCCGCAGATGCGCCGGAATTCACAGCCGTTGCCATCGGTCACCGCGCGCTGCGCGCGCGGCGTGCCGGACGCGATCCCTGAATCGCGTGCTCGGACCGGTGTTGCTGCTGGCATCCCGGCGCGAGCACCGGCGATACCCCGGCGGACGACGGCGAGAGCCGCGGACGTTCGTCGATCGCCGCGACCCGGTGCTCACATCATCCAGACGAGAACCGATGCGATGACCGCGCCGGTTACCGCCGCAACCAGCGTGAACACCGCAAAGCGGCTCGTGAGGACATGGTGGTAGCCCTGATAGCCGGCCGGCACTGCTCCCGCGAGCACGACGAGCGCCATCAGATCCCACGGGCTCTCGTGCCAGACGTAGCTGCGATACGCGGTGAGACCGAGCAGTCCAAACGACAAGACGAGATACGCCCATCGGAAGCTGGCGTTTTCGACGAGCACAGTCCGCTCGTCGCGATGCACGACAGACCCAGTCATGATGGCTCTCCTTCGAGAAAGAACAACCTATCGACAGGTTCGCCGAGCGTGTCGGCGAGGCGGAACGCCAGGAGCGCGGACGGACAGTAGGCGCCCGTCTCGACAGAGCTGATCGTCTGCCGGGTGACGCCCACCTTCTGCGCCAGCTGTTCCTGCGAGAGGTTCCGCTCGGCACGGGCGACTTTGAGGCGGTTGCGGAGCGTTTGACGTGCCACGCGCTCATTGTCCAGTACGGCGGGCATTATGTCAAGTATAGCAGTCATTGTGACAGCTATACCGGTCGATCTCGAGTCGTCATCGGGTGCTCGCCTCGGCGACGACGGTCAGGTCGCGGCGTTCGGCGGAGTAGGTCACGAGCAGGACCTGGCGGGGACGGATCGACACCTGCTGCGCAAACACCAGCCGGGGCGGCACCGTTTCCGCGGCGGGAGGCTGGTTCGCCGCCGGCGCCGGTTTCGTCGACGCCTCGTCGACGCGATCGAGTCTCACGTCGATCGACGTGAGACCGGGGTCGAGCGGCAGTTCCTCGAACACGTACAGCCGGCGATCCTGGCGCACGCCGCCGCCGTGGATTGTTCGATCGATCACCAGCGTCCCTTCACGCCGCACCGTCAGCCGGTATCGTGCGCTCGTGCCTTCGCACACGAGCGGCTGCCGCATGTGCTGCGGGAGCCTCGCCAGTTCTTCCGCCGTCTGCTCGCGGCAGACCTCGACTCGCTCCGGCCGCGCGCTCCAGGCCAGGCGCAACACACCCCGATCGGAGCCGTTCACGGTCATCGGCGCATTCGACGCCCAGGTGATTGCGGCCATCGCCGCAGCGGCGATCGCGGCGCCGATCGTGCGCGCGATCATCGTTCAGACTCCGCGCCGGCTGTCGCACACTCGGTGTCTTCCACCAATCCCTCCTCGATGGCCGGTCGATCCAGCGCTGCCACGTCTCGAGCAAACGCGCGCAGCGCTTCGATGGCCCGGGCGCGGTCGCCGCTGTTCACGTGCTCGACCCGCACGCGCGCATGACTGACGCGCGCCTGCAGCTCTGCTTCGCGGCCGTGATACACGCGCTCCACCAGCCACCGCGGCCCCTCGCGATGCCAGCAGTCGCGCGACGGGCACGCCAGCACCAAAATGCCGCCCGCGCCGCTCCGGAGCAGCAGCTCGATCACCGACGTGTGCAGGTTCCCGGCACAGTCGATCGGATAGGCGGCGCCCCCTGCCGCCGCTAACGCAGGAGCAAACGCCGCCGCGCTCTGCTGGCAGCAGACAACGACGATCTCGCCGGCTCGTCGTGCGCGTTCGTTGACGAATCGGCGAACGCGCGTCATCTGATCGCGACCCGTTCGCCCGGGCGGCCCGACACCCATCGGCGGACAGGAGCCGGCGCAAATCCCGCAGCTCACGCACAGCGACGGATCGACGCGCGCGACGAGCGTCGATCCGCGGCCCTCGCGCTCGACCATCGCGATCGCGCCGTACGGACAATCCAGCGCGCACTGGTTACAGCCGACGCACAGCTGCTCGTCCACCGATGACGCGTCGGTCTCCGCGCCGCGGCGCCGCATGAATCGTGGCACCGCGAGCAGCAACCCACCGAACAGCGTCCCGACGAACAGGGCGTTACGATCGCCGATGGCTCCGACGATCGGAATCCAGAACGCGTAGAAAAGGTCCGCAGGTACGTCGCGCGGCAGCACGAGGGGATTCGCCTTGGGCGCCATCACCAGCGGCCGCAGAATGGCCGTTGCAGCGAGGACGCCGATCACCATCCATGTGAGGCGTCGCGGCGGGAGCAAATTCGGCCGCGCCAGCCGGTGCAGGTGGAGCCAGAACATGGCGCCGATCGCCAGCGGTATACCGATGTGTGCGAACAGGTTGAGAAAGAAGAACGCCATCGGCAGCGGCTGCTCGCCCGTAAACGCGCGGCTCGTGGGCTCCGACAGCACCGGCAACATATCGAGCATGCGGGCGCCCGTTTGCGCGAGAAGCAGGGCAAACGTGTCCCACACCATCACGTACCCCGTCCATCCGCAGATGAACGTCAAGAACAGGAGCAGGCATCCCGTCACCCACGCCAGCGTCCGCGGCCCCCAGCTCCGGCCCTGAGCGAACATGCGGAACGCATGAATCACCGTCGCGACGACGGCCGCGTCGCTGGCATAGCGATGCAGCGCGCGCACCCAGTTGCCGGTCAATGGATCTGCGGTCACGCGGGCCATCGACTCCCATGGGGAGCCGACGCGGTAGAACAGCATCAGCCACAGGCCGGTCACGAGCAGAACCAGATACAGCACGACCACGATCGTTCCGCTTTGATAAAGCGGATTGAATGGCTGCGTGTAGAGACGATCGCAGAGCGCGTCTGCCAGTCTGAGCAGGCGGACGGCACGGCGCTCGGTTGGACGTGACACGGCGGTCATCGCGGCGATCGACGCTCCTGTCGGGCACGGGCTTCGCCCCGGTCCGGATTGTGCGCGACAGCGCCGAATCGCCGATATGACGGCGATCATAGGCGGCTCCAACGGCGCGGCGTAGTCTCACCGTCGGAGCGCTTATGCAGAACCCGACCGAGACACGAATCGCCGAGCGCATACCGCTCGCTCAACGACTGTTCGACAACGTGTTCCTCCTGCTCGCCGCCGGCATGGTCGTCATGCTCGTCCTCTATACCGGCTGGGGCCTGTGGGAGATCGTCACCCTGCCGCAAGGCCCGTTGCCGTGAGGTTTCCACATGCACATTGATACGCACACCGGCCTCGAATCGCCAAGGGGCGTCTGGTGGAAGCCCGCGCACAAGTCCGAGAAGGTCTGGGTCGGCGTCGCGTTCGCGTGGTGCATGGTGCTCTTCGCCATGATGCCGCTGTGGCACTGGAAGGGTGGACAGAATCCGTCCGGCATTCGGACGCGAACGACATCGCAGGCGTACGCCGCGCGGGTCGGCCAGTTCATCGCTCAGTATCAGACCGGCGACGATCGCGGCATGCCGATCGTGACGCCGCCGCCCGGCGCCGACATCTATCTCGCGGCGGTCGCCTTCCAGTGGTTTCCGATCCTGAAGCTGCAGAAGAACGTCGAGTACACGCTCCACCTGTCGTCGCTCGACGTGAACCATGGATTCTCGCTCTATCCGATCAACGTGAACTTCCAGGTCGTGCCCGGCTACGACTACGGGCTGCGCGTCACGCCGAACGCTTCGGGTGACTTCCGCATCATGTGCAACGAGTTCTGCGGCATCGGCCACCACCTCATGGTCGGCCGCGTGATCGTCGACGAGGGACCGGCCGTCGCATCAGCGTCAGGAGCCGTTCGATGACGAGTCAAGCAATCGCAGCCGACCCGCTACGCGAGCCGTCCGGAGTCGTGTTTCGCACGTGCCCGGTGACCGCGCGACGCATCGACATCGGCGCCGAGCGCCTGATCAAGGTGCACGCCGTCTGCTCGGTCGTGTCGCTGCTCATCGGCGCGATCGCGGCCGTGCTGCTCGTCTTGACGCGGTGGCAGGCAGTCCACCTGCTCCCTGCCGTGTGGTTCTATCGCATCCTCGGCGTGCACGGGATGAGCATGCTGATCTTCTTCATCATCTTCTTCGAGATGGCGGTACTGTTTTTCGCGAGCACGGTCTTGATCAACGCGCGAAACGCGGCGCCGAAGACCTCATGGATCGCCTTCGCGTTGATGCTGGCCGGCGCGCTCACCGTCGAGGCCATGATGTGGTCGGGACGCGCCGACGTTCTCTTCACGTCGTACGTGCCGCTACGAGCCGACCCGTCGTTCTATCTCGGGGTGATTCTGTTCGCCGTCGGCGCGCTCGTGACGGTCGGGGTGTTCTTTGCCAACCTCGTCGTCGCGAAGCGCGAACGCCGGTACGAAGGCTCGCTCCCGTTGGTCGTCTACGGCGCGGTGACGGCCGCCATCATCGCCGTCATCACGCTCGTGCACGGCGCCGCCATCTACATTCCGACGTATCTGTGGTCGCTCGGCATCATGGACGTCGATCCGCAGGTCTACCGCATGATCTGGTGGGGACTCGGCCATTCGTCTCAGCAGATCAACGTCGCGGCCATGGTGGCGATCTGGTACATGCTGGGCGCGCTCACGATCGGTGCCGTCGTGCTCAACGAAAAGATCAGCCGATCCGCGTTCGTGCTGTACATCCTGTTCATCTCGATGGCATCGGCCCATCACCTGCTCGTCGATCCGGGGATGGGGCCGGCGTGGAAAGTCGTCAATACGAGCTACTTCATGTACATGGCGGTGCTCGCCTCGATGATCCACGGTTTCACGGTGCCGGCCGGGATGGAGCTCGGGATGCGGCTGCGCGGGTTCACCAACGGGATGTTCGACTGGCTGCGGCGCGCGCCGTGGGGCGATCCTGGATTCAGCTCGCTCGTCTTCTCGGTCGTCGTGTTCGGTTTCGTCGGCGGCATCACGGGCGTGACGATCGGAACCGAGCAGATCAACATCATCGTCCACAACACGCTGCGGGTGCCGGGACACTTTCACGCAACCGTCGTCAGCGGAACGGCGATGGCGTTCATGGGCGCCACCTACTACCTCATTCCCCTCATCTTTCAACGCAAGGTGGCATTCTGGAAGCTCGCGAAGATCCAGCCGTATCTCTTCGCGGGGGGGATGCTGATCTTCACACTGTCCATGACGTTTGCCGGAACGTTCGGGGTCCCGCGGCGCCACTGGGACATCACGTTCAGCCAGGCGCCCTACGAGGTGCAATTCAACCCGATCGTCGACCTCGTGCTCGCAGCGGTCGCGCTCGGCGGGCTGCTCGCCGCGACCGGTGCATTCGTGTTCATCGCCATTGCGGTCAAGTCGGTGTTCTTCGGGGAGCCGCTCGGAACCATTACCAAAGGCGTCGCGATGGTCGGCGTGCCGAACGGCCTGACGCACCCGCCGGTGCACGCGTCGGATGTGGACGCGCGCAACGCCGCGCTGCACGACGCGTCGCGCGGCATCATGGGGCCCGCGCCGGGCACGATCGTGCTGGTGTTCGTGTTCCTCGCCGCCTTCGTTGTCTACTTCTTCGTCAACTGGAAGATGTTGTCGTTCCTCTGGAGAATCGGGTGAGCGAAACCCGTCGCGCGTGGATGGCCGTTGGCGCGCTGGGCGTGATTCTCGCGGTCGCCGCGTCGTGGTGGACGCTCGCGCTGTGGCCGACGAGCGCGGACGCGCCCGATTGGTTCGTGCGGACGCGCGACGTGTGCTTTGGGACGGGGTCCAGCGCGCTGCCAAATGTCGCCGGCTGGCTGGTCCTGATCGGCCAGCCGATCGGGATGATCGCGTTGTTGAGCGTCGTCTGGGGCTCGGAGCTGCGTACCGGTTTCGGCTTGCTGATGGCGCGAACCGCAGGGCAGCTGGCGACGGGCGTCGTGCTCGCGCTCATTGTCGCGGGGCTCGCCGCCACCGCTGTACGCGTTCGTACCGCGGGCAGCGAGGTCCTCTCCACGAGCTCGGTCGATATCGCCGCACAGTTGACGCGCGTGAACGACGCGGCGCCTGCATTCTCTTTGGTCGATCAGTCCGGCCGCGCGCTGAGCGCGGAATCGTTTCGCGGGCGGCCTCTGATTGTCACGTTCGCGTTCGCCCACTGCGCGACGGTCTGCCCGCTGGCCGTGGCCGACGCGCTTGCCGCGCAGCGTCTCGTCGAGAGCACAGCGGCCGTCGTTCTCGTGATCACGCTGGATCCCTGGCGCGACACGCCGGATCGCTTGCGGGTCATCGCGGAATCCTGGCGGCTGACGGCAGACGCACACGTCGTTTCGGGGCCACCCGACGATGTGGAACGAGCACTGAACGCGTGGCGGGTGCCGCGCACGCGCAACCAGAAGACGGGCGACATCGTCCATCCGCGGATCGTCTACGTTGTCGGCGCGGATGGCCGCATCACGTACGTCGTGAACGGCGGCGCCGAAACGATCGCGGCGGCGGTGCGAGCGCTCTGACGTCCGCGGGGCGACGTACTGCTTCACGTCGCCGCGAGGGCTTCGAGAGCGTGCATATCCAGAAGGACGAAGCCATCCTTCTCGGTCAGGACGATCCGTTGCTTCCCCCACCGGCTCATGATCCGGATGGCGGTTTCGATCGTCGTGCCCGTCAGGTCCGCCAGCTCCTGGCGAGAGAGCGGCGTCGGGATGAACGTGCCTCCGTGCCCCGGCTTCCCGACGTCACCGCCCAGCTTCAGGAACAGGCGGGCGAGCCGCGGTTCGACGCGGGCGCCGGTGAGCTCCGTCAGGCGATTCGTCAGCTCGATCAGCCGGTGGGTCAAGCCAAGCAGCAGCCCGCGCACCAGCGTCGGATGTTGCTCGAGCAGATCGAAGAAGGCGGACCGCGTGATCGTGATGCACGTGGTGTCGTCGACCGCGACGGCGGAGGCGGGGAACGGCCAGCCTTCGTAGACGGCCACCGCACCAAGCGGATCACCCACACCGAAAATCTCGAGGATCACATCTTTGCCCGATGCGGACGTCTTGAAGACCTTCACGCGGCCGCTCGCGATCACGTAAAAGCGATCCGATGGGCTCCCTTCGGAAAAGATCTGTTCTCCGCGTCGATAGTCCTGAATGCGCGCGTGAGGAACGAGACGTGCGCGGTCCTCCGCCGGGATTCTGCGAAAGATCGGCGTCGATCCCAGGAGGCCCGCGATGCGATTGTCCACGCGGACGATTCTACCTCTCGCCTTCCAGCAGAGCCTCGCGGGCGCGACATGACCGCCGTCATAGGCTCGAGCCGTGGCTGCCGCGTATTCTCGCGACATGGCGGCCGGAAACGACATCCAGCGCGTGGCGTCGGCGCTAGAGCGCCCGCGGACGGGATACGTGAAGCGGCTCGAGCGGGCGCAAAGGGCGCTGGCTGGCCGTTCGGGCACAGCCTCCGGTCAACTTGGCGTGTTCATCGACCGCATCGCGGACCTCACGATCGAGGAGCTCTGCGAGCTGTACGACGAAACCTTTCGCGCAGACGAGGCGACGATCGGGCCGCTCGTCGAGCGGCTCGTTCACGGGTGGGTCGGCTCCGTCGAGGCGGGCGCGGCGCTCACGACGCTTTCACCATTGCTCGATCGGCTCGAGTCCGAGCGGAATCCGTATGCCTGCGCCGTACGCTCGCTCTCGGACCTGTTGCTACTTGAGGTCACGCGGTCGCACGTCCACGAGCGGTCGAATTCGTCGCGCGTGGACTAGAATCCTCCGAGACCACTTGTCGTGAAAAACCTCGTCGTCATCCTCTGCCTGATCGCTTCGGGCTGCGGACGACCGCCCTCTCCAACGGTCGCGATCCGCGGCGTCACCGTTGTCGACGTCAGGGATGGGTCCCTCCATCGTGAATCCACGGTCGTCGTGACAGGCAACCAGATCACAGCCGTCGGCCCGGCGCAAACCGTCGCCGTGCCGGACGCTGCGGAGATCGTGGACGCCGCCGGCCGCTACGTCATTCCCGGCCTCTGGGACATGCACGTGCACTCGGTGGGCAGCGTGGATCGCGCGATCGAGTCGCGCGCGACCCACGAGTGGCACTTTCCGATGTTCCTTGCCCACGGCGTGACCGGCGTTCGCAACATGAGCGACGCAACAGGCGACCTGACGCTCGCGTTGACGAAGGCAGTTCGGCGTCGGCTCGCCAATGGCGAGCTTCACGGGCCACCGCGATTTCTCACCGCAGGCACCGCGCTCGATGGCGATCCGCCGTTGAACAGCAAGAAGATCGTCGTTCGTACGGCGGCGGAGGCACGGGCCGCGGTCGAACAACTCGCGGCGAATGGCGCCGATCTCGTCAAGGTCTACGAGAACCTTTCACGCGAGGCGTACTTCGCGATCATGGACGAGGCGCGGCGCCGGCGAATCCCGGTCGACGGCCACGTCCCGTTCCGCATCACGCCGGAGGAAGCGGCTGATGCGGGGCAACGCACGGCGGAGCATCCGGATGCGCTAGCAGCGTGCTGCTCGACCGCAGGCGAAGCCGAGCGGAAACGGTTCGCGAGCGTCTTGGCGAGCTACGCCACGCTCTCGGACAGCGAACAGTTCCTCGCGTTGTTCCGACACACGCGTGCGCTTTACGAGAGCCGCGATCCGGCCGCGTGCGCGCCGGCGCTCGCGGCGTTCCGTCGAAACGGAACGGCGGTTACTGTGGATCTCGTTGCGTACCACCACGTCGTGCACGCGGAGCAGATTCTTGCCGACGAAGCGCGCATGCGCCTCGTCCCGCCGGACATCCGCCGTAGCTGGAAGAGCCAATTCAACTCCGAGATGATTCGAGAGTTCCAATCGATTCTTCGGCCGATCGTCCCACTCGAACTGGCAAACGTTCGCGTGGCGAAGGAGGCCGGGGTCGTGCTGCTGGCGAGAACGGATGTGGGTGTGCCGTTGCAGGTTCCCGGCCTCAGCCTGCACGTCGAGCTCGAGCGGCTCGTCGAGGCCGGCCTCTCTCCTCTCGACGCGCTGCAGGCCGCCACGCTCAACCCCGCACGCGTTCTCAAAATGGCGGACTCGTTGGGCATCGTCGAGCCCGGCAAGTTTGCCGATCTCGTTCTGGTCGACGCCAATCCTCTCGAGAACATCCGCAACACACGGAAGATCCACGCCGTCGTCGCCAACGGCCGCCTCTATCGCCGCGCCGATCTCGACCAGTTGCTCGGAGGTGTCGGGCTTGTGAACGGATCGGGGCGGAGGTAATCTGCCGCAGCGATTCCGCGGAAGGCTCCCTGAAATCCGAACGTGAATTGCCGCGGCGCGGGACCGTCCCGAGCCGCGGCACCGATCGTTCGACTCGTCAGGCAGGCTTGCGGGACGCGCTCGGTTCCTGATCGCGAGCTGCGGCGCGCGGCCGTCGGCGGGCCGTGATCGTCAGGTTGTTCTGCACGTCGCTGACGCCCGGCGTCGCCCACGCGATCTCGCCGAGATCCCGCTTGAGCTTTTTGTGCAGCACTCGACCGGTGAGCGTGATCCGCCCGCTCTCGGATCGAACTTCCACCTCACCCGCGCCGGGAAACACCTCGAGCGCGTCGTAGAAGAAGTCTTCGATCTCTTGATCGTTCGTGGGTCCCAGCGGCTGGCCGCGGCGCATCGCGACCGCGGCGAGCAGCGCCGGCACGGTGGTGTTCGCAGACACGTCGGGCGCGGTGATCGGATTCGAATACGGGCCCGACGCCGTGAATGGCCCTTGACCTTGAAGCAGCGGCTGACCTGGCACGATCGGGCCAAACCCAATGGCCGGAGCCGTAAGCTGATTGGCGATAGGGATCGGAGGCGGCGCCCATGTGAATCCGGCGGACGGCACGGCGGACCACATCGGCACACCCGATCCGTACAGTGTCTCTGACATCTGAACTCTCCTGTTTCTTGTACGCGTTGAGATCGGGTGCGTTACGTCACATGACGTAACCGGCCTGCGCGCCGAACGGCTGGGAGATGCCGGGCGAGAACGGCTGAAGCGCCGACTGATGCAACTGATGCTGCAGCTGCAAGAGCTGTTGCGGGATCGACTGCAGCAGATACTGGACCTGCTGCTGCTGGATCTGCGCGAGCTGCAGGAGCTGCTGCAGTTGCTGAGGCACGATCAGAAGCGATTGCACGATCTGCTGGACCGGCTGCTGCTGCTGGAATATCGCGCCGTGCACGTTCGGGGCGAATGGCGCGAACGCCTGTGATTGAAACGCTCCAGGAAGCGTCGCGAAGCTCTGGGCGGAAACGGGGAAAGCCCCGAACGGATTCTGCTGCGTGAACTGACCAGTCATTCAGACCTCCTGCCATTTGACGCGTCGCAGGAACGCGACGGCATGTCACGTCGGCGCGAAACGCTGCGTATGCGTCTGGTTGGTGTTGCAGTTTGAGGGAGCAACCGAGATGCCAGAAGCACTCGTGATCGAACGGTGCGCTGGCCGCAGTGCCGACGTTCCCCTGAGCTCGCCGCGCGAGGAGTGCTGCGCCGCGGCCGTGGTGTGTAAATGTGGGTGGCGTCGCGCCGCTCGATCCATCACCCGTCCGCCACCCACGCAGGATACGGGCACATCGCAGCGATGCTTTCCAAGATGCACGCGTTGTCGCGCAGCACTACTGAGCGGTACTGGACGGCCGGGATGTCGGCTCGGCGATCGTCGGTGGAACCGGCTCGGCCGCCTGCGCGGGCTCGAGCCATTCACTGCGGCACCCAACCGGTGCGGTGACCGGATTGCAGCGCGCCGGCAAACGCTCCGCTTCAGGCAGCCGCGCGAGATAGCCTGAGCCGAACGGACTCGGTTCGGGATAGTCGGTGCTGACGTACTGTGCGCCCGAGCGGAACGCGGCATCGCGGCGCAGCGTGCTCCCCGTCCTCGCCTCGACCGTCGGAATGTCGGCACGCGTCCTCACGAGATAGCCGCTCTTCACCGTCTCGCGAATGCGGTTCTCGTCGTCGCCGAGAGCTTCGTTCATCTTCACGAAGGCGGCGGACGCCTCGCCCGGCGACCCGCTGACGAACATCACGCGGCCTTCGAGCGATGGATTGCCGCGAAGGTACTCGGTGCGGTGATCGTCGGTGTTGTCGAGGGCGAACAGGACTTTTCCTCGAACGGCACGGAGCGTCGGCCATCCATCGGCTTGCAGCGCCGACGCAAGCGTCGCGTGCCGGCCGCGGACGCGATCCGGCGTCACGATGCGATCGGCGGAGAACACCGAGAGAATCTCGCGCTCGAGCGCGCGAAACGCCGCGCCGTCGATGGGCAGCGGCTTGACGTAGCCGGCGTTGTTGGGATCGTCGATCGGCGAATCCTTCGCCTCGATGAGAATCAGAATCGGCACGTGCCCGGGATTCGATCGAGACCAATCGCTCGTCGCGCTCAGACACGCGACGAGCGTCGTGCACGTCGAGCGGTAGTCGATGTCCTGCATGTGAAGCACCTTGAACCCGGGCTTCAGCAGCTCGGGACCCGGCGCGTCGAGACCTTTGATGGTGCGCCGTGCCGCAGGGCTCGCGAACCGGCCGCCCTCCGGATCCGCGAAGACGTCGAGCTCGATCTGACGGATTCCAAGCTGCGAGAACTGCTCGACGAGAGGCCTGTGCGTGTATTCGATGTCTCTGGCTCGCGCGCCGATCGATTCGAGCATCGCCGGCTGGCCGGCGATGTGGTAGCTGTTGTGCGTCCCCAACATCTGGATCTGGTTGAGTCGAACGCAGTCGGCGATGTTCGCCGCCGTGATCGCCGAACAGTTGGTCTGAGCGGCGGCGTGAGGGTTGACGTCTGACGAATACAGAACCATCAGCAAACACGTCGCGGCACAGGTCGAGCGCTGTTTCAGGTTCATCGCTCCGGCATCATAGATCGCCGGCGTGAATCTGTCGTAACGGCTGACCAGCCGACGCGCGTACTATGATTGAAGACGCGATGGATGTTCGCGAGAGCTACGACTCGGCGGCTGACGCATACGCGCAGCACCTCGCGTCGGAGCTCGATCGTAAACCGCTCGATCGGCATCTCCTCAACCGCTTCGCGGAAGCGACGCGCGGCCGCGGGCCGGTCGCCGACGTCGGCTGCGGTCCCGGGCACATCGCACGCTATCTGCACGACCAAGGCGTCACGGTCCTCGGCATCGACCTGTCGCCGGCGATGATCACATGCGCTGCGCGCCTCAATGCAGGTTTGGACTTCCGCGTCGGCGACATGCGCGATCTGAATCTGCCGTCGGCGAGTCTCGCCGGAGTCATCGCGTTCTATTCGATCGTGCACTTCGCCTCGAGCGAGCTTGGCAGCGTCATGCGCGAAGTGCGGCGGGTGTTGGCGGATGGTGCGCCCGCGCTCGTCTCGTTTCACATCGGGACCGAGGTCGTGCACGTCGACGACCTGTTCGGCGCGCCGGTCAATCTCGACTTTCGCTTTCACGATCCGGCGGTCGTCGTGGCGGCGATGCGAGACGCGGGGCTCGCCGTGATCGAGCACGTCGAGCGCGAGCCATATGAAGGCGCCGAGTACCCGAGCCGCCGGTGCTATCTTCTCGCAACGGCCGTTCGGGCGCGGCCGTGATTACTTGGATGGCGGAGCGATGCGAAACAGGTTCCGCTGCACGCTCGCTTTGACGTACGCGTAGGTGTCCGGATCCAGGCCGGGAGCGGTTTCTGCTTGCTCGACGATCCGGCTTCCCGGAATCGTGAGCGGATCGATTCCCGGGACGATGAAGGTGTCGGGAAGATCCGGCAGGCCGGTGTCGGCCGAGACCTGCAGCGCGATCGCGCGGCCCGCGCTCGTTCGCGACTTCGGCTCGATCTCGACGTAGAGCAATCGCCCGTCCGGCGACCACTGATGACGGCACGCGTCCCGGCAGATTTGCCGCGGCGGGCCTCCTCCTGTCGGAATCGCCATCGATGCAGCTCCTTGACTTCCATCCAGCCGCGGCGTGATGGCGACGAGCCATCGGCGATCGGGCGAGATCGTCTGCGGCGTGCCGATCGCGTACTCGACGACCTTGCGCCGCGCCGAACCGTCAGCGTTCATCCGGCCGAGATAGTTCACTCTCCCATCGGTAAAGCGGAAGAGAATCGCGCCCGACGGTCCGAAGTACGGAGCGTTCTCTCCAGTCGATGCAATGCGTTTGGGCGCCGTGGCTCGATCCAGACGCGCCACCCAGAGCTCCGACGGTTTCCCGGATGGCTGCACCGTGAAGACGACCTCGGTCTCGCTCGGCGAGAGGTCGTATTCCTGCATCGCGATTCCGGGAAGCAGCCGTTCGCTCGCTCCTGACGCGACATCGGTACGCCATAGCTCGGCCGCGGATCCAGCGGCGTCGCGGCGCAGATACGTCACGTGCCGCGCGTCCGAGGAAAACCGCGGCAGCGAGAAGAGACCGCTGAACCCTCGCGGCCCGGGAATGTCGCCCTCCGACGAGAGCGGACGATCGCCTCGTGCGTCGTGAATCCAGATGGCGCTGTGTTCCATGCCGACGGACGTCACGATCGATCCATCGGGCGCCACGGCGACGCCATCTTCCTGTGTCGGTCCGAACGTCAATTGCTCGGGTTCTCCACCGGAGAACCGTTGCCGCCACAGGTGAAACTGCTGGTCGACCTCGACGCTGAAATACATCCATCGTCCGTCGGGCGACCAGCCGGCCGAGGAGCATTGACCGGCCGGTCCCACTGTGCGGCCTGCCGATCTGCCGTCGAGCGGAACGACGCGGCAAGGTTCCCACACCGGACGGTGATCCATCTCGACGACGAGGGCCCAGAGGCGATCGGGGGACGGGTACGAGTAATGCGCCATCGACCGCTCGTGCTGCGGGAAGTACACCTCGCGGTAACCGGTGCGATCCTCGTTCGCGGTCACGATCCCCATATGAAAGCCGGTCTTCACCGCGGAGAACAACAGCCGACGGCCGTCGAGCCACGTCAATCCGCCGGCGTTGGCACGAACGAGGGATTGCTCACCGCCGCCCACCGGTATCGCGAACGTGTGCCAACCTTCCTTGGATGCCGCGGTATACGCGATCTTCGAGCCGTCGGGAGAAAACGCGATCCCGTACTTCAATCGAGCGTCGCGCGTCACCTGCACCGCCTCGCCGTCGGGAAGTGTTTTGACGTAAATCGGATCCGGGCTCAGAAAGGGCCGGTCTCCGCGAATGAACGCGACCATTCGGCCATCCGGCGATATCGCCGGCGCAACCGCCGCATCGGTGAAGTTCGTGATTTGCGTAAACCCCGCGTCGCTTCGCGTGGTGGACGACGAGCGCGAGCCGACGAGCAGCAACCCCGCGCCGAGCGCGATGGCGGGCGCGATTGCCGCCGTCCCAATTGCGAGTCTCCGCAGGTTGCGCCGCGTCCGCGGCTGCCCGTCCGCCGCGGCGTCGGCGATCAACGCGAGCATCCGATCGATCTCGAATCGAGCCTCCGCGATGCTGCCCAGACGCCGGTCGAGATCTTTCTCGAGGCATCGCTGCAGCAATCGAGCGACGCCCGTCGGCGTCGTAGGCGGAAGCCTGCGCCAGTGTGGCTCGCGGTTCAGAATTGCGCCGATCGTGCTCGAGATCGTTTCCCGGCCGAACGCCGGCGATCCCGTCAGCATCGCCCAGAGCACGCACCCGAACGCCCAGATATCCGCGCGCCGGTCCGCGGGCTCGCCGCGCGCCTGCTCGGGGCTCATGTATGCGGCGGTGCCGGCGATCCCGTGAGTCAGGCTGTCGCCGATCGATCCAGCGGCCGCGTTCTCTGCTGACGCGGCGACGGCCGACGTCGCCAAGCCGAAGTCGAGCACCTTCACGACACCTTCGGGCGTGAGCGCGATATTCGCCGGCTTGAGATCGCGATGCACGATCGCCTTGGAGTGCGCGGCGTGGAGCGCGTCGGCGATCTGCCGCGCGATCGCGAGAGCCTCGCCGAGCGACAGCGCTCCCCGGCGAATCCGCTCCGCGAGCGTCTCGCCTTCCACGAGCTCGAGGACGAGCCCGTGGATGCCGTCGCGTTCCTCGAAACCGTAGATCGCGCCGATGTGTGGATGATTCAGCGCTGCCAGCAGGCGCGCTTCGCGCTCGAATCGCGTGCGGCGCGTCGAGTCGCCGGCAAAGAGGTCGGGCAGAATCTTGATCGCGACATCCCGTTCGAGCTTGGTATCACGCGCGCGGTAGACGTCGCCCATTCCGCCGGTGCCGAGCAGCGACGTGATCTCATACGGCCCCAGCCGCTGGCCGGGGCGGACGCGGCGCGACGCACTGAACAGCGGACGGACTGCTTCGAGCGCCGGCGTCGACAGGAACTGATCGACGCCGGAGTCGTACGCGAGGAGCGATTCGACTTCACGTCGAAGCGCGTCATCGCCCGAGCAGGCCTCGCGCAGGAAGCTCGCGCGCTCACCGTCGTCGCGAGCGAGGGCGGCGTGGTAGAGACGCTCGACGTCTTCCCAGCGATCAGCGGCGGCCACGCGATTCTCCCGCCGACGGAAACGGTGAGGACCGGCGCCTCATTCTATGCTCAAAACGCGTAATCGACGCCGAGGACGATCGTGCGAGGACTCCGCAGGCCGGCGTCGGTCAACGGAAACAGCACGCTTCCCGAGATGAGCCAGTTGCCTCGCGGATTGAATTTCACTCCCGCCGCTCCGAGCAGGAGCGTGAGATCGCCCGGACGAGGATCGAACTCGTCGAAGGAAACCGTCGTGCACGCGAATGACGGAATGCCGCCGCATCCGGAACCTGACGAACTCGGCAGATTGTATTCGAAGGGTTTGCTGACGACTCCGAGACGGCCGGCGCCGCGCAGCGTGCGTCCCACGAAATCTCCAATCAGCGTGAGCCTCGGCGACGCGACGAACTCCATTCCTCCCGAGTAGTTGATTTCATCGGGCAGAGGCGCGGACGCGAGTCCCGCGAGCGAGCCTGGCGACGTCCCTTCTGCGGCGGTGTAGCCGACGTTCACGTGGTGGCCGAACCGGCCCCGCTCGCTCGACGCGATGAGAAGGAGCTTCGCTTGAACGCCGCCCGCGCCGAGCAACTGCTCCTGGTCGCCGGTCGGCAGCCGTACGTCGATGGCGGCGGCCAGCCCACCGCCCGTGACGCGCAAGAAGTGATACTTGCTTCGAAGCACGATGTCACCGACCCCCGACGCCTGGCCCGCGCGCCGCACGACGCGCGCGGCCTCGGGGTTCGCTGGGTCGAACGCGTGGACGGTTGGCGCGATGGCCGTCACCGTTCGAAGAACGCGCGCCGTCACCGTGGCATCCAACTTCACGTCGACGAACGGCACGACGAAGCCGACGTCCCAGCGATCCGTGGCGCCGTAATTCGCAAATAGCGCGGTCGTGTGCGTCGTTGCGCCGAGCGACAGCGTTGCTTCGATGATGTCGCCCTCGAAAGGCGGGTTCAACCGGGTTCCGTTGGGCTGAGTGGTGAGCACGAATCCAGGAGCTTGCTCGGTCGCCGCGACGCTGCAGCAATCCTGATGGCGGAGATAGAATTTGATCGATCCATCATCGAGATGACGTCCTTCGAACGTGTCATACGACGACCGCTGATAAGTAGCGCCCGCGTTGAGCTTTCGCCGGCCGATCGTCAGCGCTCGCTCGGCGAACGACGGCCCGAAGCTGGCGCTGCCGCGGCGAAACGTGCCCAGCGATTCGTCGAGCACGTAGGTCAGGCCGCCCGTAGACGATCCGAGAGGGAATGTCGAGAACTGCGTCGCGATCTGCGTGTTGAAGCTCTGCACGATTCCAACGACCGGGTTGGTCAATTCGTTCGCTTCGATCGGACTGAAGTGCGCGAGGTGCGTGAAGCCTTCGGGTATGCCGGCGACTCCAGCCGGCACCGGCGGGCTCTGCAAGACAATGTCGCGGAGGATCAGGTCCGGAAGCAGGTTCGCGAGACGAACATCCTGCGCCGAAGCGGACGATGAGGTCAGCATCGCCGCCGTGAACACGCCGAACACACGCCTCGCGCAAGTCGGTACGGGCATAGATCATCACCTTCCTACTCCTTAATCGGAAAAAGGGGCGCGGTACTAGAATGGGAGCGATGCGGGGCGGCCTTTGAGCTCGGATCGCGGCGAGGTCACCGTCTTACTGCGGGCCTGGCATGCCGGCGACGAGGACGCGTATCGCCAAGTGTCTTCGATCCTGTATCGCGAGCTGCGACAGCAGGCCGCGCAGTACATGCGGCGGCAACCGGCCGGCGATCTGCTCCAAACGACGGCGCTCGTCCACGAGACGTTCCTGCGGCTGTCGAACGCGCACCAGGTCGACTGGCAGGATCGGCGTCACTTCCTCGCCGTGGCCAGCACGACGATGCGGCGCGCGCTCGTGGATCTCGCGCGCGAACAATTGGCCGACAAACGCGGCGGCGACTCGCCGCACATCCCATTGAGCGGAGACGAAGCCGCCGACGGCCCGTCCATCGTCGATCTCGTCGCGTTGGACGAGGCGATGACGAAACTTGCCGCCATCGATCCACGAAAGGTCCAGGTGATCGAGCTCAGGTTCTTCGCCGGTCTCACGGTGGAAGAGACGGCGGAGGTCCTCGACGTTTCCGCCGATACCGTCGCGCGCGACTGGCGCCTGGCGCGGACCTGGCTCCTGAGAGAGCTCGATACGAGCGGGTCACGCGGCGCGTGATGTCAACCCGTCCGCGCGCTATTCGCCTCGAAGCGCGATCATCGGATCGACGCGCGCTGCTCTCGACGCCGGCACCGCGCAGGCGAGCATCGCGATGGCGACCAGTGATGCCGCCGCCGCGGCAAGCGTGAGCGGATCTCGAGGCGTCACGCCGAAGAGCAACGTCTCGACGACGCGCACTGTCGCCAGCGCGGCGACGATGCCGGCGGCGAGACCAGCCAGCGTGACGGTCAAGCCTTCGCGAACGACGTCACGGACGACGCGGCGGCGGTCGGCGCCGAGCGCCATGCGAATCCCAATCTCCCGCCGCCGTTGCGCGACCGCGTACGACATCAATCCGAAGAGACCAACGCCGGCGAGGAGCAGCACGAGCGATCCGAACAGGCTCGACATCATCGCCGTCAGTCGTTCGAGCAGCAGCGACCGTTCGGTGATGTACTGAAGCGTCACCATGTTGCCGAGCTGCTCGGTGCGCAGGCTCTCGACTGCGTCTTTCAGAGACGCATGCGACAGATTCCTGCCGCGAATCACGAAGCACTTGTAGTTGACGTCCCTATCCTGCAGCGCCGGTGTATACGCGGCGAGGACATCGGCGATCCTCAGATCGTACAGCCGCGCGTCGGCGACCACGCCGACGACTTCGAGCGCGTTTCGCGATGGATCGAGGCCAATCTGGACGCGCTGACCGAGCGGATCGGATTCGCCGAACAGTTGACGGGCGAGGCTCTGGCTGAGAATCGTGACGCCGTGACCGCGCGAGTTGTCGCGCCACTCGAAGTCGCGCCCCTTCAAAACGGGGATGCCAATCGCGGCAAAGAATCCAGGCGCCACGGCGCTTCGCGCGCTGGGGACGCCGTCCGCGTCCTGCGTGTCGCCAAGGCGGACGACAGGCTCGCGCAACATGCCGCCCGTTCCAGGTTTGGACAGCGAGACGCTGGCGCGCGTGACGCCAGGCAGCGCTTCGATGCGCCGCAGGACCTGCGGGTAGTAGGCGTCATTGTCCAGTCCGTCGTAGGCGCCGGGCTGCGCCGCGTCCGGATACGCCACGAACACGTCGTCGCTTCGCTCGATGCCGGTTTTCACGGACCGGAGCTCGGACAGGCTGCGAACGAGGACGCCGGCGGTGGTCAACAGAACAAGCGAGAGTGCCAATTGCGCGCCGACGAGTACTCTGCCGGTGCGTCCGCTGACGCTGAACGTTCGCCCTTCCGCCTGCAGTGCCTCCATCGCTGTCCCGCGCGTCCCTCGCCATGCGGGTAGTGCGCTGCAAAACATCCCCGCGGCGACAGCAACGGCCGTCGTGAGCGCGATCACGGTCGTGTCGGGTCTTCCGTCGAACACGACGGGAACCAGGAGTTCCTCGAACACGAGGTCCGTGATTTCGCGGCACGCCCAGAAAGAGAGCGTGATGCCGAAGACCGCGCCCGCGAGCGACAGCAACACGCCTTCCGTGATCAGCTGCCGTGCCACGCGCCATCTGCTGGCGCCGAGCGCGAGACGCACGCCAATCTCGTGACGCCGCACGCTTGCCCTCGAGAGCAGGAGGCTCGCGACATTCGTGCAGGCGATGAGCAGGACGAGGCTCGCGATACCCAAGAGGATGATGAGCGGCTGGACGTATCGCGTCCGCAGCGACCTCTCGTTTCCATTGGATCCAGAAGTCACGTCCAACCGGATCGAGAGGAAATCGCTGCGGCGCGGACCGGTGTATCCAGGTGGCAGAGCGGCCTCGCGAACTGCCGGCCACACGGCTTCCAAATTCGCGCGGGCTTGCGCGATCGTCACGCCCGATTTCAATCGGCCGATCGCACGAACCGATCGCGACGCGGTCGTGGCCAGCATCGACGGACTTCCACCTGACAGGAGCGGTGTCGCGGCGAGCGGAATCGTGATGTCGGGCTCGGTTACCAGGCCGAATCCGGTAAAGCCGGGAGGCGCGACGCCGACCACGGTGAACGGCGCCCGGTCGATCGATATCGTTCGTCCGACGACCGACGGATCGCCGCCGTAGTGCCGCCGCCAAAACCCGTTCCCGAGGACAGCCACCGATTCAGCGGACGGTGGATCGACCGTCATGTCGCCGGGCACGAGCAGGCGGCCTGCCTCGGGCCGCACGCCCAATTCCTCGTAGACGTTTCCCGTCGCCGCCCACACGAGTCCCTTCGTGACCCTTCCACCGTCGCTCACGGTCAAGCGGCTATTGCCCCACGCACCGATGACCGTCGAGAAGACTTGCTGCCGCGCGGACAATTCGCGGAACATCGGAAACGTCAGATTCGACTCTCCCTGCGTCGCCGTCGTCGTCGAGACCTGCACCAGCGTCGCGGGATCTCGTACGGGCAGGTCGCGCAGCACGAGCGCGTTGAGCAGGCTGAAGATGGCGGTGTTCGCGCCGATGGCGAGCGCGAGCGTGAGGACCACGACGAGCGCAAAACCCGGCGTCCGGCGATAGGCGCGCACCGCGTAGCGAACGTCCTGCCACAGCGCGTCCAACGCGGGCCAGCCGGCGGCATCGCGATAGGCTTCACGCGTCTTGACGATTCCGCCGAAGCTGCGCACCGCCGCACGTCGGGCCTCGTTGGGCGGCATGCCTCTCGCGATGTTCTCGTTCGTGGCCATCTCCACGTGGAGCTCGATTTCGTCCTTCAGCCGGTCGTCGAGCGACTGCCTCCGGAACGCCGACACGACACGATTGAGCCATCCGCGAAGGGACGTCATGCGAGGTCCTCGGTCGGATCGATGAAGCGCGCCACGATCTGCGAGGTCTTCGACCACTTCTCGGCTTCGGCCTTCAACTGCTTCCGACCGGTGCGGCTGATCGCGTAGAAGCGCGCGCGGCGATTGTTGTCGGAGGAGCCCCACGTCGAGGTGATCCAGCCCTCCTGCTCCAGCTTGAGGAGGGCGGGATAGAGCGTGCCCTGGTTCAGCGAGAACTGGCCCCCGCTGATTTGCTCGATTCGCCGCGCCAGCCCGTACCCGTGCGACGGGCCGAGCGTGTCCAGCGTTCGCAGAATCATCAGCGCCAGAGAACCGTGCAGAACATCGAAACGGTCAGCAGGCATGAACCCTTATCCTTCTGTTGGCTCCCAACAGAAGATACCCCTATTCGTGTTGGTAGTCAACAGGACGCCGGTCCCGCTCACGATCTACACTCGTCCCGCACAGACAGCGGCTCGAGCGCGTCTGCACGAGGTCGTCGCGCAATTGTTGCGTCTCGTTGTCGTTGCCGTCGCGCACCGTGGATACGGTGGCCGTCTGGAGGAGGTCTCTGTGACGAAGGACAAGTGGCCGCAGGCGTTGATAGTGTGCGCGTTGGTGCTCCTGCCGTCGGCGGCGATGGCGCAATTCGATACGGCGACGGTCGTCGGCACGGTGCGCGACACGTCGAACGCCGTCGTGCCGGAGGCAAAGGTCACGCTGACGGCGACGGAGACGGGGATCTCCGTGGTCCGCACCTCGGCGGAAAACGGCAGTTTCGAATTCCCCGCGGTCAAGCCTGGCATCTATCTCGTGACGGCCGAGAAGAGCGGCTTCGCCCTCGCGCTCGTCGAGAACGTACAAGTCCAGGTCGGCGCGCGGCTGCGCGTGGATCTGCAGATGCCGGTCGGACAGATCTCGGAGCGCGTCGAGGTGAAAGCGGCGTCGCCGCTCCTCGAGACGGACTCGAGCCAGCGCGGCCAGGTCATCACGGGCGATCAAACGCGCGCGCTGCCGCTGCTCTCCCGCGAGTACTCGTCGCTCGCGCTCCTCACGACCGGCGTCAAGCTCGCCGGATCGTCGCTGACCACGGGCAATACGCCGCGCGAAGGCGCGTTCAACGTCAACGGGCTCCGCAGCACGTTCAACAACTTCCTGATCGACGGCGTCGACAACAACGCGTACGGCACGAGCAACCAGGGCTTCTCGAATCAGGTCATGCAGCCCGCGCCGGACGCGATCGGCGAATTCAAGGTGGTCACCAATAACCTGAGCGCCGAGTACGGACGGGCCGCGGGCGCGACGATCAACGTCAACTACCGCAGCGGCACGAACGCGCTGCACGGATCCGGATGGGAGTTCCTCCGCGATACGAGCATGAACGCCACGGGATTCTTCAAGCCGGCCACGGGTAAACCCGCGCTCGATCGTCATCAGTTCGGCGGAGTCGTCGGCGGGCCGATCGTGCGAAACAAGGCGTTCTTCTTCGGCGACTACGAGGGCTTCCGACAGACGCGCAAGGTCACCGCGTTCTCGACGATCGCAACGCCGGCGCAGAGACAAGGGATCTTGGCGGTGGCCATCACCGATCCGCGAACGGGTGTTTCGTACGCCGCGGGCACGCCGATCCCGATGACCGATTTCGCGCGCCGCGTGCTGTCCGGGCTGCCCGACACGAACTTCACCGGATCGGGCGGCAATTACACGCTGCTCCAGCAGTTCACCGCGGATTCCAACAAGGCGGGCGGCAAGATCGATCTTCAGTTCAGCCCGACGGTCACGGCCTTCGGCCGCTACGGATTCCGGAACCTCACGACGGATGACGAACCGAACATCCCGCTGCCGTCGGGCGGCGCGGGGAACGGCCACATCTACTCGAGGAATCGCCAGCTCGTCCTCGGGACGACGTGGGTCCCGAACGCCAACTCGCTGCTCGAGATCCGCTTCGGGTATTCGTGGACGCAAGCCGGCAAGAATCCGCCGGCGCTCGGCAGCGCCAGCGCGTTCGATCAATTCGGACTGCCCGGCCTGCCGAACGACAGCCGCATCGCGGGCGGGCTGCCCACACAGCTCATCACCGGCTTCTCCGATCTCGGCCGTCAAGCGACGAACCCGCAGTGGCAATACCCGACCGTCTACAACCCCAAGATCAACTACACCTGGACGATGAGGGCGCATTCGTTCAAGAGCGGATACGAGCTGCAGAAGATCGATACGGAGGTGCAGGACGTCAATCCGCTCTACGGCCGCGACCTGTACAACGGCCAGTTCTCGCGTCCCGCGGGCGCCGCGGCCAACAACGTGTACAACCTCGCCGACTTCATGCTTGGACTGCGGGCGCAGTACGCGCTCAGCAGCGTCCTCGTCGCCGAGCTTCGACGCGACATGCACTTCGCGTACATCCAAGACGATTGGCGCGCGACGGATCGCCTCACGCTGAACCTCGGAGTCCGCTACGAGTACTCGACGCCGTATTGGGAACGCAACAACGTGCTCTCGAACTTCGATCCGGCCACGAACCGAATGGTCGTGGCGACGAGCGGATCGATTTCGGACCGCGCGCTGATCGATCCCGATCGCAACAACATTGGCCCAAGGCTCGGGTTCGCGTACACGCTGACGCCGCGTACCGTCATCCGCGGCGGCTACGGCATCAGCTACGTGCATTTCAGCCGGGCCGGCGGCGGCGACATCCTGCCGATCAACGGCCCGCAGGTCGTCAACGCGGTCGTGAACCAGACGCAGCCGGCATCGGCGTCGTTCGTGACGGCGGAGCGAGGCTACCCTGCCGGCCTCGCGGATCCGTCGCGGTTCGATCCGCTGACCGCGAACATTACCTACATGCCGCGCGATTTTCATTCGAGCCCGGTGCAGAGCTATCACATCTCGGTGCAGCGCGAGCTGCTGCGCGACATGGTGATCGACGTCGCCTTCGTCGGCAACCGCGCGGAGGATCTGCTGCTCTTCGCGAACTACAATCAGGCCGCCCCGAACAACGCCGCCGGCACCATTCCGCTCCAGGACCGGCGGCCGAATCGCGCGTTCGCCGACATCACGTACGCGTTCAACGGCGGCAAGTCGCGATACAAGGCGCTGCAGACGAAATTCGAGTGGCGGATGGGCCGTTCGCTCACGCTGCTGAACTCGCTGACGCTGTCGGAGACGAAGGACAACGGCGCGCAGTCGCTGGAGAACTCGAACGGGAACTTCCCCGCGCCGCAGAACTTCTACAACATGGACGCGGACTTCGGGCTGTCCAACTATCATCAGCCGTACAACAACACGACGAGCTTCGTGTGGACGCTGCCGTTCGGCGAGAACGGATCCGCGCTGAAGCAGGCGTTGATCGGCGGATGGATCGTGTCGGGCATCAACGCGATCTACGCGGGAGAGCCGGTGACGCTCACGTACTTGCCAGGCGCCACGGCCGTTGTCTCCGGCATCGCGCAGGACTTCCGCGGCGCGAACAACTACCGCGCGAACGTGACGTGCGATCCGCTGACCCCCGAAGGCGAGCGGACGTTCGGCACGTACCTGAGCCGAACGTGCGTCTCCCTCCCGACCGACATCAGCCAGCCGTTCGGAAACGCCGAGCGCAACAGCGTCCGCGGCCCGATGTTCTGGGGCTTCGACGTCGCGGCCTCGAAGCGCTTCGCGCTCGGCGGCACGGCGCAGTTCGAGTTCCGCGTCGAGGCGTTCAACGTGCTCAACCGGACGAACTTCCGCGCGCCGAACGGCAATCGGAGCGCCGCGGCGTTCGGCACGATCACGCAGACCTACGATCCGCGCCAGCTCCAGCTCGGATTCAAACTTCTGTGGTAGCGCCCGCCTTCGCGCGCCGCGCTACGGCGGGCAAGCGCGCGCTGGCCGTCTCGGTGGTGATCGCCTCGGCGGCTGCGGCGATCGCACCGCCGAGGCAAACCGCACCCATCGTGATTGGCCACCGAGGCGCGAGCGGCTATCGTCCCGAGCACACGCTCGAAGCGTACCGGCTCGCCGTCGAGATGGGCGCCGACTTCATCGAGCCGGATCTCGTGTCGACCAAAGACGGGGTGCTGATCGCGCGGCACGAGAACGAGATCGGGACGACGACCGATGCCGCCGATCGATTTCCGACGCGGAAGCAAACGAAATCGATCGACGGCCAGACGCTCACCGGCTGGTTCAGCGAGGACTTCACGCTCGCGGAGATCAAGACGCTGCGCGCGCGCGAGCGATTGCCGTTCCGCTCGCACGCCTACGACGGCCAGTTCGAGATCCCGACGTTCGACGAGGTGATCGCGCTCGCGCAGAAGCTCGGCGCGGCGCGCGGACGGCCGGTGGGCGTCTATCCCGAAACGAAGCACCCGACGTACTTCCGAAGCATCAAGCTTCCGCTCGAGGACCCGCTGCTCGCATCGCTCCAGAAGGCCGGATGGAATTCGCGTGAAGCACCGGTCTTCATCCAATCCTTCGAGCAAACCAACCTGCGCGAGCTGAGGAAGAAGACAAAAGTCCGGCTCGTCCAGCTCGCGTCCACGCCGGCGCTCCTGACCGACGCCGCGCTGAAGGACATCGCGAGCTACGCGGACGGCCTCGGCCCGGAGAAGCGGCTCGTGATCCCGGTCAACGCGGACGGCTCGCTCGGAACGACAACCGACGTCATCGCCCGCGCGCACAAGCTCGGGCTCGTCGTGCACGTCTGGACGGTTCGGGTGGAAAAACAATTCCTGCCGGCGGCGTACAAAGGTGACGCCGCCGCGGAGTTCGAGCAGCTGCGCAGTCTCGGCGCCGACGGCGTCTTCACGGATTTCCCGGATCTCGGTGTGAAGGCGTACGGTAAGAAGCCTGCACCATAGATGAGGTAGGCCGGCGATCGCCATCGGGGCCGAGGTGTCTAATACTTCGGAGATGACGGGATTGTCGTTGTTCCTCATAATCGCCGCGCCGATTCTCGTCCTACTGATGATCTGGGCGTTCGCGCGGAACGCAATCGCGATGAAGCGCGACCTCGACCATCGGTTCGATCGGCTCCGGGACCGCTTGGAGCGCGATGCCACCAAAGCCATCGAGACGCTGCTACACGAAAAGTCCGGCAAGAATGGCTCGAGTTAGAGCTCACCAGAATTCCGAGATCGAGATCGCGCGTTCGCTTTCGGGGCCGTTGGCGTTTTCCTTCCCGGGAACGCGTTATTCCTTCAGAGGCCGAGGTGTATTCATGAGCATTCGAACCGTGCTGACGGTTCTCGCGGCACTCGTGATTGGCGCCGCACCCGGGGCCGCGCAACACGAGCTCGGCAAGGTCACGTTTCCGACCTCCTGCGATCCGAAGGTCCAGGCCGACTTCGAGCGCGGTGTTGCGATGCTCCACTCCTACTGGTTCAACTACGCGGGCAAGACGTTCCGCGGCATTCTCGAGCGCGATCCGAATTGCGCGATCGCGTATTGGGGCGTCGCGCTCGATCTGCTCGGCAACACGCTCGCGGCGCCGCCGTCGCGTCAGGCCGCGCGCGAGGCCTGGGACCTCCTCGAGCGCGCGCGCACCGTCGCCGTCAAGACCGAGCGCGAGCGCGCCTGGCTCGACGCGATTCGCGCGTACTTCCGCGACTACGAGACCGTCCCGCTGAACACGCGGCTGAGCGCTTACAACGAGGCGATGAAGCGCATCGCCGAGCAGTATCCGGACGATTTCGAGGCGCAGGTCTACTACGCATTGACGCTGCAGGCGTCGGCGCCGAAGAACGACCTCACCTACAAGAACCAGTTCGAGTCGGCGATGCTCCTCGAGAAGCTGTATCTGAAGAACCCGCAGCATCCCGGCATCACGCACTACCTGATTCACGCGTACGACTTCGCGCCCTTCGCGGACAAGGGCATTGCCGCGGCGCGGCGCTACGCCGCGATCGCGCCCGCGGTGCCGCACGCGCGGCACATGCCCGCGCACATCTACTCGATGGTCGGTCTTTGGGAGGATTCGATCGCGTCGAATCTCTCCGCACTGGAGATTCAACCTGACTACTATCACGCGTCCGACTTCATCGTGTACGCGCACCTGCAGCTCGCGCAGGATGCGAAGGCGCGCGCGATGACGGACAAAGCGCTGACCACACCCGAGCGCGGCGATAGACCGCCGACGATCGCGAACTTCACGGCGCTTGCGGCGATGCCCGCGCGCGTGGCGCTGGAGCGCGCGGATTGGAAGGCCGCCGCGTCGCTCGCGATTACGACGTCCGACTATCCGCAGGCCGATTCGCTGACGCGCTTCACGCGCGGGCTGGGAATGGCGCGCACTGGTCGTCCGGACGGCGCCGCGGCAGAGATCACCGCGTTGGAAGCGCTGCGAGGCAAGCTCCAGAAGGCGAACGACGCCTATTGGGCCGCTCGCACGGACGAGCAGATCGCCGCGGTGAACGCATGGCTCGCGCTTGCCGATGGCGCGCGCGACAAGGCGGCCTCGCTCATGCGGCGCGCCGCCGACGGTGAAGACGCGAGCGTCAAGCACGTCGCGATGGAGAACCGTCTCTATCCCATGCGTGAACTGCTGGGCGATCTCCTGATGGAAGCCGGCCAGTCGAAAGCCGCCCTCGCGGAATACACGAAGGCGATCGCGCAGAACCCCAACCGGTTCCGCGGTCTCTTCGGCGCCGCGCGCGCCGCCGAAGCGTCAGGCGATCGGCAGCGGGCAACCGACTACTACTCCAAGTTGGTTCAGCTTTCCTCCAAAGGTGACGGGGTTCGTCCGGAAGTTCGAAAGGCGCAGGAATATCTCGCTGGTCGCTGAGCAAAACGGCGATCCGAAACGAGCACGCTTATTGCGTAGGCCCTATGCATGAGGCCCGAGCGTCTCGCCATTCTCGATAATGGCAATTGCGAACCCTTGAAGGCCGTCGTCCATGGCGCCGCATTGGGACTGGCTGCGCTCATGGCGACCTACAACGCCGCGGCGTGGCTTCGCCGCCGGCAATCTCATCTGGCATTGAACACCTTCATCTACGTCGCCGCTGTCGTATGGGAACAGCGTCGCGTAGCGGATCACCTCCTACCCTGCGCGCCGGCTAGCCCCGCTTTCGAAACGCAAGGACCCGACGAGCCAATCGGCGACCAGTCGAAGGCTGCGTAGAGCCTACTGGCCCGGCACGGCGACCGTTGCGGTTGGACCGCGACGGCGCTACCCTTTCGTGTGCCCCGGTCCACCGCAACCGTCTGGTTCGGCCGCGTCATGTGGCTTGGGATTGCGGCGAACCTCGCGCTCGCCCTGCCGACACTCGTCAGTCCTCGAGCCATGCTCGAAGCGGTCGGCATGCCCGTGCCCTCCGTCATCATGTGGACGAGGTTCGCGGCGCTGCTCTTGATTCTCTTGAGCGTCTTCTACATGCCCGCCGCGATCGATCCGGTCCGCAATCGCACCATCGCGGTCTTGGCCGTCGCGAGCCGGATGGCCGGAGTGCTCTTCTTCTTCCTCATTCATCGCGACTACTGGATCTTCGGCGCGTTCGACCTTGCGTTTTTCGTTCCCGAGGGGATTCTGCTGATGCGGATCCCGCGTTTCGAGTATCCTCCCCGTCCATGAAACGACGAGAGTTCCTCGCGGGTCTGGCGTTGGCGCCGGCGCTCGTGCACGTTCAGGCCGAGCAGAGCGGCAAACCGACGCCTCACCGCCACGGCCTGAAGCTCGGCACCGTCACTTACAACATCGCGAAGGACTGGGATATCGCGACGCTGATCAAGAACCTCACCGAAGCGGGCTTCGAGGCGGTCGAGCTGCGGACGACGCACAAGCACGGCGTGGAGATCGGCCTGGCGCCTGCGGCGCGCGCGGAGGTCCGCAAACGATTCGAGGACTCGCCTGTGAGGATCGGCGGACTCGGAACCATCTGCGAATACCACTCTCCCGATCCTGCCGTGGTGCGGAAGAACGTGGACGAAACGAAAGAGTGGATCAAGCTCGCGCGCGATATCGGATCGCCGAGCGTGAAGGTGCGGCCCAACGGCCTGCCAAAAGAGGTCCCCGAGGAGCGGACGCTCGAGCAGATCGGCAAGGCGCTCTCCGAATGCGGCGCGGCCGCGCGCGATCTCGGCGTGAAGATTCAGCTGGAAGTGCACGGCGAGGGAACGTCGAGGCTGCCGCGCATCCGAAAGATCCTCGATTACGCCGGCAATCATCCGGGCGTGCGGATCTGCTGGAACTCGAACCCGACGGATCTACTCGACGGCGGCTTCGAGGCGAACTTCCGCCTCGTTCGCGATCAGATCGGCCAGATCCACATGCGCGATCTCTTCCTCGAGGAGTATCCCTGGCGGCAGCTGTTTTCGTCGCTGACGAAGATCAAATTCGGCGGGTACTGCTTCGCGGAGATCCCGGAGTCGGCCGATCCGTTGCGCGTGCTCAAGTACTTCAGGGCACTCTTCAACGCGTACCAGGATCCATAACGCCGTCATTTCGATTTGCCGGCGGCCATCGTCAGCAGCTCCTCGTGCGACCAAGGACGGCTGCGATCCTTTGTCAGCGCGCGCACCGTCGCGATGGTTTTCGGATCGACCGCCGTGCCCGCCTGCCCCCATTCGCGCCGAACGTACGTCAGGACGCTCGCGACCTGATCGTCGGTGAGCGTCGCGCCCATTGGCGGCATCAAGCCGATCGAGCCTTCCTTTCCGCTCAGCAGAATGCGCGCGGGAATCTCCGGCGCCGCGAGCAGCAGCTCGGAATCGATCAGGCTCGGCGCCACGCGATCCTGGCCGCGGCCGTCCGGCTGATGGCACGCCTGACAGACGTTCGCGTAAAGCTCGCGCCCGGCGTCGAACCGGCGCTGCTCCACGGGCGTGAGCGGAACGATCGGCGTCTCGCCCGGCTTGCCGGGCCAGACGACTTTCGCGAGCACGTTCGCGGCGCGCGCGCCGAGATCGTCGCTCCGCGCGGCGAGCTCCGACAACGCGCGCGGCTCGCTGTTCATCGGCAGCACCCGCCCGCCCGATCGAGAAGGACGGCCCCCCGACGCGATCACGAAGTCCTCGGGCTTGGAGTACGCGTACGAGCCGCCAGGCCCCGCGCGTCCGCCCGGGCACGTCGAGCACGGGAGCGGCGGACCTGTTGGCGGCGGCGCGCCGCGCGCCGCCGATCGCGGCATCGGCGCGTTCAGCAGCGCAATCTCCGCGCCCTGCAGGAGCGCCGCGCGCTGCCAGCTCGCGAGGCTGCCGTCGGCGGCCAACGCGAACATGCGCTGAATCGGCGCGTCCTGCGCGCTTCGCACGAGGGTTGCCGAGAGCATCGCGATCGCAGCGCCGGATCTCGCCGGATCGCTCGACGTCGATCGCACGAGGCGCTGAACGATCTCGAGCTCGCTCCCGCGCACGCCGCTCACGACGGCGTCGACGACGACCGGATCCGACGCGTGGCGCTCGAGCATCTCGACCGCCGCGGTTTCGCGCGGGCCCGGAGGCAGCACGCCGATCGATGCCGCCAACTGCTGACGCACGTCCCACGCGGTGTCGTCGCGCCGCTTCAGCACGGACGCGTGCATCTCGTGATTTGCGACGCCGAGCCAGCGCTCCGCGATCCGGATCGCCGATGCGCGCACGCTGGACGACCCATCCTCGAGCGCTCGCGTGACGATCGACGGATCGATCGCGTCCAATCCGTCCAGCGTCCAGAGCGCGTGCAAGCGCGCGCGCGGATCCTTCGCCTGCGTCGCGAGGCCGGCGAGCGCAGGCACGACCGACGTGTCCGCGCGCTCCACGAGCAGCCGCTGCGCGGTATCCCGGTGCCAGCCGTTGGAATGGGACAGCATGTCGACGAGCTGCGGCGGCGAGGCGCTCGAGACGACGCGAGTCGCGCCGCGCGTCATCGTCTCGTGCACGACGCGATAGATTCTGCCGAAGCCGGTGTGCTGCTCGAGGCGTTTGCCGAGAATGTAGTCGCGCAGATAAACCGTGAGCGAGAGCCGGTGCTCGATGATGCCGCGATACAGATCGACGACGTAGAGCGCGCCGTCCGGCGCGTTCGAGAGAAACACAGGGCGGAAGCGCTCGTCGGTCGACGCCAGGAACTCGCCGCGCCCGTACGCCTTTTTCGCGGACAGCTTCGTCCCGTCGTCCGACACGATCAGCCGGCTGACGAGATTCGCGGCGGGCTCCGCGACGAACGCGTTGCCGTACAGCTCCGCCGGCAGACGATCGCCGCGATAGATCAACGGCGCACAGACGGCCGTGAACTTCTCGAGCGTCCCATCCGCGCGGTCGATGCCGACTTGATAGGCGCGGTTCGTGCCGGGATTCGGCCGCACGGGCCAGACGATGTTGACGCTGCTGTCTGCGTCGGCGAAGCGCTCGTAGCTGCCGCGCGTACGCAGCAGGTTCGGGTTTCGCGCGAAGTACGTCGTCGGCACCAGATCGACGTGCAGCGCCGATTCATTCGTGTTGCGGTAGAGGCGTCCCGCGTCGTCGTGCGTCACACCCCACTCGCCGCGCTGCAGCGTCGGGATTACCTCGAACGTGCCGTTCTTCAAGCGGAGCTCGACGTCGGCCTGCCCGGCCGTGTGCATGCGGTTGTCGAGAGACCAGTCGAAGCCGTTGGCGTTGTTCTGCGGATCGCCTTCGCGGTGGCCGAAGCGGTTCGTGACGAGCTGCTTCGCGTCCATGCGCAGATCGCCGTCCGTGTCTCGCATCAACCACACGTTCGGCGGCTCGGCGACGAGCACGCCGCGGTCGAGCACTTTCACCGAGCGCGCGAGGACGAGGCCGTCGGCGAAGACCGTGCGCTTGTCCATCCGGCCGTCGCCGTTCCCGTCTTCCAGCACGACGACGCGGCCGATCGGATCGTGCTCGTTCGATCCCGTGATGTTCGCCATGAAGCCCGGCATCTCGACTGCCCACAACCGGCCCTCGAGATCCCAGTCGATCGCCACCGGCTCTTGAATCAGCGGCTCGCTGGCGACGAGCTCGAGCCGATAACCGGGCGGCATGTAGAAGGTCTTCAGTGCATCATCCGGCGCCAGAGGCAGGGACTGATCGGGCGCTCCAACGACGCCGGGCGGCCAGGGACGCCCCGCCGGGGTTTGCCCGACGAGTACGAGCGTGCAGGCCAGGACCATGAAGAGGGCGGTCACCAGGCGCGCCGACAGGATGCGAAAAATCATCGTCATCGTGGAGAATAGCAGCCGTGCGTGAATCGCGCTCGTCGAGACGCGAGTTCCTGAGCGTGTCCAGTGTTGCGCTGCTGGGAGCGGCGCTGCAAGGCGCCGCCTCCGAGCCCGCGCCGCAGAGCTCGGACCCCATCATAGACATCCACCAGCACGTCGGCTACAGCGGCCGTCCCGACGACGTGCTTCTCGCGCATCAGCGCGCGATGGGCGTGTCGACGACGATTCTCTTGCCCGCGGGCCGATCGGTGAACACCGCCTCGACACACTCTGGAACGGCGAATGGCCTTCAGGCGCAGGCGCTCGGAAACGAAGCCTGCCGCCGGTTCGCGACGGCACACCGGCTGTCGTACCGATTCGCCGCGAACGAAGTGCCCGACGTCGACGGCGCGACGAAGGAGATCGAGCGGTATCTGAAGCTCGGCGCCGTAATGATCGCGGAGCAGAAGTTCGGCGTCGACTGCGACTCGCCGCCAATGCAGAAGATCTACGCGCTCGCGAACGCGCATCGCGTGCCGGTGCTCATGCACTGGCAGTTCGGGATGTACAACTACGGGTTCGAGCGCTTCCACAAGATGCTCGAGAAGTTTCCCAACGTGACGTTTCTCGGGCACGCGCAGACGTGGTGGGCGAACATCGACAAGAACCATCAGGATCAATCGATTCTGTACCCGAAGGGTCCCGTGACGCCTGGCGGTCTGACCGATCGCTATCTCGCCGACTACCCCAACATGTATGGCGATCTCTCGGCGGGATCCGGCCTCAACGCCCTCACGCGCGACGAGGCGTTCACGAAAGACTTCCTCACGCGGCATCAGGACAAGCTCGTGTTCGGCAGCGACTGCAGCGATCACGACGGCGGCGGACCGAAGTGCCAGGGATCGCAGACGATCGCGACCATACGACGGCTCGCGGCGACGAAACAGATCGAACGGAAACTGCTCCACGGAAACGCGAAGAGGATCTTCAAGAGGATCTAGCAAATGATCGTTCGCGCGCCCGAGAAGGATCTGACGATTCCGTTGGTGCCGCTCACGCCGTTCCTGCTCGAGCGCGCGCCGGCATTGGGCGACAAGCCCGCGCTCATCGACGGGCCCAGCGGACGCACGCTGACATATCGAGGATTGGCGGATGCGGTCCGACGAGCGGCCGCCGGACTCGCCGCGCGCGGCTTTCGGCAGAACGACGTGTTCGCGATCTACAGTCCGAACCTCCCGGAGTACGCGATCGCGTTCCATGCCGTGTCGCTCGCCGGCGGCATCAACACGACGATCAATCCGCTCTACACGCCTGCCGAGCTCGGTCAGCAGTTGAAGGACTGCGGCGCTCGCGCGCTGGTGACCGTTCCGGCCTGCCTGGAGAAGGCGGCGCAGGCCGCGCGCGACGCAGGCGTTCGCGAGCTGTACGTCTTCGGCGAAGCGGACGGCGCGATCCCGTTCGCGTCGCTCCTCGCCGGCGGCGGCGAGCCGCCCGCGGTGACGTTCGATCCGCGCGAGCAACTCGTCGCGCTGCCTTACTCGAGCGGCACGACAGGTCTTCCAAAAGGCGTGATGCTCACGCACCACAACCTCGTCGCGAACGTCATCCAGTCCGCGTGCGTGCTGAAGCTCGCAGATACGGACGTCATGCTCGGCGTCTTGCCGTTCTTCCACATCTACGGAATGGTCGCCGTGATGAATCTCGCGCTGTATCAGGGCGTGACGCTCGTGACGATGCCGCGCTTCGATCTGGAGCAGTGCCTTCAGATCATGCAGACGTACAACGTCAGCTTCGCGAACGTCGTGCCTCCACTGGTGCTGGCCCTCGCGAAGAGTCCCTTGGTGGACAAGTACGATCTGAGCCGATTGCATACGCTCGTCTCCGGCGCGGCGCCGCTGTCCGAAGCGCTCGCGAGCGCGACGGCCGCGCGGTTGCGCTGCCGCGTCATCCAGGGTTACGGCCTCACCGAAACATCTCCCGTCACGCACGTCACGAGACTCGACGGCGGGCCGGCCAAGCTCGGAGGAATCGGTCCGCCGATTCCGAATACCGAGTCCAAAGTGGTCGACCTGACGACGGGCGCGGAGCTCGGGCCCCGCCAGGAGGGAGAGATTTGCGTCCGCGGCCCCCAGGTGATGAGGGGCTACTTGAACCGGCCGGACGCGACGAAAGCGATGATCGACAGCGACGGCTGGCTGCACACCGGCGACATCGGCTACTTCGACGAAGACGGTTGTTTCTTCATCGTCGATCGCCTGAAGGAGCTGATCAAATACAAGGGGATGCAGATCGCGCCGGCCGAACTTGAAGCGGTGCTGATCTCCCATCCGTCGATCGCCGATGCGGCAGTGATCCCGATCGCGAGCGAAGAATCCGGCGAAGCGCCGAAAGCGTTCGTGGTGTTGAAGGCGGAGATCGCGCCGGATTCCATCATGAGCTACGTCGCCGAGCGCGTCGCGCCGTACAAGAAGCTGCGCGCGATCGAGGTGATCGATCAGATCCCGAAGTCGCCGGCGGGCAAAATCTTGCGGCGCGTCCTCATCGAGCGGGAGAGGGCGCGGACGTAGGCGACGAGAATCGATCGAGCGAGAAGAACGGATCGGCGGCTTCGTCGTCGAGGATCTGCCGCGCGAGCGTTTCGCCGATTGCGGGACCCATCTTGTATCCGTGACCGCTGCCGCCGCCGGCAATCCACACGTCGCACATCGTCGGATGGCGGTCGACGATGAACTGCAAGTCCGGCGTGTTCTCGTACTGGCAGACCTCTGCGCCGAGCATCGGCGCGTCCTTCAGCGCCGGAAAGCGGCGAGCGGCGTACGCGCGCATCGCCCGTGCGAGATCGGGAGTAGGACTGCGATCGCCGTTCGTCGAATCGAATTCCGGTCCGCGCGTGTCGTCCGCCACCTTGAACCCACGGTGCGAATTGCCTGGGATCCCATAGATGAAGCGATCGCCGAGATCGACCCAGACCGGCATGTGCGGATCGACGAAGCGCGCGTCGCCCGCGGGCGTGCCGAAGTAGAAGACCTCCTGTCGCGTCGGCCGCACGCGCGCGCCGATCGCGTCCGGAAACAAGCGGCCCAGCCACGGCCCGCACGCGAAGACGTAGCGATCGCGATCGAGACGTGCGCCGTCGGCAAGTCGAACGTCCGGGCGGCCGTCATCTCCGTTCACTGATGCGACGGCCGCTTGACGATACGTTCCTCCCATTCGCACGAATTCGCGGACGACCATCTCGCAGCCGTGTCGCGCGAGAAGAAAGCCGGCTTCGTGTTCGTAGAACGCCGTCCTCACGCCGCCGAAATCGATCTGAGGCCACCGCTTCGACGCCGCGGAAGCATCCATCTCTTCACACGTCAGTCCGAGCTCGCGCATGAACGGCAGGGACTGCCGGACGTAGCTGTCGTCGTGTGCGGTCATCCACAGGACGCCCGTCCGCATGTAGCACGGCTCGCCGCGATCGCGATCCCACTCGCGCCACAGCTCCAGCGCCCTCGCGGCCAGCGCCACGTGACGCTGCGCGCCGCCGTAGATCGTCCGGATCACGCGCGTCTCGCCGCCCGAGCTCGCGCGAGCGTTGCCTGGTCCCCACGCATCGATCAGCGTGACGTCCGCGCCCGCGCGCCGAAGGCAGAGAGCCGTCCATCCGCCGAACGCGCCGGCGCCGACGACGGCGAGTCGAAGATTTCGTGCTGGACGGCGCGTGGCCATGATGTGCGAAGATTCAGCGCTATGAAGACATCCAAGTGTATCGCCTTGATTGGCTTCAGCCTTCTTTGCCTGTGTGCCGCTCGTCCGGCGCTGGCGCAAGCCGAAATCAGAATCGGGATCATCGGCACCGACACGTCGCACGTGACGGCGTTCACGAAGCTGCTCAACGACAAGAGCGATCCCAATCACGTGCCTGGCGCGCGCGTGGTGGCGGCGTTCAAGGGCGGCAGTCCCGACGTCGAGTCGAGCCGGACGCGCGTGGACAAGTTCGCCGCGGAGCTGAAGGACAAGTGGGGCGTCGAGTTCGTCGACTCGATCGACGCGCTGTGCGCCAAGGTGGACGCCGTCCTCCTCGAGAGCGTCGACGGCCGTCCGCATCTCGAGCAGGTGCATCCCGTCTTCAAGGCGAAGAAGCGCGTCTTCATCGACAAGCCGTTGACGGCGAGCTATGCCGACGCGCGGGAGATTGCGCGCCTCTCGCGCGAATCAGGCGTGCCGTTCTTCAGCTCGTCGAGCCTGCGATACGTGCCGGACGTGCAAGCCGTCAAGAACAGCGACAAGCACGGCGGGATTCGCGGCGCGTTCACGTTCGGCCCGGAGAACCTCGAGCCGCATCATCCGGATCTTTTCTGGTACGGCATTCACGCCGTCGAGATGCTCTACACGCTCCTCGGCCCCGGCTGCGAACAGGTGATGCGAATGAAGACCGACATCGGCGACACGGTCGTCTGTAAGTGGAAGGACGGCCGGATCGGGACGATGCGCGGGTTGATTCAGGGCAAGCAGGATTACGGCGCCGTCGCGTTCGGCGCGAACGCGGTGCTCACGACGCCGGTCCCCATGAAGAGCGACTACCGAGGTCTGCTCGTCGAGATCGTGAAGTTCTTCCAGACGGGCGTGTCACCGGTCCCGCCGGATGAGATGTTGGAGATTATTGCGTTCATGGAAGCCGCCGAGTTGAGCAAGAACCGCAAGGGCGCCGCCGTCCAACTGTCAGAGGTCCAGCGTTAAGGGCGGGGAAGGGCGGGGAAGGGCGGGGAAGGGCGGGGAAGGGCGGGGAAGGGCGGGGAAGGGCGGGGACACCCAAGGTTGGGTGTCCCGATTGGGTGTCCCCGCCCTTACTCCGCCCTCAACGCGACCATCGGATCGATCCGCGAGGCGCGGCGCGCGGGCAAGTAGCCGGCGACGCACGCCACGATCGTCAGGATCACCAGCATCCCGAGGAACGTCCAGGGATCGCGTGGAGTGACGCCGAACAACAAACCGCTGGCGCCCCTCGCGACGGCCCACGCCGCCGCGCCGCCGACCACCATCCCGATCGCGGCGAGCCAGAGCGTCTGCCCGATGATGCCGCGCTGCACGTCCCTCGACGACGCGCCCAGCGCCATGCGGATCCCGATCTCCTGCGTCCGCTGATTCACCGAGTACGAGATCAACGCGTAGATTCCGAGCGACGCGAGCACCAGCGCGAACCCGGCGAAGGCGCCGAGGAGCAGCACGAGAAAACGGCGCGGCGAAACGGACTTGTCGACGATCTGCTGCAGCGTGCGGAAATCGTTGGACGGCAGATTCGCGGCAATCGGCTTGAGCGCCGCCCGGATCGTCCCCGCGAGATGCGACGGCGGAAGCGTCGACCGGACGACGAGATCCGCCGATGGCTGATCGCCGCACTGGCGCATCGGAATGTACATCTCGTTTCCGGATTCCTGCTCCAGCGCGAGGTGTCGCACGTCGCCGATGACGCCGACGACGCGCCGCTCCTTGGCGCACCCGCCGAGGATGTACTTGCCGATCGGATCCTGTCCCGGCCACAGGGACCGCGCCATCGTCTCGTTCACGACAATCACCGGCTCGGTCGTCGCCGTATCGCTCGGAAGGATGTCGCGACCCGCGCGCAGCGGGATGCCCATCGCCGCGCGATAACCGTCGCTGACGATGCGCGGGAATGCCAACGGATATCGGCCGCGCTCGTACGTCACGCCTTTGGCGCCGGCGCCCCATGTCCGATTGCGGCCGAGCGGCAGCGCGTCCGTGATTCCAGCGGCCTCGACGCCCGGAATCTCCCGCACGCGGCGAAGCACTTCGTCGAAGTACGCCGACCGCTGCTCGCGCGCGCTATACGCGACGCTCGTCGGATCGACGCGGATCGTCGACGCCCGCGCCGAATCGAAGCCCATGTCGACGTCGAGGACGTGGATCAAGCTGCGAATCAGCAGGCCGGCGCCGACGAGCAGGACGCACGCGAACGCGACCTCCGACACGACGAGCGCGTTGCGCACCCACAGCCTGCTGCGGCTTTCGGTCGATCCGCGCGCGGCGTCGTTGAGCGCCCTCGTGATCGCGCCGCCGCGTGCCTGGAGCGCCGGCGCGAGACCGAAGACGATTCCGGTCGCGATCGCGATGGCGAGCGTGAAGCCGAGCGCCGTCATGTCGGTCCGAACCTCGCGCAGCAGCGGAATGCCAATCGCGTCGAGCCTCGCGAGCGCGCGCGTGCCGACCATCGCGAGCGCGAAGCCTAACAGCGCACCGGTGCACGACAGCACGATCCCTTCCGTGAGCATCTGAGCCGCGAGCCGGCGGCGGCCCGCGCCGAGCGCGGTGCGGATCGCAATCTCCTTCTGACGCGACGCGGTCCGCGCGAGCAGCAGGTTCGAGAGGTTCGCGCACACGATCAGCATGACCATGCCGACGGCGCCCGCGAGCACCCACACCGCGAGCCGGATGCGGCCGCTCACCTGCTCGGCGAGCGGCTTCACGTTTCCTTGAAAGCCGTTGCGGTCGGAGCGGTGCTCCTCGGTGAGCTGGGTGGCGATCGTCCTCACTTCCGCGCGTGCCTGATCGACGGAGGCGCCCGGCTCGAGCCTGCCGATCATCGCCATCGTGTTGCCCCACCGGTTCGTCTCCGGCGTCAGCGGGAACGGAAAGTAGAGGTCGAAGTGGCCGCCGGGTGCGAACACGGTGGCGAAATCGAACGATGCGGGAAGCACGCCGACGACGGTATGCGCCTCGTCGTTCAGCACGAGCGCGGATCCTACGATGTTGGGATCGGCGTTGAACCGGCGCTGCCACAGCCCATACCCGAGCATGACGGCTTTCGGTCCGTTCCACGCGCACTCCTGCGCGTTGAACACGCGGCCGAGGTGCGGCTTCACGCCGAGCACGTCGAAGAAGTTGTCGGACACCGGCACGCCGCTGAGACGTTCGGGCTCCCCTTTGCCGCTCAGCAGGTTGTCGCCCACGCCATAGAAGGCGAAGTAGCCGGCGACCGCGGACATCGACTGCGTCCGCTCGCGAAGATCCAGCATGTGCCCGACCTGCGTCGTCTGGCCGGACAGGCCGGCCGTGTCGCGATTCGCAATCCACACGAGCTGCTGCGGGGCGGCGAACGGCAGCGGCCGCAGGAGCAGCGTGTTGACGACGCTGAAGACGGTCGCGCTGGCGCCGATGCCGAGGCCGGCGATCAGAATCGCGAAGGTCGTGAAGCCGGTGTCTCGCCGAAGCGTGCGAAACGTGTAGCGGAGATCTTGCTGCAGATCGTCGAAGGCCATAGTGTCCCTTAGACGGAGGCGGCGCGCGGTTCGTTTAACTCCGGGAGAACACGACGCGGCCGGCGATGACGGTCACGAGCGGCCGCAGCGCGCGAAGCCGATCGTCGCTGCAGGTCAGTAGATCATCGTCCAGGAGAACGAAGTCGCCGAGCTTGCCGGTTTCAATAGAGCCGCGGCTCGTTTCGTCGAAGCTGAATCGCGCCGCAAGGCGCGTCATCATCGCCAACGCGTCCTGACGCGAGACCGCTTCGGCGCCGCTGACGATGCGGCCTGATTCGGTTCGCCGCGTCGACGCGGCATAGATCGTCAGCAATGGATTGAACGGATTCATCGCGTCGTTCGGATCCAATCCGAACATGTGATCCGTGTTGATGGCGACCTGAACGCCGGCATCGCGCAACGTGCGCAGGCCGATGAAATGCGCGAGGCGCTCGCGGCCAAGCGCATCCGACAGCGCATCCGCATCCTTGTAGTACCACGCCGGCTGCGTGTCGACGAGGACGTGCAGCCGCGCGGCGCGCGCCGCCGCCTCTTTGTTGACGAAGTATCCGTGGATGACCGTGTGGCGACGGTCCGCGGCTGGCTGATCCTTCTGCGCGGCCTCGATCGCGTCCAGCACGACGTCGACGCCCGCGTCGCCCGTCACGTGCGCAACCATCTGCCACCCGTGGCGGTGGCCGATCGCGAAGGCCGACGCGATCTGCTGCGGCGTGAGCGTGAGGAACCCGCGGTACTTGGGATCGTCGACGGCATACAACTGGCGCGCCGCAAGGCCGTACGGCTCGCGCATGAACGACGTGCCGATCAGGATTCCGCCGTCGGCCACGATCTTGAGCGGGCCAACCTTCAGCCATTCGTCGCCGCTGCCGAATCGGAACGGCAGACCGCTGATGAAGCGCTCGACTTCCGCTGAATCGTCCGCGCGCGGGATCCGAATCGTCACCGTCGCCCTCACGCGCAAGCGGTCCGCGCGGCGCAGCGCTTCGTAAGTGTGATAGCCGTCGAGCGTCGCGCCTCGTTCGATCACGCTCGTGATCCCGGCGGCGAGGTATTGGCGATGCACCTGCTCGAGCAAATCGAGCGGCACCTTTGCAGCCGGCGGGCGGAAGCGATCGAGCAGGCGATCGACGTTTCGCAGGAGACCGGTCGGCTCGCCGGCGGCGTCCTTCACGATCGCGCCGCCCGGTGGATCCGCCGTCTCGCGTCCGATGCCCGCCGCTCGCAGCGCGGCGGTGTTGAGGACGAACGCGTAGGCGCCGTCGACGGCGACGGGATGCTGCGGCGCCGCGGCGTCCAATTCCTTGCGCGTTGGAAAGCGATGCTCGCCGAACCGTGTTGGGAACACGCGCGGCGTCCAGATCCACGCGTCCTTCGACCTTTTTTGTGTCTCGGCGCGAATCCAGTCCTGCAGCGCGTCGATCGAGCGAAGGTTCCTGAACGGCTGCGTGGCTTCCGCTTCCGCAACGCCGAGCGCGTGCACGTGCGTGTCGATGAAGCCGGGAACTGCAGTCCTCCCGCGGCCGTCGATCACGCGCGTCTTCGGTCCGATATAGCGCAGCACGTCTTCGTTCGATCCGACCGCGATGAACCGCCCGTCGCGAATGGCAAGCGCGCTGGCCGTGCTGAACCGCTCGTCGACCGTCACGACCTTCGCGTCTCGAAGTACGAGATCCGCGGCGGCCGGATCCTGCGTCCTCAGCACGGATCCAACTGCCGTCACGAACGCGAGGACGATTGCAGCGCGTCTCAGCATGACATCCACTCCTCGAGGTTCGCCGCGACGAAGTCGTCGTCCGCCAGATGCGGGTACGCGCGGCACACGCGATCGATTTCCTCGGCCTGGCCGGCGCTGAGCGTCTCGTGCGGATCCAGGCATCGCGCGCTCGACAGCAGCCCCTGTCGCCGCAGCACTTCCTGAATGCCCGCGATGCAGCCGGCAAACCCGTGCGCCGCGTCGAAGAACGCGCTGTTCGCGTCCGTCACTTCGACGCCTCGTCCAAGCAGCGCGGCCGGGACCTGCTCGGCGTCACCGGCCACATGGCACTCGTTTAGAAGCGCCACGGCGCCGCGCGTCCACACGGCCCAATGCCCCAACAACCCGCCGACGATCCGCCGCTCGACGATCACGCCGTCGCGCTCGAATCGAAATGTCGTCACGAGATCGCTCACGATCGCATCGTCATTGCCGGTGTAGAGCGCGATGTCGTCGCGGCGCGCATCGATCACGGCGCGGACGACGTCGAGCGTCTGATAGCGATTGAATGGCGCGATCTTTATCGCGATCACGTTCGGGATCTCGGCAAAGCGGCGCCAGAAGGCGTACGAGAGCACGCGTCCGCCGACGGATGGCTGTAGGTAGAAGCCGACGACCGGCATACGCGCGGCAATCGCCTCGCAGTGCGCGATCACCGTCGCGTCGTCCGCGCTCTTGAACGCCGCGAGGCTGAGCAGCCCGGCGTGATAACCGAGGCGGACGAGGAGATCGGCTTCGCGGAGCGCCTGATCGGTCGTGCCGCAGATGCCGCCGATGCGGATCATCGGCTCGCGACCGCGCGCGTCGGCGCGATCCAATTCGTCGCGTGCGATCGAGAGCACCGGCTCGAAGAGGCCGACGCGAGGATCGCGGATGGCGAACTGGGTCGTGTGTACGCCGACGGCGACGCCGCCCGCGCCGGCGGCGGCGTAGTATCGCGTCAGCGCGCGCTGCCGCCGCTCGTCGAGCCGGCCGTCGGCGTCGAGCGCCAACGGATGCGCCGGAATCACGCGTCCGCGCGTGAGGGCGTCAAGGATGCGACTCAGACTTGACTCAGACTCCACTCAGACCCCACTCAGACTCGACTCAGACTCGATTTGGACCCGACTCAGACTCGGGCCTCCACTCGGAACCCGAGTCTGAGTCGGGTCTGAGTCGGGTCTGAGTCGAGTCTGAGTCGAGTCTGAGTCCCCCCTTCAAAACCGACCGCTCCGCGATTCGAAGTGCGTCGGTTTCCCCAAACTCGCCCCGCCGCGCTGCGTCCAGTCGGCGGTCCACGCGAGCAAGCGCGCGGCATCCACCCGCGGCTCGCCGAAGAGCGCACGCGCGCGCGACGCGTTGCTCAGCAACGCGTCCGCCGCCTCGATCCCCGTGAAACTCACGTCGACGCCCATGAGCCGTGCGAGCTCCGCGGACGTCTGCCGCACGCTCAACTCTTCAGCCCCCGCCACGTTCACGACAACCGGCGGCGACGCCGCGCGCGCGAGCGCCGCGAGCGCCATCGCGTTCGCATCCGCCTGCCAGATGACGTTAAAGTACCCCATCGTCACATCGATTGGCTCGCCCCGTAGCACGCGCGCCGCGAGATCCGCGAGCACGCCATACCGCATCTCCGCCGCGTAATTCAGCCGCACGATTGCGACCCGGACCGCGTGCGCCCGACTAAAGTACTCGAACATCCGCTCGCGACCGAGACAGCTCATCGCGTACTCGCCGATCGGAGCCGGCGCGTCCTCTTCCCGCGATCCGCCGCGGCCCTTCGGCGTCAGACCGTAGACGTTCCCCGTCGAGAACGCGACGATTCGGCTCGCGCCGTACCGCCGGCAGACGAGAGCGGGTAGATACGTGTTCATCCCCCACGTGTACGACTCGTCGCCGGTCGAGCCGAACTTGCGACCCGCCATGAAGATGACGTTTGGCGCGTCGGGCAATCTCGACAGCGCTGCTTCGTCGAGAAGATCGCAGCGAACCGTCTCGATGCCGTGCTGCTCGAGCGCCCGCTGCTGGTCGGGCGACGAAAAGCGCGAGACGCCGATCACGCGGGCCGAGACGCCGGCCGCCTCGACCGCGCGCCGCGCCATGCGCGCAAGCGTCGGCCCCATCTTGCCGGCGACGCCCAGCACGACGACGTCTCCGGCGACGCGCCGAATCGCGCCGACTGCCGCGGCGGATGGCTCGCTGAGCAGCTCCTCGAGATGTGTCTCGTCACGGATCGAAGTGGGCAGCTCCACGCGTGGCTATTATGATGCGTTCATCGCCGTGGTGATTCGAGAGATGACCGTCGCCGACATCCCCGCCGGGCTGGGCTTCTGCCGCGCGAGCGGCTGGAACCAGATCGATGGCGACTGGCGATATTTCCTGACGAGGGCTCCGCATGGCGCGCTGGCCGCGGTCGAGAACGATCAGGTGATTGGAACCGTCGCGACACTGCCGTACGGTCCGTTCACGTGGATCTCCATGGTGCTGGTCCACCCCGCGGCTCGCCGCAGAGGCATCGGCACGATGCTTCTCGACCGAGGCCTCGCGCTGATCCCTGATGACGTTGCCGCTCGACTCGACGCGACGCCGGCCGGCGAGCTGCTCTACCGTCCGCGCGGCTTCGCGCCCGAGTACCGCCTCGCGCGGTGGTTTCTCGATCCGAAACGCGCTGCTCATGGTGATCGCGCCGATCGCGTGGCGTCCGGCTTCAGCCGGAAGACGACCGTGCGAAGGCTCGACCCTGCCGACTGGCCGGCGATTGAACCGATCGACGCGCGCGCATTCGGCGCTTCGCGGATCGCGCTGCTCCGGCGGCTCGCGGTGGACGCGCCGGAGTACGCGTGGATCGCGGAGCAGGACAGCCAGGTGCAGGGATATCTCGTCGGCCGCCACGGCCATCTGCGGGAGCACCTCGGTCCGCTGATCGCTGACTCGACCGACAGTGCGCGAGCGCTGCTCGACGCGTGCCTCGACGCACATCCGGACCGCACCGTCTTCCTCGATGCGCCGGACGATCAACGCGAGTGGACCTCGCTGCTCGCGGAACGCGGATTCGCGATCGAGCGGCCGTTTCTGCGAATGTATCGCGGCCGGCTCGACGCCGCGGGACAGCCCTCGAGGATTTACGCTATCACTGGACCGGAATTCGGCTGAGTCGATGAGCTACCGCGCGATCTACGCGTATCCCTGGGACCTCGCGGACGAAGGCGTGCGCGAGGTGATCGACCGCGTCCGCGCGCTCGGCGTCGACACCATCACCATCGCCGGAAGCTACCATGCGGGCAAATTCCTGCGCCCTCACGGCGTGCGCGGACGCGTGTACTTTCCCGAAGACGGCACGGTTTACTTCAAGGCCGATCCCGCGCGATACGGGAGAATCGAACCGATCCTGAACAGCGCCGTTCGCGAGCGCGACATCTTCCGCGAAACACTCGCTGATTCGCGGATCGCCGTGAACGCCTGGCTCGTGCTGCTGCACAATTCGCAGCTTGGCGAGCGCCACCGCCAGTCGACGGTCACGAACGCGTTCGGCGATCGATACATCTACAGCCTGTGCCCGTCCGCTCCAGACGTTCGCGAGTATGCGGTCGCGCTGTGCAAGGACCTCGCCGACAACTATCCGGTGACGGGCATTTCCGTCGAAACGCCGGGCTACCTTCCATACGCACACGGCTATCATCACGAGTTCGCGATGGTGAAACCGAATGCGTGGCTCGACGGACGGCTTGGCCTCTGCTTCTGCGATCGTTGCGTGGCGAACGCGACGGCAGCCGGCATCGATGCCGAGTGCGTGAGGCGCAACACGCGCGAAGAGGTCGATGCGTATCTGTCGGGCGACGGCGATTGCCCGAGCGACATGGCGGAAGCGTTCTGGCTGAGCGACGTCGCCAGCGGCGGCGCGCTGTCCCGTTTCCTCGAGTGGCGCTGCGGAGTGGTGACGTCTCTCGTGCGCGAGATTCGCGCGGCGGTTCGCCCGAACGCTACGGTCTCGATCATCCCGTCGGTCGCGCGGCCGACCGCCGGCGCGTGGTACGAGGGCACCGATCTCGCCGCGCTCGCCGAAGCCGCAGGGATCATCGAAGCGTGCTTCTACGAGCCGACCGCGGAGCGGATCCGCGCCGACCTCTTCGACGTGCAGCGGCGTCTGCGGACGAGAGGAAAGCTCCGCGGGATTCTCCGGCCGGGGTTTCCGGATCTGCAAAGCCGCGGCGAGCTCGTCGCGGCCGCGGAGGCACTTCGCGACGCCGGCGTATCCGAGATTGCTTTCTACAACTACGGCCACCTGCGCCGCGCCAATCTCGCGTGGATCGCGGACGCGCTCGCCGTCTTCGGAGCGTGATGGAATTCAAGGGCAAAGTCGTCGCGATTACCGGCGCCGCGGGCGGCATCGGTCAGGAGCTGTGTCGATACTTCGGAGGAGAGGGGGCAGCGATCATCGCAATCGATCGCAGCGAGACGCTGAACGACGTCGCCGAACGGCTCCGTAGCGGCGGCGTGTCGGTCGAGGCCTCGGTCGTCGACATCGCCGACGCCGAGTCGGTCCAATCGGCGATCGCATCGGCGCGATCGCACCTCGGCGCGGTCGATGTCCTGATCAACAACGCAGGCGTGTCGAGAACGCCAAGTCTCGCGCGAACGACGCCATCACTCTTCCAGGACGATATCGATGCGAATTTGAACGGCGCGTACAACTGCACGCATGCGGTGCTGCCCGAGATGAAACGGCGCCGCTCGGGATCGATCGTCAACATCGGATCGGTCAATGGTCTCGCCGCGCTCGGCGACCCCGCGTATAGCGCCGCGAAAGCGGGCCTCATCAGCCTGACGAAAGCCGTCGCGCTCGAGTACGGCCGCTACAACGTCCGCGCCAACATCGTCTGCCCGGGCACGGTGCGGACGCCGCTCTGGAACGAGCGCGCGGCGCGCAATCCCGAGGTCTTGAGCCAGCTCACGAAGTGGTATCCGCTCGGCCGCATCGTCGAGCCGATCGAAGTGATGCGCGCCGTTGCGTTCCTCGCCTCGGACGCTGCCTCGGCGATCACCGGCGTCGTACTTCCGGTCGACTGCGGCCTGACCGCGGGCAACATCGTGATGGCGCGCGAGCTCACATTGGAGGACCTTTGATCGGAAGAAAACGCGTTCTGGCGGTCGGCCTCGGAAACATGGGGATGTCGCATGCGCTTGCGTACACGCGCATTCCCGAATACGACGTCGTCGGCGTTTGCGCACGCGGTATCGGCATGAAAGCGCTGCCGGACGCGCTCGCGAGCGCGAAGCGCTATTCGAACTTCGAGCAGGCGCTCGCGGACTGCAAGCCGGACGTCGTCTCGGTCAATACGCTTCCCGACACGCACGCGGAGTACGCGATCAGATCGATGGAGGCCGGCGCGCACGTCTTCGTCGAGAAGCCGCTCGCCGAAACCGTCGACAGCGCGGAGCGGGTCGTGGAGACGGCGCGGCGCACGCGGCGAAAGCTCGTCATCGGCTATATCCTCAGGCACCATCCGTCGTGGATTCGGTTCATCGAGATCGCGAGAACGCTCGGCAAGCCGTTGGTCTTCCGGATGAATCTGAATCAGCAGTCGAACGGTGAGACGTGGGAGTGGCACAAGCGGCTGATGCAGTCGTTCCCTCCGATCGTCGACTGCGGCGTCCACTACGTCGACGTCATGTGTCAGATGACGCCGGCGAAGCCGATTCGGGTCCACGCGCTCGGCGCGCGTCTCTCCCACGAAGTGCCGACGTACAACTACGGCGCGCTGCAGGTGGCGTTCGACGATGGATCGGTCGGTTGGTACGAAGCGGGTTGGGGACCGATGATGAGCGAGACCGCGTTCTTCGTGAAGGACGTGATCGGTCCAAAGGGCTCCGTCTCCATCGTCATGGCGGAGACCGCGGGCAGCGTGAAATCGGACGACATCAACGCGCACACCAAGACCAATCAGATTCTCTGGCATCACGCGGACATGTCGAAGCCGGACGAACGGATCGACATGACCGACGAGCCGGATCACGACGCGCTGTGCGAGCGCGAGCAGCGTTACCTGCTGAGAGCCATCGACGAGGATATCGACCTATCCGATCACATGAACGACGGCGTCAAGAGCCTGCGGATCGTGATTGCCGCGGACGAATCGGTGCGGACGGGCGGCGTGATTCACCTGTAGCGTCCGGCTTCGCCCGGACCCAATAAGCCTCTTCCGCGCGAGCGCCAATCGTCGTAGCATGCGTGCCGTCGGATCCCTTATGCCCGGCCGTCCCTTGGTCCATTCCGAAGGAGCTGCAACGATGCTGCGCTCGCGCTCGTTCGCGTTTCTGGTTGCCGTTCTCGTCGTCGCGGCGTTCAGCCATGCGCCGCGGCTGCAGGCGCCGGCCTTCCCCTCGCATCCCGATTTCAAGCCGACGCCGGAAGCGCCCGCGATGCCGAAGGCGCTGATGAAACTCCCGCGGACGCCGATCGCGCACGCGAAGTTCCCCGCGATCGATTTCCACCTCCACGGCCGTCAGCTCAAAACCGCCGAGGACTATCAAAAGATGGTCAAGGTCATGGACCAGGCCGGCCTCGGCGCGATCTGCAACATGGACGGCGGGTTTGGCGCGGAGCTCGACAGCGCGCTCAAAGTCGGCGCGCCGTATCGCGATCGGATCGTGCAGTTCGCGCGGCTCAACTTCGACGGCATCAACGAGCCGGGATGGTCGGAGAAGACCGCGGCGGAGCTCGAGCGCGGATTCCTCGCGGGCGCGGTCGGACTCAAGATCAACAAAGTGCTCGGCCTCGATCTGCGAAACACCGACGGCACCTACATTCAGGCGGACGACAAGCGCTTCGATCCGATCTGGGCGATGTGCGCGAAGCACAACAGGCCCGTGATGATTCACATCAGCGACTCGTACGGACGATTCCTGCCCATCGGGCCGGAGAACGAGCGGTACGAGGCGGGCCTGTGGCGGAGCAACCCCGAAGGGAACTACTACAAGACCGGCCAGCCGGGGCCCGAGGTGATCGAGAAGGCGCGCGAGAACATGCACGCCAAGCATCCGAAGACGCGCTTCGTGAACGCGCACGTGGCGATGCTCTACTACGACATGGACAAGGTCGCCGCGCTGCTCGACAAGTATCCGAACGCCGACGTCGAAATCTCGGCGACGGTGCAGGATCTCGGCCGCGCGCCGCTGATGATTCGCAAGTTCTTCCTCAAGTATCAGGACCGCATCCTGTTCGGATCGGACGGCAACCCGGGACGCGGCATCGAGGAGTTCTGGGAACCGCACTGGCGATTCCTCGAAACCTACGACGAGCACTTCGATCATCCCGCGCAGCTTCGATCGCCGACCGGCGCGCCGCTGCACGGCCGCTGGAGAATCTACGGCATCGGACTTCCCGACGACGTGCTGCGCAAGGTGTACTACTCGAACGCGCTGCGCTATCTGCCGTCGCTGCGCGGATCGATCGAAAAGCAGCTCGCCGCGCGCCGGTAGATGAAAACGCTGAGAACCGACGCCGTGCGGCCTTCGACATCGCTCTCGCTCGCCTTCGCGGCGGTGCTGCTCCTCGGCGCGCTGACGCCGGCGCAATCGCCGCCGTCGACCGGACTGCCGATCACGTACGAGCGGATCCTCGACGCCGCGAAAGAGCCGGGCAACTGGCTGACCTACAGCGGCGACTACAAGAGCCATCACTACAGCACGCTCGATCAGATCACCGCCGAGAACGTTCACCGCCTTCGCGCCAAGTGGATCTACCAGATGCATCGTCAGAAAGTGGAGACGACGCCGATCGTGGTGGATGGGATCATGTTCGTGACGCGCCCGCCGAGCGACGCGATGGCGATCGACGCGGAGACGGGACGCGCGCTCTGGACCTACGAGCACAAGCTGTCGGGCCGCGTCTACACGTGCTGCGGCGAAGTCAATCGCGGCCTGGCGATCCTCGGCAACACGCTGTTCCTCACGACGCTCGACGCGCAGCTCGTGGCGCTCGACGCGCGCGCGGGCCGCGTGCTCTGGAGGAAGCAGCTTGCGGATCCCGGGCTGAACTACACCGCAACCGGCGCGCCGCTCGCCGTCAAGGACAGGATCATCGTCGGGATCGCGGGCGCGGAAGGCGGCATTCGCGGATTCCTCGATGCCTACGATCCGAAGACGGGCAATCGGCTCTGGCGTTTCTGGACGATTCCCGCGCCGGGCGAACCGGGATCCGACACGTGGGGCGGCGACTCGTGGAAGAACGGCGGCGGCTCCACGTGGCTGACCGGATCGTTCGATCCCGACTTGAACCTGCTCTATTGGGGCACGGGGAATCCTGGCCCGGACTACAACGGCGACGTCCGTCCCGGCGACAACTTGTACACGTGCTCGCTCCTCGCGCTCGATCCGGAGACCGGCACGCTGCGATGGCATTTTCAATTCACGCCGCACGACACGCGCGACTGGGATGCGACGCAGGTTCCGGTCCTCCTCGACGCGGCGAACGGCCGCAAGCTCGTCGTCGTGCCGAGCCGCAACGGTTTCTACTACGTGCTCGATCGGCGCACGGGTGAATTCCTGCTGGCGAAGGCGTTCGTGAAGCAGACGTGGGCGAAGGAGATCGACAAGAAGGGGCGGCCGGTGCTCAATCCCGGTCAAGAGCCGACGCCCGAAGGCAACGAATCGATCTGGCCTGGCGTCGACGGCGGTCACAACTGGATGTCGCCCAGCTACAACCCGAACACGAAGCTGCTCTACTTCAACGCGCGAGAAGAGCGGCGGCGCTTCTTCAAGACCGACGCGCCGGAATTCCGTCCGGGCGAGCCGTTCTTCGGCGGCGGTGGCGGCGGCGGCGCGCGATTCCGGCCGGAAGAGAGCTGGGGCAAGTTGATTGCGATGAAGCCGGAGACGGGCGACATCGAGTGGGAGCACCGCATCCTCGCGCCGCCGTGGGCGGGTGTGCTCTCCACGGCCGGCAACCTCGTGTTCTCCGCGACGCCGGCCGGGAACTTCTACGCCCTCGACGCGCGAACGGGAAAAGAGCTCTGGCGATTCAACGGCGGCGATCGCGTGTTCGCCAGCCCGATCACGTTCCTCAGCCGAGGCAAGCAGATGATCACGATCCCGATCGGAGACGTGTTGATCGCGTTCGGTCTCGAATGATGCCAACCTTCGTCGCGATCAGGCGCTCGATCCCGCTCAGGATCTCGATCTCGCTCGCGTGCTACTGGATCGCGTGCATCGCGGCGCTCGCCGCGCAAGGCACGCCGCGGCAGCCTCGGCCCGCGCCGGGGAATCTACCGGAGACGAATCCGTACACGTCCGCCAACGATCTCGAGATCGGACGCCGCCTGTTTCAAGGACGCTGCGGGCACTGCCACGGCCAGAACGGCGAGGGCGGACGCGGCGCCGTGCTGAACGCGGGAGGCTTTCGCCGCGGCAGCTCCGATCGCGAGCTCTTCTCCATCATTCGAAACGGCATTCCAAACACGGAGATGCCGGGGACGTTCACCCTTCCCGACCTCGAGGTCTGGCGGATGGTGGCCCACGTGCAGCGGTTGAGCAAACAGGGCACGCCGGAGCCGAGCCGCGGCGACGCGGCCGCGGGTGCGGCTGTCTATCACAAGAGCGGCTGCGCGACGTGCCACACGATCGAGGGAACCGGAGGCTTTCTCGGACCGGATCTGACCGGCATCGGCGCGAAGCGCGCGGTGCGCCATCTGCGCGAGTCGATCGTCGATCCCAACGCCGACATCCCGCTCGACTATCGATCGGTCGTCGTGACCAATCGATCCGGCGCGACCATCGGCGGCATTCATTTGAACGAGGACGAGTACTCCATACACCTGCGCGACGAGAACGGCAACTTGCGATCGTTCATGAAGAGCGAGGTCGCGAAACTCACGCTGCCGCGGCAATCGTTGATGCCGCCGTTCGCGGCGTTGTCCGCGATCGATCTCGACAACCTCGTCGCGTATCTCAGCTCGTTGAGTCCGGGCAAGGCGCCGCCGCAGGCGGGGAACAAGGTCGCGCCCATGGAAATCTGGACGTTCGATCGTCTCGACAACATCGGCGGCCATCCAACTACGGTGCACGGCGAACCGCGCGTGATCGATTCTCCGGTGGGCAAGGCCGTCGAGTTCGACGGCAAGGACGATGCGCTGTTCGTCGAGAACCATCCGTTGGCGGGCGCCGGCACGTTTACGTTCGAGGCGATCTTCCGTCCGGACGGCGGAGAGAAGGAGCAGCGCTGGTTCCATCTCAACGAGCTTCCCGCGACTGGCGCCGACACCGAAAACCGCATGCTCTTCGAGATCCGCGTCGTCGGCGATCAGTGGTACTTCGACAGCTACAGCCAATCGGGCGCGGCGAGTAAAGCGCTCATTAATCGAGCGGCGCTCCATCCGCTTGGCAAGTGGTATCACGTCGCGGCGGTCTACGACGGCAAGGAGTTCAGCAACTACGTCAACGGGGTGCGCGAGGGCTCGTTCGAGCTGCCGCTGGCGCCGCACGGTCCCGGGCGCGCGTCGATCGGCGCGCGGATCAACAAAGTGTTCTACTTCAAGGGCGCCGTCCACATCGCGCGGTTCACGCGGCGGCCGCTTCTTCCGTCGGAGTTTCTGAAGCTGCCGCCGCCGTGAACCGATCGAGGTACGCGGGAGCCGCTACGAGCCGCAGAACCCGCCAGGTGTTGACGTACCACACCTGTTGGCGAAGACGAGATTCGGCACGCTTGCGGCATCCTGCACGATGTCCGCAGGCTCGTTGCCTCTCGCACGGTTCAGGATGACGAGGTTGTTCGTCGAGGCGTCGAACGAGCCGCCGGCGTTCGCGCGCGGCGTGGCGATCAGCACGATGCCGCCGGAGAACAACGTATCGCCGCGGTTGTCCTTCACCTCGTTCTGAAAGATCGCGTTGTGCTGCGAGCCGGCGAGGACAACGCCGCCCCCGCCGAGCACCGGCAGAAAGCCGACCTCGGCAAACTGCGTGCACACGCGGTTGTTCGCGACCACGTTGTTGTTGAAGACCGCGATCTCTCCGCTCCCGCCTGCCTGTCCGTCCGCGAGGAGGAACACACCGAGACAGCTGTCCCACACGTCGTTGTTCGAGACGATCGCCTTCCGGCTGTGGCGAACGAGGATCGCAAACGCGTTGTTCCACGCGCGATTGTGGCTGACAATGGCGTTCGCGTTCAGCGAGTCGCCCACGTAGATGCCCGCGTCGTGGCTGCCGCTGACCGCGTTTCCAGTGATCGTCGAGCCGATCCCGTCGAACGTCGCGATGCCGTAAGCGGTGTTGTCGATCGCCACGACGTTCGACACTCTCAGATTCTCGGTACCGAATCCGAAGACGCCATCGCCTTGGAAGCCCTCGATGCGGAAGCCGCTGATGGTGACGTCGCGGACGCGGCTCGTGTAGGCCCCGGTCGACGGATTGAAGTCAGAGGGAACGACGCAGATGCCCACGTCATGACCGGGGATGTAGCATTCGCTCGATCCGTAGTGCGAGGGTTCGAGGACCACGCGGCCCTGACCGCGCAGCGTGAGACCGCTCGTGTGGATGGTCACGCTTTCGTAGTACTCGCCGGCTTTCACGATGATGGTGTCGCCCGGCGATGCGGCGTCGACGGCAGCCTGAATGGATTCACCGGGACGAACGACGTGAGTGTTGGCGCTCGCGGCCGCCGCCGAGGTGACGATGGCGAACGCGATCGCGATTCCGAGAGACAACGACATCTTCAGGTGGCGCATGACGTCCCCTTTCTCGATCGTCAAGTACGAACAAGGGGATCTACAAAGTCGGGCGCGAACCGTGACAGGCCGCTATTTGCGGGTCGCGGAAACGGATGGATCGTCGAGAATCCGCTGGACTTCCTCGCGGAGGATGGCGGCCTCGGCGTCGAACCAGGCATCGCGAAAGATCTTCTGTGAAAACGCTCGGTCGATGGGCCAGACAAATGTGGTGGATTTGTCCAGCCAGTTCCGCGCGTCGCCGATCTTCCGCGCCCGCGCGAGCGCCATCGAGAGAAACATCATCGTGTGCGGCGTCGCCTCTTTGCCGGCGGCCGCACGTTGCAGCAGCTCGATTGCGTCGTCGATTCGTCCCGCTCGCACGGCGACGGCGCCGGCCAGCGATTCCCGGGTGCCGAACGACGGCAAATCGATCAGCGGCTCGAGCAGCCTTGCGGTTGCACTCCAATCGGGCAGCGTCCGCGCATCAGGATCCAGCAGACACGTCCGGAGGATCCAGAGCGCGCGGTCGGGGTTCGCCGTCGCGGCGTGGCGCGCCAGCAGATCGCGGCAGGCTGCGAGCGGCGCGGATCGCTCGCCCGAGCGCCGGCGGGCGACGGCCTCGACGAACGATAATTCCGGTGCGCCATCGCGCGCCGCGTCGAGCCGCTCCACTTCCTTCACGGCGTCGGTCCATCGGCCGGCTTTCGCCAATGCGGCGAGCGCCATCATCGTATCGGTCCATGACAGCCGGCCGGCCGCGGTGCGCACCGAGGAAAAATGATCGAGCGCGAGCGGCGCATTCCCCTCGAACAACGCCAACGACGCCCGGCGGCGATGCCACGCTGGCGGCACGCTGTCGATCGCCGGCGGCTCGATCGATGTGAGGCGATTCCACCTGGCAATCATCTCGTCAAGCTGCAACGGCTGGTCCCCTGCGTTGACGAGCCGGCGCGCGCTGAGGAGCTCGGCGAGATCGGCGAGCTGTCCCATCGAACGCTGATCGGGCGCGAGCGCGCGCAGATACACACCGTCCGCCGCGATGCCAAACGATGCGCCGTTCGGCGCGAACTTCACGGCGTAGACCGGTCCGCCCAGACGATACGCGGGCGACAGCCGCTCGCCGCTGCGGAGATTCCACAGATGTGCGTATCCATCGTCGCCGCTCGTCACCACCCATTCGTCGTCGGGTGACACGTCCGCCGCCATGACCGCGCCCGTCTGCTGCATGTTTGTCGTCCACTCGACGCCCGAGCGTACGGCGCGCGCGCGGATGTCGCCGCCGCGGCCGCCAGCAACGAGCGTCCGGTCCCGGCCGATTGCGAGCTGCGTCGGCTCGCTGTGCAGCTCCGCAACCTGGCTCGACGTGAGCGTCGATCCGATCCGCCATTCGAGGACGCGTTGATCGAATCCCACGGTCACGATCCGATCGTTCGCGTGCGCAAACCTGCCGGCGAATACGCCCTCCGGATGGTGGCCAGCGAACAGCAGCGCGCCGCCATCGATGGCCCATATGCGTAAGTTGGTGTCACGCTCCGCGCTGCCGGTCATCAGCCTGCTGCCGTCCGGACTGAACGCGCCGGACGTGACGTTCGCTCCATGCTTTAGGGTTATCGCGGGCTTCGCTGTCGCGATGTCCCACACCACCGCTTCGCCGAGCGAGCCGCCGCGATTGCCCAACGTCAACAACAATCGACCATCTGGTGAAAACGCCAGCGGGCTCAGGTACCAGAATCTTCCGTTGTGCGTCATGACGGGCGAGATCGGCTCGCCGGTCGTCGCGTCCCACACGCGGACCGATTGCGATCCGGCGATGGCGATTCGCCGGCCATCGTTGGACATCGCGCTGAAGAAGTCCTGGGACTCCACTCGAAGCGGCGGTACAACCGGCAGACCCGACGTCGTGTCGAAGATCCGTTGTGCCGCCGCGAGTTTCCCACCCGCGAATACGATTTCGTCGACCCATGGAGATGAGTACGAGACGTACGGTGCGTACGCTTGTAGAGCGGGCGCGACATCCCAGACACGCACGGCGCCGTCGCTGCTCCCCGTGACGAGAAACCGTCCGGTTGCGTCGAATGTCGCCGAATTCACCGGTCCGGCGTGCGCCATCGTGGGGAAGATCCTCGTGCTCTCACGGCCGGCGCCCGACCCCGCGCGCGCCACCTCCACCGCTCCGTTCACCGTCGATGCGATCAGCTCTCCGTTCGCGCCAAACCTCACGGATTCGGGCCAGCCGGTGATCGTCCACGAAGGCGCCGCGGCCTCGCCTTGGGGCACGTTCCACACCTGCACCACGCGGTCGAACCCGCCCGTGACGACTTGGGTTCCGCTGGCGTTGAATCGGACCGTCGGAACAGCGTTGCGATGCGTCATGGGACTGCCGACGAGTTCTCCCGTTGTTGCGTTCCACAGCCGCGCACAGTGGCATCCCTGATTTCCTGACGTCACCACGTGCCGTCCGTTCGGATCGAAATCCATGTCCGTCAGCCACCAATCCGGCTCCCCTCGGATCGGCTCGCCGGCGGGTGTGCCGTCTTTCGTCGACCACACGCGGACTTCGAAGGGTTGGCGATCGCGGTTCGTTGCGGCGGACGCGGCGAGTCGCGTTCCATCCCTCGTGAACACGATTCGCCGCAGCGGCGCTGACATGTCGAGCCGCGCGTACGGCTTGTCTTCGCCGAGGCGCCAGAGCATCGCCCGGCGATCCGCGCCGGCGGTCGCAAGAACCTGTGAATCCGGCGAGAAGACCACGTCATGCACGGCGCCTTCGTGACGCAGCGGTTGTCCGACGATTTCGCCAGTGGACGCGCGAATGACCCTCGCCGTACCATCGTCGCTCGCGCTCGCGACGAGAAGACCGTCGGGCGAGAACACCACGCGATTGATCGCGCCGCCCTGCTGCAGGGGCGCGCCAATCGGCTGTCCGGTACGAATCGACCACAAGCGAACGGCTCCGTCCGTTCCGCCTGAGGCGACGATGCCCTGCTGGGACAGATCCACGGAGCTGACGCGAACGCCGTGCGGCCAGAAGCGCGCGAGGCGGGGCATGCGGTCGAGCACTTCGGCGATGCGGATGCGGTGCTCTCGATCGCGACGGCGATCGGGATCGACCTCCATCGCCTTCACGAACGACAGGAGGCCTCCGGCCCAATCCCACGCGTCGAGCCGCGCAACGCCGCGTGCCGCCAGCGACGCAGCGAGCTGGCGGCGCGTATCGGCGCGCGCCGTCTCCGCGCGGATCCACATCGCCGCGCTCACGGCGGCGCTGAGGACGAGCGCCGCAAGCGCGACGCCCGCGGCGGCTGCCGCGGCGCGGTGCCGGTGAATCAACTTGCCGAAGCGATACTGAAACGTCGGAGGACCCGCACTCACCGGCTCGTTCGCGAGATGACGGCGCACGTCGGTGCCGAGCTCCGACGCCGACGCGTACCGCCGCGCCGGTTCTTTTTCCAGCGCGCGATTCGTGATCCACTCGAGATCGCCGCGGAGCTGACGGACGAGCGCGCGCGGGTCCGTCACGCGGCGCTTCGCGATCTCGCGCAGTTCCGCGTCCGACCGGTGGCTGAGCCGCGACGCGAGCGCGGGCGGATCGTCCTCGCGAATCACGCGCAGCATCTCGAGCACGGCTTTCCGCCGGAGCTCGGAGGCGTCGAACGGCAGCGCGCCGACGAGTAGCTCGTACAAGACGAGGCCGAGCGAGTAGATGTCCGTTCGCGTGTCGACTGCCGCCTGGGTCAGTCCGGCCTGCTCGGGGCTCATGTACTCGGGCGTTCCCACGAGCGATCCGACCTGCGTTTCCATCGCCTCCATCGAGAGCGACGGTCCGATCGCCTTCGCGACGCCGAAGTCGATCACCTTCACGATGGCGGCCCCATCGCGATCGCTGACCAGGATGTTCGCCGGCTTGAGGTCTCTGTGGAGCACACCTTTCTGATGCGCATGTTCGACAGCGCCACAGACCTGCAGGAACAGTTCGAGCCGCGCGGCGATCGGAAGCGCGTGGCGATCGGCGAACGCGGTGATCGGCAGCCCCCCGCGAACGTACTCCATGACGAAGTACGGCCGGCCGTCGTCGCTCAGGCCCGCGTCGAAGACGGTCGCGATGTTCGGATGATTGAGGATCGCCAGCGCCTGGCGCTCCGACTCGAACCGCGACAGCACCTGCGCCGAATCCGCGCCCGGCCTCACCTGCTTGAGCGCCACGTCGCGGCGGATCGGATGTTCCTGGCGCGCGAGCCACACGATCCCCATTCCGCCTTCGCCGATCTTCTCGATCAGGCGGTATGGGCCGAAGACCGCGCCCGGCGCTCCGCGCGCGTCAACCGTGTCGGCGTCGACGCCGGTATCGAGCGCGAGAGCCATCAAGCATCTGGGGCAGAGCTCGCCAAGCGGCGACCCGTCGGCGAGATTGGCGCCGCATCGGGGACACGTCGCGGATCGATCCGTCATCGGTCGCTAATACGGGATTTGGCCGCGAACGTGTCTGCCGGCACTCGGCGCCCCCTTCAATCGGCCAGCACGCGCAGAAGGAAACGCAGCTCCTCGTCGACCTCTCCGCTCTCGTTGACGGTCTCGCGGATCTCCGCACGCAGCGCCTGGCCGAACCGGCGTCGCGCCCGATGCAAGGCCGTACGGTGCGCGGCATCTGCGGCCGATGTGGAGTCGAGGCCGGCGGGTGACGAAGCCGGCGCCTCGGACGTGAGCAGCGGACGCAGCTCGTCGAACACGCGTTCCTGTCCGCGCGACGCGTACTCTGCTCGCACGCTTTCGAGCGCGCGCTCGGTCAGATTCAGCGCCCAGTGGCGCTCGAACACGCGTTCGGGAGAGGAGGCGTGATCCCGAGCGCTCAGCGACGGACGGCGCTCCACGTCGATCGTCTCAATCGCCTCGTGCGGCGCACCCGCGCCGCGCCGCAGCGTCACATCGCGGAGGCGCGCCGTCTCGAGAAAATTCCGGACCGCCGTCAGAAGGTACGAACGGAAGCGCCCTCGTGACTGGTCCGCTCTCTCGATCGCATGGTGCTCGAGGATATGGAGGAAGAATCCCTGCGTCAGATCAGCCGCGTCGTCTGTCGAATGGCCCTTGCGGCGAATGAAGACGTAGACGGGGCGCCAGTACGCCTGGCAGAGCTCGGCGAGTGCCGAATGCGCGCGTGAGTCGTCGCGTCCGGCCGCAACGATGAGGCTCCAGCGCGTCGTTCCGAACAGGTCGACCATCGGGGGTCACATTATGGCACCGCGATCAATTCTCCGCCGGCGCCGGCACGCGCGCGATCGCGGTGACGAGCCGCTTCCATTTCGACTCTTCGACGGCAAGCTGTTTTCGTCCCGCGGCGCTCAGCCGGTAATACTTGAACTCGCGTTTCCCGTCGACGCTCTCCCACTTCGCGGTCAGCCAGCCCTTCCGCTCGAGCCGGTGCAGCGCGGGATAGAGCGAGCCGTGCTCGACCTGGAGCACGTCTTCCGTGCTCCGCTGAATGTGTTTGGCGATCTGATGGCCGTGCGCGGGCCCGACGACGAGCGTGCGCAGGATCAGCATGTCCAACGTGCCCCGAAGCAGTTCGATCTTGTCGCGGTCTGGTGCCATGGTCGATATTCTACCGTACCTCGGTCGATCTTCTACCATGCAGAGTTCGGTAAGATACGTCGCGTGCCGGACGTCCCTGCGAGCCTCGCGGCGGCGTTTCTCCCCAATTACCGCATCCGGCGCGCGCTCGGCGCCGGCGGGATGGCGACCGTCTACCTCGCGCACGACGTGCGCCACGAGCGCGAGGTCGCCATCAAGATCCTCAAGCGCGAGCTCGCCGTCGTCGTCGGCGCCGACCGCTTCATCGCGGAAATCAGGACGACGGCGCACCTTCGCCACCCGCACATTCTGCCGCTGTTCGATTCCGGCACCGCCGACGGCCTGCCGTTCTTCGTGATGCCGTTCGTCGACGGCGAATCCCTGCGCGCGCGGCTCGCTCATGGGCCGCTGCCTATTGCGGAGGCCGTCGCCATCCTTCGAGAGACCGCGGATGCGCTCGCGCACGCGCACGCGGTGGGCGTCATCCATCGCGACGTCAAACCGGACAACGTGCTGTTGTCGGGCCGGCACGTGTTCCTCGCCGACTTCGGCGTCGCACGCGCGGTTCAGCCGCACGTCACCGACGATCAGACCGTCACCGGGACGAGCGTGATGATCGGCACGCCCGCGTACATGGCGCCCGAGCAAATCACGGCGGCAGCGATCGATCATCGCAGCGACATCTATGCGTTCGGCGTCATGGCGTACGAGCTGCTCGCCGGCGCGCCTCCGTTCGACGGCAGCCGACAGGAGATCGTGACCGCGCATTTGACGGCGCCGCCAACTCCGCTGACGGCGAAGCGGCCCGATACGCCGGCGCCGCTTGCAGCCGCGATCATGCGATGCCTCCAGAAGAAACCGGATCAGCGATGGCAGCGCATCGACGATCTGCTGCCCATCCTCGACACGGCCGCAGCCATCGGGAGGCCGCTCTCGCCACCGCGGCGGCGCTGGTGGATCGCTGCGGCGGCAGTCGTTGCGGTCGCCGCGATCGGTCTCGCGATCGTGATGACGACGGGAGATTCCACGCCGCGCGACAACCGCTCGGGCGCCGCGCTCGAGGTCGGCCGGCTCACGCGCGTCACGACCGAGGCGGGCTTGGAAGTCGATCCGGCGATCTCACCGAATGGCCGCGCGATCGCGTATGCGGCGGGGATTCCCGGAAGCATGCGAATCTTCGTGCGTCAGATCGCCGACGGACGCATGGTGCCGCTCACCGACGACGCGTCGGCAGGAGGGCAGCGCTGGCCACAGTGGTCGTCCGATGGAACGCACATCCTGTTCCAGACCGGACGCCCGGCGCTCGCCCGATCGCGCGAAGGCGCCGCGCTCTTCGTTGCGCCGGTGCTGGGAGGCGTCGCCCGCCGGATCGCGGCCGAAGCCGCAAGCGGCATCGCGAGTTCGCCGATCTGGTCTCACGATGACCGTCGAATCGTCTTCGGCGGCGTCGAAGGTCTGTACGCGCTGCCCGCCGACGACTCCGCCGCGCCGACGCTCCTCGCGGCCGCGCGCGAAGCGCATTCGCCGGCGTGGTCGCCCGACGGCCGGCGCATCGTCTTCGTCGACCGCGGGATTGGCTTCACCTTCGGAGGATCCAACTTTGGCAATGTCTCGACGAGCACGCTCGTGATGTTGGACGTCGAGAGCCGGAAGACGACGCCGCTGTCGAGCGGCGACTGGCTGGACGCGAGCCCGGTGTGGATGCCGGACGGTCGCTCGATTCTGTTCGTGTCGAGCCGCGGCGGTGGCCGCGACGTGTTCCGGCTGCGATTGAGTGCCGACGGACGGCCCGACGGGGAACCGGAGCGCGTCTCCTCGGGATTGAACGCGCATGGGATTTCACTGTCGCGCAATGGACGGCTGCTTGCGTACTCGGCGTACATTCAGCGCGCCAACATCTGGTCCGTCGCCATCCCCAAGGGCAAGGTCGGCTCGGTGCGCGACGCGCAGCAGGTGACGTTCGGCAGCGAGAAGATCGAAAAGCTGGCGATTTCCTGGGACGGTGCGTGGCTCGCCTACGACTCCGATCGCGACGGCCAAGCGAACATCTGGAAGATGGCGCTGGCCGGCGGCACGCCGCAACAGATCACCTACGGCCCGAACAACAAATTCATGAACGACTGGTCGCCGGACGGCCAGGAGATCGTCTACCACAGCATGCGCGACGGCGGACAGCGCGACGTGCTGACGGTCTCGGTCGATGGCGTGAAACGCGAGACGGTGACGAGCACCCCTTCAGAAGAGCAGCACTCGGGCTGGGGACCGGATGGGAACAGCATCGTCTTCGATCGATCCACGCCGGAGGATCGGAGGAACCAGGTCTATGTCGTGCGCCGCGCGCATCGCGGCGCGCCATGGGGAACACCGCGGGCCATCACGACGAGCGGGTCCTCCGATCCGAAGTGGTCGCCGGACGGGCGGCTGATCGCATACGGCGTCGAGGGCGCCGTGCGCGTCATCGCTCCCGACGGCACAGGGGAACGCGTGCTCGTCGCCGCGGTGCCCGGGCGCACCTACGCGAGCTATCCAATCTGGTCGCGCGACAGCAAGACGGTCTACTACAAGGTCTACGACCAACAGGCATCGTCGAGCATCTGGGCAGTGCCGGTCGACGGCGGGCAACCGCGGCTGCTGGTGACGTTCGACGATCCTTCCCGCCGATCGCTGCGGCGAGAGTTCGCCACCGACGGGCGCCGCTTCTACTTCACGATCGCGAACGACGAGAGCGACCTTTGGACGATGGAGCTCGTGTCGAAATGAGTGCGTGTCGAATCGCGCTGGCGAACCTGCAGTACCCCGCGACGCCGGACGAGTCAGTCCTGCTGGCGGAAGATGCGATCGCGCGCGCGTCCGCGGCACGCGCCGACATTATCTGCTTTCCCGAGTGCTTCGTGCCCGGCTATCGCGCCGCCGGAAAGCGCGTTCCCCCGCCGGATCCCATTTTCCTGGAACGCGCGTGGTCTGCAGTGTCCACCGCCGCGCGAAAGGCGAACGTGGCCGTGATTCTCGGCACCGAGCGCGTGCTCGACGGAGCGCTCGTGATCTCGGCGCTGGTCGTCAACCGCGACGGCACGATCGCAGGGTTTCAGGACAAGGTTCAGATCGATCCGTCGGAGGAAGCGACCTTCACACCTGGTGTGGGCCGGCGGATCTTTCAAAGCGGTCCGTTGACCTTCGGCATATCGATCTGCCACGAGGGCTGGCGCTATCCGGAAACGGTGCGCTGGCCGGCGCAGCGCGGCGCGCACGTCGTCTTCCACCCGCACTTCCACGAAGCGGATACGGACAGCTATCGGCCATCGAGCTTCGCGGATCCCGCGAACACGTTTCATGAGAAGGCGGCGCTGTGCCGCGCCGCCGAGAACACGTGCTACTTCGCGACGGTGAACTGCGCGAGCCCGGGATCGCCGTCGACCTCCGCGGTGGTGAAGCCCGACGGAACACTTCAGTGCTATCAGCCGTACGGCCAACCTGGGCTGCTCGTCGCGGACATCGACTTGCGCGCGGCAACGGGCCTCCTCGCCTCGCGCTTCAAGCCGGCTTAGACCGCTCTCTTATACGCCGTCGAAGGGAGGCGGCACACTACTATTGTCTGCAGAAGTGGACCTGTAATACGCTGCAGCGCGCCCTGCCGGACGGGAGCTTCGCTCAACCACGGACATTACAACACGACGTGACCGTTCCGAACTTCGCGGGAGAGTTCTGTCACCGCCACTACGCGGCGCTCGCCGCGCTCGTTCTTGGTCTGGCCGCTTTCAATCTCAGCTTTCGTCTGGATCGCGAGTTCGTCACCGAATGGGATGAGTCGCTGTATGCCATCAGCGCGTGGGAAATGGCGGACCACGGCGATTGGATCGGCGTCACGACCTACGGCAAGCTCGATTACTACAACACGAAGCCTCCGCTGAACGTCTGGCTGCTGGAGCTTGCCTTCAAGGTGTTCGGCCGAACTATTTTCTCGCTGCGCATCGCGTCCGCGCTGTCGGCGTGGCTGACCGTCCTCGCGCTCATGATCTGGTCGCGCCGCCGTTTCAGCGGCGAGGTCTCGCTCGTCGCGGGAACCGTGCTCGCGACGACGTTCGGGTTCCTGCACGTGCACTCGGGACGAACCGCAAACACGGACGCCCTCTTCACGCTCCTCGTGCTGCTCGTCGTCATCACGACGTCGGAGGAGGATCGCCGGCCGTGGCTGCGTGTCTGGCTCGGCCCGATCCTGGCGGCCGCCTTCATGCTCAGGGGGTTGGGCGTGCTCATGCCGCTGGCAATCGTCGTGGCGGTCGACGCGTTCAGACGCGAGCGATGGCGCGAACGGCTCGCGCCGACCGGGATCGCGATCGCGTTGCTGCTCGCGCCGACCGGCGCCTGGGCGTGGGCGCGGTATCGCCTCGACGAGTGGGCGTTCCTCGGACGCATGTTCAGCTACGACTTCGTCGGACGAAGCCTTCAGGCGCTCGAGGGTCATTCAGGCGGACCGCTGTTCTACCTCAACATCCTGCTGAAGCATCAGTACGACTGGGTGGCCGCGTGCATCGTCGCCGCGATCGTCTGTCCGCCGCTCGCGGCGCGGCTACCCATGTGGGTGGGAAGTTGGCAAACGCGCGGCGGTCTCTTCGTGACGCTTGCGGCGTGGGCGGCCTGCACGCTCCTGCTGCCGACGATCATGGCGACGAAGGTCCCCTGGTACCTCAACACGTTCTACCCGATGTTCGCGCTGGGCGTCGCGGTGCTCCTGGTCGCCGCGTTCCGCCGCCTCTCCGCGACGCCCGATCTCCGCGCGCGCCTAGTCGTCCTTGCGGCGTTCGCCGTCATCGCGCTCGGCACGGCGGAGGCAAAGATCTGGGCGTATTCGTACCGCTACCGCGATCTGCGGCACTCCGCGCAGGGGCTGCTCCTCGACCATGGCGATCGACTCGCAGGGCGCCGCGTGTTTCGCGATCGGCGCGACAATTCGGCGACGTTCGTTGCGGGGCTCGTCGGCGTCGAGCTGCGATCCGTCTCGAGCGTCTCGGAGTTCCTCAGCGAGAGCAAGCGGGGCGACTTCCTACTGGCGTCGGCGCATCACCATCGCCGGCACAAAATGAGAGTGGTCGCGTCGAACGACGGCAACTGGCTTTTGCTGCGGCGATGAACGTCGCGCGCGCGGCGCGCGATCCAGCCTACGCCGTCCACTCCGACATCGTCTTCACGCGCTGGAACGTGCCCGGCGATCCAAGCTTGCGATACAGCTCCTCCGCCCACGCATATGTCGAAGGCACGTCGCCCGAGAACACGACGCGCGCGGGATAGAGCAAGCCGGCGACGTGAGGCGCATCGGTGTAGCGCAAGCAGTTCAACATCTCGACCGCCGGACCTTTGCCATTTGGCTGGCTCGCGGCGTTTTGCGACGCGATCGGCGATTCGAGGAGGACGCTCGTGACCCGGCCGTCGAGGAGCGCCGCATAGAGCGCGACGACGGTCATCTCGCCTCGCGCGGCGATCGAAATCTGCGCGGAATCGACGCCGGGCAGCGCGCGCGCCGCGCCGAGCGCCCGCATCGCGTCCCAGACGCGCATGCTCGCGATCGATCGGCCGAGCCACGCAGTCGCCCGGCGAATGTGCCAGTTGAGATCGTCGCCCCACGACGTCTCGCCCGTGCCGCGCGGCTCGACGACGATCTTGATCCACGGCTGACTAATGCTCTCGCCGAACATGTCGGAGTCGAGACGATCCTCGCCAGGCGATTTCAGGATCACGACGGCCGGCAGCCGTCCGCTGCCCGAGCGCGGCTGACGCCGGATGCCGTGCAGGCGCCAACCTTCCTCCGACGTGAACGCGAATCGCGTCCCGCTGCCGCCGTCGAGCGCGTACTCCTCTTGGACCGCAAGCGCGGGCGCGGTCCGCGGAAAATGATTGAACGTGTCCGCTCGCAGCTTCCCGACGATCTCGGTTCGCGCGCGCGTGACGTCGGCGGCGGTCTCGACGCGCGGCGGCGGCGCGACGGTGATCAGCTCGTCGTGGATCGTGAGCGCGCGATTCCCGGAGGGATTGCCGCTCACGTACACCTTCAGGCTCTCGAACGATTCGAGCTTGCCAGCGTCGGTCTCGGCATCGCCGACAGCCGTCGGCGCTATCCGCTTTCCGGTGAGGTGCTCGAGGAACCACGAGAAGACCGCGGTACGCGACCGCTCGTGGTACGAGTGGCCGCCCGGCGTCTCGACGAAGCGCACGTGTTCGGGCTTTCCAAGCGTTCGATAAAGGCGCTCGACGCGCGCGTAGGCTTCGTGAATCGACGCGATCGGAAAGATGCCATCCTGGTTGGCCGACGCCACGAGGAGCGGACGCGGCGCGATGAGCGCGGCGACGTCGGTCAGATCCCACAGCGCGGTATTCGGCCACCACATGCAGTCGCAGTGGCCGTCGATCACGCGATCGTAGACGTGCGCCGCGAGTGTCGCGGTGCCGCAGACCGGCGCGCACGCTTTGACGCGCTCGTCCGCCGCGGCCACCCACCATGTCGTCGCGCTCCCGCCGGAGATGCCGGTCACACCGAAGCGAGTGCCATCGACATCGTTCCGCGCCGCGAGGAGATCGAGCGCGCGAATTCCGTTCAGCAGCTCGATCGCCGCCGGTGAATAGCCGCGGCTGTACCAGTGGAACCATCCTTCCTGATAACAGCCGTGATGGAAGCCCGTGACTTCTCCGAGCTGCACGGTCTCGACGATCAACGTCGGGAATCCAAGCTCCGCGAACTTCTTTGGATGCGCCTGATAGGCGACCTTTTGATTTTTTTCGTGGCCGCACAGATAGAGCACGCCAGGGCGGCGCTCGCCTGAGGCAGCCGATTTCGGCAGATACAGATTCGCGGTGACATGGAGATTGGGAAGGCTCTGATAGTGCAGTTTCTCGATGCGATAGCCCGGACGATCGAGCACGCCCGTGACGGTGAACGGCACCGGCTCGCGTCGCCCCGCGGGTTGAAGATCGCCGAGGCCCATCATGTTCATGAAACGCTTCCGCCCTTCGGCGCTGCGCTCGGCGAATCCGGCGGCAGACGTCACGTCCGCGAGCGAGCTGTTCGTAATCCGCCGCGCTTCGCGCGACAGGTAATCGCGTATCGACAGGTTCGCCGGATGCGCGGATGAGGTCTTCGAGATCGCCGCCGATTGAAATTCGATTCGCGGCTCCGCGTTCGCGCTCGAGCGCGTCCGAAGAGCGACCGATCCCGCGCCGGCACCTGCGGCGAGCACTTCACGTCGAGTGAGCTTCATGGAACCCCCGGAGTTTTGCGCTGAGATATTAGCGTCATTGATCGATCGATCATCGAGTGAATCGCTATGGTCGAGCTCCGATTTGCATTGACATGATCTTCCGCATCGGGCACTCTCTCGTCGACCAATCGACAGTTGACGGCGAGCGCGCGCGTTTCGGAACGGCGCGAGCGTGTCGGTACGCGATCGCTTCGGCGCTCTAACGCCGAGTGCAGTCGCTGGCCGTGTGTCCGCTCATCGCGATCCGGTCTCGTCACTCAATCTAGGTAACCCTGGGTTCCCAAAGGTCGCTCCCACGGCGTGGTAACCCGGAGGGAGGGACCATGTTGTCAGCTCTGCGGTTCCGTGCGCTCGTGTGCGTGCTGGCGCTCGCCGCGCCGCTCGACCTGTTCGCTCAAACGACATACGCAACGATCACCGGCGCCATTCACGATCCATCGGGCGCCGCCGTCTCCAACGCGAAGATCGTCGCGACGCACATCGAGACCGGCGTGGAAACCACGGCCACCTCGAACAAAGAGGGCGTCTACACGCTCTCGCAGCTTCGTGAAGGCTCCTACGTCGTCCTCGTGCGGGCGGACGGCTTCCGCGAAGCGGTCGCGTCGGACATCGTCCTCGTCGCGCGCGATCTGCGGCGCCTCGACGTCTCGCTCGTGCTGGGCGCGCTCGAGTCGAGGGTGGACGTCATGGGCGGCGCGACGCTGATCGAAGCGGAGACGCCGCGCATCAGCGACACCCGCACCGCCGACCAGCTGAAGACGCTGCCGCTCAACGATCGCGGCATCTGGTCGTTCCTCCAGGTGACGCCGATGCTGACCGTACGAGGCGGCAGCTACTCCTTCGCCGGCAGCCGCACCAATCAATCGCAGTTCGCGATCGACGGGACGACGATGAGCGACGGCGTGACGGACAACGGCATCGGTCCGCTCGCGAACTACGTGGAGTCGTTCAAGGAAGTGAAGCTCGATCTCGCCAACAGCAGCGCCGAGTACCCGGCGATGGGACAGGTGACGATCATCTCGAAGTCGGGAACGAACGCGTTCAACGGGTCGGCGTTCGACTACTACCAGAGCCCGATCCTGCGCGCGCGCGATCCGTTCGCGACCGCGCGGCGCGGCGGCGTGCAGCACAACATCGGGCTGTCGATCGGCGGTCCGGCGGTGATTCCACAGCTCTACAACGGCCACGGCAAGACGTTCTGGTTCGTTTCGGGCGAGACGTTCACCGGCAGCTCGGCAACCGCGAACCTGAATCCGACCGTACCGCTCGACGCGTGGCGGCGCGGCGACTTCTCCGCGCTCGGCATTCAGATCCGCAATCCGCTCACCGGAGAGATCTACAGCGACGGCCGGATCCCGGCGGGCGCGATCAATCCGGTGGCGCGCGCGATTCAGGATCGGTTCTATCCGCTGCCGAACACCGGCGATCCGAACACGCTCCGCGCGAACAACTATCTCGCCTCGGTTCCGCGCGCGGCCTCCAAACCGTACTACGCGACCAGCCGCCTCGATCACAACTTCGGCGCGAGCGATCGCGTGTATGCGCGCTTCACGATGCACCAGTCGACGAACCCGGTGTGGGAAGGCAACCTGCCGGCGTTCGGGGAGCGCAACCAGTTCCGCCAGAACAAAGCGGTCACGGTTTCGCACACGCGGATCATGCGCGGATCGGTCGTGCACGAGCTGCGCTACGGCTACGCCTACAACAACAATCCCGTCGCGGGTCCGTTGAACGGCCTCGAGGTCGTCGACGAGCTCGGCCTGCGCGGTCTTGCTCCGGGTCTGCCGGATATCCCCGGCGTGTTCAGAACGTCATTCACCGGGCTCGGACTGACCGGCCTCAATCAAGCGACGTGGACCAATCCCGGATTCCTCAACCGCGCGCACCAGATCCAGGAGCAGTTGACGTATCTGCGCGGCAAGCACACCTTCAAGGCCGGCGTCGAGATCCGCCGCACGCACTACGACGAAGCGGTCGCGAGCAACAACCTCTTCGGCTTCGCGGAGTTCAGCAATCGCTACAGCGTCGTTCCGGGCGTCGCGGGAAGCGGCCACGCGTACGCCGACTTCCTCTTCGGGGTCCCGACCTCGTCCGCGCGCGCCTTTCCACCGATTACGATCGAGCGGCGGCGCTGGAATTACGACTCGTTCGTGCAGGACGACTGGAAGATCCGCCCGAACCTCACGCTGAACCTCGGCCTGCGCTACGACGTGCATCCGGGCTGGTACGAGAAGAACGATCAGATGTCGATCTTCGATCCGACCGCCGGTCGCATCATCGTTCCCGACGGCGGGTTGTCGCGCGTGTCGTCGCTGATGCCGGCGAACTACGTGCCGGTGGTGACCGCGAGCAGCGCGGGTTTCCCGGCGCGGACGCTCGTGCGAACGGATCGCAACAACGTCTCCCCGCGCGTCGGCGTCGCATACAAGCCGTTCCGCACCGGCGACACCGTCATTCGCGGCGGATACGGCATCTACTACGACATGGTGCCCGCGGTGGACTTCCTCTCCGGCAACAACGTGCCGTTCGTGGTCAACGAAGTGGCGTTCACGAATTCGCAGCCGGCGCCGACAGTCGTGCTGCCGCAGGTCTTCCCCTCCGCGGGCGGGGCGGGCCCGGCATCGGTCGCGCTGCCGTTGGCGATCAATCCCGATCTGCAGATGCCGTACAGCCATCAATGGAACGTGACGGTGGAACATCAGCGATGGAATACCGGATTCCGCGCGTCGTATGTAGGCACGGCCGGACGCGAGCTGTGGTACGAGCGCGACATCAACGCGCCGCAGCCCGACGATCGGTTGTACGTCAACAAGCCGCGGCCCTTCCCGCAGTATCCGGCGATCTTCTATCTCGACAACGGCGCGAGCTACGACTATCGCGGGTTCACGCTCGAGGCGGAGCGGCGGATGAAGAACGGCTTGTTCGTGCAAGTCGCGTATACCACCGCGCGCGATGAGGGAGACACCGGCGAGTGGTGGGAGCCGATCGAGAATCCGTTCGATCTCGGACGCGAGCGCGGCCGCGATCGCAGCGCCCCGACGCACCGCTTCATCAGCGCGGTGATGTACGACCTGCCCTTCGGCCACGACCGCAAGTGGATGAGCGGCGTGCCGCGCTGGGTCGACCTCGCGGTCGGCGGCTGGCAGATCTCGGCCGTGGGCTATCAGCAGACCGGCATCTTCCTGACGCCGACGATGACGATTCCCGATCCAACCGGCACGCGCTTCGCCAGCGGCGCGACGCGGCCGAACGTGACGATTCGTCCCGATCAACTGCGCGACGCCGCACTCTCGGATCCGACGATCGCGCAGTGGTTCGATCCGTCCGCGTTCGCGGCGCCGCCAATCGGACGATTCGGCACCGCGTCGCGCGGCTCGATCGAGGGGCCGGGACTGAACGTGTGGCACATGGGCTTCCACAAGACGTTCCGCGTATCCGATCGCGTTGGCTCACCGGCGTTCCGCGTGGAGCTGACGAGCACGAACTTCTTCAATCACCCGAACTGGGCCAACCCGAGCGTCAACGTGACGCCGACCAACGTCAACGCAGCGCGCATCAGCGCGACCGGCGGCCCGAACGGCCCTCAGCAGGCCGGTCCGCGCTCGATGAGGTTGGGGATTCGGGCGGAGTGGTGATCGAGTCGGTCGCTCGGTAGATCGGTCGCTCGGTAGATCGGTCGCTCGGAAGTTCGGAAAGCTCGGAAGCTCGAGCTTCCAAGCGACCGGCCTATGCAGGCAATATCGCAGTTCCCGCAAAGCGGGAACGTCATCCCAATTGAATTATTTTCCCGGCAACGGGGCCACGGGCGGGAAACGCCGAACCATTCCGCGCGGCACGAACCTCGCAACAACCGCGGGTGTAAAATGGCGCGTGTGAAGATCGTGGAGCCAAGGGTCAGCTACGCCGATCTGGAGCGAGCGCCGGAGGATGGACGCCGGTACGAGCTCTATGACGGCGAGGTGTTCGTGGTCCCTGCTCCGCTGCCGAGACACCAGGTCTCGCAGATCCTGGTCCTCGATCTCTTGCGGGACTACATCAAGGATCATGGCGGGTTTGCCGTTGTTGCGCCCATCGATATCGTGTTCTCCGACTACGACGTTCTTCAACCGGATGTCGTGTTCTTCCGCCGCGAGCGTGCGCACGTCGTCAACCTCGATGCGCCGATTTGCCACGCTCCAGACTTGTGCGTCGAGGTGCTCTCGCCATCGACCGAAGACGCGGACCGTGGGCGCAAGATGCAGATGTTTGCGCGATACGGCGTACCGGAGTACTGGATCGTCGATCCGATCGCGAAGGTGGTTGAAGTCTATCGACTTTCAGACGGGGCGTATTCAGTTGTAGCAGTTGCTCGCGCGCCGGAGCTCGTCGAGTCACCGACGATCGGGGCACTCAGGTTCGCGGCAGCATCTCTCTTCGCAGAGTGAGGGATTCGGCCCGATTCCCACGGTCTCACTCGGCGCCGGCCTTCGCGATCCGGTCGAGCAACGACTGCGCCGTCCGTGTGCTCCTCTCGCCGGCGTTCGAGACAACGGTGAAGTTCGCCGTCTTCACTTCAATCCATTGATCGGCCGCGCCGACGTCGGTCGCGATGAGCATTGCCGCGCCGATCGACGCCAGTCCGAGCGCCCGGCAGCCTCGCCCGCCGTTCAGCCGTTGCGACGTCGACGCGATCGGCATGTGAACCACTTACCTGATCTTCTGGTCCGGCAGTTCTTTCTTGATGCCGGCGTCGATCGGCATCTTGTCTGTCTGCGGCGTCAAACCGGTTGCGGCCATCAATCGGATCAGCTCGGCGCGCAATCGCTCGATCACCGGGGCGCTGGCCGGCGCGCCGATCAGGTTCGTCCGCTCCTCCGGATCCGTCTGCAGATCGTAGAGCTCCGCCATGTGACGATCGGGCCCGCCGTCGCCGTGCGGATAGCGGATGTACTTCCACTGCGCGGTCCGAACGCCGCGCACGTTGGGCGTATAGGGAAATTCCTTTTCGTAGTCGTAGTAGTAGAACCAACTGGTGCGCCAGCCGGGATCGCTGCCGCGCACGAGCGAGACCCACGAACGGCCGTCGGCGGCGCGGATCGGCGGCGCGCCGGCGAGCTCGATCAGGCTCGGCGCCATGTCGACCGTCAGCACTTGTTCGTCGATCGCTTTCGGTCCAGCGGCGAGACCCGGATAGCGGACCGCGAGCGGTATGCGAATGCTCGGCTCGTGCATCGTCCGCTTGTCGACCATGCCGTGCTCCCCCTCGAGCAGGCCGTTGTCGCCGACGAACACGACGATCGTGCGATCGAGCTGGCCGGACTCCTCGAGCCACGCGCGCAGACGGCCGACGCTGTCGTCGACGCTGAGGATCGTGCCCCAGTACGCGTGCACCATGTTCTCGAAGTCCTTCACCGCTTCCGGACGATCGTCGGGAAACGTCTTGCGCCACTCGAAGAGCGGTCCGTAGATGCCGTGCCACGTGCGCAGCCGATCCTTGATCCACGCCGGCTTGCCCGACAGATCGAACGCGCTCGGCGGATACGCGACTCGCACGTCGTCGAACGCGTGCGCGTATTTCGGCTCCGGAGTGTAGAAGCTATGCGGCGCCTTGTGACCGATCATCATCAGCCACGGCTTCCCGCCGTGATCGCGCTTCAGCCACTCGAGCGCCATGTCGGTCACGACGGTCGTGTAGTAGCCCGGCTTCGTTTCGCGCCGCTCGCCGTTGACGTTGAATTCCGTATCGAAGTACTTGCCTTGACCTTTGTGCGTGACGAAGTAGTCGAATCCAGGGCGCGGCGCGTCGTTGGCCTCGCCCATGTGGTACTTGCCGACGTACGCCGTGGCATAACCCGCCTGCCGGAGCACTTTCGGGAAGCTGCTCAGCGTGTCGGGCAGCTCGGTGAAGTTGTTCGTGACGCCGTGCTTGTGCGCGTAGACGCCGGTCATGAGCGACGCACGGCTCGGAGAACACAGCGACGTCGTGCAGAACGCGCTCCGGAAATTGACGCCTTCCTTCGCGAGGCGATCGATGTGCGGCGTTCTGACGTGAGGATGTCCGGCGTAGCCGAGCGCGTTCCACCGCAAATCGTCCGCGACGATGAAGAGGATGTTGGGTTGGCGTGGTGTCTCGCCGGGACCGGGGCGACGGCATCCGCCGGTCGCGGCCGCGACGGCGAGGACGAAGACGGCGAGGATCCTCACTTGCCGCTCAAATACAGGACGTTCGGCGCGCCCGATCGCGCGAGCGCAATGTCGGGAAACTTGTCGCCGTTCACGTCGCCGATCGCAAAGCCGTACGCCGATCCTTTCTCGTCGCCGAACGTCACGCGCGTGAATCCCTTGTCCATGCGGCCCGGGTTCTTGAAGAAGATCGCGTGCGGTCCCGACGTGAAGCCAAGGACGATGTCCGGCCGGCCATCGTTGTTGAGATCTCCAGCGGCGATCGCGTACGGCGTTTTGTTCTTGTCGATGAATCCGGATTCCGACACCAACCGGCCTTTGCCGTCGTTCGCATAGACGGTCATCGATCGCGCCCGCTCGTCGCCGACGACGAGATCGAGCGCGCCGTCGCCGTTGAAGTCGGCCGCGGCGGCGACGCGCGCGGCCGCATCCGGCGGACCGAAGGCGATCGTCCTGGCGAACCCCGCCCTCCCGTCGTTGAAGTAGACGCGGCTCTGTCCGCCGTCGCGGCTTGGAACGGCGAGATCGATGAATCCATCCTTGTCGAAGTCAGCGGCCACGATGCTCGTCGCCGATTCGGCAGGAATGCTGATGCACTCGCTCGTGAAGCGGCCGCCGCCATCGTTGAGGCACGCGAAGCTCGGACCCGGACGATTCGCGGCGATCACGTCGATCCTCTTGTCGCCGTTGAGGTCCGCGACCGCGGCGTTCCGCGTCGACCACGCGGCGACGCCCCACGTGCCGGCAACGGTGAATCGTGCCTTGCCGTCGTTCAGGAAGACGAGTTTCTTGTCCGGCGTGTCGTTGCTCGTGATGACGTCGAGATCGCCGTCGCCATCCAGATCGGCAAGCGCCGCGGTATACGTGCGATCCGGAGTCGGGCCGAGGTCGGACGCGACGAACCTACCCTTGCCGTCGTTGAGGAGCACGCGATCGAGAAGCGGCGTGTGCCGCCCTTTCGCGAGCACAAGATCGAGATCGCCGTCGCCGTCCAGATCCCCCATGCTGACGTTCGCGGAATCCTCGGATGTCGTCTCGAGATTGACGACGGTGTCGAACGAGCGGAGGCCGGCAGGAGGCTGTACGGCGAGCCCGACGAGCGCCGCAAGAAGAACGAGAGCTCCGCAGACGTGCGCCATGTCAGACCGGCGCAATCCTAACACGCCCCCGCGCCAACGGCGGCCAGCAGGGATGTAGACAGGCGTCCACCGTTGACATATCGTTCCCGAAACACTCTTTTCTCGAGCTGGAGGGACTGATGGCTGTCAAGGCGAGACTGACGATTGGCGCGGCGGCGGTGTGCGCGGCGATGTTGACCATAGCCGGCGCGCTCGCCGCGCAGGCGAACGATCCGATCGTAGGGACCTGGACGCTGAACTCGGCGAAGTCCACATACAAGCCAGGCCCCGCACCGAAGAGCGCGACCGTCGTCGTGGAGCCCGCCGGCAAGGGCATCAAGGTGGCCGTGGACGCCGTCAACGCGGACGGCACGCCCATGAAGTGGGGCTACACGACGATGCGCGACGGCAAGGACGTGCCGGTCACCGGCAATCCCGCGTACGACACCGCCGCGACGACGATGACGACCCCGAGCGAAGGCACGACGGTCTACAAGAAGGGTGGAAAGACGGTCGCCACCTCGAAGATGTCGATCGCCGCCGACGGCAAGACGCTGACGATAAACTCGAGCGGCACCGACCCGAAGGGTCAGGCCATGAACAACGTCATCGTGATGAACAAGAAGTAGTCGCCGACAGGTTCGCCCAAAATAATCTTCAGTGCAGATCGATGGGAACGCGGATCTCGCGGATGCCGCGGATCTCGCGGATCCGAGAATATCGTCGCCCACATGTTGAGCTCAAAAACATGCACGGGTGAGATGGGCCCGCCGACGCGACCGGCAGGCTGGCGTCGCCAGCCTGCCGGTCGCTCGATGAGCACCATTCGGACGTTCCCGCACCTCAGGCATCCGCGCGATCCGTCCAATCCGCGCGATCCGCGTCTCCCTACTTCCTGCTAGCCCCTGAATTAATGGGCAAAGCTCCTTGAACCTTGAACCCTGAACCCTGAACTCTGGACCGACCGAACTCACCAATCCGCCCGGAACGTGATCGTGCGTCCCGGCTGAATGTTGACGTCGAACGTAATCGCGTCGTAGTACCCCGGCAAACGGACTTCGATGCGGTGTGGACCCGCCTCGAGATTCAGGTGTTGGAACACGCCGTCGAAGTCGTCGACGATCCCCACGTAATAGCCGTCCGCGAAGACTTGCGCCTCGTGCGGCGCGTCCGTGATCCGCAATCCGCCATACAGGCGTCCAGGAATTGGATCGTAATAGCCGCGCGGCGTGTAGCCGTATGGATAGAGTCCGCTCGATCCGTAGAAGACGTTGTAGCCGAGGCGCGGCCGATAGACGTACGGCCGGTACGGCACGACCGTGACGATGCGCGGCGAGATAACCCGCGGCACGATCACCGTCCGCGAGTTGTAGCGGCCGCGGTTCACGTTCGGTCCGCGGCCGTTGTTGCGACGCCAATCGTCGCGGTCCTGCCGTTGCCTCTCCTCTGCGCGTTGACGATCGATGTCGCGCTGTCTCTGGACGTCCCGCGAACGCGGCACCGCGCGGTCGCGTCCCTCGCTGCGTCCTTCGTTGCGCTCCGCGCGCGGCTGTTCGTCCCGATCCGATCGATCGCCGCGGCGGCGTTGTCCGGCGTCCGCCGATGCCGGCGCGGCAAGCGCCGCGAGTAAAACCATTCCCGTCAGGATCCGTCCGGCTGCCATAGAAGCCTCCGTCTGGTAGCTCATCAAGTGTCATGCCACGGAAATGGGCCGAAAACATGGCCCAGATCGCGCGATCTCGACGATTGCCGCCGGCGCGTTCCTCGCGACAGGACACCTCCGGGGAGGACGCCGGCTGCCCGTCACGACACTCGTCACAAATCGTGATCAAGCCGTTGACCCTCGCGGCACGCACGCTTATATAAGAGCGCACAGCTCGACCGGCTTCTAAAAGGGAGGAGACATGACACGGTACCGCATATGGATGTTGGCGGGCGCGGCAGTCGTGTGCCTGACACCAACCGCCACGCTCGCACAGGGCTCGACGACGTCCTCGATCACCGGCGTGGTGATGGATACCGCCAAAGGCGTCATCCCCGGCGCCACCGTCGTCGTCACCAGCAGCTCGACGGGAACGAAGTTCGACGCGCTCACCAACACGTCGGGCGCGTTTGCGGTTCCGGCGCTGTCGGCCGGCACGTACTCGGTGACCGTGTCGCTCGCGGGATTCCGCACGGCCGTGATCACCGACGTTCGCGTGCAGGCGGGCGTGCCGACGACGGTGAACGCCACGCTCGAAGTCGGGAACGTCGCGGAGACGATCACGGTCACGGGGGCGAGCGCGGTGCTCATCAACACGCAGACGCCGACGGTCGCGGCGACGCTGAACAGCGATCAGATCGCGCAGATCCCGACGCCGACGCGCGACGTGCTGAACGCCGTCACATATCTCGTCGGCGTGAATCAAACGGGCGTCGCGCGCGGAGGCGCGACGGTCAACGGCCTGCCGGAGTCGTTCCTCAACATCACGATGGACGGCATCAGCAACAACGACAACTTCAACAAGTCGACCGACGGATTCTTCGCGCCCGTGCGGCCGCGGCAGGATGCGATCGAAGCGGTGACGGTCACCGCGGCGGCGGGCGGCGCCGACATCGGCGGCAGCGGGAGCGTCTCGATCAATTTCACGACGCGGCAGGGCACGAATCGATTCAACGGCAGCGGCTACGAATACTTCCGCCACACCGATCTCAACACGAACTACTGGTTCAACGATCGCGACGGGCTCCAGAAGAACGACGTCCGGCTCAATCAGTTCGGCGTGCGGCAAGGCGGCCCGATCGTGATCCCCGGCCTCTACAACGGCCGCGGCAAGGCGTTCTTCTTCGTGCACTACGAGCAGCTGCGGCTGCCGAACGACGCGTCGCGCACGCGCACGATCCTGCAGCCGAGCGCGCTCCAAGGATGGTTCCGCTACACCGTCACGAGCGGCGGCGCTCAGCAGGTGCGCGAAGTGAACGTGCTCGATCTCGCGAGAACGAACAATCAGATCACGGCGACCGATCCTACGGTGATGCGTGTCTTGAACGCGATCGATTCCGCGACGCAGACGACGGGCGCGCGCATCGCGTCGAGCGATCCGCTTCTCATCAGCTACTCGTGGCTCAGCCCCGCGATGCAGATCGAGCACCAGCCGGCGGTTCGCATCGACTACAACCTCGGCGACAACCACCGGCTCACCGGCACGTTCAACAAGCTCTGGCAGGATCGCGATCCCGATCAGTTGAACGATTTCGATCACCGCTTCCCCGGCTCGCCGAACTTCCATCACACCGTGGTGCGGCGGCCCACCAGATCGATCTCGCTGCGGTCGACGCTGAGCAACGTCCTCGTCAACGAGATCCGCGTCGGCATCACGCGCGGCGAACGGTTGTTCTTCGGACAGCCCGAGAGCAGCGGACCGCAGACCTTCAGCGACACCGACGGCTACGCGATCGATCTCGACGGGGCGATCGGCCTCACGAACTGGCACACGAGCGGCACCGTCAATTCGCGCAGCGCGTACCAATACACGTTCGACGACACGCTGACGTGGCAGAAGGGCCAGCACAACCTGACGTTCGGCGGCGGCGCGTTCCTGGGCCGCGCGTGGGACGACTCGCAGCAGCAGGTGCCCGGCATCAACCTCTCGTTCGACGCGAACAACGATCCGGCGGCGGGCATGTTCAGCACGGCGAACTTCCCCGGCGCCTCGGGCGGACAGTTGAACGACGCGCGGGATCTCTATGCGCTGCTCACGGGCCGCGTCTCGTCGGTCACGGGCGTCGCGGCGCTCGACGCCGAAACGAACAAGTACTCCTTCCTCGGCAAGCGGCGGCGCGCGGGCAAACTGAACAACTACTCCGCCTTCGTGCAGGACTCGTGGCGCGCGACGCCGTCGCTGACGATCAACGCCGGCGTGCGCTGGGATCTGCAGACGCCCTTCTCGCCCGTCAACGACACGATGTCGACGGCGAGCCTCGCCGACATCTGCGGCGTCTCCGGCATCGGCGCGGGCGGCATCTACTCCGCGTGCAACTTCTATTCGCCCGGCGCCAGCGGCGGCAAGGTGCCGGAGTTCGCGCAGTTCTCGAGCGGCACGCGCGGCTACAACATCGACTGGAACAACGTCGCGCCGAACGTCGGCGCCGCGTGGCGGCCGAATGTGAAGAGCGGATGGCTGCGCACGCTGCTCGGCGATCCGGAGCAGGCGACGATTCGCGGCGGGTATTCGGTCGCGTACGAGCGCCAGGGCTTCGCCGTGTTCACGAGCGTCTTCGGGCCGAATCCGGGGAGCACGCTCTCATTGACGCGCAGCGCGAACACGGGGCTCGTGCCGGCGGGCGAATCCTGGCCAGTACTGCTGCGCGAACGCAACCGGCTCTACCCCGCGACCTTTCCAGAGTCGCCCACGTTCCCGATTGCGATCAGACCGAACCGCGCCGACACGATCAACGGGTTCCATCCCGACATCCAGATCGCGTCGGCGCGAAGCTGGACCGTCGGCTTGCAGCGCGCCGTCGGCGCCGACATGGCCGCCGAGATCCGCTACGTCGGCACCCGCGGCGTCGATCAATGGTCCGAGCTCAATTACAACGAGCGGAACCTGCTCGAGAACCGATTCATCGACGAGTTCAGGCTGGCGACGGCGAACCTGCAGGCGAACAACGTGACCGCGGCGAACAATCCGAACACGCCGGCGCTCGCCGCGCGCGCGGGATCGTTCGCGTACTTCGGTCCGGGCTCCGGCACCGCGCCGCTGCCGACCTATCTCGCGTACCTCGCGGGCCGGCGTGACTTCGACAACCCCGCGGCGTACACGACAACGAACGCGTGGACGAACACCGCCATCACGCAGGATCTGGTTCGCACGAATCCGTCGCCCGCGAACTCGGCGGCGGATCTCGACGGTGATCTCGGGCGCCGCACGAACGCGGCGAACGCGGGGATCCCTGCGAACTTCTTCGTCGTGAATCCGCATGCGGGGAACGTCGACGTCACCGACAGCGGCGCGTCCAGCAATTACAACGCGCTGCAGCTCGAGCTGCGCCGGCGCTTGTCGAAGGGACTCGCGTTCAACGTGAGCTATCAATACGCGATCGAGGAGGGCTCGGCGTTCCTCGGGTTCCACTACGGCCGCGTGATGAACCCGTCGGGGAACAACATCCGCCACGCGATCAAGAGCCAGTGGAACTGGACGCTGCCGGTCGGCCGCGGTCAGCGCTTCGGATCGACGATGAATCCGATCCTCAACGGCATTCTCGGCGACTGGCAGTTCAGCGGCGCGAGCCGCATCCAAGCGCGGATGATCAACTTCGGCAACGTGCGCCTCGTGGGGATGGACGAGAAGGATCTGCAGTCGATGTACAAGATCGATCTGCGCGTCAACCCGGCGAACGGCCTCATCACGCCGTACATGCTGCCGGACGATGTGATTCTGAATACGCGGAGGGCGTTCAGCATCAGCACGACGTCGCCGTCGGGTTACTCCGATCTCGGCGTGCCCGAGGGACGCTACATCGCACCCGCGAACGGCCCGGACTGCGTTCAGCTCAAGGCGGGCGACTGCGCGCCGCGCACGGTCTTCGTCCGCGCGCCGTTCTTCACGCGCTTCGACGTCGGCGTCACGAAACGCTTCCAGATCAGCGGCACCAAGAACTTCGAGGTGCGCGTCGACGTCCTGAACCTGTTCGACAACGTCAACTTCAATCCGGTGGCGAACCCCGGCACCGCCGCCACGATCTTCCAGGTCGGGGAGGCGTATCGCGACCCGGATAACAACTTCGATCCAGGAGGCCGATTGGGACAGCTGGCCCTCAGATTCAACTGGTAATTGTTGAATTCGGTCGGCTCCAGGGTTCAAGGGTTCAAGGGTTCAAGGGTTCAAGGGTTCAAGGGTTTCAGGTTCCAGCGTTCCGGGGTTCCAAGGGTTCCAGGGTTCCGGCTGAACCCAGAAATGCTAATATTTCGCCGCCGTGACAACCCGGGGCTTCTGGACTGCGCTCGCGCTGTTCGTTGTCGGCGCCCCTGTGTCTCCGGGGCTCGCGCAGGCGCCGGCGAGCGCGCCGCTCCCCATCCTCACGAACATCAAAGACATTCGCGCCCTCTCGCAGGACGAGGGGGCGCGAGGCTATCGCGTCCGCATCCGGGGCATCGTCACGCACGTCGACGAGCGTGACGACCACAGCCTGATCGTCCACGACGGCAAGATCGGGCAGTTCGTCATGCCGCCCGCCAATCCCGACAGCGCGGGATCGTGGCACGAGCTCAAGCGCGGCGATCTGGTCGAGATCGAAGGACGCACCGTCCGCGGCGGGTTCGCGCCCAACGTGCAGCCGGATCTCGTGACGACGGTGGGCACGGCGCCCATGCCCGCGCCGAAGCGAATCCCCTTCACCTCCATGCTGACGGGACGGCACGACTGCGATTACGTCGAGGTCCTCGGGGTCGTCCAGCGCGCGTGGCTCTCGACCGATCAACAGGTGCGGACGATGTTCGCGGATGTCGCCTTCGAGGAAGGCGTGGTGCGCGCCGCGTTCTGGAATCACACGCCGGCGGATCTCACGCGGCTCATCGACGCGCGCGTGCGGCTGCGAGGGAACGTCGGAACGATCTTCGGCAGCACGGAACAGCTGCGCGGCGTGTCGCTCTTCGTCGGCCCCACGAGCGACGTGGAAGTGCTCGAGTCGCCGCCCGATCCGTTCTCGCTGCCGATGCGATCGATCCGCAGCGTGTACAAGTACTCGTCTGCCGGCGAGGTCAACCGCCGCATTCGCGTCCGCGGCGTGGTCACGGGATACATCCCCGGAAAGCCCGTCGAGATGCGGGACTTCACGAGCACCGCGAAGTTCCGCTTCGTCCGGCACGTGCTCTACGTCCACGACGGCACGGGCGCCGCGCGGATCGAGACCGAGCAGCCGCTTCGGGTTCCGCCGGGCACGGCGGTCGAAGTGGCCGGTTTTCCCGGGGTCTCGCCGGGGAAACCGATCCTGACGAATGCGGTGTTCAAGGTCGTTGGACAGGGGTATCAGCCTGCGCCGGAAATCGTCGAAGGATCATCGGTCATCACGCCGGAGAACGATGCGGTCCTCGTGCGCATGCAGGGCCGGCTCCTCAGCCTGCTCATGAGCCCGACGCAGCGCGTGCTCGTCGTCAAGGTCGGCGAGACCGTGTTCGACGCGGCGCTCGAGCTCGACGCGGACGAGAGCGCGGACGCGCTCGAGCGAATTCGTCCCGGCAGCGTGATTGCCGTCACCGGCGTGTATTCCTATCAATGGGGACCGCCGCCGTCGTTCCGGCTCTTCCTGCGATCGCCGGACGACGTCTCCGTCGTGTCCGCGACGTCGTGGTGGACGCTGCGACACACGGCCGTGATGCTCGTGATGCTCGCGTTGGTCGCATCGGTCGGCGGGTTGTGGTTCAGGATGACAGCGAATCGCAAGCGCCAGGAGTATCAGGCGGTGCTGAACGAGCGAAGCCGCGTGGGCCGCGAGCTCCACGACACGCTCGAGCAGGGACTCGCCGGGATCTCGCTGCAGCTCGAAGCGGTCGCCGGAAGCTTGGAAGCCTCGCCGGAAGCGGCGCTTCAGTCGCTCGACGTTGCGAGGCAGATGCTTCGCTACAGTCAGGAAGAAGCGCGGCGATCGGTCATGGATCTTCGATCGCAGGCGCTCGAGAGCCGCGATCTCGCCGGCGCGTTGACGGATCTCGCGCGCCAGATGACGTGGGGCACCTCGGCACATGCGGACGTGCGGATTGAGGGCACGCCGAGGCGGCTCGACGCGTCGCACGAGCATCACTTGTTGCGCATCGGCCTCGAGGCGCTGACGAACGCGATCAAGCATTCCGCGGCGCGCCGCATCGACATCACGCTGAGGTTTGGACCGAGCGACACCGAGCTCGTGGTGCAGGACAACGGATGCGGCCTCAACGCGGCGCCGCATTACCCAGCGGGTGAACATTTCGGGCTGCTCGGCATCCGCGAGCGCGTGGACAAAATCGGCGGCCTGCTGCAGATCAACGGCGAGCGCGGCGCTGGGACCCGTCTCTCGGTGACGGTCCCCGTGCGCCATCGGCCCGTATCGGATGCGGCCGCATCAACATTGGATGAGTCATGGCGGACAAGCTGAGAATCATGCTCGTCGACGATCACTACCTGGTCCGCGTGGGCCTGCGCAGCATCATCGCGCTGGAGCCGGACATGATGGTCTGCGCCGAAGCGTCGAGCGGCGAGCAGGCCAAGGCGCTCTTCCGCGCGCACCGGCCCGACGTCACGTTGATGGATCTCCGGCTGCCCGGCATGGGCGGAACGGACACGGTTCACGCGATCCGTCTCGAGTTTCCCGACGCTCGCATCGTGATGATCTCGACCTACGTCGGCGACGAGGAAATCTACCGCGCGCTCCAGGCGGGGGCGATGGCCTACCTTCCGAAGTCGGTGCAGCGCGAGGAGTTGACGAACGCGATCCGGAAAGCGGCCGCGGGGCAGCGCCACATCCCGGCGGAGGTCGCCGCCCGTCTGGCGGAGCGCGTCACGCGATCGCAGCTCTCGGGCCGCGAGCTCGAGGTCCTGCGCCTGCTCGTCGGCGGACGCCGCAATCGCGAGATCGCCGGCGCCCTCGTCATCTCCGAAGGGACGGTCAAGCTCCACGTCAGCAGTATCTTAGGAAAGCTCGGCGCTGCCGACCGGACCGAAGCCGTCACCGTCGCCCTGCAGCGCGGGATTGTTCAGCTCGAACAGTAATCTCAAAGTATTACTTTCGACATATCCGTTACTCCATCTTCAGCTAGTTGACCTGTTTAGGTTACCGGCCTACGCTCTGGGCGGTCTGGGAGGAGTCTCACAGTACGTCCGTACGCCGTGTCTTTCATCGGCTGAGAGAAGACGAAACATGTCCCCATCTGTCCAACCGCAGCGAGTTCTAGCCCTTCTTCTCTGCACGATCTTTCTCACGGCCGCAACGGCCGCGGGGCAGACCTCGACCGCGACGGTCCGAGGCATCGTGCAGGATCCGACCGGCGGCGTGCTGCCGGGCGCGACGATCACGTTCACGAACACCGGCACGAACGCCGTGCAGACGACCGTGACCGATGGTCGAGGCCAGTACCTCATTGCCGGCTTGTTCCCCGGCACCTACAACCTCAAGGTCGAGATGGACGGCTTCAAGACCTACGAGCAGAAGGGGCTCAACCTCACGCCCAACGACAACCGCGGCATCGACTTCCGGCTCGAGGTCGGCCAGCGCGCGGAGACGGTCACCGTGACCGCCATCCAGGAAGTGATTCAGACGCAGACGGGCGCGCGCGAAGGCGTGCTGACGGCGTCGCAGATCGACAACCTCTCGGTCATCGGCCGCAGCGCGCTGGAACTGCTCCGCATTCTGCCGGGCGTCGTCGCCGAGTTCAATCAGGGCGAGTCGGTGAGCTTCGGCGGCGGCGGCAACAACACGCAGGCGTACACCGTCAACGGCATCCGCTCGTCCGGCAACACGGTCGCGCTCGACGGATCGTCGCTCATCGACATCGGCAGCAACAGCGGCGTCATCGTTTCCCTGAACATGGACATGGTTCAGGAAGTGAAGGTCCAGAGCTCGAACTTCGCCGCCGAGTACGGCACGGGCGGCATGAACGTGAGCGGCGTCACCAAGGCGGGCACGTCGAAGTTCCACGGATCGCTCTACGACTACTGGCGCGATCACAGGTTCGCGGCCAACGATCGCTCGAACAGCATCACGCTGACGCCGAAGCCGAAGAGCACGTATCAGTTCCCCGGCGGCAACGTCGGCGGTCCGATCACGTTCGGCGACAGCTACACGAAGAACCGCGATCGCCTATTCTTCTTCGCGGCGTTCGAAGGTCAGCGGCAGCAGGTCGATTCGGGATCGAGCTTCACGCGCACGTTCTCGCCGGCGATGAAGAACGGCGACTTCAGCGAGCTGCTCGCGAACCGCGGGTCGAACTTGAACAGCCCCGCGCAGCTCAGGATCCCGCAGGGGTATCCGAACGCGGGCCAGCCCGCGCCGAACAACGACATGCGGCCGTACATGACCGCGACGGGCCGGTACTTCGCTTCGCTCTACCCCGATCCAAACTTCAGCGACCCGAACAATCTGTACAACTACGTCTACAGCCGGCTCGAGCCGACGGACCGCTGGGACTTCAAGACGCGCATCGACTGGAACATCACCAACAACACGCGCGCGTACATGCGCATCGCGCAAGAAGGCGAGACCATCGAGCAGCCGCGCGGCGTGTGGTGGGCGCCCGCGGACGTCGTCGCGCTCCCGACGCCGAACATCGGCGAGAACCGCGGCCGATCGTACTCTGGCAACATCGTGTCGGTGCTCAGCCCGACGATGACGAACGAGATCCTCGTCAGCTACAGCCGGCTGACGCTGGACAACCGGTTCCAGAATCCAGAGATCCTGCAGCAGGGCGCGGGCGGCATTACGTTCCGAGGGATCTTCCCGCCGGAGCAGTCGAGCCCGTATCTGCCCACCGATCTTCTGCACGGGTGGGGCAGCAGCGGCCAGGTCGGCAACCTCTGGGCGAAGGCCAACGACATGTACGCGCACAACGACGCGCTGCAGTTCAGCAGCAAGCTGACGAAGCTCGCGGGCGCGCACGGCCTGAAGTTCGGCATCGCGATCGAGCGCGGTCAGAAGCAGCAGAACTTCCAGAACGTCGAGGCCGGACAGCTCTGGTTCGGCAACGACAACAATACGGGCACCGGCCACTCCGGCGCCGACATGCTCGTCGGCCGCGTCGGCCAGTTCAATCAGGGGACGGCGCGCAACGGCAACCCGTCGCCCGGCAATCCCTACGGTGAGTTCCGCTACTGGAGCACCGACGCGTTCGCGCAGGACAGCTGGAAGCTGCGATCGAATCTCACGCTCGAGTACGGCGTGAGGTTCGGCTACTGGACCAACAACGAAGAGGTCAAGTTCGGCCTCGGCGGCTACTTCGATCCGGCTCTCTACGACCCGACCAAGGGATCGTTCCTCGATCCGGGAACGTTCCAGCGCGTGAACGGCGTCTGCTACGTGGAAACCGGCTGCGCGCCGGCTGGCATCCTGTCGAACCGTTCGCCCTTCGCGCTGCCTCGCGTCAACGTCGCCTGGGATATCGACGGCGAGGGCAACAATGTCCTCCGCGGCGGTTATGGGATCTTCTACAACCGCAACATGGGGAACGTGGAATACGACAGCACGATTCGTCTGGCGCCCAACGCGTACCAGGTCGCGACAGACTTCTGGGCGGGTGGCAGCTACGGCAACGGCGTCGGCCTGACTTACGACACGATCAGCCAGGCGACGCTCGCGAATCGCATCGGCAGCCTCGGGATCAATTCACTCACGCCGAACTCGTTCAAGTGGCCGAAGACCCACAGCTTCAGCCTGAACTACGCGCGGCGGATCCCGTGGAACCAGGTCGTCGAGGTGAGCTACGTCGGCTCGCGCGGCAAGGATCTCGTCAGCCGCACCCAGGGCAACGTGATGCCGTACGGCGTCATGAATTCGGGGAGCGTCAACGGCGTCGATCTCTCGAACCCGGTCAACCGCGTCGCGGTCGCGAGCGTGGGCGACAACCTCGCGAGATTCCGCCCGTTCAACGCGCTGAACGGCATCCTCGTCTACGACTTCCGCGGCGAGTCGAAATACGACTCGATGCAGCTCACGCTGAGCCGCCAGACCGGGCGCAGGCTGCAGTACTTCGTGGCCTATACGTACGGGAAGACTCGCGGCACGCTCGGCGACGAGTACTCGACGATCGATCCTTACGATCCCGGTCGCACCTATGGCGTGCTCGCGCAGGATCGCACGCACGTCCTGAACGTGTCGTGGAACGCGTTCCTGCCCGACGGCGCGCAAGGGACGATGAACAACCCGATCGGCCGCGGGCTGCTGAACGGATGGCAGTTGTCCGGCATCTCGTCGATGGCGAGCGGCGTGCCGTACCGATTGAGCTTCACCGGCGCGGCCGCAGGCAACAGCATCGCGGCGGCGTATTTCGGCACGGCGGACGTCGTCGGCCCGGCGCTCGGCGCCGGCAACGGCCTGGCGCCCGTCTACACCTGCGATCCGCGAACCGGTGGCACCGAAGTGGGCGAGAAGGTGCTCGACATCAATTGCATCTCGGTGCCGGCATTCGGGCAGAACGGCGACCTCGTGCCGCCGTACAACATCCGCACGCCGACGCGATTCAATCACGACGTGACGCTGTTCAAGAACTTCGACATCAAAGGGGAGCAGAAGATCCAGTTCCGCGTCGGGTTCTTCAACATCTTCAATCAGGCGTTCGCGAATCCCTTCATCGGCAACGACATCAACTTGAACCTCGAAACCGTCTGCAATGTGACGCGCAATGGCATCCCCGACGGCACGGGCGCGCTGCGCGACAACGTCTGCGATCCGACGCAGGGCTTCACGTATACGCCGCAGACGATCTCCAACTTCGGCAAGATCAACCTCAAGCGCGGCAAGCGCGTGGTCGAGTTCGTCCTGAAGTACTACTTCTGAGACAGCTCGAGCGGGGGATTGCGAGGAGGAGGGCCGAGGCTCTCCTCCTCGTTGTTTTTTGGGGCTACACTAGCTGGCAGGCAGCTTCCAGACGCCAGCTTCCAGCTATTGGAATGATGATTCGCCGCTCGATCCTGTTCCTGCTCGGACTCCTGGCAATGCCCGCGCTTGCCGGCGCGCAGACCGCGCAGGACTTCGACCGGTTGCTCGCGCGCGCGATGGAGCTCCACAAGGCGGGCGACATCCTTGGCGCGATCGACACCTACAAGTCCGCGCTGACGATCTTTCCCGACCGCGCCGATGCGCTCTCGAATCTCGGTGCGGCCTACGTGCGCCTCGGCCAGTTCGACGATGCGGTGAAGCAGTACGAGGCGGCGCTGAAATCGGATCCGATGAACAACGCCGTGCGATTGAACCTCGCGCTCGCGTACTACAAGTCCGCGCGGCCCAACCAGGCGATCCCGCAGTTGAACCGCGTGCTCGCGTCCGATCCCGAAGCGAAGAACGCGTACCTCGTGCTGGCGGATTGCTTTCTGCAGACGGGGCAGGACAAGGAAGTTATCGCGCTCCTGAAACCGCGCGAGCAGTTGTTCGGATCGGATCTCGCGTACGCGTATCTCCTCGGTACGGCGCTCCTGTACACCGGCGATGGAGCCGAGGGGCAGAAGTACGTGGACCGCGTGTTCGGCGCCGGCGACTCTGCCGAAGCGCACCTGCTGCTCGGGCTCGCGTACCTCGGCCGGCTGGATTATCGAAGCGCCAAGGAGGAACTGCAGCGCGCCGTGCAGCTCAATCCGAAGCTGCCGACGGCGCACTCGTTGTACGGGCGCGCGCTGCGCGCGCTCGGCGATCAGGACGGCGCGGAGCGCGCGTTCCGCAGGGAGCTCGAGCAGAACGTCAACGACTTCGAGGCCAACCTGCAGATGGGCAACCTCCGCAAGGACGCGCAGCGATTCGCGGAAGCGTCGACGTACCTCGAGCGGGCCATGACGATCCGGCCCGAGGATCTCGTGGCGAGAAAACTGCTCGCGAGTCTGCGTCTGCAGACGGGCCGCACGGAAGACGCGGTGGCGCTGCTCGAAGAGATCGTCGAGGACGCGCCCGATCTGGTGGAAGCGCACGTGCAGTTGGCGACCGCCTACAATCGCCTGAAGCGGAAAGAGGACGCCGCGCGCGAGCAGGCGATCATCGATCGACTGAACGCGCAGATTCAGGCGAAGCAGAAGGGCGGCGGCAACTAAATGCGCGCGACGCTCCTGCTGCTCGTCCTCGCGTGGCTTCCGGCTTTAGCCGGAAGCTCCGTCGCAGCCCAAGCCACCTCCCCCAAACCCAAGCCCGCGGCGAGCTCTGCCGCGTTCGACACGCTGCTCAAGGCGGCCACGGAAGCGCGGCAGGCCGAGCAATGGAAGGAAGCGATCGGGCTCTACGCGAAGATCGTCAAGATCAAGCCCGATTACGTCGAAGGCTACTGGTATCAGGGGACGGCGTACTACACGCTCGAGGATTTCTCGAACTGCCGCGAAGCGTTCCGCAGGGTCGTCAAGCTCGCGCCGAAGAACGGCGCGGGATACGCGTTCCTCGGGCTCTGCGGATTCGGGCTCAAGGACTACGACCGCGCGCTCCAGCACCTCCTCCAGTCGCGGATTCTCGGCGTCGGCGACGCGAAGGATCTCGGCAGCGTCGCGCGGTACCATGCGGCGATCCTGATGACGCGGATCGATCAGTTCGAGCAGGCGCTCGAAACGCTCGGGGAGTTCGCGAACGAAGGCGACGACAACCCGCGCGTGATCGAGGCGATGGGGCTGGCGACGCTGCGCATGCCGCTCCTGCCGAGCGAGTATCCGCCGGACCGGCGGGAGATGGTGCTGATGGCCGGACGCGCGAGCTACATGATGGCCACGCGGAACACGGCCGCCGCGGACAAGGCGTTCGAGGCGCTGGCGGTGCGGTATTCCGAGACGCCGAACGTGCACTACGCCTACGGCGTATTCCTCCTGCAGGAGCAGGCCGACAAGGCTCTGGAAGAATTCAAGCGCGAGCTCGAGATCCAGCCGGGAAACGTGTGGTCGCTGATGCAGATCGCGTACGAGTACCTGAAGCGCGGCGACGCCGCCGCGGCGTTGCCGTGGGCGCAGCAGTCGGTCAAGGCTTCGCCGAACGCCTTCACGGCGCGGAAGGCGCTCGGGCAAGCGCTGCTGGAGACGGGCGACGTCGACGGCGCGATCCGCGAGCTCGAGACCGGCATCAAGCTCGCGCCCGAGAGCCCCGGGCTCTATTTCACGATCGCGCGCGCGTATCAGCGCGCCGGCCGCGTCGAGGACGCCAACCGCGCACGCAAGGAATTCACGAGGCTCGACGAGCTCGCGCGCACGCTGCGTTCCGGCGCACAGTCAGTCGGCGGGATTAGGGATAAGTAGGATGCAGATGATGAATCCTCGAGTGTCCGAGCGTCGGGCCGTCCGGGCGTCCGTCACAACCGCGTTGGTCGTGTGCTCCATCCTCGCCGCGCCGGTCCACACGCAGCAGCAACAGCCGGCGCCGCAGCGCGCGGAAGGCGTCCTGCGCGACAACGTCACCGCCGTCCTCGTGGACGTCGTCGTGCGCGACAGGCGCGGGCAGCCGGTCCGCGATCTTGCGCAGTCCGACTTCGAGGTGATCGAGAGCGGCGTCGCGCAGCCGATTGGATCGTTCCTGCCGGTCTTCGAGCAGCCAACAGGTGACGCGGCCAAATCCGCGCATCCTGCTGCGTCGGCGGCCGCGTCGGCGATCGTCAATCCCGGGCCGGGTGTCACGGCGCTCGTCTTCGATCGACTGCGCCCTGAAGCGCGCCGGATCGCCGCGCAGGCGGCACGCAGCTATATGGGATCGAAGGAAGAAAGCGCGGACTTCGTCGCGGTTTTCGGTATCGATCTCGGCCTGACGGCGTACGTGCCTTTCACGAGGAACGCGGTTGCGCTCCGCAGAGCGCTCGACGCGATGGTGATCAGCTCGTCGAACGGCCCGAACACGGCTGAAGCGCGTCGAGCGGTCGCTGACGCGATGCAGCAGGCGGAAACTGCCGCGCGCGCATCGAATCAGGCCACCGCGACGGCCACCGGCCCCGGAGCGGCCGCCGCGATCGGCACCGCGCCGGCGACGGCGCTGCTGGCGGCGATGCAAGCGAGCATCGTGTCCGACTTTCAGGCCATGGATCAGGACCAGCAGGGTTATGCGACCACGACCGCCCTGCTTGCGATCGTCAGATCGCTGGGACGGATTCCCGGCCGCAAGAGCCTCGTGCTCTTCTCTGAAGGTCTCTCGATACCCGATGCCGTTCAGCGCTTCTATCTTGGCGTCATCGACGCCGCGAACCGGGCGAACGTGAGCATCTATACGATGGATGCCGTCGGTCTGCGCGCGCAGAGCGACACCGCGCAGGTCCGGGACGCCGTGAACATGGCGGCCGCAGGAGGCATCAACTCCGGATACTCGGCCGACGGCGTGATGTCAGATGCGTACACACGCAATCTCGAGGGCAACTCCACCTCGCTTCGAAGCGACCCGGCCTACACGCTGGGCGAGCTGGCGAGCGCGACCGGCGGCTTGTTCTTCAACAACACCAACAACCTCGCACCCGCGTTCGATCGCGTCGAAAACGATCTGCGCAACTACTACCTGCTCGGCTACACGCCGACAAACACGACGTACGACGGCAAGTTCCGCACGATCGAGGTCAAGGTGAAGCGGCCGGGCGTGACGATTTCCGCGCGCAAGGGCTACTTCGCCGTCCGCGATCCTGGCGGCGTAGCGGTCAACTCGTGGGAGGTGCCCGCGCTTGCCGCGCTCGAGCAGAAACCGGTCGGCAACGCCTTCCCGATCCGCGCCGGCGCGATGCTCTTCCCCGAGCGCGGACGCCCTGGTCTCGTGCCGATCGTCGTCGATCTGAAGACGGCGCCCTTGACGTTCCAGGCTGCGGCGGATGGCAAGACCTACACCTCAGACTTCACCGTCCTCGTCCGATTCGTCGATCAGGTCGATCCGAGAGGCAGCGTCGTTCGGAAGGTGAGCCAGCACTACGAGATCAAGGGGCCGATCGACCAGATGGAGCGCGCGAAGAACGGCGAAGTGCTCTTCTATCGCGAGTCCGAGCTGCCGCCTGGGCTCTACACGATGGAGTCGATCGTGTACGACGCGTTGTCCGGAAAATCGAGCGTCCGCTTCTCGAGCGTCGAGATCCCGAAACAAGCGGAGGGAACACTGCGCGCGAGCAGCCTCGTCCTCGTCAAGCGAAGCGAGAGGGTTCCTGAAAAGGAGCAGCGAGCGGATCACCCGCTGATGGTGAAGGACGCGATCCTCCACCCGAACCTCGGCGATCCAATCAGCAAAGCGTCGAAAGAGCTCGGCTTCTACTTCGTCGTCTATCCAGCGCCTGACACGGCGGCAACGGAATCACGCCTCGAGCTCCTGCAGAACGGCAAGCTCGTGGCGCAGCTGCCGATGCCGCTCTCGGCACCGGACACATTGGGACGCGTGCAGCAGGTCGGCCGTCTTCCCCTCGCACAGCTTGCGCCCGACACGTACGAATTGCGCGTGATCATCACGCAGGGGACGACGCAGGTTGTCCGGTCGGCGATGGTGCGTCTCACAGAGTGATTCTTCATGATGAAAGCTGTCGCCGCCGGCGTCGCGCTCTCGATGGTCGTCGTCGGCGTCCCGTCGGCGCAGCGCGCCGCGCCCCAGCGCGATAGCAGCACGCTGTCGTCCACGGTCACGGCGGTACTCGTGGACGTGGTCGTTCGCGACCGCAACGGCCGGCCGGTACTCGACCTCGACGCCGGAGACTTCTCGGTGGCGGAGGACGGCGTTCCCCACAAGGTCGAGAGCTTCACGCGAATCTCGCGCGGCGCCGGCATCGGCGTGTCCGTCGCCTGGCGCACGCCGGGCACCACCGTCGTCGACGGCTCTCCCGCAAGTCCAGTCAATGCCGCATCCGATCCTCTGCAGAGCGAAGGCGCGACCGCGATCGTGTTCGATCAGCTCTCGTCCGAATCGCTTCGGCTCGCGCAGAAAGCAACGCTCGGCTACATCCCGATGAGCGGCGAGGCCAGCGTTCGCGTGGGCGTGTTCTCGAACGAGATGGGAATCCGCGTGCTGCAGGGATTCACGACCGACCGGGCGCTGATTCGGCGCGCCGTCGCGAGCGTGCTCCCGACCGGTGCGACGGCCGGCGAGCAGAAAGTAGAGCGCACCGACGATCTGCAGGCACGTCGTCGCGATTTGTACGCGCAGGACGACCCGACCGGCGGAGGCGCGTCGGCGAACACCCAAGCGCTCGCGCAGAACGCGTCGGCCATCGGCCTGAGAGAAACCGAGCTCCGGATGATCCAGACGGAGCTCAACATGATCCGCGCGATGGAGCACCTGGATCGCGAGAACAGAGGGTACGACACGGCGCTGACGCTGCTCGGCGTGATTCGAACGCTTGCGAGTTATCCCGGGCGGAAGACGATCGTGTTCTTCTCGGAAGGGCTGCCCGTCTCCCCCGTGCTCTCGGCGAGGCTCGACTCGATCATCGAGGCGGCCAACCGCTCGAACGTGACGGCGTATGCGATCGACGCCAACGGCTTGCGGACCAAGAGCACGTCCACGGCCCTGCAGAAGGAAGTCGATGCGTTCGCCGAGGAGCGATTCCGGCAGCTCTCGTCTGGTGTCGATCGAGGGGACCAGCCGATGATGAAGGAGATGGAGCGCGTCGAGGACACGCTGCGTCTCGATTCGCGAACCGGGCTCGCCCGCCTTGCCGGCGATACCGGAGGCATTCTCGTCGAGCAGTCGAACGATCTATCGTCCGCCTTCCGGCGGATAGACGAAGACAGCCAGTTCCACTACCTGCTCACCTACGCGCCGAAGAACACCGTGTTCGACGGCGCGTTTCGCTCGATCCAGGTGAAGGTCCGCCGGCCCGGCTCGCAGGTGTTCGCGCGCAAAGGATATCGGGCGATCCGGACGTCGGTCGCGACCGGAGCCGGCAACTATGAAGCGCCGGCGCTCGCGCTGCTCGATCGAGGCCCGCTGCCGAACGCTTTCCCGATACACGCCGCGAGCTTCAGCTTCCCCGATCCGGTACGGCCGGGGCTGACGCCTGTCATCGTTCACCTTGCCACGAACCGGCTGCACTTCCAGGTGAACGATCGGCGCGCCTCGTATGCGGCCGACGCCGCGATCGTCGTGCGCGTTCGCGATGGCGAAGGACGCGAGGTCCAGAAGATCAGCCAGCAGTACCTGCTTGCCGGCGACGTCAAGGATCTGGATGCCGCGAAGCGCGGCGAGATTCTGTTCTATCGGGAGCTGGATCTGCCGGTCGGCGTCTACACGATCGAATCGGTCGTGTTCGACGCGAACGCCGCGGCAGGAAGCGCGCGCGTCTCGACGCTGACCGTGCCGCGTCCCGATCCGGCCTCTCTCGGAATGAGCAGTCTCGTCCTCGTGAGGCGCGTCGAAGAGGTGAGCGATCCGCCGCGCGCCGGATCGGAGCCGCCGCTCTACGTCGGGCGCTCGCTCCTCTATCCCAATCTCGGCGAGCCGATCGCCAAGTCGGCCGCGAGCGAGCTGCCCTTCTACTTCGCTCTGTATGGACCGCGCGACGGGATCGCGCCACGCGTGCAGCTCCTGCAGAACGGCCGCGCGCTCGCGGACGCGCCGCTCTCGTTGCCCGCGTCCTCTGGCCCGCGAGTCCAGCACGTCGGCCGCCTCCCTGTCGCGTCGCTCCCCGCCGGCACGTACGAGCTGCGAATCAGCGTGAAAGATGGCTCCCGCGAGATCTCCAGGAGCGCATTCTTCACGATTCAGGAATAGCTATCAGCTGTCAGCTATCAGCTGTCAGCTGAGAGCTGAGAGCTGAAAGCTGAGAGCTACTTCTTTCTGGTCCACACGTCGAGCCAATCCGCGGCGGTCTTCTCCAGCGTGAAGCGGCCCGCCACGATCTCGACACCGCCGTCGCCGTCGAGATCGCCGACGTCGAGCGTCGCGTAGCGCGGAAAGCCCATCGCGATCGTGTGCCGCACGAACGTTCCCCGCGTCGTCTGCTCCAGCCACACGAGCGCCGACAGCGTGCGCTCGTCCACGTCGGATCCGCCGGCGAGCAACGCCGCGGCGACGATGTCGAGATCGCCGTCGCCGTCCATGTCGATCGCCTTCGCGCCGTGGACGCCCGGCATCCGCGCGAGCGTGCGCTCGGCGAACGGATAGCTTCCCGTGTTCTCGAGCCACTGGATTCCGTGATACGGCTTCACGATCCCGTCGTCGAACGTGTCGCCGTGCGTGAGGAGGACGTCGAGGTCGCCGTCCTTGTCGAGGTCCACGACTTGTATGCCAGACGATCCCCAGTTCGGATGCGGCGCCGCGTAGATGACTTTCTGGTCGAACGTGAAATCGCCCGTGCCCTTGTTGATGTAGGCGACCACGGTCTCGTGCTCCTGCGCCAGCAGGGTGACGAGATCCATCTTGCCGTCGCGATTGAGATCGAGCGGGATGACGTCGATGGCGCCCGTGCGCGGATCGATCGTGTGTGTCGTGAACGAAGGCTTTGCGCCGCTCGACGATCGGTTCTCGAGAATGTCGACGTGACCCGATGTTCGCCAGCCGAACGCTGCCACGGCCAGATCGTTTGCGCCGTCGCCGTTGAAGTCGGCGGACTCGACGTCCGCGACGCGGGGCCATCCGTCCAGCCAGAACGTGCCGTACTTGCCCGTCGCCAGACCGCGGAGCCAGATTACGCCGCCGCTCTTGTGATCGGCCGGAAAGAACTCGCCGAGATCGCCGACGAGCAGATCCTCGACGCCGTCGCGATCGACATCCGTCATCGAGACGCGCGATGGATGCGGGATGCTCGCGAGCACGGACAAGGTCCTGCTCGCTTGCGACGAGCGTCTCACGAAGACGACGCCGTGGCGCATGTCGGTGCCGAGGACGTCCAGACGCTTGTCGCCGTCGATGTCCACCAACCGGACGCTGGACACCGCCGGCGGCCCGGGCATCTCCGCCATCGTCAACGTCGACTTGACGAACTTTATCGGGGACGCCGCCGGGTCCGGCCACGGCTCCGGCGCCGGGAGACGCTCCGGCGCACGGCTCGTGTAGTACGCCAGCGCCTGCTCCAGATCTGGCGGGAGCTGAATCGTGCGGCTCACGGCCTCCATCTGACCCGCGGGCGGCACGCGCTTCTCGCGGATGAAATGCATCATCACGACCTCGTCGCGCCACGCGGCGCGCGGGAGGATGTCCGCGGGAGGAAACGTGTGGCACCCCGAGCACGCCGCGCGCGCCTGCTGTTCGGGTGTCGAGGCGGGCTGACGCACGGCAAACAGCGCCGCACAGCACGCTGCAGTAACCCACCAGGCTGAACGCATGACATCGATCGTACTTCAACCGTGGTACTTCAACCCGTAGACCCTCATGTCCCGATCCGTTCGATACAATTGGACCCGCTCATGAGTCGTTCTACTCGGTCCCTCATTCCCACGCGACGAGACTTCATTCGGGTCATCGGCCTCAGCGGCCTTTCAGCTATCGCGAGTCCGCGCTTGCGGACCGGGATGCAAGGCCCGCCGCTCTTCGAGGAAGTCCCAGCGAGCGCGAGCGGCATCACGTGGGTTCATCAGAACGCGATGTCGGCGAACCGGTATCTGCCCGAGACGATGGGGCCGGGCGTGGCGTTCTTCGACTACGACAACGACGGGTGGATGGACATCTTCATGGTCAACAGCGGCGCGGCGGATTTCTATCAGCCGCCGGCGCCGCTCAAGAACGTCCTCTACAAGAACAACCGGGACGGCACGTTCACCGACGTGACCGACAAGGCGGGCGTCGCCGGCGGCCGCGAGTTCGGCATGGGCTGCGCCATCGCGGACTACGACAACGACGGGCATCAGGACATCCTCGTCACCGCGTACGGGCGGTGCACGCTCTATCACAACAACGGCAACGGCACGTTTACAGACGTGACCGACAAGGCAGGCGTCGCGTCGCCCGGATGGACGACGAGCGCGGTCTGGTTCGACTACGACAACGACGGCCGGCTCGATCTGTTCCTGTGCAGCTTCGTCCAGTACTCCGTGAAGAACGACGTCTTCTGCGGCGACAACAAGCTCGGCAAACGCTTCTACTGCATCCCGCGGGTGTTCAAACCGACGTCGAGCCTGCTCTATCGCAACAACGGCGACGGAACGTTCACGAAGGTCAGCGGCGGCACCCACATCGAGCGCGCCCTTGGCAAGGCGCTCGGCGTCGTCGCCACGGACATCAACAACGACGGCCTGCTCGACCTCTTCGTCGCGAACGATACCGTTCAGAATTTCCTGTTCGTGAATCGCGGCAAGGGCGTGTGGGAAGAGAAGGCGCTCGCGGCGGAGGTCGGCTTCAGCTCGAACGGGACGCCGCGATCCGGCATGGGAGTCGACGCCGCGGACTTCAACAACGACGGCAAACAGGATCTCTTCGTCGCGAACGTCGACCAGGAGATGTTCTCGCTCTACAAGAACGAGGGAAACGAGTTCTTCGCGGACGTTGCCGCGCCGAACGCGGTCGCGCAGGCGACGCGTCTGATGAGCGGATGGGGCCTGAAGTTCTTCGACTACGACAACGACGGTTTCGTCGATCTGTTCCTCGCGAACGGTCATCCCGACGACATGATCGAGAGCTATTCGCGTCAGGTCCGATACAAGGAGCCGCTGCTGCTCTTCCACCACGACGGCACGAAGCTGGTGCACGTGAGCGGACAGAGCGGCCCGGTGTTCCAGAAGCTCTTCCCGGCGCGCGGCCTTGCCGTCGGCGACTACAACAACGACGGCCGCGTCGACGTCTTGATCGGGAACAACGGCGAAGCGCCGCTGCTGCTCAAGAACAACTCGGCGGCCGGCCATCACTGGCTGGGCCTGAAGCTGCAGGGAACGAGCTGCAATCGCGACGCGATCGGCGCGACGATCACGTGGTCGGCCAACGGCGTGACGAGGAGCCGGTTCAAGACTCACGGCGGGAGCTACATGTCGTCGCACGACATGCGCGAAGTGCTCGGCCTCGGGACAGCGGCGAAAGTCGATTGGGTCGAAATCAAATGGCCGCAGCCCAGCGGGCGCGTGCAGCGGATCGCGGATCTCCCGATCGATCGCTACGTGACCATCGTCGAAGGCAAGGGACGTGTAGAATAGGTCCGCCGCCTGCCGGGGAGAGCACGTGAGAGGACTATCTCAGTCAGCTCCGATCCTCGCTGCTTCGCTTCTGCTATTGCCCACAGCGCTGGGACGGGCTCACACTCAGCCACCCATCACGAAGGTTGGAACCACGGGCGTCTTGATCGACGCAACCGTGCTCGATCGCAACGGTCAACCGATCCTGGACCTGCGGCCGGATGAATTCGAGGTGACCGAAGACGGCAAGCGCCAGCAGATCGTATCCGTCACGTTGGTGACACGGGGCACGGCGCGAACGATCGACGGGACGAGTGGACGGGGAGCGGCGGCACCCTCAGGACACGGCTCTCCGGTGTCCGAGTCATCTGCTCCCGCGGGAATGACCGAGAACATACCCGCGGTGACGGCGCTGCTCTTCGATTTGCTTGGGACGGAGTCGCGCGCGCTCGCCCAACGCGCTGCGCTCGCCTACATTTCGACGCTGTCGGCGGAGCACGAATATGCCGGCATCTTTGCGGCGGATTCGACACTGTCGATGCTGCAGCCGTTCACGAACAAACGCGAGGTGCTGCAGCAGGGTATCGTTGCCTTGGCGTCCAGACCAACGATGCAGAGCGACCGCGCTGGCGGCTCACGCATGCAGCAGATGCCACTGGATCCCAGTCGTCCGTCGACGGCGGGCGCCGAATATGGCAGCGGCTGGGTGAACGCGCGCGAGCGCGAGGCGCTGTTGAACGCGCCAGGCGCTGAAGGCGTGTTGCGGCGAATCGAGCTGCGGATGTGGGATGGTTACCAACAGCTTTTCGCCGAGCTCGAAGGGCAGGTCTCGATCGCCGGCCTGCGCGCCGCGGTCGACGCGCTCGCCCTGATGCCCGGACGGAAGACGATTCTCTACTTCGCCGAGAACGTTCCCGTAACAGCGCGGATCAAGCCTGCCTTCGATGCGCTGATCGGACAGGCGAATCGGCACAACATCACGATCCATCCAATCGACGCCGCTGGCCTGCGCGTTCACAGCGAGGAGGCCAAGGTGGGGCGGAGCGTGGACGTTGCCGGCGGGCAGGGCATCGGCGATATCAAGCGCGGCGATGGCCCAATGACGAAGGAGCTCGAGCACCAGGAACAAGTTTTGACGTCGCGGTCGTCCGCCGTCCTCGGTCGGCTCGCAAGAGAAACCGGCGGTACGTTGCTGGAAAACACGAACAACCTCGCTGCCGGTATCGCGCGCATGCAGCACGAGCGCGCGACGTACTACATCCTCGCCTACAACCCGTCCAACGCGGCAGCGGACAAGAAATTCCGCAAGGTAAGCGTCAAGGTGAAGCGATCCGACGCCAGCGTGAGAGCCCGGCCCGGATATGTGATGTCGCCATGACGGCGACTGCCAAACGCGCCGCTACTTGACGAGGAACAGCGCGTCCTGCCTCCGCAGCGCCCATCGGATCTTTCCGTCGGCGCCGATGATCGCGTCTTCTTCTTGCGCCATTCGCACCGTCTGCCCGTTCCACTCGGGCACGGGCGTCGTCGCCTGCAGCTCGATCGAGTACCACATGCGCGGGATCACCGCCACGTCGCCGCGGCCCGGCACGCCATCCTGGTAGTCCCACAGGCCGATGAGCGGGCCGGCGCCGTGGCCGTGGAGGCCGACGGGATGGGAGTAGACGGTGCCGTTGATCCCTTTCTCTTTCATGCGGGCAAGTGACGCGGCGAGGATCTCGTTGCCGGTTCTGCCCGGGCGCAGTTCGCTGATG
>DATBJJ010000052.1:0-20834 GCA_036556425.1 Vicinamibacterales bacterium
CGAAGGATGACCGGCCCTTTCCACTTCTTACGACTTCGCTCTGACTTCGCACTTCCGACTTCAGCCTTCAGACTTTCTTCCGTCTACTCCTCCACCACCCAGCCGTCGCGCAGCTGAACGATGCGGCTGCCGTACGCCGCATTCGCTTCCGAGTGCGTGACCTGGATGATGGTGGTGCCCCCCTCGTTCAGCTTGCGGAAGAGCTCCATGATCTCCTTGCCCTGACTCGTGTGCAGGTTGCCGGTCGGCTCGTCCGCGAGGATGACCTTCGGATTGGAGATGACGGCGCGCGCCACGGCGACGAGCTGCTGCTGACCGCCCGAGAGCTGGTTCGGATAGAGATCCTTCTTGCCGACGATGGCGAACTTGTCGAGGATGTCGCACACCATGCTCTCGCGCTCCGACTTGCGGATGTCGCGATAGGAGAGCGGGATGTCGAGGTTCTCGTAGACGGTGAGGTGATCGAGCAGGTGGTAGCTCTGGAACACGAAGCCGATGTTCTGCTTGTGCAGCCGCGCGCGATCCTTCGCGCCGAGCTTGTGCACGGGCTGATCGAGAAAGTAGTACTCGCCCGTCCACGCGCTGTCGTGCATCCCGATGATGTGCAGCAGCGTCGACTTGCCGGCCCCCGACGGCCCCATGATCGAGATGAACTCGCCTTCTTTCACGTCGAGCGTGATCCGGCGCAGGACGTAGGTGCGGCTCGTCCCGTGCGCGTATGACTTCTCGATGTTGCGAACTGCGATCAGTGCGTTCGGCGCAAGGACGACGTCAGGCGGGACGCTGTCGACTTGCGGCGCGGGCTGACTGGATCTGGAGAAAAACGCCATTGGCTCTCAACCTCTGCTCGTTAGACGGGCACGACCGTGAAGCGGTTTCCAAGCGATTATCGCTCATTTCCCTATTCGGCCCTAAGGGCGACCATCGGGTCCACGCGGGCGGCCCGCCGCGCGGGCACGATGCACGCGGCGACGGCGGTGATGACGAGCGCCGCGGTCATTCCAGCGAACGTGAGCGTATCGATCGGGCGGACGCCGAACAGCAACGATTCGATGCCGAGGCTCATCGCGCCGGCCGCGACGAGGCCGAAGACGATCCCGACCGCGGTGAGCTTCAGCCCGTCGAAGATCACGAGCGCGAACACGTCTTTGCGCGCCGCGCCCAGCGCCATGCGGACGCCAATCTCCGCGGTCCGCTGGGCGACGGCGTACGCGATCACGCCGTAGATCCCGACCGCGGCGAGCGCGAGCGCAAGCGCGGCGAACACACCCACCAGCAGCGCGAGGAAGCGCGGCTCGTCGATCGATCCCGACACGATCGTCGACATGGGCGCGATCCCCGAGACGGGGATGTCGGGATCGACGTCGCGCACCGCCTGACGCAGCGCGCCAACGAGACCCTCGGGCCGGCCCGCCGCTTTGAGCACGACGTTCGTGCCCGGCTCCGGGTACTGCCAGTACGGCAGATACACTTCGCTCCGGCTTCCACCGCGCGCGCCGCGCATGCGTACTTCGCCGACGACGCCGACCACCGTGAACCAGGGATCGGTCTCTCCTTCTCCGAAGCGCACGCGCTTCCCGAGCGGGTTCTCGTCCTGCCAGAACCGCCGCGCGGTCACGTCGCTCACGATGACGACAGGCGAGGGCTCGATCGATTCGAACGCGCGACCGAGCTTCACCGGGATGCCCATCGCCTTGAAATACGCGGGGCTGATCAAGCGATACCAGACCGCGATCGCGGCGTCCTCGGTCTTCGGCACGGGCCGGCCTTCGATGAGAATCGACATGTCGCTGTCGCCGCCGAGCGGCACGATCGACGACAACGACGCGGCTTCGATCCCGGGCAACTGCGAGACGCGCGCAATGAGACGATCGTAGAACGCGGACAGCTGCTCCCGAGTCGAGTACTTGACCCGTGGAGGATTGACCTGTCCGACGAGCACGCGATCGGGCGTGAAGCCGAGATCGAAGTGCTGCAGCCGCACGAGCGTGCGCATGAGCAAGCCGCTGCCGACGAGGAGAACGAGCGCGATCGCGACCTCGATCGCGATCAGCGCGCGGCGCGTACGATGTCCGGACTTGCTCGGCGTGCCGCGCGCGCCGTCTTTCAGCGCGGGCGTGACGTCGGCGCGTGCCGCCTGAATGGCGGGCACGATCCCGAAGAGCATGCCGGTGATGAGCGTCATCGCGAGCGCGAACGCCAGCACCGTGCGATCGAGCCCGATCTCGCCCACGCGCGGCGCCGACTGCGGCGCGATCGCGACGAGCGCCTCGATGCCCCACACCCCGAGGAGGATCCCGAGCGCGCCGCCGGCGGCCGACAACAGCACGCTCTCGGTCAATAACTGCCGTACGAGCCGCCGCCGCGCGGCGCCAAGCGCGAGGCGAACCGCAATCTCACGCGCGCGCGCCGACGCCCGCGCGAGCAGGAGGTTCGCGATGTTCGCGCACGCGATCAGCAGCACGAAGCCGACGGCGCCAAGGAGCACGAACAGACCCTGCTGAATGTTGCCGACGACTTGAGAGTGCAGCGTCGTGACGTTGATCCCCGCACCCTGGTTCCATTCCGGATACGCCGCGGCGAGCTGCGCCGCGAGCAGCGTCGCCGAGGCGGATGTCTGCTCGAGGCTCTGATCCGGTTTCATCCGGGCGATGATCCGGAGCACCACCGCGCCGCGCGCCGGCGCCGTGAGGTTCAGCCTGCGCGGACGCCACAATTCCGCGGTGCCGATGATGCCCGGCCGGAATCCCGCGGGCATCACGCCGACGATCTCGTGCGGTTCGCCGCCGAGCACGATCGCGCGTCCAATCGTCGCGGCGTCGCCGTTGAACCGCCGCTGCCACAGCGCATGGCTGATGATCGTCACGCGCGCCGCGTTCGGCACGTCGTCTTCGGTGCGAAACGATCGGCCGAGCGCCGGCGTGATTCCCAGGACGTCGAAGTATTCGTGGGTGACCTGCTCACCCACGAGCGGCTCCGGATCGCCCAAGCCGGTGAGCGTCGGAACCCAGCCCTGAATGGCGGTGACACCGGTGAACAGCCCGCTCTTCTTCCAGTCCGCGAAGTTCCCCGGCGTCCCCCATTCGTTCGCCGGTCCGCCGCGCGCGCGCACGTCCTGCCACACCATCACCAGCTCGTGCGGGTCGGGGTAGGGAAGCGGGCGCAGGACGAGGGCGTTGACGACGCTGAAGATCGCGGTGTTCGCGCCGATGCCCAGGGCGAGCGTCGCAATCGCGACGGCGGCGAACGACGGGGCGCGCAGCAGCATGCGCACGCCATACCGGAGGTCCTGGAGGAATGTGGCCATCATGTCTCCTGGGAGTATCGCGCTATAGCGATACCCATGCCGGGGATCGCCCGTAGCGTTCAACTGGATTGCAGTCAGGTGGTTGCGGGGATTGCGCGAGGTCTGCCGGAGGTCCGATTCTGTTCACGACCGAACAACCGTCGTCCCGGCGCTGAACAACGGAAGCGGAGACGGGCAACAGGAACTGGCTGCTCGGTGCCGGCGGGCGGCGCTGCGTGATCCTGCCGGGACCCCGGTGGCTGTGGCCAATATTGCCGCAGGCGTTGGGACCCCTCCGTAGAGTCCGATTGTGCCGGACCCTCTTGCCAGGAGTGGGAGGGAGCGCCGCGAGGGGATGCCATCCAACTCGAGGCGGCCATTTCCGGCCTCGTCTCCGCTGGCGCTAATATAGGGGCGGTTTGCCGGGTATGTCCTGACGGATTCTTTCGGAGTTTCTGATTCCGAAAGGCGGACACGCCCGCTTGGGAGGCGCGTGCCGGTTCGTTTCGCCGAATACCACCTTGATACGGATGCACGCCAGCTTCTCCGGGGGACGCGCGAAGTCCACTTGTCCCCGAAGGCCTTCGAGCTGTTGAAGGTCCTCGTCGAAAAGCGGCCGAAAGCACTCTCCAAGCAGGAGCTCCTCGAGAAAGTCTGGCCGGGCGTCTACGTATCCGACGCCAGCCTGGCCCGGGCGATCAACGAGATCCGCGACGCGATCGACGATCACTCGCGATCGGACGGCTTCGTTCAGACCGTGCACGGATTCGGCTATCGCTTCGCCGCGACCGGCGTCGTCGATCTCGAGCCGTCCGCGCAGGCCTCCGAAGGGCCGGTGTTTTGGCTGATTGGCGCGAACGTCGAGTTCCGCCTCACGAACGGCGAGCATATCATCGGCCGCGATCCGGGCCTGACGATCCGCCTCGAGTCGCCGAGGATCTCCCGTCAACACGCTCGCGTGACCGTGAACGGCAGCGAAGTCGTCATCGAAGATCTCGAGAGCAAGAACGGCACGTTCGTGGGAACCGAGCGGATTCATGCGGCGACCCGCCTGTCGCCCGGCGACGAGATTCACATCGGTCCGATCCGTCTCGTGCTCAAGTTCGTCGAGGATCCGTCCGGCGCCGAAACGGAAATCTGGACGCGCGATCCCGCGTGACCGCCGTCGAGCTGCATTTGGGCGAATCGACGGACCCAGGTAGACTGGGATCAGGGATCGCGGACTCGAGGACCTGAGCCTGACAGGAAGCCGCGAGCCGGTCCCGGTCGTCCTAAGGGCAGCGCATGAAGTTCCCGGCGATTGTCTTGGTAGCTCTGTTGGGTTCACCGTTGCCCCAGCAGAGTAGTACGTCTACGCCTCCCGCCCCCGATTCGACGCCGTCGACGCAGGCCAACGGCTCGAACACGCCGGCCTCCGAAGAGCTGCCGGTGTCGCTCAGCCGCATCAGGCGCGCGCTGGCGCAGCCGTCCAGGATCCGGCTGATCGAGCCTCAGGGCCGGAACGGCCGGCCCGTGTATCGCGTCGACGTCGAAGGGGAAAGGATCGACATTCAAGCGCTCCTCGGCAAGGACTTCGTGCGCGGGCCCGTCTCGTACGGCGGGATGACCCATCAGGAATTCCTGAACCTGGTGACGCCGGAAGCGGTTCGTGGATACGCGCCGTATTCCAACGGCGAAGCGCTGGTGGTCGCGGCGACGTCGATCGCGCTGCAGTGGGCGGTTCTCAAAGCGATCGACAAGTTCAAGGACGCGAAGGACGAACGCGCCAAGGAATCGGCGCGGAAAGAAGTCGAGGACGCGCTCGAAGCGTTGCGGAAAGCACGCCGCGCCGCAGGGCTCCCCGACAAGTAGCGTCTATTTCTTCTTCATGAAGCTCTCGATCTCGTCGGTGGTTCGCGGCACGCCCGCGGACAGCCGCTCGAGACCCGTGTCGGTGAGGAGAAACGAATCCTCGATCCGCACGCCGATGTTCTTGTACTTCTGTACGACCGGCCGCACCTTGGTCACGAACGCGGCATTCTCGGGTGTGTTCGGCAAGTTCTCCAGCGCGGATTCGCGGATGTAGATCCCTGGCTCGATCACGAAGGTCATGCCGGCGCCGAGCGGGCGCGGAACGCCGACGTCGTGCACGTCGAGACCGATCCAGTGCGACACGCCGTGCGTCGACCAAATCTTGAATTGCTGGCCGGTGGGATTGACGACGAGTCCGAGCCGCACGAGTCCGGCGCGGAGCACGTCGTCGCACGCGGCTTGAATGTCCGCGAAACGATTGCCCACCTTTGCCGCTTTGATTCCCGCCTCCTGCGCGGCCAACACGATCTCGTAGATGTCACGCTGGTCGCGCGTGAAGGTGCCGTTCACCGGATACGTGCGCGTGATGTCGCCGGTGTAGCCCTGATAGCTTCCGGCCGCGTCGACGAGCAGCAGATCGCCAGATTCCATCCGGCGGCTCGATCGGTTGTAGTGGAGGATCGTCGCGTTCGGACCGCTGCCGACGATTGACGGATAGCCCCAGCTCATCGCGCCGTTGCGCAAATACACCGACTCGATCGCCGCTTCGACTTCGTACTCGAACTTGCCCGGCGCGGCCTCGCGCATTCCCGCCTTGTGCGCGTCGCTCGAGATCGCGACGCTCTTGCGCAGCACCTGCTGCTCGTACGCGGTCTTCACCTGCCGCAATTCAGAGAGCACGGGGGTGATGTCTTGCACGCTGAAGCCGAAGAATCGCTCTCGAAGGCTGGCGCCGAACTGGCGCGCGGGACCGGCGGGCGCCGAGAGCGTCGGCTGCGGCTCGAGCAGCATCGACAGCTTCGCGCGGCCATCGGTCACGGCCGCGAAGAACTTGTCGTACTCGCCGGGGTCGGCGCCCATGGCGCGCTTCGAGAACATCGCGGCGATGAAGCTCTCGAATTGACTCGTGAACATCACCGCCTGCACGCCGCTCTCCGCGGTGGCTTCGGCCATCGTCAAGCTATGCCCTTCGCGATGCTCGCGCCGCGGATCGGCGTCGCGAATGAAGAGGATCTCGCGGCGCGTGGCGTTGCCCGGCATGAGGACCAGGATCGATTCCGGCTGATCGATGCCGGTGAGGTAGAAGAAGTTGCTGTCCTGCCGGTACTCGTAGTCGACGTCGAGCGAATACACTCTCGTCGGCGCGCTCCAGACAATCGCGAGCGTCTCGGATCCGAGCCGGTCCATCGCGCGCGCGCGCCGGGCCTTCAGGTCCGCCTGGCGTGCGTCGTGTCCCGAGCTCGGCGATTGACGGGCCGTGCCGATGACGGGCAGCGCCGTGAAAACGGTGATCACGAGGACGGGCAGCCATCGTTTGTGCAGCATGGGGCGAGAATTCTACCTGATCCGCCGTTCACCGGCCGTCGGCCGTGTTTCGCCGGAAACGTCCGTCCGGCCGCATGGCGGCGGCGTATCGTGAGGCATGGACCACCTGGAACCGCTCGAGCCCCGAGCACCGTCCTGCAGCCCGTCGCGGTTGTTCCTCGGCTTGGTAATCCTCATCGTCGCCACGGGATTCCTGGCCGATCGGCACGAGTGGAGCGGGTTCCGTCTCAACCTGCCGATCTGGCCCTGGATTCTCGTCCTGATCGGCCTTGCGAAGATGGGTGAGTGGCGCGCCGGCGACCGTCCGTACCCGAGCCGCGCGGCGATCGTCCTGTTGTTCTTCGGGGTGTGGGGACTCGTGAACGAATACCGCATGTTCGGCGTGTCCTACGATCGCACGTGGCCGATCGCGTTGATTGGGCTCGGCGTGTTCCTGGTGCTGCGATCGCTGAGTCCGGTGGCGAACGGCCCTTCGGCTGACGAGCAATAGTCATGGATCTCTTTCCCGCGCCGGCCTCGTCGCAAACGTTTCGCATCACGCCGCAGCTCGTCATCGGCGTGCTGATCGCCTTCGTCGGCGTCGTCTTCACGCTCGACGAGCTGGGCATCGCGCCCGCGACGTCGTACCTGCGGTATTGGCCGAGCGCGATCATCGTGATTGGCGTCGCGAAGCTGCTCCAGGCGCGCGACGGGAGCGGCGCGTTCGCCGGTCTTCTCATGACGATCATCGGGTTGTGGCTCCAGGGCGAGGAGCTCAACCTGTTCCACCTCAATCTTCGACAGGTCTGGCCGATTGGCCTCGTGCTGCTCGGCGTGTATCTCGTGTGGCAAGGCGTGACGAAGCGGCCGCCGGTTCCGCCGCCGCCTCCGCCGATCCCGAGCTTCGATCCGCTTCCGCCGATCGATTCGAGTCTCGGGTCGAGCACGTGGAACAGCCCGACGATCGAGCCGCTCGTCGAGCCCGTGCCGCAGCCGGCGCCGCCGAGCTCGGCGTCCGACAAGCAGACGTGCGGGCCGAAAGGGTTCGGGAAGGGCAAGTGGCCGCGGTCGTTCACAAACAGCTCGCGGATGAACCTCGTGGCGATCATGAGCGGCATTTCGCGCGGCAACAACTCGAGCGCGTTCCGCGGCGCCGACCTCGTCGCGATCATGGGCGGCTGCGAGCTCGATCTGCGCAAAGCCGCGATCAACGGGGAGGCCACGATCGATCTCTTCTGCATGTGGGGCGGCATCGAGATTCGCGTGCCCGAGGACTGGACCGTCGAGAGCCACGTCGTCCCGCTGATGGGTGGCGTCGAGGACAAGACGCGCCCGATCCAAGCGGCCACCACGCATCGCCTCACGCTTCGCGGCGTGGCGTTGATGGGCGGCGTCGAGATCAGGAACTAATCTAAGCAGGATGCATCCGATCCTCGCGCGCGGCGGCCGCCTCGCGCTGTACACGGGCTTGTGGATCCTGGCCGGCGCGCTCCTCGCGCTGCTGCTCGCGGACCGCATGACCCTCAGTTGGCTGCAGGCGCTCGGCCTCGCGCTTCCGATCGCGTGGGCGTATGCGTTCGTGTGCCTGTCGGCGTGGTACGTCGCGCGCAGCCTTCCGATCGTCACCTCCGGTCCCACGCGCATCCTGACGACCGCGATTGTCGCGTCGCTGCTGTCGAGCGCGGGATGGCTCGCGATGGCGAGGCTGTGGCTGACGTTCCTGATCGCGCGCGGCTGGGCTCCGGCGTCGGCGCGCAGCGGCGGGCACGAGAGCCTCGTGTTCGGGTTCGGCATGCTGCTGTATCTCTTGTCGATTGCGCTGAGCTATCTGCTGATCACCGTCGAGGAGACGCAGGAAGCGGAGCGGCGCGCGCTCCAGGTGCAGGTGTTCGCGCGCGAAGCGGAGCTGCGATCGCTCAGGGCGCAGATCGATCCGCACTTCCTCTTCAACTGCCTGCACTCGATCAGCGCGTTGACGAGCGTCGATGCCGCGGCGGCGCGGCGCATGTGCCTGCTGCTCGGCGACTTCCTGCGCGAGACGCTCGCGCTCGGCGGGGAGTCGCGCATCACGGTCGCGCGGGAGCTGAAGCTCGTCGAGCGCTTTCTCGCCGTCGAGCGGATTCGCTTCGGCGACCGGCTCGACGTGGAGATCGCCGTCGCGAACGAGGCGGACGCGGGCCTCCTTCCGCCGCTCCTGCTCCAGCCGATCGTCGAGAACGCCGTCACCCATGGGATCGCGCACATGCTGGGCCGCGGCACGATCCGCATCGCCGCGTCGCGCACGCCGACGCACCTCTCGATCCGCATCGAGAACCCGTGCGATCCTGATCGTCCGCGCGGGACGGGATCGGGCGTTGGCTTGTCGAACGTGAAGGCGCGTCTGCGCGCGCTGCACGGCGTCGACGCGCAGGTGACGACGGCGGAGCAGGATGGTGTGTGGCGCGTCGAGCTGTCGTTCCCGGCGGCTGCGGCGGTGAGCAAGGAGTCAGCATGACCGACGTCGAAACACTGCGAGTCGTGATCGTCGACGACGAGGCGCTGGCCCGCGGCGTGATCCGCGAGTTCCTCGGCGCGCATCAGGGCGTGGAGATCGTCGCCGAATGCGGCAACGGCTTCGACGCGGTAAAGGCGGTGAGCGAGCTCGCGCCGCATCTCCTGTTCCTCGACGTGCAGATGCCGAAGCTGAACGGATTCGAAGTGCTCGAGCTGCTGGGGCGCAGCGTGCCGGTGATCTTCACGACGGCGTACGACAAGTACGCGCTGCAGGCGTTCGAGGTGCACGCGATCGACTATCTGCTGAAGCCGTTCAGCGAAGAGCGGTTCGGGGAGGCGCTGTCGCGCGCGCGGGCGCGGCTGGCGGGGCGCGATCCGGCGGAGGCGTCGCGCGACGTCGACGTCGAGGCGCTCGTGGCGCAAGCGCGTCCGCGGCAAGGGCCGCTCGAGCGGGTGCTGATCCGCGACGGCGCGCAGGTGCACGTGATCCCCGCGGGCCGCATCGACTACGTCGAAGCGCAGGACGACTACGTGTCGTTCGTCGCGGAGGGGAAGGCGTTCCTGAAGGATCAAACGCTTGCCGCGGTCGAAGCGTCGCTCGATCCCGGACGCTTCGTGCGGATCCATCGCTCGTATCTCCTGAACATCGAGCGGATCGCGCGCGTCGAGCTGTATGCGAAAGACAGCCGCGTCGCGATCCTGCACGACGGTCGCCGGTTGCCCGTGAGCCGCGCCGGCTACGCGCGGCTCTCGAAGCTGCTGTGACCCGAACGCGTTGCGCGGTCGACCGACGTTCGCGTGTTCGCCCTCCGCGATCGCGGGGATTGATTTCGTGATCGCGATCGCACGCCCGTGAACGACTTGACACGAACCCCGCAGGCCTGCTAAATAACTGGTCAGTGAAATTAACCAAACGGTTAGTTAGCACACGAGCCGGCGCGAGGCCGGGCCGGCAGGCCACCTCCGACCACTCGCGCGATCGCATCTTCGCCGCCGCGGCGCGCGAGTTCGCCGCGCGCGGCTTCGCCGCCACCTCCGTCGACCGTATCGCCGCCGCCGCCCGCCTCAACAAGGCGATGATCTACTACCACTTCAAGAGCAAGGCCGTCCTCTATCGCGAGGTCCTGCGCGACATGTTCGACGCCGTCGGCGCCCGCCTCCGCGGCGCCGCCGCCTCCGACGTCCCGCCCGCCGACAAGATCCGCCAGTTCGTCGAGGCCTTCGCCGTCGAGGCCGAAGCGCGGCCGCACTTTCCGCCGATGTGGTTCCGCGAGATTGCCGACGGCGGCACGCACCTCGACGAGGCGACCTTCGGATCGATGGCCGTCGCCTTGAAGTCGATCACCGCCATCGTCGACGAAGGCGTGCGCGCGGGTGCGTTCAAGCCGATCAGCCCCATGCTCCTCCACGCCGGCATCGTCGCGCCGCTGCTGCTGTTCTTCGCGAGCGTGGGTCTCCGCCAGCGGATCGAGCGCGCCGGCGTGAAAGGCCCAGCGGCGCTGAAGCGCGACGACGTCGTCGCGCACGTGCAGCGGGTCGCGATTGGATTGCTCGAAGGGCGAGTCGTATGAAGACGTCAGGTGCGGCCATCGTGGCGATCCTCGCGATCGCCGTCGTGTCTTCGGCGTGCGGCAACCGCAGAGCGCAGGGCCCGCCGCGCGCATCCGGCTACGTCGAGGCGACGGAAGTTCGCGTCGCTGCAGAAGTCGGCGGCCGCATCGTCGAGCTCGCGGTCGATGAAGGCGATCGGATCGCCGTCGGGACGCTGCTCGCGAGGATCGGAACGTCGGACACCGAGCTCGCCATCCGCCGCGCCGAAGCGGACCGCGATCAAGCGACGGCGCAGCTGCGGCTGCTGCTCGCCGGCTCGCGCCGCGAAGATATTCGTCAGGCGCAGGCGCAAGTGGAGTCGGCCGACGCGGATCTGCGCGCCGCGAATGCGGAGCTCACGGCGGCGACGGCGGATCTGCAGCGGTTCGAGGCGCTGCTGAAAGCCAACGCCGGATCGCGAAAGCAGCGCGACGATGCGGCGACGCGCAGGGACGTGGCGTCGGCGAAGGTCGTGGCGGGGCAGGAGCACGTGCGGGCGGCGTCCGAAGGCCTCGCGCGATTGAAGGCCGGTGCGCGTCCCGAGGAAATCGCGGCGGCTCGCGCGCGCGTGGCCGCCGTCGAAGCGCAGATTGCGTCGCTTCGCAAGAACTTCACGGACGCGGTGCTCAATTCTCCCGTCGCAGGGATCGTCACGTCGAAGCTCGCGGACGCCGGAGAAATGATTGCGCCTCGAGCGCCAATCGTGGTCGTGACCGATCTCGATCACGCGTGGGCGAACGTCTACGTCGACGAGCCGGTCGTCCCGCGGCTCAAGCTCGGTCAAAAGCTCGTCGTCGTCACCGACGCGGGACAGCGCCTCGATGGGTCGATCACGTTCATCTCGCCGAAGGCGGAGTTCACGCCGAGAAACGTTCAGACCGCGGCCGAGCGATCGCGGCTCGTCTATCGAATCAAAGTGGCGACCGACAACAAGGACGGCGTGCTGAAGCCCGGGATGCCGGTCGAGGTCGAGCTGCCCGAGTGACCTATGGATGCGATTCGCTTCGATCGCGTGACGAAGCAGTACGGCTCGCTCAAGGCGCTCGACGCCGTGTCGTTCGCGGTGAGCAAAGGGGAGATGTTCGGCGTGATCGGTCCCGATGGCGCGGGCAAGACGACGGCGATTCGCCTCGGGTGCGGCCTGATTCGTCCGGACGGCGGGCAGATCTCGATCGGCGGCCGCGATCCCGTGCGCGAGCACCGCGCCGTCACCCACACGGTTGGATATTTGTCGCAGCGATTCAGCCTCTACGGCGATCTCTCGATCGACGAGAACGTCGCGTTCTTTGCGGAGATCCACGGCGTTCGCCGCTATGCGGCCGCGCGCGACCGTCTGCTGGACATGACGCAGTTGACGCCGTTCCGATCGCGCCGCGCGGACAAACTGTCCGGCGGCATGAAGCAGAAGCTCGCGCTCGCCTGCACGCTCGTCCACGAGCCCGAGGTTCTGTTCCTCGACGAACCGACGACCGGCGTCGATCCCGTCTCGCGGCGTGAATTCTGGAAGCTGTTGTCGGAGTTCCTGACCGGCGGCCTCACGATCGTGATGGCCACGCCGTACCTCGACGAGGCGGAGCGCTGCGCGCGCGTGGCGCTGCTGCACGAGGGCCGGCTGCTCGCCCTCGATCGTCCGTCGGTCCTGCAGGCGTCGCTCGAGGGACGCCTGATCGAAGTCGTCACGAAGACCGATCGCCCTCCACTGGATCTTCTCGCCTCGATCGGCGGCGTCGACGACGTGCAGGCGTTCGGCGATCGCGCGCACGTCCGCGTCGCCGGCGTCACGCAGGAAGAGGCGGTCGCGAGGATTTCGCAGGCGCTGCGGTCGCATCGCATCGAAGTGCTCGACGTCCGTCCGGTTCACGCGACGCTCGAGGATGTCTTCATCGGACTGATCACGTCGACACACGCATGAGACTCAAAGCCTTTCATCTTGTCTGCTTCGCGATCGCTGCCGCCGCCGTTGCGCGTCCGTCGGCGCAGGACGCTCCCACCGTCGTCTCGCTCGACCAAGCCATCGCGAAGGGTCTCGAGACCAGTCAGCGGCTGGCGGAGATGCAGGCGCGACAGGACGCCGCCGGCGCCGCCGAGCGCGGATCGGCCGCCGCGCGGCTGCCCGTCGTCGCGCTGCAGGGCGGCTACACGCGCACGAATCACGTGACGGAGTTCGCGATTGCTCCGCCGGGAGGGCCGCGACAGGTCGTCTATCCGGACGTGCCCGACAACTATCGGACGCGATTGGATCTGCAATGGCTGATCTACTCGGGCGGCCGTTTCGATCAGCTCGAGCGTGCGGCGCGCGCCGAGCGCGACGCGACGGGCGCGGATCTCGCTGCGGCGCGCGCGGACCTGCGGCTCGAGATCACGCGCGCGTTCTGGACGCTCGTGACCGCGCGCGAGGCGGAGCAGGTGTTGACGCGATCGCTCGACCGCATCGCGGCGTACGTCCGCGATCTGCGCGTGAGGCTCGATCAAGGGCTCATTCCGCCGAACGAGCTGCTCTCGGCCGAGGCGCAGCAGTCGCGCGAGCGCGTGGGATCGATTGAGGCGGCCAACGCGCGCCGGATCGCGGAAGCGGATCTGCGGCGGCTGGTCGGCCTGGACGGCGCCGGGCCGATCACGCCGGCCGCTTCGCTCGACGCGCCGGCGGAGACGCCGGTCGAAGGCGAGTCGCTCATCGCGCAAGCGATCGCGCAGCGTCCCGAGCGGCGGGCGTTGACCGATCGCGTGGAGGCGGCGCGCGCGCGCGTCGGCGCGGCGGGCGCGGGGGCGCGCCCGCAGATTGGCGTCGCCGCCGGCTTCGACTACGGACGGCCGAATCAACGCATCTTTCCACGCGTCGCGCGATGGGAAGACTCGTGGGACGTGTCCGTCAACGCGTCCTGGACGCTATGGGACGGCGGACGCGTTCGCGCCGAGCGCGCGGAAGCGGACGCGACCAAGCGAGCGGCCGATGCGAGGCTGGCGGATTTCGATCGTCAGGTCGCGTTCGAAGTGCGGCAGCGCGCGCTCGAGCTCTCCTCGAGCCGCGCGGCAATCGCCGCCGCCGAGGACGGCGTGAAAGCCGCCGCCGAAGCGCGGCGCGTGCTCGCCGAACGGTTCAGCGCCGGCGTGGCGACGAACACCGAAGTGTTGGACGCGCAGACCGCGGTGCTTCAGGCGGAGCTCGACCGCACGCGCGCGCTTGCTGGCGCGCGGCTCGCGGAAGCGAGGCTCGCACGCGCCGTCGGCCGGTGACGCAATGGCGAACCCGCACGCCCCCGCCCCGTCCGATCCGCGCGATCCGCACGGTCCGCGCGATCCGCGTCCGGCCATCGAGGTCAAACAGCTCACGCGCCGGTTCGGCGCGTTCGCCGCCGTCGACAATCTGTCGTTCGACGTCAAGCGGGGGGAGATCTTCGGCTTTCTCGGAAGCAACGGCGCCGGCAAGTCCACGACGATCCGCATGCTGTGCGGACTTCTGAGGCCGACATCCGGCACCGCGATCGTGGACGGCATCGACGTCTCGCGCGATCCGGAAGCGGTCAAGACGCGCATCGGCTACATGTCGCAGCGCTTCTCCCTCTACGAGCTGCTGACGGTGGATCAGAACATCGGGTTCTTCGGCGGCGTGTACGGCCTCGATGCGCGCCGGCTCGCCGAGCGGCGCAAGTTCGTGCTGGAGATGGCGGGCCTTGCCGGACGCGAAAGCACGCTCGCGCGCGATCTCGCCGGTGGATGGCGTCAAAGGCTCGCCCTCGGCTGCGCGATCCTCCACGAGCCGCGGCTGCTGTTTCTCGACGAGCCGACGGGCGGCGTCGATCCGCTGTCACGCCGGCAATTCTGGCGGTTGATTGACATGCTCTCGCAGCAAGGCGTGACCGTGCTCGTCACCACGCATTATCTGGACGAGGCGGAACGCTGCCACCGTGTCGCGCTCATTCACGCGGGACGATTGGCCGCGCTCGGTTCGCCGAGCGAAGTAAAAGGGATCTTCAAGGACCGGCCGATCGTCGAAGTGCGCGCGGCAAACGCGGTCGCGGTCATGCGCGCGCTCGACGCGATGCAAGAGATCGAGAAGACGAGCCTGTTCGGCACAGCCGTGCACGCGGTGCTGCACGCGTCCACGCTCACGCCCGACGAACTGCGCACGCGCCTCGAATCGCAGGATCTCGCGATCGAATCCATCGCGCGCGTCAGTCCATCCCTCGAGGACGTCTTCCTCGACGTCGTCGAGAAAGCCGGAGGCGCCGCGGCATGACGAAGATGCTCGCCGTCTACCGGAAAGAGCTGCGGCAGATTCTTCGCGATCGGCGCACGCTGCTGATCCTGATCTTCATTCCGGCGTTCTTCCTGCTGCTGTACGGCTACGCGCTGAACTTCGATATCCGCCACGTGAAGCTCGCCGTCGAGGATCGCGACGGCACGCCCGAGAGCCGTGCGGTCGTCTCCGCGTTCGTCAACTCGGGCTATTTCGATCTCGTGGCGACGGTGCACGCGCCGGCGGAGGCGGAACGGCTGCTCGATCTGAACGACGCGCGGGCGCTGCTGGTGATTCCAGAAGGCTTCAGCCGCGACGTGACGCTCGGCCGCACGGGCCCCGTCCAAGTGATCATCGACGGCGACAACGCGAACACCGCGACGACGGTGCTCGGCTACGCCGCGAACATCCTTCGATCGATCGGCGCCGAGATGGCCCCTCAGTCGACGCGACGGGAACCGCCGATCGCAGTCGAGCCGCGAATCTGGTACAACCCCGAGCTTCGCAGCACGTTGTTCCTCGTCCCCGGCCTCATCGCCTACATCGGCATGATCACCGCCGTCGCGTCGACCGCGCTGTCGGTCGTCCGCGAAAAGGAGTCCGGGACGATGGAGCAGGTCCGCATGGCGCCGATCGACACCTTCTCGTTCATCATCGGCAAAACGCTGCCGTACTTCCTGATCTCGATCGCGTCCGCCGCGCTCATCATCGCGTCGTCCATGGTTCTCTTCGGCCTCCCGATGCGCGGCAACTGGCTCGCGCTTCTGATCGCGATGTCGTTGTTCCTCGTCGGCGCGCTCGGCACGGGCCTTCTGATTTCAACGGTCGCCGAATCGCAGCAGGTGGCGTTCCAGATGGCGCTGCTCATCTCGCTGCTCCCGACCATCATGCTGTCCGGCTTCATCTTTCCTATCTCGAGCATGCCGGCGACGCTGCAGGCGGTCACCTACGCGGTGCCCGCAAGGTATTTCCTCGTCGCGCTGCGAGGCATCGTGCTGAAGGGCTCGGCGCTGTCGCATTTGATCGTGCCGCTCGCCGCGCTCACGGTCTACGCGCTGGCGGTCCTGGGTCTGGCGTCCGTGCGCCTCGCGCGGGAGCGGGCGTGATGCGGTTTCAGCGCTTGCGCTGCCTCGTGCGCAAGGAATTCCTCGAGCTCCGGATGAACCCGCGCTTGTTCGGCCTCGTCATCATCGCGCCAATCATTCAATTGACGATGCTCGGATATGCGGCCACGACGGACGTGCGCGATGTGCCGCTCGTCGTCGCCGACGGCGATCGCACGCGAGCGAGCCGCGAGCTGGCTGCGCGATTCGATGCCTCGCCCAATTTCACGGTCGTCGATACGGTCACGACGGTCGATGAAATCGAGGGATACCTCGAGCGCGGCCGCGCGTCGCTCGCGCTCTCGATCCCGACGGGGTACGAGGAAAGCGTGAGGAGCGGACTGCCGGTGCGCGTGCAGGTCGTCGCGGACGGCACCGACTCCAACTCGACGACCGTGGCGCTCGGCTATGCGACGAGCCTGATCGGCGGCTACGCGCAGGATCTCGCATCGGCGGCGTCCGAGGGCAGCGGCGCCGCGACGCCGGGCATCGACGCGCGGATTCGCGTGTGGTTCAACCCTCAACTCGAGAGCCGCTTCTTCATGATTCCCGGCGTGCTCGCGCTCGTGCTCCTGATCGTCACGACGAATCTCGCGTCGATGGCCATCGTTCGCGAGAAGGAGCTCGGCACGCTCGAGCAGCTCAACGTCACACCGCTTCGCCGCTGGGAGCTCATCGTCGGAAAGCTGCTGCCGTACGGCCTGATTGGCCTCGTCGACGTGCTGCTGGTGGTCGCCGTGGCGGTGCTGTGGTTCGAGGTGCCGCTTCGCGGGAGCCTTGCGCTCTTGTTCGGCATGAGCTTGCTGTACGTGCTGTGCACGCTCGCGCTGGGCCTGTTCATCTCGACGATCTCCGACACGCAGCAGCAGGCGATGATGACGGCCACGTTCTTCTTCTTGACGCCGATGATCTATTTGTCCGGCTTCATCTTTCCGATCGAGAACATGCCGCGCGTGATCCAGCCGGTGACGTATCTCATACCGCTTCGGTACTTTCTGATCATCGTCCGCGGGATCTTCCTGAAGGGGATCGGCCTCGATCTGTTGTGGCCCCAGGCCGCGGCTCTCACCGCCTGGGGAGGCGTGGTGCTGTCGCTTGCCGTCGTGCGCAGCCGCAAGCGCGCCGCGTAGTCGTACCGATAACCGTGGCTTCCGGCTTCAGCCGGAAGACTACTTGGTGATCACGAATGTCAACCCGAGCCGCGACGCGGTGGCGTTGACCGCGGCGACCTCTTTGCTCAGAAACGCCTCCATCTCGCGCTCCAAGGCGCTCAGCTCCTTTTCCTGCTCGGTCAACACCTGCTTCATGCCGGACGTCGGCGCGCCTTCCGCTTCGATCGCCCACATCTGCAGCGGAGACAGCCGTGAATACAAACGTGTGCCTCCGCGCATCGCGAGGATGTCGTAGACGACGTCCGCGGCGGGATTGTGCAGACGATCCTCGAGCGCCGCGGCTCGCGCGATCACGGCCTCGGATGATTTCAGCAGATCCGCGATCGCGGGCTCGGACTTGCGCGACTCGAGCGCCTTCGCGCGCGCCTGCAGCTGTTCGCGCACGGATCGAACCTGGTTCACGAGTCCCGTGAGCTTCGAGATGTCATCGCGGACGCGCAGCGCGAACGTGAGCTGCGCCTCGAGATCGCTCTGAGACGCTGCGCCGCGCGGGTCCGCAAGGATTTTGAGCGGTGACGTGCGCGTTTGGCCGTCGACCGTGAGCCGCACCGTGTACGCGCCGGGTACGGCCCGTGGACCGGACGCCGGATCGCCCGTGTCGATCTTGCCGCCCTTGATCTTGCGCGCGCCCTCCCATGCGAGATCCCAGGTGGCAGCTTGCACGCCGGCCTCCGTCGCGAGCGCGGATTTTTTCAGTTCCTCCGGGTCGTCCTCTTCGCTGCTGTAGTCCGGCTCGCGTGGAACGCTGCTCAGGGTGCGGATCGTCCGCCCGCCCGAGTCGAGAATCTCTATCTTGACCTCTCCCTTCGTCTTCTCTTTGAGGAAGTAGTAGATCCGCGCGCCGTACGGCGGATTCGAGAAGCGCGCGTACTTGGACGCCCAGCTTCCGCCGCCGAGGCGCCAGCGGATCGCGTCGGTGACCGGGAAGAGATGGACGGCCGATTGCGTGACGGTCGAGCTCCACTCGCGAATCACGTGGAGATCGTCGAGTATCCAAATCGATCGGCCGTGCGTTCCGACGACGAGATCGCTGCCCTTGACGACGAGATCGTGGACCGCAACGGTCGGGAGATTCAGCTTGAGCGGCGTCCACGTGCGCCCCTCGTCGCTCGAGTACGTCACGCCGCGCTCGGTGCCGAGATAGAGCAGTCCGCGCTTCGCCGGATCCTCGCGGACCGCGTGGAGGTAAACGTCTTTCGGCAGCGGCTGATCCAGCCTCGTCCAGCTCGCGCCGAAGTCCGTCGTCTTGAAGAGATACGGGCGCATGTCGTCGAGGCGGTGCGCATCGAACACGACGTACGCGGTGCCCGCGTCGAACGGCGACGGCTCGATCATGCTCACGGTGCCCCATTCGGGCGCACCCTGCATGGCTGCCGTCACGTTGCTCCACGACTTGCCCGCGTCGCGCGTGACGTGCACGAGCCCGTCATCGCTTCCGGCCCAGATGACGCCTTTCTGCTTCGACGATTCCGCGACGGCGAACACCGTGCAGTACGTCTCGACGCCGGTGTTGTCTCCCGTGATCGGTCCGCCGCTCCATGTCTGCTTCGACTTGTCGTTCCTCGTCAGGTCCGGACTGATCGTCTGCCACGACTGTCCGCCGTCCGTCGTCCTGAAGATCATCTGCGCCGCGTGATAGATCACTTTTGGATCGTGCGGCGACGCGGCGATCGGCGCGGTCCATTGGAAGCGGTACTTCATGTCCTCGCCGCCGTGGCCCGAGGGATTCTCCGGCCACGCGCTGATGTTGCGCGACTCGCCGGTGCGATGGTCGTACCGCGTGATGATGCCGAGATACTCGCCGGCGTACACGATGTTCGGATCGCTCGCGTCGGACACGACGTGGCCGGCTTCGCCGCCGCCGACGCCGTACCAATCCGACAACGCGATGTGGCCCGAGCGGCCGACGCTCGGTCCCTGCGCCGTGCCGAGATCCTGCATGGCGCCCGCGATGTGATACGGCGTCCGCGTGTCCACCGCCACGTGATAGAACTGGCTGATCGGCAGCGCCGGCGCCGCCCACGTCTCGCCGCCGTTCGTGCTGATGTCGACGCCGCCGTCGTTGCCCGCGATCATGCGCCGCGGGTTCTTCGGATCGATCCACATGTCGTGGTGATCGCCGTGGTGGAAGCCCTTGACGATCTGCACGCTCTTGCCGCCGTCGATCGATCGGAGCATCGGCACCTGCGGAAACCAGATGCGATCGGGATCCTGCGGATCGATCGTCAGCGTCGAGTAGTACCACGCGCGCTGGCGGAGCTGGCGCGATCCGTTCGCGAGCTCCCAGTGCTCGCCGCCGTCGTTGGATCGAAAGAGTCCGCCCTTCTCGGCTTCGATGAGCGCGTAGACGCGGCGTCCGTCGGACGGAGCGACGGCGACGCCGACCTTCCCCCAAATTCCTTCGGGCAGGCCGTTGCCGGTGAGGGCCTTCCAGGTGTGCCCGGCGTCGCGCGAGACATGCAGTCCGCTGCCGGCGCCGCCGCTCACGAGCTCCCACGGACGCCTGCGCGCTTGCCAGAAGCCGGCGAAGAGGATCGACGGGTTCGACGGATCCATCGCGACGTCGGAGGCGCCGGCGTCGGCGTTCTTCTTCAAGACCTGCTCCCAGGTCTTGCCGCCGTCGAGCGTCCGATAGACGCCGCGTTCGGGGTTCGGGCCGAAGGCATGGCCGAGCACCGCGGCGAACGCGATGTCGGGATTCGTCGGATGCACGACCATCGTGCCGATCTGTCCTTCTTGCTTCCAGACGTGCGTCCACGTCTTTCCGGCGTCATGCGACTTGTAGATGCCGTTGCCCGCCGCGACGTTGCCGCGAATGTTGGCCTCGCCCGATCCCACGTAAACGATGTTGGGATTCGACGGGGAGACCGCGATCGATCCGATCGACGCGATCGGCTGCTCGTCGAAGATTGGCTTCCACGTCGCGCCGCCGTCGCTCGATTTCCACACGCCGCCGCTCGCCGTGGCCGCGTAGTACGTCGACGGATCGCCGGGAATACCCGCGACGCGCGACACGCGTCCGCCGGCGGCGGGCCCGATCGATCGGTACTTGAGCGCCTTCAGCTCTGTCGGCGTCTCCGGCGTCGGTGGTGTGTCCTGAGCGAGAGCGATCACGCCGCCGAGCACACCGGCGGCCGCGAGGAGGGCGAGTCTGCGCATGGCGGGATTCTACGAGATCCCGGACCCCGGGATAGACTGATTGCGTGGGCAGCGAACCTCCGCGCGTGTTCGTCGGGACGTCCGGCTACAACTATCCCGAGTGGCGCGGGACGTTCTATCCGGAGAAGTTCAGCACGGACAAGATGCTCGCGTACTACGCGGAGCGATTTCCCACCGTCGAGATCAACTACACGTTCTATCGGATTCCCACCGAGAAGCTGCTGGCAGGCTGGGCGGCCGGCACGCCGGATCGCTTCACGTTCACGCTCAAGGCGCCGCGGCGGATCACGCACGACTCGAAGCTGCAGCGCTGCGAAGATCTGACGCAGACGTTCTGCCGCACGGCGCAGACGCTCGGCTCGAAGCTCGGGGTTCTGCTCTTTCAGCTTCCGCCGACCTCCAAGAAAGATGTGGACGTCCTTCGCGCGTTCACGGAGACGCTGCCCGAGGGCACGCGCGCGGCATTCGAGTTCCGGCAT
>DATBJJ010000053.1:0-63400 GCA_036556425.1 Vicinamibacterales bacterium
ACGAGATGCTGTCGGGTTCGAGCGAGCTGCCCCACAGATGCACGCCCGCGAGATCGACGCCGACCTTGAAGACGTCGGAATTGCGCGCGAGCGCCTGCGCCGTCAGGACGCCGCCGTACGACAATCCCCAGATGCCGATGCGATCGGGATCGACATCTGACCGGGACTGCAGATACTTCCCGCCGGCGAGCACGTCCTGATACTCAGCGTTGCCACGACCGCCGGTGTTCTGCGCAGTGCGGAACGAGCGGCCGTAGCCGACACCGCTGCGGTAATTGATCGAGAAGACAATGTAGCCTTGATTCGCAAGCCACTGATTGATGCCGTAGGCCCAGTGGTAGAACTGCATGTAGTGATACCCGAGCAGCATCTGCCGCACCGGACCGCCGTGCACGAAGACGATCGCCGGCCGCCGCTCGCCGGGCTTCAGGTTCTTCGGAAGGAACAACTGATTCTTGATCTCGAGGCCGTCTGGCGCTTTCGTCAGGACGAGCTCGGGTTTGACGTGAGCGTCCATTGGAAAATGTCTGTACGACGACGGGAATATGATTCGCTGCTTCGCGTCATCGGGCCACAGCCCGACCGACTGCGGCATCTTCCAATCCGCGCTCAGCGTGGCGAGCATCTTTCCCGAGGCCAACGGCGCCGGATGGGTCTCGATTCCTTCACCCGTCGTGATCTGCCGAGGCGTGCCGCCTGACACCGGCACGGCCCAGATGTGGCGCCGCTCGATGTCCGTCGCGTTCGTGCAGTAGAAGAGCGTCTTCTCGTCCGCGGACAACGCAACCGATGTTTGATCCTCGATCAGGCCGTCGGTCGTCGTGAGGAGAACCGGCTTCGCGTTGGTCGTGCTCAGATCGATCGAGTAGTACCGCTCCCACTCGTCCACGGGACCGGTCTGAACCTGTGCTTGCTCCGGCTGCGCGCCGCGGCCGCGGCCGCCTCCGCGCCCGCCGCCGACGTTGTACGGAACGATCAGATAGTCACCGGCCAGTCGCAGGTTCGCGAAGTTCGTGAACATGCGATCGTTCGGCTGGTTGTGCCACACCTCGACGGCCGCGCCCGTCGCGGCATCGCCCTTCCAGACCGACAGCGTGTAGCCGCCCTTGAACGTGGCCTGCATCAATCCGGGCACCTTCGCGACCGGTCCTTGCGGCTGCGACTCGCCGCCCGGCTGCGCGGCCTGCGTCGGCGCCGGCGTGTTCGCCTGGCCGCGGCCGCCGCGGCCGGTTGCGCCTCGGCCCGTCGGGTTCGCCTGAAACGCCGGACCGTTCGGGACGCCAATCCCGCCGCCCCCCTGCTGCGCCTGCTGGCCGAACGGCAGACCCGGACGGCGAACGAAGACGACGCTCTTGCCGTCGCGCGTCCACATCGGGCTCGTGTCGAAGTCGACGCTCGGAGCGATGTACTTCACGGTCCTCGTCGGAACGTCGTACACCATGATGAAGCTGTGATCGCCGCGCGTGCTGACGAACGCGATCTTCTTTCCGTCCGGTGACCACTTCGGCGCGCTCTGCACGCCCCACTGAATGATGAACGGCTTCTCGCCGCGGTCGACTTCCGTTGCGGGACGCGTGGCGGACACGCGCGCGCGATGGATCTGTCCATCTTTCACGAACACGATCGCGCTGCCGTCCGGCGCGAGCTCCGGATTGAGCGCGTCGCGGACGACGCGCCACGCGCCGCCGCCCGCCGTTCGCGCGGCCCACACCGCGCGCTCGGGCCCGTCGGGATCCGCGGTCGGATTCGCGACCCATCCGTCACGATTGGGCACCGTGCCGCGCGAGAAGATCACGGTCGATCCGTCGTCCGAGATCCGAATGCCGGAGAGATCGACGCCGTTGTCGGTCAAGAAATTCGTGAGGCGCACCGGCGCGAAGGAGGGCGCCGCGGCCGTGAACGCGTTGCGCTTGCCTTCCTCGAACGACGTCCACGCGATGCGATCGACCTTCCGCGCGGACACGAGCTCCAGCGGCGACGCGGGACTCAGGAATCGTTGATACGCCGGGCTCGACGCCGTCGTCTTGATCGGCGGCGCGATCGGACGCTGCGCCGTGAGGACCGGCGGGAGCGCGCCTGCCAGCGCAGCGGCGGCGAAAACCGTCATCAAAGGTCGTCGAGTCATCGTCAACCCTCCTCGCCGGCGAAGTGTACTTCTTTTCCCTTTTGGCGTTCCCCTTGATATTCTTTGCCCTCATTTCCTGTTCGAGGGAGGTTCCGCGTGATCCGCCGATATCTGCCGCTGCGGCTTCTGCTTGGCGCTCTGATCGTCCTCGCACCGGTGGCTGGAATTCGTGGGCAAAACCAGACGGGCGCGCCCGCCGCGCGCGTGGTTGCGCTTCGCGGCGGCACGGTCCTCACCGTGACGCGCGGCACCATCCCGAACGGCACCGTGATTCTGCGGGACGGAAAGATCGCGGCCGTCGGCGCGAACGTCGCGATCCCGCCGGGAGCCGACGTCGTCGACACCACCGGACAATTCGTGTCTCCCGGGCTCATCGATGCGCACTCGCACATCGCGAACGACGCGATCAACGAAGGCGGCACGACCGTCAGCTCGATGACCGGCATGGAGGACGTCCTCGATCCGACCGACATCAACATCTACCGCGATCTCGCCGGCGGATTGACGACGGCGAACGTGCTGCACGGCAGCGCGAATCCGATCGGCGGCAAGAACCAGGTGATCAAGCTGCGCTGGGGGAAGACCCGCGCGGACGACATCAAGTTCGAGGGCGCGATGCCCGGAATCAAATTCGCGCTCGGCGAAAACCCGAAGGACATGGCGACCGGCGGCGCGCAGACCGGTCCACGCCGCTATCCCATGACGCGGCTCGGCGTCGAGTTCGTCATCCGCGACGCCTTCACGCGCGCGAAGGCGTATCAGAAAGCGTGGAAGGACTACGAGAAGAACAAGGGCAGCACGGACGGCGTTCCGCCCCGCCGCGATCTGCAGCTCGAGCCGCTCGTCGAGATCCTCGAGGGGAAGCGCCTCGTGCACTGCCACTCGTATCGCGCGGACGAGATCCTGATGATGATGCGCCTTGCCGAGGAGTTCGGCTTCAAGATCGCGACCTTCCAGCACGTGCTCGAGGGCTACATGGTCGCGAAGGAGATGGCGGCGCACGGCGCGGGCGGATCGACGTTCTCCGACTGGTGGGCCTACAAGGTCGAAGCGGCGGACGCGATCCCGCACAACGCGGCGATCATGGCGCGCAAAGGCGTGCTCGTCTCGATCAACTCCGACAGCGCCGAGCTCGCGCGCCGGTTGAACACGGAAGCCGCGAAGACGATCAAGTGGGGCGGCCTTTCGGACGATGAGGCGTTCGCGACGGTGACGATCAATCCGGCCAAGCAGCTGCGGATCGACAACCGCGTCGGCTCGCTCGAAGCCGGCAAGGATGCGGACGTGGTGATCTGGAACCATCATCCGCTCAGCAGCTACGCGATCGTCGAGCGCGTCTACATCGACGGCACCGTTTACTACGATCGCCGCACGGAAGACGGCCGTCTCACGGCGCTGAAGAAAGAGAAGTCCACGCTCGCGGCTGCGGAGCAGACAGGAACACGGCCGACCGCGAACGCGCCGCAGGATCCGCCGAAGAACGCCGGAGAGGATCGCACGGGCGGTCCGCGCGTGAACGACGAAGGAGCCGCGGCGGCTGGAACCAGCGGAACGACGCCCTCGAGCTCGCCGCAGGCGCTGCCGGCGAAGCCGGCAACGAGCTCGTCGGCCGCCGCGTCGCTCGTGGCGATCACGAACGCGAAGATTCATCCGATCACGCGGCCCGACATCGAGCGCGGCACGATCGTGCTGCGCGGATCGAAGATCGAGGCGATTGGCGCCAGCGTCACCGTGCCGCCCGGCGCGACGGTCGTCGACGCCGCGGGCGCGGACGTCTATCCGGGCTTCATCAACGCCAGAACGCAGATGGGCCTCAACGAGCCGGGACCTCGCGGATTCGAGGACGTCAACGAAATGCTCGATCTGAACCCGCAGCTGCGCACGCGCGTCGCGTATCACGCGGAGAGCGACTCGATCGCCATCGCGCGCGCGAACGGCATCACGACGGTCGCCGTCATGCCCGGCGGCGGCACCTTCGGCGGTGAAGTTGCGATCATGAATCTCGACGGATGGACGTGGGAAGAGGCGACGGTGAAACCGAACGCCGGCATCACGTTCACCTTCCCGGCGCTCGGCGGCGGTGGCGGCCGAGGCGGTGGTGGCGGCGGACGCGGGGGCGGTGGCGGCGGCGAGGGCGCCACGTTCGAGGACATGAAGCGCACTCGCGATCGCCGGCTCGACGAGCTCGCGCGGCTCTTCGATCAGGTGCGCGCGTACGCGAAAGCGGGCCCCGAGAAGACGGTCGACTGGACGCTCGAAGCGCTCGTGCCCGTGGCCGAGCGCCGCCTGCCGCTCGTGACGGCCGTGAACCGCGCGCAAGACATTCGCGATGCGGTGGCGTTCGCCGATCGCGTCAAGATCAACATCGTCATCAGCGGCGGCACGGAAGCAAGCCAGGTCGCCCCGCTGTTGAAGGAGAAAAACATTCCCGTGATCCTCGGCAGCATCCTGTCGCTGCCGGGGAGCGAGGATGCGTTCCACGCCGCCCCGTATCAGCTCGCCGGCGAGCTCGCGCAGGCGGGCGTGAAGGTCGCGTTCTCGACAGGAGACGCCGCCTACGTGCGCAACTTGCCGTATCACGCGGCGATGTCGGTGGCCTGGGGCATGAATCGCGACGAGGCGCTCAAAGCGCTGACGATCAACGCCGCGGAGATTCTGGGGATCTCGGATCGTATCGGAAGTCTCGAGGCCGGCAAGGACGCGAACCTCTTCGTCTCGAAAGGCGATCCGCTCGAGATCCGCACGACGCTCACGAACGTCTTCATCAACGGCAGGGACGTTGGCCTCGATAACAAGCACGAACGGCTGTATCGCAAGTACATCGCCAGGCCGTAGGCACAGCCGGACGCTTGGAAGTTCGGTCGATCGGAAGTTCGGGAAACGGAGACTGACCATGATTCGGTTGGCTCGCATGAGCGGCGCCGTTCTGATCGGCGCACTGGCATTCGCGGTTGCACCATCTGCGGACGCGCCGCACATCTATGCGATTCGCGGCGCGAGGCTGGTCACCGCGGCAGGCGCGCCGATTGCGACGGGGACGATCGTCCTGCGCAACGGATTGATCGATGCGATCGGTGCGAACGTTCAAGTGCCGCCCGACGCGACCGTGATCGAAGGCGCGGGCATGACCGTGTATCCCGGCCTGATCGACATGGGCAACGCCGCCGGCCTCGATGCGGCGCCGCCCGCCCAGCCCGCGGCGTTCCGCACGCTCGAGGAGGGCGAGCGGTGGAAGCGCACCGTCATCCTCAGGCCCGAGCTCGAGGCCGCGAAGGTGCTGCGGCCCGACGCGCCGGAGCTGCTGCGGCTCGCGCCGACCGGCGTGACATCGGTGCTCGCGACGCCGGCGACGGGGCTGTTCAAGGGACAGAGCTCTCTCGTGAACGTGTCGTCGCCAGTCGATGAGCCGCAGATCGGCGCCGTTGCCGATCCACGACGCGGCCTGCAGATCGTTCGCACGCCGGTCGCGCTGCACGTCGCGCTCGGCGGCGGCGGCGGCGGACGCGGCGGCGGCTATCCGGTGTCGCTGCTCGGCACGATCGCGTTCGTCCGTCAGAGCTTCCTCGACGCGCAGCACCAGCAGCTCGAGAAGCAGCGCTACGAGCGCGCGAAGGGAGGCGTTCCGCGGCCGATCTACGACCCGTCGCTGGACGCGATCCAGCCGGCGCTCGCGCGGACGCTGCCGGTCGCGTTCGACGCGGATCTCTCGCGCGAGATCCTGCGCGCGTTGAACATGGCGAAAGAGTTCAACCTCGATCCGGTGATCACCGGTGCGCGCGAGGCCGATCAGGTCATTGCGGATCTGAAGGCGCGAAACGCCCGCGTCATCTACAATCTGGATTTCCCGACGCGATCGCGCGCGCTTCCGCCCGACGCGGACGAGCCGATTCGCGAGCTCCGCGCGAGAGCACAGGCGTCGAAGACGCCCGCGGCGCTGGACAAGGGCGGCCTCCTCTTCGCGTTTTCGTCGGGCAACATCCAGCAGCCGCGCGATTTCCTGCGCAACGCCGCCCGCGCCGTCAAAGACGGCCTGCCCGCGGATGCTGCGATTCGCGCGCTGACGATCAACGCGGCGCGCATCGCCGGCGCCGGCGATCGCCTCGGCTCGCTCGAGAAGGGCAAGATCGCGAACGTCATCGTCACCGACGGCGACCTCTTCGAGGACCGCACGCGAATCGTGCACGTCTTCGTCGATGGGCGGAAGGTCGACGCCGAGCCGCCGGCTCAGACAGGCGGGCGCGGACGCGGACGCGGCGGCAACTGATTCGGGCCGCCGCGGCGCGCTCGTCGAAACACGTTTCCGTCATCTCTCGTCATAAGCCTTGACAATGCGACAGTATCTCTACGCGTGTGCGCTCGTCCTGACGATGGATGCTGCGGCGAGCGCACAAGAAACGCGCACCGAAGAACGCGCGGGAGCGCTGAAGGTCTTCCTCGACTGCGGCTCGTGCGACGAGAACTACTTCCGCACCGAGATCCGCTTCATCAACTACGTCCGCGATCGCGCCGACGCCGACGTGCACGTGCTCGTGACGACGCAGGGCACGGGCGGGGGCGGCGTGGAATACACGATCAGATACATCGGCCTCGGCCCGTTCGCCGGCGTCGAGCACACGATGAAGCACTTCGCGAGCCAGACCGCGACCGACGATGAACGGCGCGCCGGACTGGCCGCAACGGTGCGCCTTGGCCTCGTCCGGTACGCCGCGGATACGCCCTTGGCACCCAGGCTGAAAGTGTTGTTCGACGCAGAGGAAAAGTCCGCCAAAGCCGCGCCGGCGAAAGATCCGTGGAATTACTGGATTTTCAGGATCGGCGGCAGCGGCTCGTTCGAGGGGCAGGAATCGGGCAGCGAGAAGAGCGTCAGCGGCGAGTTCTCGGCGAACAGGACCACGGCCGCATGGAAGATCGACTTCAACGCCGACGTCGAGTACTCGCAAGAAAAGTTCGTGCTGGACGAGGGAGAAACGTTCACGTCGGTGTCGCGCAACGTCGAGGTCAACGCGCTCGTGGCGAAGAGCCTGACGGAGCACTGGTCGGTCGGCGGCGTCGGCGCGTTCGAGTCCAGCATTTTCAGCAACTACGATTCGCGGACGCGCGTCGGAGCGGGCATCGAGTACAACGTCTTTCCGTATTCGCAATCGACGCGGCGGATTCTCACGCTTTTGTACACCGTCGGCATGGAGCGCGCGACGTATCTCGAGACGACGATCTTCGGCAAGGACGAGCAGACGCTGATGGATCATCGCCTCGAGACGACGCTGGGCCTGCGGCAGCCCTGGGGCAGCGCGTCTGCGTCGTTCGAGCTGCTGCAGTACCTGAACGAGAGCGGCAAATATCGTTTATCGACGTTCGGCAGCGTCGACGTTCGGCTCTTCAAGGGCTTCTCGGTGGAATTCTTCGGCGAAGCCTCGCGGAGGCGCGATCAACTGTCGCTGCGCCGCGGCGATGCGACGAACGAAGAGATCCTCGTCCGGCAGCGCGAGCTGGCGACAGGCTACGAATACGACTTCGGCTTCGGCATCACCTATTCCTTCGGCTCGATCTTCAACAACGTCGTCAATCCACGATTCCGCAACGCGGGCGGCTTCTAGTCGCGGATCACGCGGATGCGCGCGGATCACGCGGATCCGATCGGATTGCGGCAAAATCCGCGCTCGTCCCGCTCCACACGACCGTTCCGCGATCGAGAACGACGATCCGATCGGCGAAGCGGCGCGCCTCGTCGCGATCGTGCGTCACGTAGAGGATCGGCACGGCGAGCGCGTCGCGCACGCGCTCGAGGTACGGCAGAATCCGCCGGCGCAGCTCGAGATCGACCGCCGCGAGCGGCTCGTCGAGCAGGAGGACCTCAGGCGCGGACATGAGCGCGCGCGCGAGCGCCACGCGCTGCCGCTCGCCGCCCGACAGCATGCCGACGCCGCGATCGAGCAGCGCGTCGATCTCGAGAATCGATCCAACCGTGTCGAGCGAGAGCGTCTGACCGCGCCGGCTGCCGTAGAGCACGTTGCGCCGGACGTTCAAGTGCGGAAAGAGCGCGATGTCCTGTGGAACGTATCCAATGTGCCGTTCGTGCGGCGGCAGATCGATGCCGCGCGCGGCGTTGAACAGATCGCGGCCGTTCAACGCGATCGCGCCTGCCGACGGCGTGCGCAGGCCCGCAATCGCGTCGAGAATCGTGGTCTTCCCGGACCCGGATCGGCCGAAGAGAACGACCGCGCGCTCCTCGAGCCGCTCGCGTACCTGCAGCACGAAATCGCCTTGCTCGATGCGCAGATCGAGCGCGATCACGTGCGAAGTCCCGCTCTCGCGGAAAGGTGATTCGAGAGCCACAGCGCGACGAACGCGATCGCGGCGGACACGCCGAGGAGAATGGCCGCTTCACGATCGCGGCCAGTCTCGGCGAATGTGTAAATCGCCACCGGCAGCGTGCGCGTGACGCCCGGAATGCTCCCCGCGATCATGATCGTCGCGCCGAACTCGCCGATCGCCCGCGCGAACCCGAGCACCGCGCCCGCCGCGAGGGCCGGCAGCGCGAGCGGCAGCGTGATCGAGTAGAAGACACGAAGCGGCGGCGCGCCGAGCGTCGACGCCATCGCCTCGTACCGGCGATCGACCTGCTCGATGCCGGCGCGCACCGTCCGCACGAAGAGCGGCAGCCCCATGACCGTCATCGCGATCACGACCGCACGCCATGTGAACACGACGTCGATCCCCGCGCTCGCCAGCACGCGTCCGAGCGGTCCGCGCGGCGAGAAAAGGAGGAGCAGGATGAGTCCGGTCGCGACCGGCGGCATGACGAGCGGCAGCGACACGATCGTTTCGAGCAGGAGGCGTCCTCGGAAGCGGCGCCGCGCGAGCAGCCACGCGAGAAAGAGCCCTGGCGGAATCATCAGCGCCGTGGCGGTCAGCGCCGTCACGACCGTGAACGCCGTGATTTCCCAGAGATTCATCTATCGGCTTGCGAGTGGAATGAACTTGTGGCGCGCGAAGATCGCAGCCGCATCGCGGCCGATCAAGAACGACAGGAACCGCCGCGCCTCCGCCTGATTGGACGAGGACGACAGAAGGGCGGCTGGATAGACGATGCGCGGACCTATGTCGGGTGGAACCAGAAACGCGATCGTCGCCGTGCGCGCCGCCGCGAGATCCGTCGCGTAGACGATCGCCGCGTCCGCGCCGCCGGTCTCCACGGCGACCAACGCCGCACGCACGTTCGCCGTCGGCACGACGCGCGGCTCGTAGGCCTTCCACAATCCCTGCGCCTCGAGATAGCGTCGCGCGTACACGCCTGCAGGCACTGCCGCCGGATCGCCGATCGCCAGCCGTCGAATCTCCGCGGGAGCGTTCGCGAAGCGATCGCGGACGCGCGACGCGCGCTCGGGGGACGCGACGACGGCAAGCTGGTTGCCGACCAGATCCACGCGCGAGCCCGCGACGATCAGTCCGGCTTTCTGTACGACCTCCATTTGGGTTTCGTCGGCGCTGATGAAGAGATCCGCGGGTGCGCCGTTGACGATCTGACGCGCGAGCACGTTGGACCCGGCGAAGTTGAACCGGACCTCTCCGCCTCCAGCCGCGCCGTACGCCTTGGCGACGTCGTCGAGCGCGTCGGTCAGGCTCGTCGCCGCGGACACGATCAGCGAAGCGGGCGGCGCAGGCGCCCGCAACGCGATCGCCAGCACGACGAAGCAGCCAAGGAAGCGCACGGTTTCGGACGATTTTATCCCGATCTCGTGGCGATTTAGGTCGGTTTATGGCGCGGCTGGATCCGCCTCAAGAGCACCAGCGACCAGGGCCCGACGGCCACCGCGTCGCCCGGCGCGAGCTCCCGCCCGAGGCGCTCCTCCGACATCTCGTCGATGTGCTCCTGAGTGTCGAGCACTTCGGTCCATCGCTCGCCGAACGCGGCGGGCGGCAGCCGGAAGTCGAGCGGTTCGTGGTGCGCGTTGAACATCACGTAGAAGCTTTCGTCCACGACGCGTTCGCCGCGCTCGTCCGATGTCGGGATCGCGCTCCCGTTGAGGAAGACGCCCAGCGACTTCGCGAAGCCCGCTTGCCAGTTCTCGGCGGACATCTCGCTGCCGGCCGGCGTGAACCAGCCGATGTCGCCGACGCCCGTCCCGTGCGGATCGCGTCCCTGGAACCAGCGCCGCCGGCAGAACACTGGGTGCCGCGCCCGCAAGCGGATCAAGCGCCGCGTGAACTGCAGCAGTCGATCGTCCGCGTTCTCCCAGTCGTACCAGGAGATCTCGTTGTCCTGGCAGTATCCGTTGTTGTTCCCGCCCTGCGTGCGGCCGATCTCGTCGCCGCCGAGGAGCATCGGCACGCCCTGCGACAGCATCAGCGTCGCGAGAAAATTGCGCTGCTGCCGCGCGCGCAGCGACGCGATCTCCGGGTTCGACGTCGGTCCCTCTTCGCCGCAGTTCCACGATCGATTGTGGTTCTCGCCGTCGCGGTTCTGCTCGCCGTTCGCGTCGTTGTGCTTGTCGTTGTACGTCACGAGATCGCGCAGCGTGAAGCCGTCGTGCGCCGTGATGAAGTTCACGCTCGCGTACGGCGACCGCGCCGTGCCCTGGTAGAGATCCGAGCTTCCGGTCAGGCGAAACGCCAATTCCGCGAGCGTCCGATCCGTGCCGCGCCAGAAGTCGCGCACCGTGTCGCGGTACTTCCCGTTCCACTCCGACCACAACGGCGGAAAGTTGCCGACTTGATAACCGCCCTCGCCGATGTCCCACGGCTCCGCGATCAGCTTGACCTGGCTCACGACCGGATCCTGTTGAATCAGATCGAAGAAGGACGACAGGCGATCGACTTCATGGAGCTCGCGCGCCAGCGTCGCCGCGAGATCGAATCGAAACCCGTCGACGTGCATCTCGAGCACCCAGTAGCGCAGGCTGTCCATGATGAGCTGCAGCACGTGCGGATGCCGCATGTTCATCGAGTTGCCGGTGCCGGTGTAGTCGACGTAGTAGCGCCGATTCTCGGGCGACAAGCGGTAGTACGCCGCGTTGTCGAGTCCCTTGAGCGAGAGGATCGGGCCGAGGTGATTCCCTTCGGCCGTGTGGTTGTAGACGACGTCCAGGATCACCTCGATCCCCGCCTCGTGCATCGTCTTGACGAGCTGCTTGAATTCTTGAACCTGCTGGCCGCCGACGCCGCGCGCGTACTCGTTGTGCGGCGCGAGGTAGCCGATCGAGTTGTAGCCCCAGTAGTTCCTCAGTCCGCGATCGAGCAGCGTCGAGTCCTGCACGTATTGGTGGACCGGGAGCAGCTCGATCGCCGTGATGCCGAGGCGCTGCAGATAGCGGATCGCGACCGGATGCGCCATGCCGGCGTAGGTACCTCGAAGCTCGTCGGGAATATCGGGGTGGCGCTTCGTGAATCCCTTCACGTGCGTCTCGTAGACGATCGTTCGATGCCACGGCGTGTTCGGCCGGCGATCCTGGCCCCAGTCGAAGAACGGATTGACGACGACGCTCTTCGGGACGTACGCGGCGCTGTCCAGCGTGTTCTTCGACGACTCGGGCTCGCCGAAGTGGTACGGGAACACGGCCTCGTTCCAGTCCCATCCGCCGTCAATGGCTTTCGCGTACGGATCGAGCAGCAGCTTCGACGGATTGCACCATTGGCCGTTCTCCGGCGCCCATGGACCGTAGACGCGATAGCCGTACTGCTGGCCCGGCTTCACATCGGGCAGGTAGCCGTGCCAGCAGAGCGCCGTCCGTTCCGGCAGATTGACGCGAGTTTCACCCCCGTGCGCGTCGAAGAGACACAGCTCTACGCGCTCCGCAACCTCGGTGAAGACTGAGAAATTGGTTCCAACGCCGTCATACGTCGCGCCGAGTGGTGAAAGGCGGCCGGGCCGGATTCGCATGCGCTAAATAGATTACTCAATGCGGGGACACCCAAGGTTGGGTGTCCCGATTGGGTGTCCCGATTGAGTGTCCCCGCCCTTAATTGGTAATCTCCGCATGGAGCGGACGAGTGATGTATCGAAGAATCTTCGTACTTGTCGCGATCGCGATTGCTGGCGCCGGGCCGGCGGCACAGCAGACAGTGGACCTCGGCGTGGCGTCGAAGGACGGGCTCGTCGTCTGCGTCTCCGCGCCGGCGTGCGACGCGGGCGCCGGCGTGCTCGCGAAAGGAGGCAACGCCGTCGACGCCGCGGTCGCGACGGCGTTCGCGCTCGCGGTGACGCATCCGGCCGCCGGCAACATCGGAGGCGGCGGGTTCATGATCGTGCGGACGCCCTCCGGCAAGGCAACTTCGTTCGAGTACCGCGAGAAAGCGCCGCTTCGATCGACGCGAACGATGTATCTCGGCGCGGATGGCCAAATCGATCGCAGCCTCACCGCGAGCGGATATCTCGCGCCGGGCGTGCCGGGCACCGTCCGCGGCCTCGAGCTCGCGCACAAGAAATTCGGCAAGATGCCATGGAAGGATGTCGTCGCGCCCGCGATCGATCTGGCCGGCGGGTTCCAGATGTCCGCGGGCCTCGCGCGAAGCCTCAATCGCGAGCTCGAAGGATCGATGGCCAAGTTCCCCGCGTCGGTTGCCGCTTTCGGAAAGCCCGGCGGCGGCGAGTGGGCCGAGGGCGATCGTTTGGCTCAAGGCGATCTCGCGAAGACGCTGCAGGCCATCGCCAACGGCGGAGCGGACGTCTTCTACAAAGGCTGGATCGCCGATCGCATCGCCGAGGACATGGCCACCAACGGCGGGATCATCACGAAGAAAGATCTTGCCGCGTACCGCGCGAAGGAGCGGAAGCCCGTGCGCGGCTCATACAAGGGGTTCGACATCATCTCGATGCCGCCGCCCAGCTCCGGAGGTGTGGCGCTCGTCGAGATGCTCAACATCCTCGAGCCGTACGACCTGAAGTCGAGAGGCTTGCTGACGCCGCCCGCGCTTCACCTGCAGATCGAAGCCATGCGGCGTGCGTATCTCGATCGCGCGCGTCATCTCGGCGATCCGGATTTCGTCAAAGTTCCAGTGCAGAGGTTGACGTCGAAGAAATACGCGCGAACGGTTGCGCACTCCATCGACCAAACGAAAGCCTCGAGCAGCACGGATCTCGGCAAGGATATCGTGACGGTCGCCGCGGCTTCCGAGCCGGACGAGACGACCCATTTCTCGGTGATCGATCGAGACGGCCTCGCGGTCACGAGCACATACACGCTCGAAGGCAGCTACGGTTCGCATGCAGTCGTGAGGGGCGCCGGGTTTCTCCTCAACAACGAGATGGGAGATTTCAACCGTAAGCCGGGCGAGACGAACGTCGCCGGCGACATCGGCACGGCCGCGAATCTGATCGAGCCCGGCAAGTCGATGCTGAGCTCGATGACGCCGACGATGGTCGTCAGGAACGGAAAGCTCGTTCTGCTCACGGGATCGCCTGGCGGCCGGACGATCATCAACACCGTCTTCTCCGTCGTCTTCGGTGTCGTCGAGTACGGGCTGAACGGACGGCAGGCCGTCGACCTCGCGCGCATTCACCACCAGTGGCTCCCCGACCGCACGTCGATCGAGGAGGGCAAGGTTCCGGATGACGTGCTGACCGAGCTGCGGGCGCTTGGCCATGACGTCCGGACGCAGACGCGGCAGGGCGACGCGCACACCATCTGGATCGCGCCGGACGGCACGCCGTACGGCATCAACGACACGCGGACGCCGGACTCCAAGTCGTCGGCGCCGCGCGGTCTGGCGACACCCTTGACGCGGGGCGGTTTGACAGCCGCCCGTAATGGACGCTAGGCTTACTTCTACATGTCTCGCGTGCAGCATCATCACCGGCACCATCGTGCATCCCGCATCGGCGGGCCGGTCGAGTTCTGCAGGCACTGACGCCTTCTCCAGCATCACGAACTCACCAAGCCTCGCCGGATACCGGCGAGGCTTTTTTCGTTCATGGCGCTTCTCGAGGCTCGATATGGACTTCGCGAAATTTCACGGCCTGATTCCGGCGGTTATCCAGGACGACGTGTCGAATGAAGTGCTGATGGTGGGCTTCATGAACCAGGAGGCACTCGATCGCACGGTCGACACCGGATTCGCGACATTCTTCAGCCGCACCCGCGGTGCGCTGTGGACGAAGGGTGAAACGTCCGGAAACCGCCTGCGCGTCGAGCGCATTCTCGTCGACTGCGATGACGATACGGTGCTCGTCCGCGTGACGCGGCTCGGCGACGGCAACGTCTGCCACACCGGAGATCGCAGTTGCTTTTCGAAAGAGCTTCGCAAATGAGCAGCACGAACAGCGGCGCGGCGCCACGACTCAAGCTCGGCATCCCGAAGGGATCGCTGCAGGACGCGACGATTCAACTCTTCGCGCGCGCAGGCTTCAACATCTACGCCAGCACGCGATCGTACTTTCCGGCGATCGACGATCCGGAGATCGACTGCATGTTGATCCGCGCGCAGGAGATGGCGCGCTACGTCGCCGACGGCGTGCTCGATGCAGGCCTGACAGGTCAGGATTGGATCGCGGAGCACGCGGCAGCAGGCAACGGCAGCGGCTCGACGATCGTGCCGCTGGCCGATCTGATCTACGCGAAGCAGAGCTTCGGCAAAGTGCGCTGGGTGCTGGCGGTGCCGGAGGAATCGACGTATCGAACGCCGCAGGATCTCGAGGGCGCGACGATCGCGACCGAGCTCGTGCGCGCCACGCAGGCGTACTTCGCGCGATTGGGCGTTCGCGTCAACGTCGAGTTCTCGTGGGGCGCGACGGAGGTGAAACCGCCGACGCTCGCCGACGCGATCGTGGAGGTGACGGAAACGGGCTCGTCGCTCCGTGCGAACCGGTTGCGCATCATCGACACGGTGATGGAATCGAACACGCAGCTCATCGCGAACGCCGGCGCGCTGAAGGATCCCTGGAAGCGCACGAAGCTCGACAACATCTCGCTGCTGCTCAAGGCGGCGATCGAAGCGCAGGGACGCGTGGGGATCATGCTGAACGTGCAGACGTCGGATCTCGCCGCCGTGCTCGCGCTGCTGCCGGCCCTCCAGCGGCCGACGATCTCGCCGTTGAGCGATCCGTCGTGGGTCGCGCTCAACACGATCATCGAAGAGCGGACCGTGCGCGACCTGATACCGAAGCTGAAGGCCGCGCGGGCGCAAGGGATCGTCGAGTATCCGCTCAACAAAATCGTCATTTAGATCGGCATGAAGATCATCGAGTCGTCGAACGCACGCGCGGTGGCGGCCCTGCTCGACAGACGGCCGGGCCGCGATCCGCTCGTCCAGCGGCGAGTGGCGGCGATCGTCGACCGCGTCCGCCGCGAGGGCGATCGTGCGCTCCTCGAGTACGCGCGGCGGCTCGACGGCTTGAACGGCACGGTCGAGTTGACGGCCAGCGAGCTCGGGCGCGGCGCTGAACGCGTCGCGCCGGATGTCCGGCGAGCGATCCGGATCGCGGCGCGCCACATCCGCCGCGTCGCAGAGCGGCAAGTGCCGAAGCGATGGACGACGAGCCCCGTGAAGGGCGTGACGATCGAGCAGCGGGTCCTCCCGCTCGATCGCGTCGGCTGCTACGTTCCGGCGGGACGCTTCCCGCTTCCCTCCTCGCTTTTGATGACGGCGATCCCGGCGCGCGTCGCTGGCGTGCGGGAGATCATCGCGGTCTGCCCCCGTCCCGATGCGACGGTGATGGCCGCGGCGATCGAGGCTGGCGTGACGAGGTTTCTACGGATCGGCGGCGCGCACGCAGTCGCGGCGCTCGCATACGGAACCGCGACCGTTCCAAAGGTCGACAAGATCGTCGGACCCGGAAGCGCGTACGTCGCGGCTGCGAAGGCCCTCGTGTCACCCGATTGCGCCATTGATTTCTTCGCCGGCCCGACCGAGATTGCCGTCGTATCGACGTCCGGCCGGCCCGCATGGATCGCGGCCGATCTCCTCGCGCAAGCCGAGCACGATCCGGACGCGCGGGCGATCCTCATCACGCCGCGCCGTCAGCTCGCGCGCGCCGTCGCGCGCGAAGTCGAGCGGCTCGACGCGCCGACCTCCAGGGATCGCGGACTGCGCTCGCGCGGCGGCATCATCGTAACGCGCTCGCTGGACGAAGCGATCGATCTCTGTCAGCGATTCGCGCCCGAGCACGCGGTCTGCGACACGAACGGCGTTGCATCGAGGCTGACACGCGCGGGAACCGTGTTCGTCGGCGACGCCAGCGCGCAGGCCTGCGGCGACTACGTCACCGGCTCCAACCACGTGCTCCCCACATCGGGGGCCGCGGCCGCGCGCGGTGGGCTCAGCGCCGCCGATTTCGTCCGCGTCTCCACCGTGCAGCGGCTGACGGCGGGCGGCCTGCGCCGCGTTGCGCCGGCAGGGATCGCGCTCGCGGAGGCCGAAGGCCTCGCCTATCACGCGGCATCGATGCGCGTCAGGCTGCCAGCCAGGCAAAAGCGATCATGAGCTACCAATACGACGTCGTCGTGCGCCCGTCCTCCGGCCTGCGGTTGCACCTCAACGAGAACACCGCGGGCTGCTCTCCACGCGTGCTCGAGGCGATCAGGTCCGTCACGCGCCACGACGCGGCGTTCTATCCCGACTACGATCGCGCCATCGCCGCGTGCGCGGCGCGCCTGCGCGTCGAGCCCGATCGCTTGCTCCTGACGAACGGACTCGATGAAGCGATTCTCGCGACGACCGTCGCCGCGCTTCGCGACCGCCGCGTGGAACAGCCGGAGGCGATCGTCGTCATGCCGGCGTTCGACATGTATGCATCGACGAGCGACGGCGCCGGCGCGCGCGTCGTCGAGGTCGCGGTGGGCGGCGATTTCGTGTTCTCGACGGCAAACGTCGAGGCGGCGCTCAATCAGAACACCCGGCTGATCTTCTTGACCAATCCGAACAACCCAACAGGTCAGATCATTCCGCTCGACGAGATCCTCACGATCGCGCGGCGCGCTCCGCAAGCGCTGATCTTCGTCGACGAAGCGTATGCGGATTTCTCGGACGTCACCCTCGTCGGCGATCCTCGCGCGGCTGCCCTGCCGAACGTGATCGTCGGGCGCACGTTCGCGAAGGCGTACGGCATCGCCGGCCTGCGCGCGGGCGCGATTGTCGCCGATGCCGGCACGATCGACCGTCTTCGGCGAATCGTGCCGCCGTTCAGCGTGAACGCGTGCGCCGCCGCCGCGATCGTCGCCGGCATATCCGACACCGAGTATTACGACTGGTACCTCGAACAGGTGCGCACGTCGAAGGCATTGCTCTACGACGCGCTCGCGCGCCTCGGCATCAGGTATTGGCCGAGCGCCGCGAACTTCGTGCTGATCCATCTCGGCGAGCGCGCGCAGCGAACCGTCGACGGGCTGGCCGCGCGGAACGTGTACGTGCGCGACAAGTCGCGCGATCCCGCCTGTCCCGGCTGCGTGCGGGTGACGGCCGGCGTCGTCGAACACACCGAAGCGTGCATTCGCGCGCTCGAGGAGGTCATGTGCGCCGCGGGATCGTAAGACGGCGGACGACGGAGACGTCGATTGCCATTCGTCTCGACCTCGACGGCCGCGGCCGATACTCAATCCGAACGGGGATCAGGTTCCTCGATCACATGCTCGAGTTGTTCGCGCGGCACGGCGGTCTGGATCTGACGGTCGACGCGACTGGGGATCTCGACGTCGATCAGCATCACACCGTCGAGGACATCGGCATTGCGCTCGGCGAAGCGGTGAGCGCCGCGCTCGGATCGCGGCGCGGCATCAACCGCGCGGGCTATTTCGTGATGACGATGGACGAGGCGCTCGGCGTCGTGGCGATCGATCTGAGCGGCCGGTCGCACGCCGTCGTCGACACGAAGCTGAAAGTGAAGAAGGTCGGCGATCTCGACGCGGAGCTGATCGTGGATTTCTTCGAGGGGTTCGCGCGCGGCGTCCGCGGCAACGTTCACCTGAAGGTGCTCTACGGGCGATCGGGACATCATCAAGTCGAGGCGCTGTTCAAGGGATTCGGCCGCGCGTTGAGGATGGCGTGCTCCAGGGATCGGCGGCTCGCGAAGGTGATGCCGAGTACGAAGGGAATTCTATGACGCCGTCCGCTGTCCGCGGTCCGCTGCCCGGACTGAGACCATGAATCGCATCGCGCTCATCGATTACCGCGCCGGAAACCTGACGTCAGTGCGCAAGGGGTTTGCGGCTGTCGGCGCCGCGCTCTTCACGCCGACATCGCCGGCGGAGCTCGAACACTGCTCCGGCATCGTCGTGCCGGGCGTGGGGCACTTCGGGGCGACGAAGGCGATGGACGACGGATGGCGCACCGCGATCGCGAACGCGGTCGGCGCCGGCACGCCGCTTCTCGGGATCTGCCTCGGACTTCAGTGGCTGTTCGAAGCGAGCGACGAAGCCAGCGCGCTGGCCGGGTTCGGCGTGCTTCGCGGGCGCTGCTTCAAGCTGCCACCGCCGGAGAAAGTGCCGCACGTCGGATGGAATTCGCTCGACATCGTTCGGCCGTCGCGTTTGCTCGAGGGTGTCCCGCAGGGAACGCAGGTGTACTTCACGCATTCGTACGCAGCGCCGGTGACCGGCGACGCCGTTGCGAGCACGACGCACGGCGCGACGTTCGCCGCCGCCGTCGAGCGCGATCGCATCTGCGGCGTGCAGTTTCATCCGGAGAAATCAGGTGAGGCCGGCCTGCGGATTCTCCGCAACTTCGTGGCCATGACCAGACATGCTGTCCAAACGCATCATCGCGTGTCTTGACGTGCGCGGCGGCGCGGTCGTGAAAGGCGTCAACTTCGAGGGGCTTCGACGCGCGGGCGATCCGGCGGAGCTCGCGGAGCGATACAACGCCGAAGGGATCGACGAGCTCGTGATCCTCGACGTGACTGCAACGATCGAAGGCAGGCGCGCGCTCGAGGCGACGATCCGCGAAGTCTCGCAGCGGTTGTTCATTCCGCTCGCGGTCGGCGGCGGGATTCGCGCGGAAGCGGATGCGGCGGCCGCAATCGAGGCTGGCGCCGACAAGGTGAGCCTCAACACCGCAGCGCTCTCAGAGCCTGCGCTCGTGACGAGGCTCGCCGAACGCTACGGCAGCCAGGCGGTCGTCGTCGCCGTCGACGCAAAAGAGGCGGGCGATCGCTTCGAGGTGTTCGCGCGCAGCGGGAAGGTCCCGGCCGGACGCGATGCCGTCGAGTGGGCGGTCGAAGCGGAAGCGCGCGGCGCTGGAGAGATCCTGCTGACGTCGATCGATCGCGACGGCACGAGATCCGGGTTCGACTGCCGGTTGACGTCGGCGGTCTCGAGCGCCGTCTCGATTCCGGTGATTGCTTCGGGCGGCGCGGGATCTTTCGATCACTTCTTCGAGGTCTTCACGGACGGCAAGGCCGACGCCGCATTGGCCGCCTCGATCTTTCACTACTCCGAGCACGCGGTTGCCGATCTGAAGCGGTTTTTGAACGATCGCGGCGTGCCCGTCCGCGTGTAGCCATGCTCATTCCATCGATCGATCTTCAAGACGGCCGCATCGTTCAGCTCGTGCAGGGTGAAACGCTCGCAATCGAGACGCACGATTTCGACGGCTGGATCGATCGCTTTTCCAGCTTTCCCAAGGTGCAGCTGATCGATCTCGATGCCGCGAAGGGGTCCGGCGCCAACGCGGAGCTCATCGGATCGATCTGCGCCCGGCTCCCCTGCCGAGTCGGCGGCGGCATTCGCACACCGGAGCGCGCGCTCGAACTGATCGCGCTCAACGCCACCGCGGTCATTCTCGGTTCATCGCTTTTCAAGAACGGCGCGGTCGACGTCGAGTTCGCGGAACGCATCGCCGCGGCCATAACACCCGAGCGGTTCATCGCCGCCGTCGACAGCCGCGGCGGCAGCGTTGTCGTCGACGGTTGGCGGACCACGCTTCCGCTGAGCGCCGTCGATGCCGTCCGCATGCTCGAGCCCTACGCCGGCGAGTTTCTCTACACGCACGTCGACAAGGAAGGGCTGATGCAGGGCACGGACATGCGCGCCATCGCCGCCGTGCGCGACGCGACCGCGCGACGACTGACCGCTGCCGGCGGGATCACGACGATGGATGAGGTTGAGTACTTGGACTCGATCGGCGTCGATGCCGTCGTCGGGATGGCCATCTACAGCGGACGGATGAGCCTGCCGCAGCCCGGCCGCGCGAAATAGAGTACGCTTTCGGCGATGCGGCGACCGACCGCGGTTCTGCTCCTGCCAACCCTCGTTCTCGCGGCTGGCTGTGCACGGCAGCCCGGCGCTTTCTCCGAATCGAACGCACGCGCTCATATCGGCATGCTCGCCGGCACGATCGGCAGCCGGCCCGTTGGCACTCCTGCCAACGCACGAGCTCGCGAATACGTCATCGATCAGCTGCGTCTGGCCGGCTTCGACGTCCGCGTTCAGGAAGTCGATGCGCGGCGTCCGACGCTCGGCCGTACGGCGCACGTGTCGAACATCATCGCGGTGCGGCCCGGCAGCAGGTCCGAGGCCATCGGCCTCGTCTCGCATTACGACTCGGTACCGGCAGGGCCCGGCGCCGGCGACGATGCGCTGGGCGTGGGCGTCGCGCTGGAGGCGGCGCGCGTGCTCGGCGCGCGAGCGAATCGCGTCTGGTCGCTGATGGTTCTCGTCACCGACGGCGAGGAAGCGGGCCTCATGGGCGCGGCGGGCCTCATGACGGATCGCGACGTGACCGGACGTCTTCAGGCCTACATCAATCTCGAGGCGATTGGATCGGCGGCGACGCCAATGCTGTTCGAGGCCGGACCCGGCAACGACTGGCTGCTGCGCCAATGGGCGAGGGTCTCGCCGCACCCGCGCGGCGCGTCGCTTGGAACCGAGATTTATCGCCGCCTCCCGAGCGATACCGATTTCTCGATCCTCAAGCTGCACGACATCCCGGGGCTGAATCTCGCGGCCGTCGGCGACAGCTATGCCTATCACACGGCGCGCGACACTCCCGAGCGATTGTCCGCGTCGACCGTGCGGCAAATGGGCGAGCAAGTCGTCACGATCGCCGAAGCCCTCGATCGAACCGACATCACGCAGCGCACGCGCGAGGAGCGCACGTTCTTCGACGTTGCCGGCCGGTCGGCGTTGTCGTACGGATCGAACGCCGGCTTCGCGATCGCCGCGCTGGGGCTGGTTCTCGGCATGCTCGCCTGGGTGAAGGTGACCGCGCATCTCGTGCGAACGTTCGGTTTCTTGCGGACGCTGTTCGCGGGAATCTGGATCGCGATTGCCGCCGCGACGGTCATCGCCGCGATGATCGGCGCGACGTGGGCGCTGCGTGCGGCGCGGGAAGTCTTTCATCCGTGGTACGCGCGCCCAGGACGCTTGTTCCTGCTCCTCCTTGCCGTGGGCCTCATGACGGCGTGGAGCGCGGCGCGGCTCGGCGCACTTCTTCCCCCGCGCGCGCGGGAAGTGCGTCATCCGCTGGTGCCATGGTCCGTGGCCTTGCCGATCTGGATCATCGTCGGCGAGCTTGCGACGTGGCTCGCGCCAGGCGCCGCGTATCTGTGGCTCTTGCCGCTTCTGACTGCGGCCATCGTGCTCCTCGCAGTTCCGTCGCGCAGCAGTATTGGCGTTCGCGCCGCATCGCTCGTCGTCCTCGTCGTGGCCGCAGTGTTGTGGCTGCGCGACACGTCGGATTTGCTGCGATTCATGGTGGCGACGTTCGGCCGCTTGCCGCTCGTGACGCCGGTCTTCGTGTATGCCGCGCTCATCTCGCTCGCCGGAGCGATGATTGCGCCGCCGTTCATCTCGATGCTCGTGACGCAGAGACCGATCGAGCGTCCATCGCTCATCACGTCGCTCCTGCTGCTTGCCGTCGCCGGAACGGCGGGCGCCGCGTATCTCGCGCCCGCTTACACGCACGAAGAGCCGCTGCGGCGGCACGCTCGAGTGATGCAGGAGCCCGGCAAGAGCGCGGTGTGGGACGTTGCATCGATCGAGCCGGGCCTCGATCTCGGCGAGGGCGCGCCCGCCGGCTGGCAGCCGGTCGCCGGCGCGCCGGAAGCCAGCCTGCCGATTCGGCGCTTGCCGCATCCGTTCGTGTTTCGCGCGTCCGCGCCGGCGATCGAATCCGCGCCGATCGGGATCGCCTCGCTGTCCGTGGATCCTGTGGCCGGCGGCACGGAGCTGTCGATCAGCGTGGTACCGCGCCAGCCAGGGCTCGTCCTCTCCTTCGTGCTGCCGGCCGGCCTCCGGCCCGCGCGGGCGAGCTTGCCCGGCGTGATTCGGTCCGAGCGCTGGACGGCGACGTACGTCGCGCCGCCGAGCGACGGCGTCCTCTTCCGCGCGAGCTTCGGACCCGGCCCCGTGCCCGCGCTGAAGAACTTCCGGGTGCTCGCGACAGCGCAGGGCTCCACCGCCGATCGGGGCTGGCAGCCGCCGTCGTGGCTGCCGCGCGAGCGGACCGTCTGGACCGCCGAGGCCACCTGGATCGTCGACCCGTTCTCGCTGCCGATTGCGCCGGTCCCCCCGTTACGTTAGACGCGGATCACGCGGATCACGCGGATGACGCGGATCACCGTTAGACGCGGATCACACGGATTGCGCCCCTTCTGCGATTACGTTAGACTACGTAACGATTACGTCCTTCGGCGTAATGACCAATCCATTCGTCTACGGGGAAATCGTTCCCGCCGCCGCGTTCGTCGATCGCGAGGTCGAGCTCGACCGTTTGAGCCGCGATCTCTCGGCCGGCCAGAAGGTCTTCCTCATCTCCCCGCGGCGCTACGGCAAGTCGTCGCTCGTGCGGCAGGCGCTCAAGAGCGCGTCGCGCGCAGGCGCGCTGACCGTCGAGGTGCAAGTCAGCAGCTATAGCTCGTACGTCTCGTTCCTCGAGGGCTACGCGCGCGCGCTGGCCTCCGCCGAGACGCGGCTCGATCGCGCGCGATCGTGGCTGCGGGATTTGCTCTCCGGCGTCCGGCCCGAAGTGCGGATCGAGCCCGACGAGCGCGGCCGCGGCCAAATCGCGGTCTCCTTTCCCGCCGTCCGAACCGATCGCGACATCTCGCATCTGGCACACGAGGTCTTCGCGCTGCCGGGCCGCATCGCCGAAACGAGGCGCCGCCGGATGGCCATCGCGCTCGACGAGTTCCAGGGCATCGCCGCGTTCAACGGCGGGAGCGTCGAGCATTCCCTTCGCGCGGCCGTGCAGCAGCAGCGGCAGGTCGGCTACGTCTTCTCGGGATCCGAGCCGACGTTGATGGAGCGGATGCTCGGCAAGAGCCGGCCGTTCTACAAGGCGGGACCGGTGATGCGGCTCCAGAAGATTCCCGCGGACCGCTTCGCGAAGTTCATCGAAACGCGCTTTCGCGCAACCGGCTTCAAGGCCGCGCCGGGCCTCGGCGCGGCAATCGTCGATCTCGCGGGCAATCTCCCCTACGACGTCCAGCGCCTCGCACACGAGGTGTGGGACGACGTGAAGGCGGATGGCGCACGCACGGCAGGGCTCGAGAATCTGCACGAGACGCTGAAGCGGCTCCTCGGCGAGCACGATGCGCTGTTCGAAGGCACGTGGCAGCGGCTGACGCTGGCGCAGCGCGGCACGCTGCGCGCGTCGGTGCTCGAGGACGGACGCGAGCTGCTGTCCGCGGACGTACGCTCGCGATATCGATTGAGCGGGGCGTCGACCGTGCAGGCCGCCCTCGCGGCGCTCGTCCGCGAGGACATCCTGGCACGCGAGGACAATCGCTACGCCGTCGTCGATTCGCTCTTCCGCGAGTGGATCGCCCGGCGGACTTTCTAGGAAGGCGACATGACGACATTGCTCGCGCGGCTCGGTCTCGGACGTCGCGATCTCAGGGCCTGGGCCATGTACGACTGGGCCAACTCGGCGTTCCAGACGACGATCATCGCCGCGGTCTTCCCGATCTACTTCCATAGCGTCGTCGCCGTGGATTTGAGCGATTCCTTGTCGACGAGCCGCTTCGCGTGGGCGACGACGATTGCGATCGTCATCGTCGCCGTCGTCGCGCCGCTCCTCGGCGCGATTGCGGACTATGCGGCGATGAAGAAGAAAATGCTGGCGGCGTTTCTGTTGATTGGCGCCTGCTCGACGATCGCGATGTATTGGATCGAGCGGGGCGACTGGCAGCTCGCGCTGACCTTGTTCGTGATCGGCAACGTGGGCGTCGCCGGCAGCATCGTGTTCTACGAGTCGCTGCTGCCGCACCTCGTCGACGAGAAGGAGCTCGACCGCGTGTCGTCAGCCGGCTACGCGATCGGCTACATCGGCGGCGGGATCCTCCTCGCGATCAACTTGCTGATGATCCAGCGGCCGTCCCTGTTCGGGATTCCCGATGCCGGTACCGCCGTGCGGCTCTCGCTCGCGAGCGTTGGCGTGTGGTGGCTCGTCTTTTCGATCCCCTTGTTTCGAAACGTGCCCGAGCCGCCGCGCCGGATCGAGCGCGACGAACCGCAGGCCGGCAACACGCTCGTCATTGGAGTCCGGAGGCTCGTCGAGACCTTCAAGGAGCTGAGGGTCTACAAACAGGCGTTCGTCCTGCTGCTCGCGTTCCTCATCTACAACGACGGCATCCAGACGATCATCCGGATGGCGACGACGTTCGGAACCGAGATCGGCATCGATCAGAATGCGATGATCACGGCGCTCCTCATCACGCAGTTCATCGGCGTGCCGTTCGCGTTTCTCTTCGGGATGATCGCGGGGCGCATCGGCGCGAAGACGGCCGTGTTCGCAGGATTGTCGGTCTATGCGTTCATCATTCTGCTCGGCTACTACATGACGAGCGCCACTCACTTCTACGCGCTCGCGATCATGGTCGGCATGGTGCAGGGCGGCACGCAGGCGCTGAGCCGATCGCTCTTCGCGAGCATGATCCCCAGGCACAAGTCGTCCGAGTTCTTTGCCTTCTTCGGCGTGTTCGAGCGCTATGCGGGGATTCTCGGCCCGCTGATTTTCGCGGTGATGGTGCAATACACCGGCGAGAGCCGCAATGCGATCCTCGCCGTGCTCGCGTTCTTCGTGATTGGCGGAGCGCTGCTCGCGTTCGTCGACGTCGAGGCCGGCCGTCGCGCGGCGCGGCAGGCGGAAGCGGCGGTCCTGTGAGATGAGCGGAGCCGTCAACCCCATCGTGCGGTGGCTCGCGAAGGCGATCTGCTGGGTCTTCTACCGCATCGATCGCATCGGCAGCGTGCCTCCGGACGGTGCGGCGCTGCTGCTTCCGAATCATCCGAACTCGCTGCTCGATCCTGCGGTGGTGTGGGCAACGGCCGATCGCGACGTCCGCTTCCTGGCGAAGTCCACGCTCTTCGAGAGCCCGCTGCGCCCGATCCTTGCGGGCGCCGGCGCCATACCCGTCTATCGCAAGATCGATCAGGGCGTGGACACGTCGCGCAACGAGGAGATGTTCGCGGCGGTGTCGGCCGCGCTCGCGGACGGATCGGCGGTGTGTATCTTTCCTGAAGGGATCAGCCATTCGTCGGGGCGGCTCGAGCCGCTCCGCACAGGCGCCGCGCGAATGGCGTTGTCGGCCGAACGTCAAGGCACGTCGGTCGCGCTCGTGCCTGTCGGTCTCAATTTCGATCGCAAGACGGCGTTCCGCTCGCGCGCGACGATCGTGTTCGGCCAACCCTTCTCCGCTCACGATCTCCTCTCCGGTGGCACAGCCGGCGCCGGAGCGGCGAGCGACGCGGTCAAGGCGCTGACGAATCGGATCGCGGAACGGATCCGGCTGCTCCTGGTCGAGGCGGACCCTCGCGCGGATGCGGCTATCGTCGAGCGGGTCGATCGTTTGTACGCGGCCGCGCGCGGGCGGCCGAACGATCCTCAGGAACGTCTCGCGAGGCGGCGAACGATCGCCGCCGGGATGGAGCGGCTTCGCCAGGCGGATCCGGCGCGCTACGACGCAATCATCCTTCGCCTGCGCCGCTACGACGATCGTCTCCAACGATTTGGCTTGCGCGATCGGCACCTCGACTGGCAGATCTCGGCGGGCGACGCGGCGATCTTCGCGGCGCGCGAGATCCCGCTGGCGCTTCTGCTGCTGCCGCTGTGTCTCATCGGGATCGTCGTGTTCTTCGTGCCCTATCAATTGACCGCGCGCATCGCGCGCAAGGTCAGCCCGACGCACGACATCGTCGCGACGGCCCAGGTCTTCTCCGGAGCGGCAATCTACGCTCTGTGGCTGGCAGCCATCAGCGCGATCGTGTGGGGCGCGGCCGGCCGCACGGCCGCTATCGCAACGTTCCTCGTGTTGCCGCTCGTGGCGGTCGTGTCGCTCTTTGCGATCGAGCGAGAATCCGCCGCGATCGATGCCGTCCGTTCGTGGTGGCTGCTTCGGCGCGCGCACACCGATACGCGCGAGCGCCTGCGCAAGCGCCGATCGGAGCTCGCCGACGTGCTCGACGAAGTGAACCGCTGGCTCGAATCGAAGGCCGAGCGCTGATGCGACTGTCGACGCTGGTCGCGGGATTTCAGGTCACGCCGTCCGACGCCGACCCCGAGATCAGCGGCGTCACGGAAGACAGCCGGCGCGTCCGGCCGGGCATGCTCTTCGTCGCGGTCCCCGGCACGCTCCTCGACGGCCACGCCTACATCGCGGACGCGCTCTCGCACGGCGCCGTTGCCGTCATCGCCGAACGCACCGGCGCCATCCCTCTCGGGATCCCGGTGGTCCGCGTCCCGTCGAGCCGCGACGCATTGGCTGTGGTCGCCGCCCGATATTACGGGACCGCCAATTCGAAACTGTCGCTCATCGGATTCACCGGCACGTTCGGCAAAACGAGCACGAGCGACATCCTGCGCCAGTTGCTCAACGCGGCGGGACATCGCACGGGCGTGATCGGATCGCTCGGCGCGCGGTACGACACGTTCGAGCATCCTGGCCATGGCCTGACGACGCCCGCGCCCGTGGAGCTGCACAAGGCGCTGCGCGATCTGGAGGGTGCGGGCGCGACGACGGTCATTCTCGAGGTGACGAGCCACGCGCTGATGCTGGGACGCGTGGACGGTCTGCGATTCGCCGGCGGGCTCCTGGCCGCCGTCATGCCCGGCGAGCACACCGACTTCCATCGGTCGTACGAGGACTACGTCGAAGCGAAGCGGCTCTTCCTGGATTATCTGAATCCGGGCGCGCTGCTCGCGTACGATGCGGACAACCTTGCCGCGCGGCAGTTGATCGCGCACGGATCGGCGCGGAGCATCACCGCGGAGGCGACGAGCGCCGCGATCGGCATCGAACGCCACGTGCACCAACGCCATCGGCGCCGCACGCGCCCTCGCGATGACGCGCCCGCCGCTGCATTTCGGCCGATCGGCTTCTCGATCGACGGACGTGACGCGGATTTATGCTTGTATGACGTCACGCTCGACGGGCGAGGGGCCGCGTTCTCAATCGGGGGCCGGGCGGTCGGCGCGCGCTCGGGCATTCGCATTCAGAGCCCGCTTCTCGGGCGAGGACATCTTCGCAACGTGGCGCTCGCGCTGACCTACGTGCTCGGCACGGGTTTGCCGATCAGCGCCGCCGAGCCGGTCGTCTCGCGCCTCGCGCCCCTCCGCCGGCGAATGGAGCGATACGACGTCGGCGCGCGCACGATCCTCGACGACACGGCCGCGCATCCGGACAGCCTTCGCGCGACGTTCGAGGTCGCCGCGCTGGTGCCGCATCAGAAACTCGCGGTCGTCTACGCGCTCCGCGGGCGCCGCGGCGCCGACATCAACCGCCAGAACGCGATGGCGCTCGCGGATCTCTCGTCGCTCTACGGCGTGGAGCCGCTCATCATCACGTCCTCGTCTGACGCGGTCTCCCAAGCGGACGCGGCGCAGCCAGGCGAGATCGATGCGGCGCGGCAGGCCCTCGTGTCGCGCGGCCGGCGCTTCGTCTGGCACGACGAGCTTCGCCCGGCGCTCACCGACGCGATCGATCGTACGCGCGCCGGCGACCTCATCCTGCTCGTCGGCGCGCAGGGCATGAACGACGCGAAAGAGCTTCTGCAGGAAATGAGAACGACGAACTAGAGCACGTCACAAAATGTCTGACGAGGATTCTGGCGCAGGCGAGATGGAGCAGAGGAGTCACGATGGAGCGCGCGAAGTCCCGTGTAACGATCCACATGGCAGCGAGTCTCGACGGCTTCATTGCACGAAAAGACGGAAGCGTGGACTGGCTCGAGACGGCAGATACCTTCGAAGGTGGGGACACGATGACCCAGGAATCCGTCGAAGCGTTCCTCAGGACCATCGACTGCTACGTCATGGGGTCGCGAACCTATGAGACCGCGTTGGCTTTCGAGGCAAAGGGGCTGGGGTGGTCCTACGGCAACAAGCCGACCTTCGTCCTCACCAGCCGCGAGCTGCGGAAGACCAGGAATACCGTGGAGTTCCACTCCGGCGATCTCGAACGCTTCGTGAACGAGAGACTGACGCCGAACTTCGGCAGCATCTGGTTTGTCGGCGGCGGTGAGCTATCCGGTGAATGCCTGCGCCGCGGACTGGCCGACGAGGTGCGCTATTCGATCGTGCCGATCCTGATTGGCAGTGGAATTTCGTTCTTCGATCGGCTCGACGAAGACGTCCGCCTGCACCTCGTCGAGATGAAGGCATACACGAGCGGCATGGTGGCGCTCCGCTACGAGGTGCGGGAGCTTCGTACCTAGTTCAGCAGAAACTTCTGCGCGAAGAGCACCCACGCGTACTGGTTGAAGTCGTTGGACGTGCCGGGCAGCTCCTCGTGGCCCGCGTCGTAGACCACGTACCACACCGTCGTGCCGTTGGCCCGGACGGCTTTGACCATCGATTCCGCCTGATCGGGAGGCACGCGCGTATCCTTGGCGCCCTGCGCGATGAAGAGCGGGATCTTCAGCTTCGCCGCGTGCGTCAGCGGCGAGATGCTCTTGAGGAACGCGCGCATCTCGGGATCGGACGGATCGCCGTACTCCGCCAGGCGATCGCGGCGCCGCGACGGATCGGTGCCGTCGAGGAACGCGACGAAATCGCTCAAGCCGAATCCTTCGAGCGCGCAGCGGATGCGATCGCCGTACGCGATCGCGGCGGCCAGCGTGATGTACCCGCCATAACTCGATCCGGTGATCATCACCCGCGTCTTGTCGAGGTCCGGCTTCGTCGCGATCCAATCGAGCAGCGCGCCGATGTCCTTGACGGCATCCTCGCGCTTGCGTTGATCGTCGAGATGCTCGAACGTCGTGCCGTACCCCGAGGAGCCGCGCACGTTCGGATAGATGATGGCGATCCCCATCTCGTTGCGGAAGTAGTTGCTCCGGCCGAGACCGCGCGGGCGCTCGCGCCGTTCGGGCCCGCCGTGGACGTTGATGATGACGGGGCGCGGACCCGTGAAGCGCGCGGCCGGCCGATAGAGCACGCCGGAAATCGCGCGGCCGTCGAAGCTCTTCCACTCCACGATCTCCGCATCGGGCAGCGACTCGGAATTCGCGCCGCCCATCTCGCTCGCCGTCCACCGCTCGACGCGGCCGCTCTTCGCGTCGACGGCATACACATCGCTGAAGGTCCGCGCGCCGACGAACTCGATCGCGAGCGCCGCGCCGCTGCGATGCCATGCGAGCGTCGCCGGCAGCATCGCCGACGCCGTGAAACCGAGCGACATCACGCCCGGCGGAAGCTGCACCGGTGGACGCTGCCGCCGCGTCGATTCGTCGACGAGCTGAAGCTCGCTCCTCGATCCGCGATCGACGATGACCGCGACGAGGCCGCCCGCGGGAGAAGCGGCGTATCCCTCGACGGCGACGCCCTCCTCCGTGAACGGCATGCACTCGCCCGACGCGAGGGTGCATTTCCAGAGGCGCGTCACGTCGGCGTCGCGATCGCTCAACGCATACACCGACCGCCCGTCCCCGCTGAACTGCGCCGCCGCCCATCGCGCGGGCTGTCCGGTCTTCGGCGTCACGAGCGTCCGCTGGTTCGACTCGACGTCGATTCGCCACAGCCGCGTCTCGATCGCCCCGGGGATGAGCTCCAACGCGAGCACCTCTTTGCCGTCGGGAGACCAATCGAGCGCGTCCCACGTGCCGTTGACTTCGGCGAGGATCCGCTCGGAGGATGGATCGAGCGGGTTCATCACGTACAAATCGCGATCCTTCCCGTTCCGCTTCGTCGACGAGTACGCGATCGTGCCGCGGCGATGCGACCACGCGGGAACGCCATGCCGCGCCTTGCCGTTCGTGAGCATCGTGATGCGGCCCGAGTCCAGGTCGTAGCGGAAGAGCTGCATGGCTTCGCCGCCGCCCGACGTGTCTTTCCTGATGAGCGCATAGCGGCCGCTGGGATCGTACGAGGCACCGCCGGTCACGCCATCGCGGAAGAACGTCAACTGCGTTCGCGCGCCGCCCGGCATGCGCACCTCGTGCACCTGCGAGACGTTGCTGAAGACCGTCGAGATCAGAATCCTCCGCTCGGTCGGATGCCACCCGAGGAAGCGTGCCTGGCGGAACTGCCCGTATGGCGCAACGCCATCGGCAATCGACATCGGGATCGGCGGAACGCCGTCGGTCCGGATCCCGGCCGGCACCGGGAACACAGCCTCCTGCGCCATTCCCAACGAGGGCCACAGCAGGAACACGAACGCGCGCAGCAGATAGCGCATGAACGACCAGAGGGATGCCGAGTGGCTGCTGGGGAGAAGCAGGCCCATTATAGTGCAAACCCGACTGGCGTCCTGTTCGTCAAACACTGCGACATGGCCCAGGCTTCGTCGCGGCTGCAGCATTCTGCCCGGTCCTGCACGCTTCCGCGCGACTCTCGATGAGGATCGTCATTGCCGGCGGCACGGGATTCCTCGGCGCTCCGCTCGCGGAGATGTACGCCGAGGAAGGACACGATGTGCGCGTGCTGACGCGATCGCTGATGTCCGGCGACACGCGGCACGATCCCGGCACGGGTGTGCCCGGCATCACGCGCGTCGGCTGGAAGCCGGACGGCACGAGCGGCCCGTGGGCCTCCGTCGTCGACGGCGCCGACGTCGTCGTGAACATCTCGGGCGAATCGCTCGGCGAGAAGCGATGGAGCGCGGGCACGAAGGCGAAGTTCCGCGACAGCCGGCTGCTCGCGACGCGCAGCATGGGCGCCGCGGTTGCCGCGGCGCGCACGCCGCCGCCCGTCTGGATCAACGGCAGCGCGGTCGGATACTACGGGCCGCGCGACAGCCAGCCGGTGACCGAGAGCGATCCCCCCGGCGTCGATTTCCTGGCTCAGCTGTGCGCGGATTGGGAAAAGGAAGCGCGCAGCAAAGAGCGGCCCGGCACGCGCGTGGTGGTCGTGCGGACGGGCATCGTGCTCGAACGATCCGGCGGCGCGCTCGCGGCGATGATGACGCCGTTTCGATTCTTCGTCGGCGGGCGCATGGGATCGGGACGGCAGTACGTGTCCTGGATCCACAGGCTCGATTGGATCGAGATCGTGCGATGGATCGCGCAGACGCCGTCAGTGAGCGGCCCGGTGAACGCGACGGCGCCGCACCCGGTCACGAATCGTCATCTCGCTCGCGCGCTCGGCCATGCGATGCGCCGGCCGAGCCTCGTGCCCGTTCCGGGATTCGCGCTGAAGATCGCGGTCGGCGAGTTCGCGAACTCGCTGCTCACCGGCCAGCGCGTGCTGCCCGCGCGCGCGCAGAAAGAGGGGTATCACTTCCGCTATCCCGAGATCGAGATGGCGTTTCGAGGGATCTTCGGGGAATGAATCAACCGCCGGCTAGATGAACTGAGGTCCGTTCCTGAAATTCCCGCCGAGGATCGCGCCCGAATCCCCGCCGAGCCAGTTGTCGATGATGCGCGCGTAGACGCTGCGGAAGTCCGTTTCGAACGTCACGTCCTGCCCGTTGTTCTCGAGCGTTGGATTGCCGGGCTCGATGCGGAGGTTCGGCGCGGTCCCGTAGATGCCGCCGCGGACGCCGCCGCCGATCGCCATCATCAGGCTGGCCGCGCCGTGGTCGGTGCCGCTGCTGCCGTTCTCGCTGATCCGGCGGCCGAACTCGGAGAATTGCAGCACGAGCGTGTCCGACAGCAACCCCTGATTCTGCATGTCCCGATAGAACGCGAACAACCCGCCGTTCAGCGTCGTCATCAGCGTGTTGTACTGGCCGTTCGCGATGTTCGTGTTCTGGCCCGCATGCGTGTCGAAGCCGCCGGTCTGCACCCAGAAGATGCTGGTGCCGACGTTGCGCACGATCGCGCCGGCCACCATCTGCAGCGCCTGGCCGAATCCGTTGTTCGGATACGCGACCGACGGAACGTACTGGCCGACCTGCGCCACGCGATCGAGCGTGACGAACGCAGCCTGCGCCGTGCCGTTCACGAACGCGAGGTGCGGCTGATCGACGGGCACGTGCGACGCGATCCGCGTCGCCGATTGCCGCGCGGCGACGCCGTCGGCCGCGCCGTTCGGGCTCGCGAACGCGTACTCGGCGACGCTGGCGATCGACGGGACGCCGACCGTGCGCGCGAGGAGCGTTCTCGGCGTCTCGCGGACGGTCGACCAGGCCGTGAGCGGGTCGATCGGCGACGGCAGGCGATCGAGGTATTTGCCGAGCCATCCGAGGCCTTGCGGGAGGCTCGGATCGGCGGTCGACCAGATGTCCGTTCCCTGGAAGTGCGAACGGCTTTGGTTGGGATAGCCGGTGCGCTGAATCAACGCGAGGCGGCCCGCGTTGAAGATCGTTCGAAGATCGGTCAAGCGCGGGTTCAGTCCGAGCGCGTTGCCCGCGCTGTCCGATCCGATCTGCAGGACGTTGGCGGCGGGAATGCCGAGCGACGGCCTCCGCGCGTAGTACTGCGCATCGTTGTATGGAATCAGCGTGCTGAGGCCGTCGTTCCCGCCGCTCAGATACAGAACGACCAGGTTGCGCCGCGATCGACCCTGCGCGCGCGCGATGTCCGTGAGGAATGCCGGCGCGGCGAAGCCGACGGTGAAGGCGGCGACGCCGTTTCGCACGAAATCACGTCTCGTCATGGACATGATGGTGAATCCTGTCGGTTCCGGGTTCCAGGTTCCCTAAGTCGTCACACGAATTGATAGTCGCCCGATCCCGTGATCAGATGCGCGAGGCCCGACGCTTTCGTCGCGAGCTGCGTGTCGGATCCGGTCCACGCGCCGCCTTGCCGCGCGTAATCGAGCAGCGCCGAGTACGCTTCGGACGCGAACTCCGGCGGCGTCAGCCGATCGAGCATGAACGACACCAGACTTTCGTGCGAGTCGACCTTGCCGCGCGCCTGATCGCGAAGGTTGAAGCGCTGGTTCGCCGCGAGCGTCGCGGCGAAGTTCATGCGCGCGAGCATGCCGCCGCTCGAGAACCATCCCTTGCCGAGCTCCCAGCCGTTCACGTCGGGCGGCTCGAACAGTTGCTGCCCCATGTTCACGAGCGGCGTCAGCGCGCCGTTGACCGTGAACCCGCGCCACCCGACTTCCTTGATCGAGCGCACGACGAACTCGACCGGCCACGAATAGCGCTTGTAGTAGTTCGACGGATCGCGGAACTGCGGCGAGAGCAGCAGCGCCTGGACCATCGGACGGATCTCGTAGCCGCTCGTGTAATACAGGCGCGAGACGCTTTCGATCAACGATTCATCCGGCTGATCGACCTCGTTGATGAAGTACGCGTAGAGCTTGCGCGCGAGTCGCGGGCCCGTCATCGGATGCCGCGCGACCGCCTCGATCAGATCGAGCCCGTCGCGCATGCCGTCGGCGGCGGATCGAGCCGGGATCACGCGGCCGCCGTCCGCATACACCGGAAACGAGAATTCCTTCGCGGTCGTCTCGTGCTGGGCGGCGTTGTAGAAGAAGTCGTATCGGCCCGGAGGATTGGCGCGGTTGATCTGCAGGTTCCATCCGGTGAACACGCGGGCGCCGGCGTAGACGTCGGTCTCCTGGAAATTGCCGACGCCGATCGTGAAGAGCTCCATCAACTCGCGCGCGAAATTCTCCTGAGGCCGCGCGCGCACGTTCGTGCGGCCGTCGAGCCAGAAGAGCATCGCCGGATCCTTCGCGACCTCGACGAGAAGATCGCGGAAGTTCCCGAGCGCACGGTTGCGAAACAACTGATACTGCCCGAGCGTCCGCGTCGCGTCGTCTTCAGGCTTCGCGGAGAACAGCCGCGTGGCGATGGTCGTATCGCCGACGTCGTTGAGCACCTTCGTGTACGCGGTGGCAAAGTGGTTGTGCCAGAAGAGCGCCATCTTCTCTTCGAGCGGCCGCTGGCTGTGCACCATTCGAAAGAGCCAGCGCTGCCGCGCGTCGAGAATGTTCGTCGCAGGCGCGAAGCCGGTGCCGCCGCGGGCGGTGACGCCGACGTAGCCCGGCGCACCGATGAAGCCGTCGACGTCGTCAGGAATCTCGGCGTAGTTCAGGAGCCGCGCGACCGCGCCCGCGTAGCCCGCGAACGAGAGCCGGCTGAAGCGGTCGATTTCTTCCTGGCTGGCGCCGAACCCCGCACGACGGAAAAGGTGATCGATCTCCTGCTCGCGTCGGGTCTGCATGGCTGGCTCTCCGGGCTGCTGAGAGAGTCCGATCCTACGACCGGGCGGAAGCCTCGTCAAACCAATCGAAGCCTCCCGACATCATCTGGTCCATTCGCCGATGAATTACAGAATTCGCCCGCAGATCCCGCCCGCCGCGTCCGGCGATAGATGTTTGACCCGTAAGCCGCCCGCGGCGTTACTTGAGAATCCGGGCAAAGCCAAGCAAATCGTCCGCTTTTTCAGGCGTCCCCTGGAACTGCCGGAGGAGCGCCCGGGCGGCGAGCCATGCAATGCCAGCGCCGTGCCGGGCGTGGCCGAGGGCGAAGAGGTGCCTGGGAAAGTTGCGATGGAGGCCGACGTACGGCAGGCCGTCGACCGTTTCGTCGTGGACGAAGTCCCACGTCCATTCCGGCATGACGCCGGAGATCGCCGGATAGACTGTCGACAGCTCGTACATCAACTGACCCGAGCGCTGGACGCGCGTCTTCTCGCGCGCGCGCGCCGGCACCGGCGCTTGATCGGCGCCCGCGAACAGGACGCGATCGTCTTTGAGCCATCGCAGAACGTGGGGGGGATCAGCGCTGTCGCGCAGTGCGGCCCCGCGCCGCCCGAGCTCGCGGCGCACGGCCGCGGGAAGCACGTCGGTCGCGACCGCGAAGCTCTGGCGCGGCGTCAGGTGGCGCCGAAGCGCGCGCAGATCGGACAATTGCGCGTTGGTCGCAACGACCACGGCACGCGCGCGTACGATTCCTGCCGCCGTCTTGATCTCGACGCGCTTGCGGTTCGCGCGAACACGGCGGACGGCGGAATGCTCGAAGAACGAGACCCCCTTCTCGCCCGCCGCCGCGGCAAAGCCAACGCACGCGCGAAACGGATCGAACGCGAACCCGCGCGTCCGGATCGCGGCTCCGCCCTCGATCGCCGCTTCGCGCGAGAGCGCCGACGCCGTCAACCAACTGTGATCGAAGCCGGCGTGCCGCCGCGCATCGTACTCACGCCGCAGGCGCTTGACCGCGTCCGCGTCGCGTGGAACGACGCGAAGCAGATCCTGCGGCGCGAGATCGCACCGTATGCCGAGGCGCCTGATCGATGCGGCGAAATCGAGCGACGCGCGCCGCATCGTCTGCCACAAGAGCCGAGCGGCGCGAAGGCCGTGCGCCGACGCCGACGCTTGGAACGACGCGTCGAAGTCCTCTCGAATCAGACCGAGCGAGCCCGCGGTCGCGCCGGCGCCGAGACGATCCGCTTCGAGCACAATCGTCTTCACGCCGGCGCCCGCGAACGACGCCGCGCACACGCAGCCGGTCAGGCCGCCGCCGACGATCACGACGTCGGTCTCGAGCTCACCACGAAATCGGGGAAAGGAAGGACGACGGCTCTTCGGGAAACGATCGAGCCAGATCGGCACGTGTCGAGGCATCGTTGGGACGTTATTGTAGGTCAGGTTAGGATCGAGGTCTTATGAAGTCGATCGCGAGAATCACGCTCGTTGCCGTCGGTATGGCCGCGGCCGGCGCCGTGCCGAGTCAACAAAAGACCACTATGAATCCTCTGGCCGAACGTTACGTCAAAGCGGTCCTGGCCCTCGGGCAGCACGACGCCGATTATGTCGACGCCTACTACGGACCGCAGGAATGGAAGAAGGACGTCGACAGCACGAAGGTCGACCTCGACACGATCGCGAGCCGGGCCGCCGCGATTCGCGCGGATCTCAAAGGGACGCCCATTCCGGGCGACGAGCTCGGACGGCTTCGCTGGCAGTATCTCGATCGGCAGCTCTCGGCAATGCAGGCGCGCATCCGGATGCTCAAAGGCGAGCGGCTGTCGTTCGACGACGAGTCGAAGGCGCTGTATGACGCGGTCGCGCCCACCTACCCCGTCTCGCATTTTCAGGTGATCCTCGACAAGCTCGAGAAACGATTTCCCGGCGCCGGGTCGCTGGCCGTGCGGTACGACGCGTGGCGCAAGCCGTTCGCGATCCCGCGCGAGAAGCTCGACGCGGTCTTTCAAGCGGCGATCGGCGCGTGCCGCGAGCGGACCGTGAAGCACGTGACCCTGCCGCCTTCCGAGCGCTTCACCGTCGAGTACGTCACGAACAAATCGTGGAGCGGCTACAACTGGTATCAGGGCGACTATCGCAGCCTGATCCAGGTGAACACCGATCTGCCGATCTACATCGATCGCGCGATCGACCTCGCGTGTCACGAAGGGTATCCCGGACACCACGTCTACAACGCGCTGCTCGAAAAACACCTCGTGCGCGATCGCGGATGGCCGGAGTTCGCGGTGTATCCGCTCTTCTCGCCGCAGTCGCTCATCGCGGAAGGCACGGCGAATTTCGGCATCGAGGTCGCGTTCCCCGGGCGCGATCGCGTCGACTTCGAGAAGACGACACTGTTTCCCGCCGCCGGACTCGATGCGTCCAAAGCGCAGGAGTACTACGAGGTGCAAGCGCTCGTGGATCAGTTGGCGTATGCCGGGAACGAAGCCGCGCGCCAGTACATCGATGGAAAGATTCCCGCCGCGGACGCGGCGGCATTCCTCGAGAAGTACGCGCTCTACGCGCCCGATCGCGCGAAGCAGCGCGTCCGCTTCATCGAGCAGTACCGCAGCTACGTGATCAACTACAACCTCGGGAAGGACATGGTCCGCAAGTACATCGAATCGCGGGGCGGCACCGCCGCGAACCCCGCGCGGCGATGGTCCGAGTTCGAAAAGCTGCTGTCGTCGCCGCGGCTGCCGTCGGAGTTGAAGTAGATGATCGCGATCGAGATCACGCAGCCCGGGCCGCCCGATGTTCTCCGTCCCGTCGAGCGTCCGACGCCGTCGCCGGCACGCGGCGAAGTGCTCGTGCGCGTCGAGGCGGCGGGCGTCAATCGACCCGACATCATGCAGCGCCTCGGCAAGTATCCTCCGCCGCGAGGCGCCTCCGACATTCCCGGCCTCGAGATCGCGGGAACGATCGACGCGGTTGGCGCCGACGTCGACCGCTGGCGCCCCGGGGACGCGATCTGCGCGCTCGTCGCGGGCGGTGGATACGCGGAGTACTGCATCGTGCCGGCGCCGCAGTGTCTGCCGGTTCCGCACGGCCTCTCGACGATCGACGGGGCGGCCATTCCCGAGACGTTCTTCACCGTCTGGACGAATCTCTTTCAGCGCGGCGGCCTGCGCGACGGCGAGCACGTCCTGATCCACGGCGGCACCAGCGGCATTGGCACGACGGCCATCCAGCTCGCGCGCGCCTTCGGCGCGACCGTGCTCGCAACGGCAGGCTCGGACGGCAAGGTCGCGGCATGCCGGCGCCTCGGCGCATCGGTCGGGATCAACTACCGCGCCACGGATTTCGTCGCCGCCGTCGGCCAAGCCACGGGCGGGCGGGGCGTCGATGTGATCCTCGACATCGTCGGCGGCGAATATCTCCAGCGCAACCTCGACTGCCTCGCGATGCACGGACGCCTCTTGCAGATCGGTCTGCTCGGCGGCGGACGCGCGGAGATCAATCTGCGATCCGTGATGCAGAATCGCCTGACGATCACTGGCTCGACCCTGAGAGCGCGAAGCGTCGACGAGAAGGGCGCGATCGCGCGAGAGCTCGAGCTGAGAGTGTGGCCGCTCATCGCGGCGCGGCAGGTGGGGCCGATCGTCGATCGCACGCTTCCGCTCGCGCAAGCGGCAGACGCTCACCGACTGCTCGAGGCAGGCGAGATCATCGGCAAGATCGTCTTGATTCCCTAGCCCGCCAGCTCGCGCACGCGGCGCGACCGCCACAGATACACGAGCCACACCGCCGCATGCGCCGCCGCCAGGACGGCCATCGGCAGCGCATCGCCCGGCATCGTCTGATGTGGAAGGACCGACCAGTACAGCGATTGAATCGATGCGGCCGCGGACGAGACGAGCGCCGCCGCGGCGAGCATTGGCGCCGACGGCATCCCGATCGAGAGCGCGCGGACGGCGGCGACCGCGAGCGCCGCCACGATCGCGTGAAACAGAAGCTCGATCGCACCGCGCACGCCGCGCATGCCGAGCGACGGCAGCGTCGTCGAGAGCTCGGTCGCGAACCCGACGGGCCACCACAGCAGCAGCGCGAGACACAGCACCGCGATCCATCCGCGCGGCATCGATGCGACCTATTCCCCTGAGCGTTCGCCGCGCGCGTGGGGCTCGTTCACGTAGCTTCGGACGCTCGACGACAGCCAGTGATACCGGCGCGCCATGCCGGTCGCGTCGGTCATGCCCTGCTGGACGACGCACCAGCCGCCGGTGGCGTCTTGCGGGAGACGGCGCCCTTGCCGCCGCCCGCGTAGAACCCGAGGTCGCGCGCCATTTCGCGGGCGAGCTGCACCATGCGCCCGAAGAGCCACGCCGGCGCGCGCCCTCCGTGAAGCGGCAGTTGTGCGGTCCCGGTCCTCCCGTGCATACCTCGATTCTAACGATCGTCTCCCGTTCTCTGCACGTCGAGCGAGGCGGCGAGCTCGACGAGCCGCACGAATTCGGCGCGATAACCGTCCGGATCCTCTCCGCGATGGCGGCGGGCGAGCTCCTGCGCGCTGGCCCAGGTCGCCTCGCCCTTGAACTCGGAGCGCCGTAGGAGCATCCCGAACTCGGCGACCGCCGACGCGAACCCGAGCTGCGGCGTGAGCGCACCGACGCGATCGGCGACCGCTCGTGAGATGAGCTTGCTGGCGTCGCCGTCCGGCTGCTTGTAGCGAACCTTGACGGTCATCAGCTCTCCGCTCTGCGATGCCTCGCTCGGCTTCGTTCGATTCTGGTACTTCAACGGATCGATGCTTCCCCCCTCGATGGCCTCTCCTGGCGGAACGATCTCGTAAAGCGCCGTCACGGTATGGCCCGCGCCGATTTCACCCGCGTCCTTCTTGTCGTCGTTGAAATCTTGGTGCTGGAGGATGCGATTCTCGTAGCCAATCAGCTTGTAGGCGCCGACCGTGCGCGGATTGAACTCGACCTGGATCTTGACGTCCTTCGCCACGGTCACGAGCGTCGATCCCGCTTCCGCGATCAGCACCTTACGCGCTTCGTGCAGCGAATCGAGATACGCGTAGTTCCCGTTGCCCTTGTCCGCGAGCTTTTCCATCGTCGAGTCCTTGAGATTGCCCGTGCCGACGCCGAGGACCGAGAGGAAGACGCCCTGCTCGCGCTTTTCCTCGATGAGCCTGACGAGCTCGCCCTGGCTCGTCACGCCGACGTTGAAGTCGCCGTCGGTCGCGAGGATCACGCGGTTGATGCCGTTCGAGATGAACGATTGCTTCGCGATGTGATAGGCGAGCTGAATGCCGGCGGCGCCGTTCGTCGATCCGCCGGGCGTGAGCTCGGCAATCGCGCGTTGGATTTCCGCTTTCCGGTTTCCGGGCGTCGACGGCAGCACCAGTCCGCTCGCGCCGGCGTAGACGACGATCGCGACGCGATCCGCCGGGGTCAGCGTGTCGACGAGCATGCGCATCGCGGTCTTCACGAGCGGGAGCTTGTCGGGCGGCGTCATCGATCCGGAAACGTCGAGCAGGAAGACGAGATTGCGCGGCGGCGTTCGATCCTCGTTCAGCTTGCGCGCCTGAAGGCCGATCAGCGCGAGCCGATGGCGCGGATTCCACGGACACGCGGCAACCTCCGTCGTGATCGAGAACGGCGCTCCATCGGACGCATCCTTGTATCCGAAGCGGAAGTAGTTGATCAGCTCTTCGATGCGGACCGCGTCGGCGGGTGGAAGCTGTCCTTGGGTGAGAAACCGCCGCACGTTCGCATACGACGCGGTGTCGACGTCGATCGAGAACGTCGACAGCGGATCGTCGGCGACGCGGTGAAAGCGGTTCTCGTCGATCTTGTCGTACGCCTCGGTGTTGAAAGGTTGCGGCTGCCCATAGATCAATCCGTAGCTGCGCCCGCCTCGGCCGCCGGCGCCGGCTGGATGCGGGGGGGCGGAAGCCGCTGGGGGCATTCGCGCATTCGCTTCATCCTTCGAGCGGAAGCGTGTGTCCTCCGACAACTGCGGAGGCGTTGTGGATTGGTCCGATGGAAGCGCGATGCGCAGCGTGATTGGCGCCGCGCTCGTGACGGTCGTCTGCAGCGTAGCCGGGACGAATCCGGGCTTGGCGACATGAACGTCGTAGCTGCCGAGCGGCACACGCTCGAAGCGGAACTCGCCGCGGGCGTTCGTCGCCGCGCGCCGCTCGACGAGGTTCCCAGTCCTCAATTCCACCGTCGCGCCGGCCACGGGCGTCCCGGCGGCGTCGACGACGACGCCGGAGACGACGCCGACCGCCGTCGACTGCGCGGCTTGACCGGCCCCGAGAGCTACGAACCCGAGTAACAGAACGCTGGCGAGTCCACGCATGGGCAGTACCTCCGCTCTATTGCCTGGAACGGAGGGATCTGCGTTTCTTGCGGGTTGACGCGGACTACGCGGATTTCAACGGATTTCGGTGATCTGACCGCGCCTGTTCAGCCGGATCCGCGTGATCCGTGGATCCGCGCGATCGCGTCAAAGATCTAGTTCCTCGGCGTCTTCGGCCCGCTCCATGATGAAGCGAAACCTGGCGGAGGGATCCTTGCCCATCAACTCGTTGATGACCCGGTCGGTGACGATCTGATCGGAGATCTCGACGCGCAGGAGCCGGCGCGTCCGCGGGTTCAAGGTGGTCTCCCACAGGATCTTCGGCATCATCTCGCCGAGCCCCTTGAAGCGCGTGATCTCGGCGTGCGCGCGGCCGTTGCCGTGCTGCTTGAGGATTCGATCCTTGTGCCCATCGTCGAGCGCCCAGAACGTCTCCTTGCCGATATCGATCCGATAGAGCGGCGGCTGCGCGAGGAACACGCGCGCGCCGGTGATCAGTCCGGGCATGTGGCGGTAGATGAACGTGAGCAGGAGCGTCGCGATGTGATGGCCGTCGGAGTCGGCGTCCGCCAGGATGATGATGCGGCCGTAGCGCAGGCGCGAGAGGTCGAAGTTCTTGCCGAGGCCGCACCCGAGCGCGGTGACGAGATCGCTCAGCTCTTTGTTCTCGAGGACCTTCGCAAGCGACGCGCTCTCGGTGTTGAGCACCTTGCCGCGAAGCGGCAGGATCGCCTGTCGTGCGCGATCGCGTCCTTGCTTCGCCGACCCGCCGGCCGAGTCCCCCTCGACGATGAACAGCTCGCTCTCGTCGCGCGCCGAGGATGAACAGTCGCTGAGCTTTCCGGGCAGCGTCAGGCGGCTCGACACTCCGATCTTGCGGGCGACTTCCTGCTGCGCCGCGCGGCTCGCTTCGCGCGCCCGCGCCGCGAGGATGATTCGCGCGACGATCGACTCGGCGACGCTGATGTTCGTGTTCAGCCAATGCTCGAGCGCCGGCCGCACCTGCGAGTCGACCGCCGAGAGCACCTCGGGGTTGTTCAATCGATCCTTCGTCTGCCCCTGAAACTGCGGCTCCTGCACGAAGACGCTGAGAACGGCGACGAGTCCCTCGCGGATGTCCTCGGCGGTCAGCGTGACGCCCTTCGGCGACAGATTGTGCGTCTCGATGAAATTCCGCACGGCCTTGCCGAGGCCCGCGCGAAATCCGTTCTCGTGCGTGCCGCCGGATCCGGTAGGGATCCCGTTGACATAGCTGCGCACGTGCTCGTCGGTCGACTGCGTCCACTGCAGAGCGAAATCGAGACGCAGTCCGCTCTCATCGCTCTCCTTCGAGAGCGTGAACGGCGCGTCGTGCACGGGCGCCGCCGATCGCTCGGCGAGGATCTTCTTGAGGTAATCGGAAATGCCTTCGGTGTGCTGAAACGTTTCCTTCGCGCCCGTGGTTTCGTCTTCGAAGACGATCTTCACGCCCTTGTGCAGATAGCTCGAGACCTCGAGCCGCTGCCGGATGAGCACGGAATCGAATTCGATCTTTGGAAAGATCGACGTGTCCGGCCGGAAGAAGACGGTCGTGCCGGTGCCGCGCGCCGGACCGATCTTCTTGAGTCCACCGATCGTTGCGCCCTGCTTGAACCGCATCTCCCACTGCGCGCCGTCGCGCCGCACCGTGGCGACGAGCTCTTTCGACAGCGCGTTCACGACGCTGGCGCCGACGCCGTGGAGACCGCCGGCCGTCTTGTAGTTGCCGGCGTCGAACTTTCCGCCGGCATGCAGCGTCGAGAAGATCACCTCGAGCGCGCTCTTCTTCGTCTTCGGATGCTTGTCGATCGGAATGCCGCGGCCGTCGTCCGCGATCGTGATCGAGCTGCCGTCGCGATGGAGCGTCACCGTGATGTTCGAGGCGTATCCGTTCATCGCCTCGTCCACGGAGTTGTCGAGGATCTCCCACACCAAGTGGTGCAATCCCGCGCTGCCGACGCCGCCGATGTACATGCCGGGCCGCTTGCGGACCGGCTCCAACCCTTCGAGTACGGTGATGTCTTTCGCTGTGTACGTTGTCGCCATTCAGACTCAACTAATTGTGTTGCAAGATGTTAGCACGCGATCAGATCGAATAAGATAGGGAAGGCAATACAATACGCACATGGGACGACGCCGCGCGCTCGTTCGGATCGCCATCTGCACCGCCATCGTGGCGGTGTGCGCCGCGGCGGTCGACGCGCAATTTCGGCAGCGTGGCCGTGGACGCTTCTTCGAGCCGGTGCGGAGTCCGACACCCGACAGCTTCGACGGCTCCTTCAATTTCTGCCGGATCATGTTCTCGACCGGCTACGACGGCGACGGCAGCAACTGGGCCGTCGACTATCCGCGCGCCGACGTCAATCTGTCGATTCGCCTGTCCGAGCTCACCAAAGCGCGCATCAGCGTCGACGAGACCGGCGAACCGAATCACGTCGTGATGGAACTGACGGACCCCGCGATCTTCGAGTGCCCGTTCATCATGATGACGGAAGTCGGCCGCGCCTACATCAGCCCGCAGGAAGCGGCGAAGCTGAGGGAGTACCTGCTCAAGGGCGGGTTCCTGTGGGCCGACGATTTCTGGGGCAGCTACGCGTGGGATCACTGGGCGAGCGAATTCGCCAAAGTGCTTCCGCCGAGCGAGTATCGGATCATCGAGCTGCCGAAGGATCATCCGCTCTTCAGGCAACAATTCGAGATCAGCAAAGTCGCGCAGATTCCCTCCATCAACCATTGGGCCGGAAGCGGCGGCGGGACGTCCGAGCGGTACGAAGACAGCGCCGTGCCGCACGCGATGGGCGTCGTCGACAAGAACGGGCGGCTCATGGTCCTCATGACGCACAACACCGACTTCGGCGACTCCTGGGAGCGCGAAGCGGACGACCCGAATTACTTCTATCGGTTCTCGGTCGATGGCTACGCGTTCGGGATCAATGTCCTCTTGTATTCGATGACTCACTGACTCCGCGGTCCGCTGTCCGCGATCCGCGGTCCGCGGCTGTGCAGGTCGTTTGCGGACAGCGAGCAGCGAACAGCGAGCATGTCCGAAATAATCCGCATCATCGACGAGCTTCAACGCGAGCACGACGGCGATCCGTGGCACGGCTCGCCGCTGCTGTCGATTCTCGACGGCATCAGCGCGGCGCAGGCGGCGAGCAAGCCGATCGCTGACGGGCATTCGATCTGGGAGCTCGTGCTTCACATGACCGGATGGAAGCTCGAGGTGGCGAAGCGCGTGACGGGCGGGAGCGCGACCGATCCGGCGGGCGGCGATTGGCCGGAAATCGGCGACCCGACACCGGCGCGGTGGAAGGCGGCGCGCGAGGCTCTCGCCGGCGCGCACCGCACGCTCATCGATACCATCAAGTCGCTGCCGGAATCGAAGCTCTACGAGCCGACCAACGATCCACGGAATCGTCCGCTCGGAACGGGCGTGTCGCATTACGTCCTCCTCCACGGAATCGTCCAGCACGACGTCTATCACGCGGGACAAATCGCCCTCTTGAAGAAAAGCCTGTAGCCTAGAAAGCGAACGAGCCTGCGAGTGAGCCACGCGAGCGGAGCGGGGATCGTGGGGTCCCCGCGAGCGAGCGTGTTGGGGGGTCCGGCGGGGCGAAGCCCCCCGGATCTTCATTGAGCCCGAGCGGGAGCGGTTTGCGCCTTTCCCGGAGGAGGGCGCATGACCGCCGTTCGTTCGTCGATAGCGTCCGTGCTGATCGCCTTGTGCTGCGCGTCGACAGCCGGTGCCCAGACCTTCGAGGCTGGCGCCACCATTGCCGCATCGTGCCAGGGCGGCGGCGCGACGCTCTGCGACGCCACGCAGACCGACCTCGCGACATTTGGACCATACGCGAGTGTCTGGTTCAGAGATTTCATCGAAGTCGGCGGACGCGTCGCGTGGCTCGAGCGCCGCGACTTCAGCCGTGGATTCGGGATCGCGTTCGGGTCGACGTACTTCATCACCGAGCGCACGCGAACGATCGGGCAGGGCGAGGTCGTCTGGCATCTCCTGCGCGGCAAACGCGTTCGCCTGATGGTCGGCGCCGGCGTCGGCCGCTATTGGGATCGCGAGCTCATCACCTGTCGACCTGCCGGGTGTGAGCCCGGCCTCATCGCGGCGTACGGTCTGACGACGGGCCCCGCGCGCGACTCCCAGTTCGATCAATCGATTCTCGTCGGCCTGTCGGCCATGCTGCATCCGCGTCTTCGCATCCGCGCCGGATGGCGATACCACAACCCGCTGGCCGGCGACGCTGCGCTGCCGGAGCTCTTCATCGGCGGCGGCTTCCTCCTGCGCAAGGAGGGCGCATGAGTGTCGTTCGTCGGTCTCTCGCGTGCGCGCTGATCGTCATGTGCGGCGCGGCTACCGCGGCCGGTCAGACATTCGAGGCCGGCGCGACGATCGCCACGTCGTGCAAGGGCAGCGACGGGAGCTTCTGCAACGGCACTCACGACAATCTTCGAACGACGGGACCGTTTGCGAGCATCTGGTTCAACGACTCGCGTCAATCGGCTTGACGGCCGGCCGGATTCGCACGACGCACATCGATCGCTCGATCCTCGTCGGCCTGTCGGCGAAGGTGCATCCGCGGCTTCGCATTCGCGGCGGATGGCGATATCACAATCCGCTCAACGACGAGAACGCGCTGTCCGAGGTGTTCATCGGCGCAGGCTATCTGTTCCGATCGAAGAACTGACAGCGCGTTCTCAGTTCTTCGTTCTATCCCGTCCGCAGACCGCGGCGACGCCGATTCCGACGATGTAGAGCGCGATCATCGGCACCGCGATCAGCAGCATGTTCCACGGATCGCTCGTCGGCGTCACGATCGCGGCGACGACAATGCAGCCGAAGACGGCGTATTGGAGGTTTCTGAGCAGGAATCGAGCGTTGACGAGTCCGATCCGGCTCAGGACGAACATGACCGCGGGGATCTGAAACACCACGCCCATCGCGACGATGACGGTGAAGAACAGATTCAGGTATTCGCTCGCGTCGATGATCGGCACCAGGTGCGACTCGGCAATCCACGCGAGCAGGAAGCGCAGCGCGGCAGGAAACGCGATGAAATAGCCGAACGCTCCGCCCGCCACGAACAGCGCCGATGCTGACAGCACGAACGGGAGCGCGTACCGCCGCTCGTGCTCGTAGAGGCCCGGCGCGATGAACAGCCACGCTTGGAGCAGGACGAGCGGCGCGGCGATGAAAATCGCCGCGACGAGCGTGACCTTGATGTGCAGGCCGATGATGTCCTGCGGACGCGAGAGCGCGAGCGTGACCGCCTCGTTCACGCGAATGGGCGCGCTCGCCAGCTCGTACAGATCGGTTGCGAATGCCCAGCAGCCGCCGAACGCGAGCGCGATGAACGCGAGCGACCAGATGATCCGCCGCCGAAGCTCCTCGAGGTGCTCGATGAAGGACATCTTCTGCGACGCGATCGCGAGCGCCGTCGCCCATTCCAGCGCGACGCGGCGCCACCCTGAGCGTAGCCGAAGGTCAGACCACGGAACCCGCTGCTCGTAAGCCGGCACCGACATATTCACCTCACTCCGCGGCTACCGCGGCGATCAGCGCCTTGATGTACCCGAGCGCGAACGCGAACCCTTGAGCGTTGCCGGCGTCGCCTTCGATCGAAGGCACATGATCCGGCATCATCATGCCGTCGTATCCCACTTCCTTGTACACCCGCATCGCCTTCAGCATGTCCACGTCGCCATCGTCGATGAACGTCTCGCGGAAGTTGAGGAAGCCGCCGGCGATGTTCCTGAAGTGGACGTTGAAGATCTTCTTGCGTGTGCCGAAGTACCGGATCACGTCGAAGATCTGCTCGCCCGGCTTCTCGAGCATCTCGGAGACCGTGCCCTGGCAGAAGTTCAATCCGTGATACGGGCTCTCCGCAATCGAGACGAAGCGCTTCAACCCGTCGACCGATCCGAGCACGGTTTCGATGCCGCGGAAGCCCTTTCCCTTCGGCATCCCCGGATCCTGCGGATGGCACGCGATGCGGACCTTGTACTCCTCCGCGACCGGTACGACGCGCTTGAGGAAGTACGTGATCCGCTCCCAGTAGGCATCGGCATCGATCCGGCCCGCGATCGTCAACGGCGGATCCTGTTTCGCGTCCGCGTACACGAACGTGCTGTAGCGCGCGCGCCCGCGGCCGAGCGTCGACTCCGAGCGCGGCACGCCCAGGAACGTGAGGTTGTACTTGACCGATGGGATCCCGGCGAGCGCGGTGTTGCGAATCATCTGGCAGATTCCGTCGAGCTGCTGCTCGCGATCCGGTTCTTTTGCCAGGAGGATCGCGGGGCTCTCGCTGCGCGAGATCTCGTTCGAGCTGAGCGGAAGCGGGACCATGTCGAGCGTCACGCCGAACGACTCGATGCGATCCTTGAGCTTCTTCAAGCCGTCGACCGACCACGCCGCGTCCAGCTTTTCCGACGGCAGCCGGCTGCAGATGTTGTTGACGCCAAAGCCCGCCATCGCGCGCAGGATCGCGTCGGAGTCGCCGTGCTGCGTGCCGACCTTCATGCGCGCCTTCGCCGACGCGGCCGTTCGCGGCGCGGCGCCTTTCGACTGCGCGGCCACGCGCGAGGTCACGGCCGCCTCCGCCAGCGCACCAGCCGTCATGCCGCTTCCTGCCAGCCGAACGAACTCACGGCGATTCATACTGAAGCTCCTTTGCGCCTGCACCTTGGCACCCTGCACCTTGGCACCCTGCACCTTGGCACCTTGGCACCTTGGCACCCTGGCACCCTGGCACCCTGAGTTACTTACCTATACCGCGCCCCTCGCTTGACGACGACATCGACGCGCTGAAGGAGCGCGATGTGGCGCAGCACGTCGCCGCGGACGGCGATGATGTCGGCGTACTTGCCCGGCGACACGGTGCCGACGTCGCGATCGACTTTCATCGCCACCGACGGCCAATACGTCGCCGCGCGGATCGCCGTCATCGAGTCGACGCCGAGGATGTTCACCCACGCGTCGAGCTCGCGCCACGTCGATTGGCTGTGAAACTTCATCGGGATGCCGCTGTCGGTACCAACGAGCATCACGACGCCGGCCTCGCGAAGCTGATTGAACTTCCGCGCGAGCGTCGGCCGACGCGCGGGCGTGAGCTGGAAGTACGACAGCCGATCCGGATGTTCGATCGAGCGCTTGATGTCAGCGATGATTTCCGGCGTCAGCCCCTCGTGCCACGACGTGTCGTCGAGCGCTTCCGGGTTATCGCGAAGGTACTCGTAGTTGAGAAGGCCCTCGATCGTCGGCGTCCAGAAGAGCGGGCCGAGGCTCATCTTCGCCGTCCGCTCGCGGATGGCGGCGATGATCTCTTCCGGATACTCGGGCGCGCTCGCGAGCCCCGTGTGCTCGAAGCAATCCACGCCCGCCGCGAGACCGCGGCGGATCTCTTCAGGCCTGTGCGAGTGCGCGACGACGGGCAGCCCTCGCTGGTGCGCTTCGTCCACGACCGCATTGACCTCGTCCATCGTCATCTGATCCTGATCGATCAACTTGATCACGTCGACGCGGGCGTCCGCGAGCCGGCGCACCTTGGCGCGCGCGTCTTCCCGCCCCGTAACGCCCCATCGAAAGAGCTGCGTGCCCGGGTACGGCGCGTGCTGAATGAACGGACCAGACACGTAGACGGTGGCGCCGGACAGCTTGCCGGACTTGATGCGATCGCGGACCGCGATGCTCGCCTCGAGCGGACCGCCCAGATCGCGCGCGCTCGTGACGCCGGCAAGCAGCAGCTGCTTCGCCGATGCCGGCATGATGACGGACTCGAACTGCGCCGGGTACGTCTTGTCCCAGTGCGCGTAGTCGCTGTGGCCGTTGATCATGAGGTGGACGTGCATGTCCCAGAGCCCTGGCAGCACGGTCATCCCTTCAGTCGAGATCACATCGGCGCCCGGTGGAACGGCGAGCGAGCCCCCCTGCCCGACGGCCGCGATCCGCTCGCCTTCGATCAGGACGACGCTGTTGCGCACCGGCCGGCCGCCGAAACCGTCGATGAGGGTGCCGCCGACGAGCGCTCTGACCGTGGCTTTCGATGGGGTCGTCGTGCGCTGCTGCGCGGTCCGGGCCGCGAGGTGCAGCGCTGCGACGGCGATCAGGATGCCGAGCGTCAGTCTGCGCATGTGCAGACTATAGCCGTGTTTGGCGGGCACTAGGCGCGCGCGCCAGGCGTTGATGTCGAGGGGTGCTCGAACCGTCTAGTAGAGCCAGACCCTTCCGCCGGCCCTCAGCGCGACGCCGTGCTGCGCAGCGCCCCACTCGACGCCGAAGATCCGCTGATGCTCGGGCCGCATCGCATAGAGTCGCCAGCCTTCCATGAACGGCATGCGATCGCGGCCGGGCCGCGGCTCGCCGCAGAGAATCTCGCGCCATGCGGGCTGCCAGCGCGACGGCCTGATGTGAATCGGATCGACGCCGTACCACTCCGCTCTCAACGGCACGAATCGCGCGCCGCGCGCGTGCGCGAGCGTCATCAGCCCTTCGTTCACGATCCTCGCCGACTCGGCGACCTCTGAAAACGTCAGCCGGCATCGAGGAAAGAGCAGCGATCGGAAGAACAAGAACTTTGGCGCCGAGATGTCCGTCAAGCCGACCCGCGGCAAACCGGTCACGACGATGTCGTTCGAGTACCGCTCGAGCCGATTCAGGGCCTCTTCGACCCACTCGAGGATCTGCGCCGGCGAAAAGCCGTACAGGATGTCGTTGCCGACGTCGGTCAACAGCACGCGTGTGGAAACAGCGGGCAGCTGCGCGAGCTGCCGCCAGAGGCCCGACTGTAGAATTCCCGGCAGCGTGCGGGCGAGCACGCGGCTCTCGGATCCGTACGATCGTCCGTGGCCGAGCGCGGCGATCACCTCGATGTCGCGTCCCCACTCCTGACGCGACGTCGCGACAATCGTCTGGAATCCCCTAGTGAGGTTGCTCGCGCCGAGAGCGATGATGCGCTTCGGCATCACGTTGCGGCACCTCTCGCGCGTCCGATCTCAATCGAGCAGCAGCGCGCCGGGATCTTCGACGAGCTCCTTGATCTTGACGAGGAATCGCACCGCCTCGGAGCCGTCGACGATGCGGTGATCGTAGGTGAGCGCGGTGTACATCATCGGACGGAGCGCGACCTGGCCGTTGACGGCGGCCGGACGATCCTTGATTGCGTGAAGCCCGAGGATGCCGACCTGCGGCGGGTTGAGGATCGGCGTGCTCATGAGCGAACCAAAGACGCCGCCGTTGGTGATCGTGAACGTGCCTCCCTTGAGATCGGCGAGCGACAGCGTGCCGTCTTCGGCGCGCTTGGCGAACTCGCGGATCTGCTTCTCGATCTCGGCGAACGTCATGCGATCGGCGTCGCGCAGAACGGGCACGACGAGCCCTTCGGTCGCGCCGACGGCGACACCGATGTCGTAGTAGCGCTTCAACACCATCTCGTCGCCTTGGATCTCCGCGTTGATGCGCGGGAACGCGCGCAGCGCGGCAATCGAGGCCTTGACGAAGAACGACGCGATCCCGAGGTTGACGCCGTGGCGTTCCTTGAACGATTGCTTGTGCCGCGCGCGAAGCGCCATCACGGCGCTCATGTCCACCTCGTTGAACGTGGTGAGCATGGCGGCGGTGGCTTGCGCCTCGACGAGCCGCTTCGCGATCGTCGCGCGGCGCTTCGACATGCGAACGCGCTCCTCGCTGCGATCGCCGTCGGGCCGGCGGCGCTCTTCCGCCACTGGAGGGACTGGCCGGGCCTTCGTGTCCTGATGCGGCGATGCCGGCTGCGCGGCGGGCTGAGGCGCCCCGGCCGTCGCGGCTTCTTCGACGTCGCGCCGCATGACGCGGCCGGCGTCGCCCGTTCCGCGAACGCGCGAGAGATCGACCTCGTGCTCTTCGGCCGCCTTCCTCGCCGCGGGCGTCGCTCGCGGCGTTCGCGCGTCGCTCTTCGCGTCGTTCTTGGCGCCGGGGCTCGCGGCTGGCGCCGTCGCCGCCGCGGCCGCCGCGCGCCCGGCGGCGGATTCGTCGATGCTCCCCAACACTTCGCCGACCTTCACATCGTCCCCATCCTTGCGCGCGATGCGGCTGAGGACGCCCGCCTGCGGCGCGCTGACCTCGAGATCGATCTTGTCGGTCTCGAGCTCGACCAGCGGATCACCGGCCGCGACGGCCTCGCCTTCTTTGCGCAGCCACTTGGCGACACGCGCGTCGACGATCGACTCACCGACTTCGGGAACGAGAATGTCTACTGCCATAAGGGTTGTTCGACCGTCTCTACCGCGGCTGCGCCGCGGGAATCTCCCGTGCGACGGGTTTGCCGCCGAACGCCTGGGCGACGAGCGACTGTTGATTGAGCGAGTGGCGCGCCGCCGATCCTTCCGCCGGGCTCGCGCTGCGCGGCCGCGCGACGCGGCGCACGGTTCGTCCGCTCGAGACCTCGAGCAGGTGCGGGCGAATGAAGTCCCACGCGCCCATGTTCTCCGGCTCTTCCTGCACCCACACGACTTCGCCCGCTTCGGGATACGCGTCGATCGCGGCGCGCAGATCGCGCATCGGCACCGGATAGAGCTGCTCGAGCCGGCAGATCGCGATGTCGGGCCGCGCGCTCCGCTGCTCGGCGGCCATCAGGTCGACGTAGACCTTTCCGGTGCAGAAGACGACGCGGCGCACGTCGGACGCGCGCGCTTCCGCCTCGCGATCCTGAATCACCATGCGCCATCGCCCTTCGGCCAGCTCGCGCGGCGCCGACGCGACCATTGGATGGCGCAGCAGGCTCTTCGGCGTCAGCACGACGAGCGGCAGCGGATCGACGAGCAGCAGCGCCGCTTGCCGGCGGAGCAGATGGAAGTACTGCGCGGCAGTCGTGCAGTTGGCCACGCGGATGTTCGTGTCGGCCGCGAGCTGCAGGAATCGTTCGGGCCGCGCGCTCGCGTGGTCCGGACCTTGCCCTTCGTGCGCGTGCGGCAGCAGCAGCACGAGCGACGGACGCTGACCCCATTTACCGCGCGCCGAGATGAGGAACTCGTCGATCACGACCTGCGCGCCGTTGATGAAGTCGCCGTACTGCGCTTCCCAGATCACGAGGCGCGACGGCTCCTGCACGTTGTATCCGTACTCGAAGCCGAGGACGGCGTTCTCGGTCAGCGGGCTGTTGTGAATCTCGAACGCGGCCTTCGCCTGCGGGATCGTCTGCAGCGGCACGTGCGCGCGGCCGGTCTTCACGTCGTGGAACACCGCGTGACGGTGGCTGAACGTGCCGCGCTCGACGTCTTCGCCCGTCAGGCGGATGCTCGTGCCGTCGGCGAGGATCGACGCCAGCGCGAGCTCCTCCGCCGTTGCCCAATCGATCGTCCGCTCGTCGATCGCGTCGAGCACGCGCGCGCGTTTCTCGCGTCCGCGCTCGAGCTTCTTGTGGATGGTGAAGTTGGACGGCAGCGCGAGGAGCGACGCGTTCAGCTCGCGCAATCGCTCGAACGGCACGGCCGTATGCGCTTTTGCGGCCGCTCCCGGGGGTGGAGGTTCGGGCTCTGGCTCCACGAGATCGCGCTCGGGACTGAGCGCGTCGTACGCGGCCTGCATCTCCGCCATGCGCGCCTGGACTATCTCGTCGGCGCGGCCTTCGGGGATGACGCCCCGCTCGACGAGCGTGCGCGCCCAGACGTCGCGCACGGTCGGATGCTCCGCGATGCGCTGATACATCAACGGCTGCGTGAACGCCGGCTCGTCGCCTTCGTTGTGGCCGTGCCGGCGATAGCCGATCAGATCGATCAGGAAGTCGCGTTGGAAGCGCTCGCGATACGCGAACGCGAGGCGCGCCGCCTCGACGCACGCTTCGGGATCGTCGGCATTGACGTGCACGATCGGGATCTTGAATCCGCGCGCGAGGCCGCTCGCGTACGACGTGCTGTAGACGTCCTCGGGGCCCGTCGTGAACCCGAGCTGGTTGTTGACGATGATGTGAATCGTGCCGCCGGTCGAATAGCCGGGAAGCCGGCTGAGATTCAACGTCTCCGCGACAACCCCTTGCCCGGGGAACGCCGCGTCCCCGTGGATCAGGATCGGCACGCTGCGCGACGGATCGAACCGCGGCGCGCCGCCATGCCCGACGCTCGTGCCCGCCGCGCGCGCCATCCCTTCGACGATCGGATCGATCGCCTCGAGATGGCTCGGATTCGGCGGCATCGAGACGACGAGGTCCATCTCGGCGCCGCCTTTGATCGCGCGGTGCGCGCCGGCGTGATACTTGACGTCTCCGGTCCACGCCATGTCCTCGCGGAACGTCTTCGACACGGGATCCTTGAACTCGGCGAGGATCTGCGCGTACGGCTTGTTGAGCACGTGGGCCATCACGTTCAGACGCCCGCGGTGCGCCATGCCGATCAGGATCTGTTTGATGCCCGCTTCGCCCGACTCCGCGATCACCTCGTCGAGCACCGGCACGAGCATGTCGAGCCCTTCGATCGAGAACCGCGTCTTGCCGGGAAACGTGCGCTGCAGGAATCGCTCGAACGCTTCCACCTGCGAGAGGCGGTCGAGCAGCTTGACGGGATCGATCGGGTCCGCCGGCGCGCGAAAGCGGCCGCGCTCGGCCGCCTGCCGCAGCCACTCGCGCTCGTCCGGCACGAAGACGTGCGAATAGTCGTAGCCGGTCCTCGAACAGTAGATGCGCCGGAGCATCTCGATCGCGTCTTGCGCGGTCGCGGCGCCCTCGAGCGGTCCAGCCACGAGCGTCGCGGGGAGCTGGTGGAGATCGTCGTTCGTCACGCCGTGCGTCTCGGCGAGGAGCGAGGGATCGCCGATCGGCGGCTTGCTGCCGAGCGGATCGAGCGTCGCGGCAAGATGACCGTAGCGGCGGATCGATTCCGCCAGGTTGACGGCGCCGACGACTTTCTCGAGCGGCGCCGCAGCCGCGGTGGCCGGCGCTATCGAGGTCTCGTCCTGCGCGGGCGGCGTCCAGCGCTCGAACACCGCGCGCGTGTCCGGATCAACTGAGGATGGATCCCGGCGGTATTTCTCGTAGAGTTCGAGAACGTAGCCCCGATTGAGCCCAGAGAACTCCTGCCAGCCGGACATGATCCCGTCAATTTTAACTCAGGGCGGAAGTGCGAAGTTCTGGGCAGAACCGAAGGGATCGGGATCGGGGATCGGGGATCCGGGATCAGGGATCCGGGATTCGAAAAGCATTCAGATCTCAGCCGCTCGACTGTGATGTGAATGAGCTTCCGGATCCCGGATCCCCGAATCCGGGATCAGGGATCAGGGATTCGAAAGCCTTCAGATCACAGCCGCTCGGCTGTGATGTGAATGATCTTCCGGATCCCGGATCCCCGATCCCGGATCCCCGAATCTATTCGTATCGCAGCGCTTCGATCGGATCGACTTTGCTCGCGCGCGAGGCGGGCGCCCAGGCGGCCGCCAGCGCGACCGCAGCAAGAACGAGCGTGACCGCGCCAATCGTCAGCGGATCGATCGCGCGCACGCCGAAGAGCATGCCCTCGAGCGCGCGGCCCGCGGCGATCAAAACGGCAATCCCAATCGCCAGCCCGATCGCCGCCAATCGCAGCACTTGCGCGACGACCAGCCACATCACGTCGCGGCGCTGCGCGCCGATCGCGAGGCGAACGCCCATCTCTTGCGTCCGCGCGCTGACCGCGTACGACATCACGCCGTAGATCCCGATCGCCGCGAGCACGAGCGCAACGCCGGCGAAGATCGCAAGCGACACGGCGGAGAGCCGCTGCTGAAACGCGGCGCTCGCCAGCGCGTCGTCCAGCGTCTGCGTCATGTAGACCGGCTGCTCCGGATCGAGCGCCGACACGGTCTGCCGTACGACAGGCAGCAGCCCCGCGGGCGAGGAATCCGCGCGCACGAGGACGAACAACTGATTCCATGCGGTCTGCTGCCGGACCGGAATGAAGATCTCGGGACGCACCGCCTGCGTCAATCCGTTGTTGCGGTAGTCGGCGACGACGCCGACGATCGTCGTCCATGGGCGCGCGCGATCGGGCGCGCCGATCGCGAGGCGCTGGCCGATGGGATCGCTGCCGGGAAGGTATCGCGCGGCGAACGCTTCATTGATCATCGCGACGAGCGGCGTGTCGAGGCGATCGGCCGCTCCGAACTCGCGGCCGGCGCGAAGCGGCACGCGCAGCGTCTGAAGATAGCTCGGCGTTGCGACCGTGATGAGCGCCGTCGGAAGTGTCGTCGCCTGCGGCTGGCCGAGCTCGAGCGTGAACTGCGTGTCGAAGGGCTCCTGCGGAGGAAACTGCGACGAGGCCGAAACGGCGCGGACGCCGGGCAGCGCCGCGAGACGCTCTGACAACCGATCGAAGAACGCGCCTGCGGCGTCGCCGCGGTATCGCTCGCGCGGCAGCGTGAGCCGCATCGTCAACACGCCGCTCGAGTCGAAACCGCGATCGACGCGCTGGATGTTGAGGAAGCTCCGCATCAAGAGGCCCGCGCCGAGAAGGAGGAGGACCGACAGGGCGAGCTCGCCGACGACGAGCGCGTGGCGCAACCGTCTCGCGCCGCGCGATCCGCCCGTTCGCGCGTCGGCCTTCAACGACTCGTGCGGATCGGTGCGCGTCGCCTGGACGGACGGAATCAGCGCGACCAGCAGACCCGACGCGAGCGCCAACGCCAGACTCCACATCAGCACGCGCGCGTTGACGCGCGCCTCGAGGCCGAGCGTCTGGAACTGACCCGGGATGATCGCGCCGGCGCCTTGCAGGCCGGCCCACGCGATCGCGAGGCCGATCGCGCCGCCCGCGATCGCCAGGAGTACGCTCTCCGTGACGAGCAGCCGCGTCACGCGCCAGCGCGCGGCGCCGAGCGCCAGCCGCACCGCGAGCTCGCGCTGACGCGTCGAGGATCGCGCGAGAAAGAGATTCGTGAGATTCGCGCACGCGATCAGCAGCACGAGGCCGACGGCGCCCAACAACACGAACGCCGCCGGACGCACGTCGCGGAGGAGCGCCGCCGCGAGCGGCGCCGCGGTCAAACGGTAGTTCTCGTACTCGGCGAACCGCGCGCGTTCCGATTGCTCCACGCGCCGCGCGATCGTTTCCAGCTCGGCGTTCGCCTCCGAGAGCGAAGCGCCGGGCGCCAGGCGCGCGAGCACGTTGAACTGCCGCACGTTGCGCGGTACTTGCAGCGGATCGCCGCCCCACGGAATCCACAGGTCGGTGCCAATCAGTAGCAATCCCGGCGGCATCACGCCGACGACCGACGTCGAGCGTCCGTTGACTCTGATCGCGCGATTCACGAGTCCCGGGTCGCCGCCGAATCGCGTCTGCCACAAGCGATGGCTGATGATTGCCGCGGGCGGACCGTTCGGCGACAGCTCTTCGCGCGTGAACCCGCGGCCCAACGCGGGCGCCATCCCGATCACCGGAAACAGATCGTCGAGCAGCAACGCCGTGAACACGCGCTCCGGCACGTCGCCGCCGGAGATATTGCGGTTGCCGAGATCGAACGAGCCGATGTGCGCGAAGCTTCGATTCGATCGGATGTCGGCGTATTCCGCCGGCGACAGCGCCTCGACGAACGTCGTCTCCGACGAAAGCTTCGGGAACGCGACGCCAACCGCCACGAGGCGATCCGGGTTCGGAAACGGAAACGGATGGAAGACGAACCCGTCCAGCATGCCGTAGATCAGGCTGTTGCCGCCGATCGCCAGCGCGAGCGAGAGCACCGCGATCGCCGTGAAGCCGGGCCGCCGCACGAATTGCCTGAGCGCGTAGCGCAGATCCTGAAGGAGTGTGTCCATGACGGTGCTCTGTGGATGTTGAGGCAGCTGCGGCGTACGCACGGGACGCACGCGCCGCAGGAGCCTGACCAGTTGACGCACGCGAAGACGGATCGTGGTGACCAGGAGATCGGCGACGATGTGCGCGGCGTAGCGCCACGCGCCGCCGCGTCCGCCGAAGCGCGGAGCGCCGCGCTCGGCGACGATCGCGTCCGCGATCTCCGCGCCGTAGCGATCGCGAAACGACCGCGGCAGCAGCCGGACGAGCAGCAGCATGGCGCGCGTCATCCATCCAGACCGCGCGGTGCGCGTCACGCGAGCCCCTTCCGCAGCCGCGGATTCGCGCGCGCCGCGTCGACGAGCTGCGCCAGCGCCCGGACGTCCTGGCGCAAAGACGTCCATCCGCGCTCGGTCAGCCTGTAATAACGGCGCTGCGCTTCCTGTCCATTCGCCGGCTCGTCGTTCTTGGGGGCGGTCTCCTCGATCAACCCGCCCTCTTCCAGGCGCTGAATGGCTTCGTACAGCGTGCCCGGACCGAGCGTGATTGCGCCGTCCGTCCGGCGCTCGACCTCCTGCTTGATTGCGTATCCGTGGCGCGCGCCGCCGGCGAGCACCACCATGATGTGAAGAACCGGCAGGGACGGCGGCTTGACGCGAGCCATAGACATGTCGTTAGACGATATGTCTGGGAGGGAAGTTTACTGAGGCGGGATCGGGATCAGGGATCCGGGATCAGGGATCAGGGATCAGGGATCCGGGATCCGAGAACGCAAAGTCGCGCGGCTGTAGCTTCCCGCGTCCCGAGTCTCGGATCCCGAGTCCCGGATCCCGGATCCCGGATCCCGACACTATTTCTTCTTCGGCATACTCAGATTTTTCCACGCCGTCGACCGTAATTGCTTGGCGAGAAACACAATCTGCCCGACGTGGTAGGCGTGATGGGTCATCTGACGATCGAGCGCCTGGATCACCGTATGCGCCTGACCGCGGATCGCGACCTCGAGGAGCAGATCGTCCTCGGTCAGCGAGTCGAGCGTCTCGAAGAGGACCTTCCAGCCGCTCTGCCAGTCGGCGAAGAGCGCCGCGCGTGAAGGGCGGCCTTCGATCTCGAACTCGCCGTCGCGATTGCGATTCGGCTTCTCGCCGTCGGTCGTCAGAAAATCGGTGAAGCGCGACCGCAGATTGCCGGCCATGTGCTTCATGATGACGGCAAGGCTGTTGGACTCGGCGTCAGGCGCGGGATCGAGCACGACGAGCAGATCATCGTCGGTGACCTGCGCGACGGCGTCTTCGGCGAGCTTCTTCAATTTGCGGAACTGCTCGCGGACGTCTTCGAGATAGGCGGATCCGACCGACATGGCGTCCTACTCCCCGCCGAACGGCGGCGGCGCTTCGGGAATCACGGGCACGACTCGCGTGAACTGTCCGCGCTGCAGGAGCTCGCGGCCCTTGCCGCCGCGCCCCGTCACACCGTATTTCGCGGTGCTGATCGTCTGCTCGGCGCCGCGGCTCGTCTCGACCGTCATCAGATCGCGATCGCCGGATGACGCGACGAATCCGAGTACGCGATCCGCTTTCGTGTCGAGCTTGATCAGGATCACGCCGCGGCCCGGACCCGACAGGAAATTGACCTCTTCCGCCTTGCAGATCATCGCGCGCGCTTCGCGGGTAGCGGCAATCAACACCTCGCCGCCGGTCAAGCGCGCGACGCCGACGACCTGCGCGCCCTCGGCGGTGCGTGCATAGCGGCGGCCGGTGCGCGTGCTCGGCTCGACGAACCCATCGAGGCCGAACCGCATGGAATAGCCGTCGCTCGTGACGGCGACGGCGTGCACCGGCGGCTCATCGCCTTCTTTCTTCGCCGCGATCTGCCCGGCCACGCGCGGGTCGAGGCTCAGCGCGGCCACGATGCGCTCGCCGTCCTTCAACTTGAAGAACCGTTGAATCGGCTCGCCGTAGCCGGTCGACGCGGGAATATCCGCGAAGCGCGCCGTATACGCGGCGCCGAAGTTGCTGAAGAACACCGCCGACGCTCGCGTGCTCCCGGGAAGGACGGCCAGCACCGAATCTCCTTCGCGGACGCGCGTCGCCGACACGTCCTTCACTTCCTTCTGCCGCTTCACCCAGCCGTCGCGCGAGACGACAATCACGTTGTCTTCCTCGACGATGAAGTCTTCGGCGGAGTACTCCGCTTCGCCTTCATCCGAGGAGATCGAGGAACGGCGCGCGTCGCCGTACTTCTTCTGAATCTCCTCGAGCTCGACCTTGACGACGCCCCAGCGTCCTTCCTCGTCCTTGAGGAGCGTGTTGATCTGCCGCGCGCGCCGCCGCTTCTCCTCGAGCTCCTTGCGAATGATGAGAATCTCGAGCCGTGCGAGCCGGTAGATCTTCAGCTCGAGGATCGCGTCGGTCTGCTCGGCGTCGAGCGAGAACCGCTTGATGATCTGCTGCGCCGCGTCCGCCTTGCCCTCCGACTTCCGGACGATCTTCAGGATCTCGTCGAGCGCGTCGAACACCTTCTCGAAGCCGTCCAGGATGTGCACGCGCTTCTTGATCGCCGCCAGCTCGTGCTCGAGGCGTTTGGTGACGACGTCGAGGCGGAAGTGGAGGAAGTGCCAGAGAATCTCGTGCAGCTCGAGCCGCTCCGGCCGTCCGATCTCGGCGTTCTCCGTCGGAATCAGGCACGTGAGGTTGACGACGAAGCTGGTTTGCAGCGGCGTGTGCTTGAAGAGATACGCCATCACCATCTTCTCGTCGGCGTCCTTCTTCAATTCCAGCGCGATGCGCACGTCGTCGGTCGAGACATCCTTGACGTCGATGAGCGGCGGGAGCTTGCGGCTCGCGGCCACTTCGCCGATGCGCTCGACGAGCGTCGCCTTGTTGACCGTGTACGGGACGCTCGTGATGTAGATCGTCTTGCCGGAGCGCGTCGTCGGACCCTCTTCCCAGGTCCCGCGCAAGCGAATCGCGCCGGAGCCTGTCTTGTAGATCTCTTTCAGCTCCGCCTGCGAGTTGAGGATTTGACCGCCGGTTGGAAAGTCAGGACCCTTGATGTAGCGGCAGAGCTGCGCGTCGCTCAACTCGAAGTTGCTGTCGAGATACTTGACGAGCGCGGTGCAGACTTCGTTTAGATTGTGCGGCGGAATGTTGGTCGCCATCCCGACCGCAATCCCGGTGGCGCCGTTGATCAGCAGATTCGGAATTCGGGCGGGAAGCACGACGGGCTCCGTCTTCGTGCCGTCGTAATTGGGGCGGAACGGGACGGTGCCCTGTTCGATCTCCGTCAGGATCTCGTCGCTCAACCGCGCCAAGCGGCACTCGGTGTATCGCATCGCGGCGGCGTTGTCGCCGTCGAGCGATCCGAAGTTGCCCGACCCATCGACCAGCGGATATCGCAGAGAGAACGGCTGCGCCATCCGCACGAGCGTTTCGTACAACGCGGTATCGCCATGCGGATGGTAATTGCCCATCACGTCGCCGACGACCTTCGCGCACTTGCGATGCTTCGCATCGGCGGTCAGGTTCTGCTGCCACATCGTATAGAGGATGCGGCGCTGCACCGGCTTCAACCCGTCGCGCACGTCGGGCAGCGCGCGCGACGTGATGACCGAGAGCGCGTAGTTGAGATATCGCGTCTGCGCGGCCTCGTGAAGCGGGACCGCTTCCGGCTCGCCGCCGCCGGCACCGCGCGGCTTGTCGATGACATCGGCGCCGCCGGCGTTATCGAACAACGATGGGTTCTTCTTCGAGCGCTTGGCCAAATGGGTCTCTCCGTGAATCAGAATATCGCAGTAGGTTCACGGATTCACGGGTTCAAGGGTTCACGGGTTCAACGGTTCACGGGTTCATGGGTTCATGGGTTCATGGGTTCATGGGTTCATAGGTTCACCGCTCGAGGTTCCAACGTTCGATTGGCACTCGATAGGGACCCCTGAACCGGTGAACCTGTGAACTTGTGAACCCGTGAACCCGTGAACCCATGAACCCGGAAGAGATTGCGAATGTATAGATACCTTCACGTCGACGTGTTTACAGAGAACAGGTTCGAGGGCAACCAACTCGCGGTCTTTCCGGACCCGAAAGGGCTCACGACCGAGCAGATGCAGCGCATCGCCAACGAGATGAACTTCTCGGAATCGACGTTCATCTTTCCGCCGGAAGGTCCCGGCGACGTGCGCATGCGCATCTTCACGCCGGGCAGCGAGCTGCCGATGGCGGGGCATCCGACGATCGGCAGCACGTTCGCGCTGGCGCTCGAGGGTGCCATCGCGCGCGGCCGCGATCGGTTCGTGTTCGAGCTCAACGTTGGTCCCATCCCCGTCTCGCTCGAGTGGCGCGACGGCGCGCTGGTGTTTGCGTGGATGACGCAGCTCCTCCCGACGTTCGGGCCCACCATCGCCGATCGCGCATCGCTCGCGAAGGCGGTGGGCATCGCGGCAACGGATCTCGTCGACGGCAAACCCATACAGATTGTCTCGTGCGGCGTACCGTTCCTGTTCGTGCCGCTCCGCACGCGCGCGGTGGTAGACGCCGTCGCGATCGATCGCGCCGCCCTGAAGCGCGTCTACGGCGAGGCAAAGATCGACGAGCACCCCGTGTTCTTCTTCACCACCGACGCGGCCGATGCCAGCGCGCCGGGCGAGACCGTCTACAGCCGGATGCTCGCGCCAGGATTCGGGATCGAAGAAGATCCCGCGACGGGCGGCGCGAGCGGTCCGCTCGGCTGCTATCTCCTGCGGCACGGAATGGTGAGTGAGGCCACCGCGCGCGCGATGGTCAGCTTTCAGGGCGCCGCGATGGGCCGGCCGAGCCGCATCCACATTTCGATCGACAGCACCGACGGCTCGATCACGAAGGTGCGCGTCGGCGGCACGTCCGTGCTCGTCGGCCGCGGCGAGATCGAGGTCTGACAGGACGCTATTCGACGACGAACGCCGGGACTTGGCCGCCGCCTGACGTCACGTTTGCGAGCCCGCTGCCGCTCAGGCGCGTCAGATAGCCGCCCATCTTTCCGCGAAAGAGGTACGGCGCGAAATCCACGAGCATGTCGGTCATGCTGACGCGTCCGGTCGCATCGAACCGCGGAAAGACCTCACGCCTGACCGGAATCCGTTCCTGCACCACCCACGTGCCGTAGGGATCCTCGAGCGCGGATTCGATCTTCTCCTGCCATGCGCCCTCCGGCGTCTCCCATCCAAGCGTGACGCCCGTGCCGCCGTACTCGTCGTTCGGCTTCAGCACCATGCGCTCGCGCTCGGCTCGCACCAGCTCCAACAGATCGCCGTGCCACTCGCCCTTCGTCGCCGACACATCGTCGAGCACTCTCGTCCACGGAACGTGGGCGCGGATCACGTCGCGCTCCGCCGCCGAAAAGAGCGACTCGTGCTCGGGGTCGGTGAGCACCGCGAAGAACGCTTTCTTGTGCGCGAGCTTGCAGCGGAACGAGTTCGCCATGCAGACCGCGCGCGCCGCGCACGCGTCCACCAGCGCCCTGCATTCGGCGGGCCGCGCGACGACGTCGTTGACGAGCACGCGGCGATAAACGAGATCGATCTTCGATCCCTGAGCGATCAGCGTGCCGTTCAAGTACACGAGCTCGCGCGGATCGCAGACGAGCGTCGGCACGCCGGCGGCGACGAACGCGTCGCGGAGGATCTCGAACTCGGTCCACGTCGGCACCTCGCGCCAGTCGACGATCGCGATCGTCGGCGGCTGCGCGGCGCCCCCCCACTCGCGGTAGCTCTCGATCAGCGCGCGCAGCATTCCGTCGATCACCTTGTGATAGCGGACGGTGTGCGTTTCGCGGAAGCTGGCCATCATCGACGTCGATTCGAACAGCTCGCACAGCCGCTGCGTATACCCGATGCCCGCGGGCGACTCGGCGTTGTACTCGGCGAAGTGCAGCGACTCGGGCAGCAGGAACGCATCGAGCCGCGAGGCGGTGCTCGCCGTCGGGTACCCCGGATCGATGTCGACGAGCGCGTCTTCGCGCTCCGTCATGCCCAACTGATCGTAGAGATCGTCGTCCGCGAACGCCGCGCGAACGACGCGCTCGCCGACGGCGGCGATCGTTTCGGCGGCCGCGACGATTCGCGCTTCGTCGTCAGCGCTCAGGAAGAAGGGGCGAAGGAAGGGGCAGTGGACGCGCGTGCCGAAGGTCAGCTTCCGCTCGCGCATCGCGGCGGCGAACGCCGACGTGAACCGCGGCGTCAATTCCTCGGTCGGTCGAAGAAGCGCGTGCCACTCGCCAATGGCGTCCATGATCAATCGGGGGACTTCGTCCCCCGAACCCCCTTACACGCTCGCTCGCGGGGACCCCCATGCCCCGCTCCGCTCGCGTGGCTCGGTCGCTTTGCTCCCTCGCTTCCCTTCACGGCAGTCCCGGCGCGCCGGTGAATCCCGACGCCGGACCGATCCCGAGCATCTCCTCCCAACGCGGCCAGCACTGCGCGGGATGCCCGTTGAGCGCGCGATCCACCACGAGGTGCGCCATCTTCTCGACGACGTGCGAGAAATAGAACGGCGTGATGCGATCGCGCTCGAAGTCCGGCGCGGGATTCAAATAGTCGATCGCATACGGAACGCCGTCCTTGATCGCGAACTCGATCGTGTTCATCTCGTAGCTGAGGGCGAGGTTGATCGTCTGCGCGTCGCGCACGATCCGGTCGCCCAGCTCCGGCGTCAGATAGTCGTGCACGACGAGGTACCGCCGCTCCTTCGGGTCGTAGGCCACCGGCATGATGTCGGTCTTGCCGAAGGTGAAGCA
>DATBJJ010000054.1:0-60592 GCA_036556425.1 Vicinamibacterales bacterium
AGTAGCGGGCGAGAGTCAGAACGACCGGTGAATACTGGGTCGCTCTGATTCTTGCGCGCTCCTGCACCCCTGCCAGCCTGGCCGACGGCCAGGCTGCCGCTCGTTTGAGCTTCGCGACTGAGATCTGCCTCGGCGTACCTCATGCCCTCGGCGATCTCCGCGATGACCGTCGTGACTCCGAACTACGTCCGATCGCTCTCCGGATTCGTTCGACAGTAAGTCGCGCAAGCCGTTCGATCTTAAATGTTGGTGAGTGATTGAGTGTGATCCCCACACCCATCGTTTGAACGGTGCCGTTCAGTGAAAAAAGCGGTATCGCGGAGCACGCGGAGGGCCAACGTCGTGACGAGCGGCCGCGCCGGGAGGCCCGGGCCTCGCTCCGCGAGGCTGCCGCTCGATGGAATCGAGCGATTGGGATCTGCCTCGGTGTTCTCGTGCCCTCGGCGGCCTCTGCGATGAATCGTGATCACGATCGCTCGCCAGTGAACGACGTCCCCTTATGAGTGGATAAATCGAATCTGGTGAACAAGACGGCGATCGCTCCCTGATAATGACGTCCGCGCGTGGTGTGTGCCGGCCGCGCAGAGAGGACGCTCCGTCATGCCGTCAGCGCCTGTTGTCTTCGGACTCGTCACCGCCGGATTACTGATCGCGAACGCCGCGCCCGAGAGTCAAGATCGCGCAAGCGCACAGAAGGCGCCCGCGCTGCTGCAGGACTACATCAGGTTCTCGGTGACCGCGCCGCCGGCCGCATTGGAACTCGATCCCTTCTACAAGAAACACGCCGACGCGCTCGGAATCCCGGTGGTCACGTCCGAGAAGGTTCCGGACGCCGCACTGTTGATGGCGCGCGACATCGTGCAGTTCATGCTCGCCAACCGGCCTGACTTGCGAAAGGAATTGATCAGGAAGAAGTGGAAAGTCGCCATCATGGCGCAGACCGAGCTCACCTACGACATTCCCGAGCATCGGAAGTACCGTCTGCTGCCGAAGATTGACGACGAGCGGCTCACGCCGCAGCAGCGCGAGGACTATTACAAGCCCGGCGGCGTCGGCACGATGACCGGCGAGCAGTATTGGAATGCGCGGGGCCGCGGCTTCGGCGGCGAACCGGACGGCGAGAACACCACGTCGTGCGCGGAAGAGAACCTGCTCGGTTATCCAGGCACGCGGTACTTCGGCAGCTCGATCTGCGTGCACGAGTTCTCGCACGGGATCATGAGAGGCGCAATCTACACGGTCGATCCCGACTATCGCAAAGCGGTCGAAGAGGCGTACGCCGCCGCGAAGAAGCAGGGACTCTCGTCGGCGCAGGGGTATCCCGGCAACAACTTCAACGAGTACTGGGCAACCGGGATCGAAGCGTACGTCTTCGGGAGCGGCCGTGGACCGGAGACGCTGCTCGATGCCGATCCTCGTTTGTACGAGCTCGTGAGACAGGTCATCCCCGCGACCAAGATGCCCGGCAACGTGTACGTCGGGAGAACGCGCCAGGCCCCGCCGCCGAAGTAGCTCAGTTTTTCTTGTAGATCGTTTTTGTGGTCGTCGCCTCGCCGCCCATCACGGCGCCGCGCGTCGTCTCGATCGCGAGCGATGCCGGCGACTCGAGCGAGAGGACGTGAACCGTCTCGCTCGACATGGCGGCGCCGCCGGGGGCGGGCGTGAACGTGTGGCGCGTCGTGATGACGAGCTTGCCGCCGTTCCATGCTACCCGCGAGATCTGCTCCTGCGGGCCGCGGCCCATGTTGATCGTGTTCTTGCTCTCGGATCCGTCGAGCCGATAGACGAATTTCATCAGCGGCTGCATGTCGTATCGCGTGTACTGCGCGTACTCGATCGTCAGCGTCGCCGCGTCCTGCGTCACCGTGATGTCGGATCCCCACCCGCTGCCGGCTGTCGCGCCGCGGCCGCCGCCGGCGCCCGGCGGATCGGGCGTCAGGATCCACCGGCCCGAAAAGTTCGGCGTCGTCTGCGCCGATACGCTCGCCGCAAGCAGCAGCGCCGGCACGACGCGCATCATTGTTGTCACTAGCGCCATAAGTGGAACTAAGAACGAAGAACCGAGAACCGAGAACCGCGCACGAAGAACAAGTTCCTAATTCTAGATTAGTGTAGTGACAAACAAACTGCGGAGGCGAGCATGTTCCGGACCCGCCGGTCTCACGTCGTGTGCCTGCTGCTGATTGCAGCCGCATCACCTCTCGTTGCGCAGCAGCGGCAGACTCCGCCTCCCTCGCAGGCACGGCCGAACATCGTGATCATGTATCCCGACAATCTCGGCTACGGCGAAGTCGGCATCTACGGCGGGGCGCGCGGCGTGCCCACGCCGAGGATCGACGCGCTCTCGAAGGAGGGCATGCGCCTGACGAACTTCAACGTCGAGACGTTCTGCACCCCGTCGCGCGCGGCGCTCCTCACCGGCCGCTACGGCGTCCGCTCCGGAACGCTCGGCTACACGCAGCCGTGGCCCGGAATGACGTTGTGGGAGACGACGCTCGCGGAGCTCCTCGCGCCGCTCGGCTATGCGAGCGCGATGTTCGGCAAATGGCATCTCGGCAACGCCGCGGGTCGCTCGCCGACGAATCAGGGCTTCGACGAGTGGTACGGCATCCGCGACTCGAGCAACGAGTCGCAGCGAAGCACGATGAACGACACGCCGTACATCTGGGAAGGGAAAGCAGGAGAGCCGTCGCGGCCGGTGAAGGAATTCAACGTCGACACGCGGCGAACGGTCGATCGCGAGGCGACCGAACGCGCCGTCGACTTCATGACGCGCAGCACGCGAGCGCGCAAGCCGTTCTTCCTCTATCTCCCGTTCACGCTGATTCACTTTCCCACGCTGCCGCATCCGGAGTTCGCGGGCACGACGGGAGCCGGGGACATCGGCGACGCGATGGCCGAGATGGATCGCAACGTCGGCGTCGTGCTCGACGCGATCGCGCGGCTCGGGATCGCGAGGAACACGATCGTCATCTGGGCGAGCGACGGCGGCGCGGAGGCCCGCCGGCCGTGGCGCGGAACGGCGGGGCCATGGCGCGGCTTCTACAACACGGCGATGGAAGGCGGGATTCGCACGCCGTTCATGATCCGGTGGCCGGGCCGCATTCCCGCGGGTCAGGTGTCGAACGAGATCGTGCACAACACGGACGTCTTCACGACGCTCGCGCATGCGGTCGGCGTGCCCGTGCCGCAGGATCGCGCCATCGACGGCGTCAATCAGCTTCCGTTCTTCGAGGGCAGGCAGAAGTCGTCCGCCCGCGACAGCTTCCTCTACTTCGCGCCAGACCGACAGGTTCGCGCGGTCAAGTGGCGCGACTGGAAGCTGCACTACGTCTGGCAGGACGAGCCCGGGCAGCCGGTCGAACGCACGATGAAGCTGTTCAACCTGCGATCGGATCCCAAAGAAGAGACCGACGTGAAGGACGCGAACCCGTGGGTGCCGACGGCGATCGGAAAGCTCGTGAGCGATTTCTGGGCGACGGTCGACAAGTACCCGCTCATTCCAACCGGCGCGCCGGATCCGTATGTGCCGCCCGCCGCCGCTCCACGCACGCGCGCGCGCCCGGCGACCGGCGAGGCCGTCACGACCGAATCCGGTTTGCGGTACGTGTTCACGAAGCAGGGAAGCGGCGCGCGGCCCGAGCGCGGCGATCTGATGATCATTCACGGCATCGGCCGCTTCGTCGACGGCAAGGAGTTCTGGAACACGCGCACCGACAACGCGCCGTACGAATACGCGTTCGGCGTCGATCGCGTCATCCGCGGCTTCGAGGAAGGGATGCGCGAAGTTCGCGCCGGCGATCGCATAGTCATCACGATGAAGCCGGAGCTGGCCTATGGCGAGCGCGGCAATCGCGACATCCCGCCGAACGCGACGCTCGTGTTCGACTACGAGATCCTGTCGGTCGAGACCTTGTCCGTCGCGCGCCTGCTGCGGGACGCGATCGAGGCCGGAACGCTCGACGCGACGCTCGCGCGCGCCCGCGGGCTCTCCAATATCAAGGAGTACTACGTCAGCGCGGCGGGCCTCCAATCGCTTGCAGGGATGGCGAACCGGAGGCGAGCGGGCGATGGCGAGAAAGTGCTCGCTTTGGGCCTCACGCTGCTGCCCGACGCGTATCGCCTGCATCAAGCGCTCGCGCGAGAGCAGAGTCAGCGCGGCGCGAACGCCGAGGCGATCCAGAGCTACGAGGCGGCGCTGCGCCTGAACCCGAAGACCACCGACGCCGAGCGGCGCGACGCCGACGCCGCATCGAAAGCGCTGGCCGAAGTGCGAGCGAAGTGACGCGAAGCGAGATCCTGCAGGCGGTCTCGACGATCGTGTCCCTGCTGGCGTTCATCCTGATTGCCACCGAACGTCGCCTCGTCCGGCGCCTCCGGGATGGAGGCGCGGTGAGCGCCGCGACCGCGATCCCGTTGGCCGCGCGGTCGGTGTTCGCGCGGTTCCGTTTGTCGCGGCTGCAAAGCGGCGGCGCCGTGTTGACCGCCGGCGCAGATCGCTTCTTCCTAGACCCGACAGGATACGCGCGCTACCGTCGATCGCGCCGCAAACGCGCGCTCGCCGTGGTAGCAATCCTGGCTCTCGTCATCTTCGCGTTCTTTTGGTCGTGAGGACGTTCACGTGTCTCGTCATCGCAGAGCACGCGGAGGGCTGAGGTACGCGGAGAACATGGAAGTCTCCATCAATAGTTTCAACGAGCCTCTCAAGCGGGATCTGCCTCGGCGTTCTCTCGCACTCCGCGATCTCCGCGATGAGTTCGTGATCGGGGTCGCTTGCCAGTGACCAGCGTTGGACTAAGCCAGCAGCTTCGAGACGACATTCCCGTGCACGTCCGTGAGACGGAAATCGCGCCCTTGGAATTTGTACGTCAGCTTCTCGTGATCGATCCCCAATAGCCGCAGCATCGTCGCGTGCAGATCGTGGACGTCGATCGGATCTTCCACGACGTTGTAGCCGAGCTCGTCGGTACGGCCGATCGTCACGCCAGGCTTGATCCCCGCGCCGGCGAGCCACATCGTGAACGCGCGCGGGTGGTGATCGCGGCCGAGGAATTTCGATCCGTTGCGCGCTTCGTTCATCGGCGTCCGACCGAACTCGCCGCCCCACACGATCAGCGTGTCCTCGAGCAGCCCGCGGCGTTTGAGATCCGTCACGAGCGCGTAAACGGGACGATCGGTCTCGCGGCACAGGCGCGGGAGCTTCTCGACGATGTCCTCGCCGAAGGAGGCGCCGTGAGTGTCCCACCCGCGGTGATAGAGCTGCACGAAGCGGACGCCGCGCTCGACGAGTCGGCGCGCGAGCAGGCAGTTGTTCGCGAACGATGCTTTCCCCGGCTCCGTTCCATAGAGCTCGTGAATCGACGCCGGCTCCTTCGAGAGATCGGTGAGATCCGGCACGCTCGTCTGCATGCGGTACGCGAGCTCGTACGCGGCGATGCGCGTCTTGATCTCCGGATCGCCGACGTCGAGATGGTGCATCGCGTTCAGATCGTTCAGCGCGGCAATCGATCGCTGGCGCACGCCGGCGTCGACGCCTTCCGGATTCGACACGAACAGGACTGGCTCGCCGCTCGATCGGAATTCCACGCCCTGGTGCACCGTCGGGAGAAAGCCGCTGCCCCAGCACGACTTCCCTCCGTCGGGCTGATTCTCGCCGGAGAGCAGCACGACGAACGCCGGGAGGTCGCTGTTCTCGCTGCCCAGTCCGTAACTGAGCCACGCGCCAAGGCTCGGCCGGCCGATCACCTGGTGGCCGGTGTTCATGAAGATTTGCGCCGGCGCGTGGTTGAACTGGTTCGTGCGCATCGAGCGGACGATCGCGAGGTCGTCGGCGATCGACGCGAGGTGCGGCATCAGCTCGGAAATCTCCGCGCCCGACGCGCCGTGCTGCTTGAACCGGAACGGCGATCCGAGCAGCTTCGGCGTTCCTTTGATGAACGCGAACCGTTCGCCCTTGATGATCTCCTCGGGGATGCTCTGGCCGTCGTGCTTGGTCAGCGCAGGCTTGGGATCGAAGAGATCGAGCTGCGACGGCGCGCCCGCCATGAAGAGATAGATGACGCGCTTGGCTTTCGGCGCGAACTGCAGCGTCCGCGGCTGACCGGCATGCGTCTGCGCCTGCGCGCCGACGGCCGCGTCGACGAGCGACGCGAGCGCGAGGCCGCCGATGCCGAACGATGCCTGCTCGAAGAAGTGGCGCCGCGTGATGCTGCGAAGCGAAAGACGCGGATTGCGCGGATAAACGCGGATCCCGCTGATCTGATCCGGGTGATCCGTGGCATCCGTGTAATCCGCGTCGAGGGTCTTGTCGTCCATGTGCGTATCCGCGTCACATCTTCGTGACGGCTTCGTCGAGATTCAGCAGAACGTTGGCGACGATCGTCCACGCCGCGCGATCCGGCAGATCCGCGCTCGATCGATCGCCTCCGCCGGCGACGGCCGCCGCGGCCGCCCGCGCGGAGTCGTAATGCGCGCGTTCCTCCGCGAAGAGCTTCGCGATCCGATCGACTTCCCCGGGCTTCGCCTCGCGGGCGAGCACGAGCTTGATCCCGTACGCCGCGCGCGCGGACGGCGAGTCACCAGGTGACTCCGCGATCAGCCGCGACGCGAGCGCGCGTGCCGCCTCGAACGACGCGGGATCGTTCAGCAACGTCAGCGCCTGCAGCGGCGTGTTCGTCCGCACGCGCCGCACCGTGCAGTACTCGCGGCTCGTCGCGTCGAACGTCATGAAGCTGGGATACGGCGCCGTCCGGCGCCAGAACGTGTACAGGCTCCGCCGGTATCGGTCGTTGCCGTCGCTCGTCGTCCACTTGTCGCTGTTGTAAGGCATGTTCCAGATGCCCGGAGGCTGCACGGGGAAGACTGACGGTCCGCCGATCGTTGGATTCAGCAGCCCGCTGACCGCGAGCCCGGCGTCGCGGACCGCCTCGGCGTCGAGCCGGAATCTCGCGCCGCGCGCGAGCAGGCGGTTGTATGGATCGCGCTCGGCGAGCTGCGGGGACACGGCGGACGTTTGCCGGTACGTCGCGGACATCACGATCTCGCGGACGATGGCCTTCTGGCTCCACTTGCGGGCGACGAGCTCGGTTGCCAGCCAGTCGAGGAGCGCCGGATGCGACGGCGCGGCGCCTTGCGATCCGAAATCCTCGCTCGTTTCGACGAGGCCGCGGCCGAAGATCTGTTCCCAGATCCGATTGACCGCGACGCGTGCGACGAGCGGATTGCGCTCGTCGACGAGCCATCGCGCGAGGCCGAGGCGGTTCGCGGGCTGATCGTCGCGCATCGGCTGCAGCGCGCCGGGCGTGCCCGCAAAGACGCGCGCGCCCTTGGTCGTGAAGCTGCCCCGCTCGCGCAGCTCGTACGACGGGCGCTCGAACGACGTCCGCTCTTTCATCACGAGCGTGGACGGAATATTGAGCGCCACCAGCTTCTTTCTCGCGGCGCTGATGGCGTCGCGCTCCGCTTTCAACGCCGGCGTCGACGATCGGAAGTACGACGCGAGATCGTCGGCGTCCGCTTTCGCGCGCGACGCGGAGGGCGTTGCGAGAATGGGCCGCAGGCGGGCGGGCACCTCCGCGCCGCGCAGCGGATCCCGCGCCGTCGTGGCCGCGAAGCGGAAGCGACCGAGCCCCTGTCCGATCGTGCCGTCGAGCTGATCGATCCGGAGCGTGACGCGCGTTCCAGGCGGCAGCGCGATCGGACGATCGGTCGTCAGCACCGCGTGCCGTGCTACGCGCGTCGTGTCGCGCATCGCGTTGATCGACCATCCCGTGCCGCCGCGGCGCGGCGCCGCATCGGCGCCGAGAATCTCTTCCGGCTTGAAGCTGCCCGCCGAGTCGTCCACCTTCAGGCCGGTGAAGCGAAGCGGCGGAGCGCCGGCGCGCGCCGTGGATGTCGATTGAATCTGGAGGCCGGTGATTCGGAAATGGCCGTACGTATCGCGTCCGGGGCCGCCTTTCGGCAGCGACGGATCGGGAAGCGCCTCGAGGCGAATGCCGGTGATTCCAGCCGCGGGCAGTTCAAGGGTGATCGCGTACGTTGTCGCCGACGGATTCTCGCCGGACGCGAGCATCGATCCGTCGGGCTGCGGCGTCAGCACGACGCCGTTCGTCGCGGAGGCGTCGACGATCCGCACTGGCGTCCATGCCGACTGCGCCACACGCATCGACTGTTCCCATTGTTGCTGCGCGAGCCGCAGCGCGGGCGTCATCGTCTTGAGATCGGTCTCGAGCTTCGAGATCTCCGCTTCGATGTCCTTGCGCGCCTGTTCCTGCGCCGGCGTCGCGAGATCGAGCTGCGCCTCGGCGTAGCGCGTTCCGTCGCCGTTCGGGCGCGTGTCGTACGCGGGATTCGCGAAGAACGCGAGCAGACGGAAGTAATCCTTCTGCGTGAACGGATCGTACTTGTGGTTGTGGCACTGCGCGCACGCGAGCGTCGTCCCGAGCCAGACCGTGGCCGTCGTGTTCACGCGATCGACCAGCGTTTCGTAGAGGGCCTCGTCGGGATCGACGCCGCCTTCCTCGTTCGTCATCGCATTGCGATGGAAGCCGCTCGCGATGCGCTGGCTCGGCGTCGCATCCGGGAGCATGTCGCCCGCGATCTGCTCGATCGTGAAACGATCGAAGGGCATGTCCTGGTTGAGCGCGTCGATCACCCAGTCGCGGAACTTCCAGATCGATCGGCGATTGTCTTTCTCGTAGCCGTTCGTGTCGGCATAGCGCGCGAGATCCAGCCACGGACGCGCCCAGCGCTCGCCGTAGTGCGGCGACGCGAGGAGGCGATCGACGACTTTCTCGTAGGCGTCCGGCGACGTGTCCGCGAGGAAAGCGTCGAGCTCTTGCGGCGTCGGCGGCAGCCCGATCAGATCGAGCGACAGACGGCGGAGCAGCGCCGCCTTCGAGGCCTCCGGGGACGGCGTCAGCTTTTCGCGCTCCAAACGCGCGAGCACGAACCAATCGATCGTGGTACGCGGCCACGTCGACTGAACCACCGGCGGCGGGCCCGGCCGGACGGGTCTGACGTACGCCCAATGCTCGTCCGCCGCGAGCTCGGTCGAGGTGATCGTGGAAGCCGGCATCGCGGCGCCTTGATCGATCCAGGCGCGAATCAGCGCGATCGTGTCGTCGGGGAGCGGATCGGCGTCGAGCGGCATCTGCTCGCCGTCCCAGCCGATCAGTTTCAGGATGAGCAGGCTCTCGTCGCTGCTCTTCGGATTGACGATCGGACCGCTCATGCCGCCTTTGGCGATGAGCGCGGGATCGTGAAGCCGGAGGCGGCCGCGGGCCTTCGTTTGCCCGTGGCATTCGACGCAGTACTTTTGGAAGATCGGTTGGATGTCGCGGACGAAGTCGACCCTCTGCGATACGGGAGGACCCTGCTGTTCTGCGCGCGCCGCGAACGCGGCAGCGAACAGTCCGGCAAGCGCGACAGCAGGGGGCCGCAGGCGAGCCACGCCTGATTCTAGCCAGCCGACTGCTTCATTTCCACCATTTGTCGGCGAAGTCCGCGAATCGATCCCAGTCGTACGGCGTGAGGTTGTGTCCGCCCGAGCGCACGTGATAGCCGCGGCGTCCCGAGACGAGCGGCGTATCGAGCGGCGGCATCGCGTCCTCCTCGAGCGGCGCGTCACCCCAGAGGGCGAAGACGGGCGACGAGGCGGCGAGCGAAAGATACTCCCCGCGCGGATCCGACCACAGATCCTCGTCGGCGCTCGCGACGTACAGCGCGCGCGGCGCGGCGAGCGCCAGCAGCATGTGCTGGTCGGTCGGCAGTTCCGCGACGCGAGTGTTGAAGGTCTTGTAGGTCGCCGTGAACCAGTGCGGGAACGACGTGTTGATCCGCTCGACGGTTTCCCCGAACGACCGGCGGCTGAGCGCCGCGCCGCCTTCTCCCGATTCGTTCGAGATGACCATCGTGAAGCGTTCATCCTCGGCGGCGGTCCAGAGCGCCGCTTTGCCGCCGCGCGAGTGTCCGACGATCGCGATGCGTCGAGGATCGATGCGGGCATCGGTGGCGAAGTAGTCCATCGCGCGGCTCGCGCCCCACGCCCACGCCGCGATCGCGCCCCACGTCAACGCCGGCCGCGCGGCGCCGGCGCTCGAGTCGAAGAACGCGATCGCGCCGTCGCGGAACGTGTCCTTGTTGTCGGGCGCGAGCTGTCCGTACTGAATCGCCGCGATTCCGTAGCCGCGCGCGATGAGCTGCTCCGCCGGCCAGAAGCCCGACTTCTCCTGACGGGTGGGATCGGTGTTCGTCGCGGGCCGGTTGTTGATCAGCAGAAAGACGGCCGCGCGCTGTTCTTTGTTGGGAAGGAAGAGCGTGAGCTCGAACGGATGCGACCGCTGACCCTGATGGCTGACGATCGCGATGCGCCGCAGCGTCGCGGCACCGTCCATCGCGCGCGCGTTCTCCTCGATCGTGGAAAACGTCACGCGCTCCGGCGGCCCCGGCGATCGACCGTACACATTGTCGCGAAAGAGATCGAGGATCTCCGCGCGCCGCGCCCGCCATTGCGACGAATTCCTCACACGGCCGTTTTTCGCGGCAAGCGGATCCGGCAGCGTGTACGCGCCGACGCGCGATTCGTCGTAGTTGAACCCCGGCTGCTGCTTCGCGCTGCGGGCGGCCGCGTCGGGATTGGCGCGCCATCCAGTACCTTGAGCGGAGACGACCGCCAGCGACGAACAGACTACGAGTCCAATTGTTCTTCCAAACGATCGCATAGCGTCGAGAGTACCTTCAGCCGCGCGTAGTACTTGTCGTTCGCCTCGACGAGCGTCCACGGCGCCTCGCGCGTGCTCGTCCGCTCGACCATGTCGTTGACCGCTTGCTCGTACGCGGGCCACTGCTTGCGGTTGCGCCAATCTTCGTCCGTCAGCTTCCACCGTTTGAACGCTTCGCTCTCGCGCGAGCGGAAGCGGCGGAGCTGCTCGTCCTGCGTGATGTGCATCCAGAACTTCGCGACGACGATGCCGTGGCCGACGAGCTGCGATTCGAACTGGTTGATCTCGGGGTACGCGCGCATCCACTCGTGCTCGGCCGCGAATCCCTCGACGCGCTCGACGAGCACGCGTCCGTACCAGCTGCGATCGAAGATCGTGACGCGGCCCCGGCGCGCGAGGTGGCGCCAGAAGCGCCAGAGATAGTGCTGCGCGCGTTCTTCCTCGGTCGGCGCCGCGATCGGGATCACTTGATAGTCGCGCGCGTCGATCGCCGCGGTGAGTCGGCGGACGGCGCCGCCCTTGCCGGCGGCATCCCATCCCTCGAACACCAGAATCGACGAAATGCCGCGGCGCTTCGCCTTCCTGTGGAGCGTGTTGAGCCGGCCTTGCAGCCGTTCGAGCTTCGTGCGGTATTCCTTCTGATCCACTTTCTGCGACATGTCGAGGCGGCTGAGAATCGTCGGCTGGCTGCGGCGAGAGGCCGCGGACGCTTTCGCCGGCGCTCGAACGCCGCTTTGTTGTTCGCGCGCGGCCGGTTTCGGCGCAGCCGCCGCGCCCGCGGGCGAGTCGGCGAGCCGCTTGCGGATCGCATCGCGGATCGTCGTCGCAATCGTGAGGCTTCGATAGCGTTCGTCGGCCCCTTCGACGAGCATCCATGGAGCGTTCGCGAGGCTCGTGCGCCTGATGATCTCTTCCGCCGCGTCGATGAACTCGCCGTACAGTTTCCAGTTGTCCCACTCTTCGCGGCGCACGCGCCACCGCGTGAGCGGGTCCTTCTCGAGCTTCTTCAGCCGCGCCTTCTGCGCCTGCTTGTCCAGGTGCATCCAGAACTTCAGGATCACCGCGCCGTCGTCGGTGAGCGCGCGCTCGAAGTCGACGATCTCGTCGAGCCGCGCGCGGAACTCCCCGCGGTTCAAGCGGCGGTGGACGCGATCGACGAGCGGGCGCGAATACCATGCGCTCAGGAAGAAGCCGATGCGTCCTCTCGGCGGCAGGTCGCGCCAGAAGCGCCAGTACTCCGGACGCTCGCGCTCTTCGTCCGACGGCTCACCGTACGCGCGCGTCACCAGCCAGCGCGGGTCCAGCCACTCGTTCAGCAGGTTGACGCTTTCGCTCTTGCCTGCGCCGTCGACGCCCCCAAAGAGCACGATGACCGGCGCTCGCCGCGCCTCACGCAGCATGGTCTGCGCGTCAAGCAGCTCCTGACGGAGCGCCGGCACCTTCGCCTTGTAGTCTTCGCTCGAGATCTTCCGTCCGAGTTCGGCGGCTTCGAACATGCGTCAGCTCTGCCTCGCGAGGTTCCTCGCCGCACGAAGGGTCGCGAGCTTGACCTCGTCCAGCGATCCGGATCCAGGCACTGTGGCCAGGAGATTGAGCAGGCGATAGTAGTCGATCACCGGCTCGCTCTGGTGGTGAAAGGTCTTCAGCCGCGCGCGCACCGTCTCCGGCGCGTCGTCCGCGCGCTGATAGAGATGTTCCCCCGCGCAGGTCTGGCGCGGGCACGCGCGAAATGGATTCGCCGTCGTGTGGAACGGCGTCTGGCACTCCCGGCAGATCATGCGGCCCGACAACCGCTCGACGAGATGCTCGTCCGGGACGTCCACGTAGAGCACGCCGTCGATTTGCCGATGGAGCGTTTCCAGCATCTCGCTGAGCGCGATGGCCTGTTCCATCGTCCGCGGAAAGCCGTCGAGGAGCACGCCCGACTGTGCGTCCGGCCGTTCCAATCGCTCGCGGAGCATCGCGATCGTGATCTCGTCCGGCACCAGCGCGCCTTTGTTCATGTACTCGTCCGCGCGAAGGCCGAGCGGCGTCCGGTTGCGGAGGTTCTCGCGAAAAAGATCGCCGGACGCGATGTGCTTGATGCCCAGTTCCGCTTCGAGGAACGCCGCCTGCGTTCCCTTGCCCGAACCGGGTGCGCCGAGCAGTACGAGGTTCATGCTATGTCGCCCTCGAAATCGTCCGTGGCCGAGTCTTTGGCGAGAGCGTAGTGTAGCGCGATCCATAATCCGCGCGAATTCGTTGGGCAACCGCACTGGCATCCGACGACTGAGAACCTCGTGGACGGCGTCGGTCCGTTCTCGATCACCTGCGTCAACCCGAAAGACGATCCGCGGAAGAAGACGACGCCCTAGCCTCAGGTCGTGTACTTGACGCGGACGTGCGCGGGGAACACGCGCGTCGCTTCGAACGTGACGCCCGGCAGTCCCTCGAGCGCGACTTCGCGCAGCCGCGGCATCGCCGCGAGGAACACGAGGCCCGCATCGGTGACGCCCGAGCATTCGTACAGCTCGACCTGCTCGAGCGTCACGATGCGGCTCAGGAGCTCGAGGCTGCGATCGGTGATCTTCGTCAGGCCCGCGTAGTAGTACCGCAGCGGCAGCCGCGTGATGTGTTCCGTGGCGGCGTCGGTCGTGTCGCGGCAATACATGCACGTGAGCCGCACGAGCCGCTCGCACCGGCCGACGTGGCGGAAGCCATCGTCGCTGAAGTCGATCGGCGTCAGCTCCGTCAGCGCGGGAAACTGCGGCAGCGTCGAGAGCGCGGCGTCGTCCACATTCCTGCAGCCGATGCCGAGGCCGCGCAGCGATGGCATGCGCGAGAACGCGACGAAGCCGCGGCTTCCGAAGTTCGGGCAGACGCGTCCCCAGAAGAACTCGAGCGTCTTGGAGCGCGAGAGCGCTTCGAACCCTTCGTCGGTGGCGACGCTTTCCTGCGCGCGGAGCCTGCGCAGCCGCGGGATCGCGGCGATGTAGCGCATCGCGACGGCGTCGCTCAGCGCGCCGTCGGCGCCGAGCACCGAGAGATTCGGCAGATCGACGAGGTGCGAGAAGCCCTCCGAGGTGATGCCGGTGACGTGCCAGAAGAGATCGAGACCGAACACGCCCTCGAGTCCCGCCAGGCCGGCGAGCCCGTTGTTCGTGAACGGCCCATCGACGAGCAGGTGGCCGACGCGATCGGCGTCGCCCTCCGAGACATCCGCGGGTCCATCCCACTTCTTGAAGCGCGGAAAGTCGTGGAGCAGCGGCAGGCCGGCGTCGGTCACGAGCCGTCCGCTGCTGAAGCGCCGCAAGTTCGGCTTCCCCTGCAGCGCTTCGATCGCGCCATCGCCGGTCGATGATCCCATCAAGTTCACGGACTCGAGGCGATCGCAGAATCTCAGATTCGCGGCGCCGGCGTCGGTGATGCCGCGCTGCCACGTCATCTCGAAGCTCTCGAGATTCGGCAGATGCCGCAGGACCTCGAGCCCGCGATCCGTCAGCTTGCCGCCTGGATACTCGCTCAGATCGAGATTGCGAAGCTGCGGCATCTTCGCCAGGTGCCGCAGGCCGTCGTCGGTCAACTGACGCGAGCCGCCGAGGCTGAGCGCGGTGACGTGATCGAGCCGCGCGATTCTCGCGAGGACGGCATCCGTCATCTGTCCGTCGGCGCCGAGGGCGGGGATGCGGCGCTCCTTCATCACGTCGATGACCTCGTCCCACTCTCTGTCGGTCAGTTGACGGCGCGGCGTGATGCGGTTGCGCGCCGCGTCGATCTCGTACGGCGGGACGCGCGGCGCGCCGGTCTTCATCGCGCGCATCAACGCGACCCAGCTTCCAAAGCCGGCATCCGTCGCGATCACCATCTGCGCTTCGGCGGGGTGGAGCTCCTGCGGTCCGCCCTTGAACGCGCGCTGGCGAAACGCATACACGCGCCTCCAGATTTCAGCCCAGAGATCCTCGACCGTGAAGCTCCGCTGATAGTGATCGTTCAAGCGATCGAGTGCGGCAGCGTCGTGGGTGTTGAACGCCGCCGTCATGTCTTCGGCGAGCCGCGCGTACTCGTCGGCGGTGCGCGCGCGCGGCGACGGCGACTCAGTGCCGGGCGGCAGCGCGGCGATCGCGTTCTTCAGCGCGATCCAACTCTCGTAGCCGTACTCGAGCGCGAGCGCGTGCTGCAGATCGCGCAGGACCGGATCGGCAGGCGCCTTCGGGGACACGCGATCCAACCGCGCGCGCGCGCCAGGAATCCCGGCGCGCAACGCCTTGAGCCAACGCTTGGATTCCTTTCTGAGCTGTTCGAGAGATGTGGCGGACGTGATCGTGCGAGGCATCCAACACCTTCCTTCCGTAGTGCCCCGTCGTCCGCTTACTCGGAGCCGGAATGAAGGTTCGAACGATTGTGCGAACCCGAGTGTGGGTGGGAGCGAGCTCCCTTGCCGCGGACAGGAGGCGCCCCAGTGCGCTCTGAGAGAAGTCTGACCCCGCCGGCATGTGGTGTCAACACGCGCTCGTCAGTTCGTGATAGTCATGATCCGTTATGGCTCCATCGACAGAATCGATTGGACGCCATCCACGCGGACCGGTATCTCACGTGCGCGAGGTGTTTTGGTGAAACGCAGAGACTTCATCGCGACGATCGCCGCCGCGTCGGCGAGTGCAGCCACTGCCGCCGATCAGGATCGATCGGCCGGCGTCCCCCCGGCGCCGCCGAAGCCCAAGCCGCTGACGATCACGCTTCTCGGCACCGGAACGCCGGCGCCGTCGCTCGCGCGCCAGAGCTCGGGCTATGCGATCGAGATCGGCGGCGATCTGCTCGTCTGGGATCACGGGCCCGGCGCGCACCATCGTCTTCTCGAGAGCGGATATCGAAGCGTCGACGTGACCCACGCGTTCTTCACGCACCTGCACTACGACCATTGCATGGATTACAGCCGCCTCGTGCTGCAGCGATGGGATCAGGGCGCGGGGAAGATTCCGGAGCTGAACGTGTATGGCCCGCCGCCAATCGCGCGCATGACCGAGCAACTGTTCGGCGCCGACGGCGTCTACGGGCCGGACATCCGGGCGCGCGTCGAGCATCGGAGCAGCCTCGACGTCTACGAGGCGCGCGGCGGCACGCTGCCGCGCCGGCGTCCGGCGCCGCGCGTGACCGAGATTCGCGCGGGATCGATCGTCGAGGGCGCCGCCTGGAAGCTGACGGTCGGCCACGCGCAGCACGTCCAGCCGTACCTCGAGTGTCTCGCGTTCCGCCTCGACACAAAGGAAGGCTCGGTGTGCTACTCGGGCGACAGCGGACCGAGCGACGCGATCGTGGATCTCGTGAGGGGCAGCGACGTGCTCATTCACATGAACCACTATTTCAGCGGGACCGAGCCGAGCCCCGCCTATCGCGCCGCGTGCGGGAATCACCGCGACAACGCGGCGATCGCGAAGCGCGCGGGCGTGAAGACGCTGGTGCTGACGCACCTCCTCGCGCAGATCGATCGGCCCGGGATCCGCGAGCAGATCGTCCACGAGATCCAGCAGGTGTTCGAGGGCAAAGTGATCTGGGGCGAGGATCTGATGAAGCTCACGCTTCAGGATTCACGCGTCGCGCAGATCGAATCGCGCTGAGCTCTCGTTGGGACGCCGACCACGCAACGAGCGACGGCGCGACGCATCGGGCCGATCGGATCGCACCTCCCGCTTCGCGCCGTGGAAACCGACCTGCCGCGGTCCGCCACACGCGCATCGGGCTGAAGGAGCAAAATCGCGTTAGTCGAGCCCGTGATGGCGATCGTGCGCGCGGCGCGACGCCTCGAGCGCGCCCTTCTTGGGAAACTCCTTGCCGGTCATTTCGCGATAGACGTGCGCGACGTGCGCCTCGAATCCGGACGTCGAATTCGGGTCGATGTACGTCGCGTGCCGCGGCAGGAGCGCGTCGCGCATGGCTTTCACCTCCGCCTGCACGCGATCAGGCGTCAAGCTCTTCCGCTTCTGCACTTCCGCTCGCAGCGCAAGGAAGTACTGCCGCTGCGCCTCGACGATGTTCCCGCTCCCGGACGGCCCGTGCCCGGGCCCGACGATCGTCGCGCCGAGCGCGTGCGCTTTGGCGAGCGTGTCGACCCACGCCCCGCTGTCGCCGTCCGCCATGTAGTTGAACGGACCGTTCACCGCGGCGTCGCCCGTGAAGAGGATTCGCTCCTTCGGAAGCCACGCATACCCGTCGCCGTGCGTGTGCCCGACGCCGAAGTAGCGCAGCTCCACGCGATGCGTCCCGTCGTCGAAGATCATCGTGTCGCGGTAGAGGAGCGACGGCGTTTTCAGCCGCGAGTCTCGAACGTCCTCGCGCGCCTTGGCTTCTCCCTCCCACCGCCCGGGCTTGCCGCCGAAGAATCCGGTCTCGTACTTCTTCATTTCCGAGACGACGTTCTCGTGCGCGACGACCGTGGCGCCGTTGTCCGCCCAGACTTGATTGCCGTAGGCGTGATCGCCGTGATGGTGCGTATCGAAGGCAAAGCGGATCGGCTTTTTCGTCTGCGCTTGAATCTTCGGAATCACCTCGCGCGCGCCCGACGGAAAGTTCGCATCGACGACGAGCACGAAGTCGTCGAAGATGACCCACCCATTGTTGCAGTGTCCTTTGCCCTTGATGTCGCCCTCGTGGAAATACACGCCCGGCGCGAGCTCTTTGACGGTATTGACCTGCGTGGCGGCGTTCTGCTGCAGCAGGAGGCCGATGACGGCAACGGTCGTGAGGACATACGCGATCACACGTCTCATGGCGCTCCTTGTGGTTGGATGGGCGCAGGGGGTTTCGCGGCGGGTTTCGCCGTCACCGCGTCGTAGAGCTTCTGGACTTCCTCGAACGTGCGAAACGGCGCGAAGCCCGCGAGCATTCGAAGCCGCGCCGCGCGCGGCAGCGACACGGGATACTGCACGTAATAGTCGGCGCCGCGCTTCGTCGGGCTCACGTACAAAGGCTCCTTGTCTTTCTTCGCGTCGAACTGCGCGTAGATTCCACGCAGCTTGCCGGCGTTTACTTCGAGCGCGACCACGCCCGAGTCGTAGGAGCCCTTCTGGCGCAGATAGTAGTAGGCGGACAGCATGTGAACCCGAAACACGCCCCACCCGCGCCATTTCGTCGCCTTGGGCTGCTTCGCATCGTACGCGAAGAACGTCAGCGTGATGTCTTCCTGGACGCGGCGATATCGCCAAATCTCGAGTTGCGGCTGCTCATAGCTGGGCAGGATGCACGTGCCCATCCAATATCCCGCGAGGTCGAATCCGCCCGGTCGGCGTAATCTGTCCGCCCACCGCCACAAGTTCTTCCCGATTAGAGCTGCCAGTGCGATGACGAGGGCGGCAATGACGCCTTGCCAGAAATCGGCAGCCGTGACCTTCTGAATCAGCGCGTTGACGATGCTCATCCGCCTACCCTTTCGCGGGACTCAGGATCCAACAGGATCGTAGCGCTCGATATCGTCGCTGTCGTCGCCGTCGGCCCAGATCGCTTTGAGCCACGCGGCGACCGCCGATCGCTTCGTGATCAGATCGGTCCACGTGTCGCGCACGTGATGCGCGTGCGCCGGAATCTGCGGACCCGCGATGGGGCATCCTACGCCTTTGGTGAGGATCGGCGAGCTGTCCTTCTTCGCGCGCGGAGAGGCTGGCAGCTTGGGAAAGAACGGATAGCTCGAGCAGTCGAGCGGTTTGTGGCCCCCGTCGCACGTCGCGGTGTCTTTCGCGCGGCACTTCACGCGCGCGCCGCCGAAATAGTTGGCGTCCAGGATCTCGAGATGATTCGTGGATCGTCCTTGCGCGGCGACTTCCTCGAGCTCACCAGGGTAGAGGAGAATCTCGCCTGCCTGCTTCGCGTCGCAGCATCTGAACGCGCAGCCCATGTGCGGGCAGAGCGCGATCGCCCCTGCCGCGCTCGACACTTCAAGTCGCCACGTCGGCATTCGAAGGATGGAGGTAGTCTAGGGACGAGCTAATGAGGTGTCAAGGAATCAGGAGGTCCGATGAAAGTGTGCGCCGTGCTCGTCGCGGGAGTGGCGATCGCGAGCTTCGCGTCACAGCCGCCCGCGCTCAAGCTTCCGCCGCTGCTCGACGCGTTCGTGGTCAACCACGCGAAGCTGACCGCGGCTCGGCGATCGCACTTGTTGGCCGGCCAGCCGGTCACGAGTCTGATGGACGCCGATCCCGCGCGTGAGGTCGCCGTTTTCGGCGCCGTGTGGATCGATGCGGTGCCGGCGAAGTACGTCGCCGCCGTCAAGGACATCGAGCGGTTCGAGCGTGGTGAGAACTTCCGGATCACGAAGCGGATCAGCGATCCGCCTCGGCCCGAGGACTTCGCGCAGATGGACGTACCGGACGAGGACGTCGCCGATCTGCGGCGATGCCGCCTCGGATCCTGCGAGCTCAAGCTGAGTGAAGCGGCGCTCACGCGCATTAGGAACGAGATCGATTGGTCGAAGCCGACAGCGCATGCCGACGTCGAAGCTATCGCGAAGCAGATCGCGTTCGATTACGTCACCGGCTATCTCGAGGGCGGCAACGCGCGGCTGGCCGCGTATCGTGATTCCAGCCGCCCCACGTTCGTCGGCGAGGAATTCAAGTCGATGGTGGATCGCATGCCGTCGCTGACCGAGTACCTGCCGGAGCTGAAAAAGTATCTGCTCGAGTTCCCGAAGGCGACGCTGCCGAAGTCGCATTCGTTCCTCTATTGGCAGGAGGCGAAGTTCGGCCTCAAGCCGACGATCCGCATCAACCACCTCGTGATTGCCGAGCAGCCGACGCACGTCGCCGTCGCGTCGAAGATGCTCTATGCGAGCCACTACTTCTGGACGGCGATCGAGCTGCGCGTGCTCGTGCCGGATCCTTCGCGCGGCAAGGGCTTCTGGTTCGCGAGCGTGAATCGCAGCCGATCGGACGGCCTCAGCGGATTCGTCGGCTCGCTGATCCGCGGGAAGGTGCGCGGCGAAGCCGAGAAGGGCATGCTCGCGGTTCTCAAGACGACGAAGGCGAGGCTCGAGTGAGCACCGTCGTCGTCACCGGCGCCGGGAGCGGAGTTGGGCGCGCGATCGCGCTCAAGTTCGCCGCGGAGGGATGGCAGGTGGCGCTCGTCGGCCGGCGCATCGAGCCGCTGAACGAGACGGCATCGCTCGCCGGCCCCGGCGCCGCCGATCGAATCGCGACCTTTCCGTGCGACGTCAGCGCACCCGATGCCGTGACGGCAATGGGCGCCGCCGTCCTCGATCGCTTTCGCGCTGTCGACGTGCTCGTGAACGCCGCCGGGATCAACGTGCCGCAGCGAAGCTTCGAGCTGCTCTCGCTCGACGACTGGCACGCCGTCGTCGCCACGAATCTCCACGGCTCGTATTACTGCGTGCGCGCGTTCCTCCCCGGCATGCGCGAGCGGCAGGCTGGAACGATCGTCAACATCAACTCGGACGTCGGGAAGATCGCGCGCGATCTCGCGGGGCCGGCGTACGTGTCGTCGAAGTTCGGCCTGAGCGGGCTGACGCAGCAGATCAACGCCGAGGAGCGCAAGAACGGCGTGCGCGCGTGCTCGATCTGCCCGCGCGACATCAACACGCCGCTGCTGGACAAGCGGCCGCAGCCGCCGTCGGCCGAAGCCCGCGCGCGGATGCTGCAGCCGGAAGACATCGCCAACTGCGCGTGGCTCGTCGCGACGCTTCCCCCGCGCGCGATCGTCGAGGAGATTCTGCTCTCGAGCCGGTGAGGAGGCCTACCGCTTCAGTGCGAACGCTACGATCTTCGATCCCGCCGCTGATTGGAGCAGTCCTCCGCCGCCCGCGGCGACGACGACGTATTGGCGGCCGTCGCGCCCCTTGAAGGTCATCGGCGTGGCGTGCGCGCTCGCGTCGAGCGTCGTCTCCCAGAGGAGCGTGCCCTTGTCGGCGTCGAACGCCCTGAAGCGCCGATCGATCGTGGCGCCGACGAACACGAGGCCGCTCGCCGTCGCGATCGTGCCGCCGATGTTCGGCGATCCGGTGCGATCGAAGCCGCGCGCTTTCAGGTCCTCGAAGAGCCCGAGCGGCGTTCGCCACACGACCTCCGCTTTGTTGACGTCGACCGCGACGAGCTCGCCGAAGGGGGGCGCCGAGCAGGGAATCTTCGTGTCCGGATTCCAGAATCGCGAATAGGCGGATTTCCACGGCGACGTGCGTCCGTAGGGCGCGCGGCCGGGGCGATCGTCGGTGCGGCGCTCCATGCGCGCCACTTGCGCGAGGTTCATGATGTTCGTGAAGACGAGGCCGCGGCCGGCGTCGTAGGAAAGGCCGCTCCAATTGCCGCCGCCGAGCGTGCTCGGAAACATCACCATCGTGCGATCCAGCGCGGGCGGCGTGAAGATGCCCTTCGTGAACATCTGGTTCGCGTCCCACAACTCGCGGCAGTACGTGGCGTGCTCCGGCGTCAGCGCGTAGAAATCCTTCGCGGGATCGAACGCCGTTCTGGCGAGCGGCGGCGGCTTCAATGGAAACGGCTGCGTCGGCCACGTGGCCTCGCCGGGCACGTCGCTCTGCGGCACCGGCCGTTCTTCCATTCCGAACAGCGGTGCGCCCGTCATGCGATCGAAGATGAACAACAGGCTCATCTTCGTCATCTCGGCGACCGCCGGAATCTTGCGGCCGTTTCTCGTGACGTCGATGAGCGTCGGGGCGGACGGCAGATCCCAATCCCAGATGTCGTGGTGCACGAGCTGTTGAAACCACACGAGGCGGCCGGTCGCCGCCTCGAGCGCGACGAGCGTGTTGCCGTAGAGATTCTTGCCTCTGCGATCGCCGCCGTAGAAATCGGCGGTCGGCGATCCGGTTGCCGCGAAGACGAGGCCGCGATCGACGTCCACGGTCATGTACGTCCACGCGTTGGTGCCCGATCGGTTCTTCCAACTGTCCTGCTCCCACGTGTCGACGCCGGGCTCGCCTGCGCGGGGCACGGTGTGGAAGGACCAGAGCAGCTTGCCGGTGCGCGCATCCCATCCGCGAATGTCGCCGTAGAGACCGGTCGCGGGCTCGCCTTCGGTATTGCTGCCGCCGGTAATCAGGATGTTCCGATAGACGGCGGGCGGGGTGAGGAGCATGAACGGCCCATCGACGTCGCCGCGAATGCCCTGACGGAGATCGACGAATCCGCCGGTGCCGAAATCGGCGGCGACGCGTCCGCTCTTCGCGTCGAGCGCGGCCATCCGTCCTTCGCCGGCGGCGGAGTAGAGGCGCGGCGCGATCGTTCCGTCGCCCGGCCAGAACGCAACGCCTCGACGGCTGATGGGCCCTTCGGCGTCCCATCGCCAGATTTGTTTTCCCGTCTCGGGCGCGAGCGCGAAAATCGAATTGCCCGCGGCGAGGTACATCATGCCGTCGATCACGACGGGCGTGACTTGAAGATTGAGGCGCGCGGCCGGCATGCTGCTGCCGGCGGCGGCATCGAACGTCCACGCCTCCGTCAGGTTCCTGACATTCTTCCGGTTGATTTCGGTGAGCGGTGAGAAGCGCGCCGCGCCGGAATCACGGCCGAACGCGATCCAGTCGTTGTCCCGCTGCGCAGTTGTCATCGACAACGTGAGCAGTGCGGCGGCCAGCGCCGTCCATCGCATGAGCGATCCTTTCTTGCGGTCGCGGGCGAACGCGACAGTTATTCGTACCGCAGCGCGACGATCGGATCGATCCGCGCCGCGCGGCGAGCCGGCGGCACGGCGGCGAAGAGCGCCGCCAGCAGCAGCGAGCCCGCGGGTGCCGCGACGCTCCACACCTCGAACAGCCGGACGCCGTAGAAGAGCGGCGTCAACCTCGACGCGACGAGCACGCCGAATCCGAGGCCCACAACCATGCCCGAGACAACCACTTTGCCGATGTCGGCAATAACCCATCGGCTCACGAGGAACGGATCCGCGCCGAGCGCGAGGCGGATGCCGATGTCGCGCGTCTGTTGGACGACCGAGTAGCTCAAGACGCCATATAACCCGACGGCCGCGAGCACGAGCCCGACGAGCGCGAGGAATCCGGACAGCACGGCAAGCACGCGTTCGCGCAAGAAAGCATCTTGTACCAATCGCGATTGAGGGATGACGTCCCCGACGCGAAGCGAGGGATCGATTCGCGCGACCTCCCGCCGGATGTCTTGCACGAGCGACGACGAATCGGCCGGGCCGCGCACGAGCAGCGTTTGAATCGGCGCGACGCCGGCGAAGAGATCGTAGAGCGTCGGCGGCGCCGGCAGCCGAAGGTTGCCGGTGCGCGCGTCGCGGACGACCCCGATGATTTCCTGTTCGACGATCTCGCGCTCCTCGATCCGGCTGAGACGTTGACCGATCACGGTCGTGAGATCGGCGAGACGCCGCGCGAGCGCCTCGTTGACGACGACGGGATGCGGATTCGCTCTGACGTCCTCGTAGCGGAAGTTGCGTCCGTTCACCAGGCGTATCCCGACGGTGTCGAAGAATGCGGGCGTCACGCGCTGCACGTACGCGTCGACGTCGCCGGACGACCCGGGCATTCGAACGCGGACAGTCAGGCCGCCTTGCCGAAACGGCGCCCAGTTCGAGAGCGCCGCGCCTTCCACGCGCGGCAGACGGCCAATCGTGTCGACGATCTGTTGGTTGAGCAGCACCGAACGATCCAACTCCATCGGCTGCCGTGATTCCACGGCGGCCACGATCAGATCGTCCGCGCGAAACCCGATGTCGACGGCCGACAATCTTGCGAACGACGCGACGAACAGACCGGCCACGAAGAGCACCATCGAGCTGACCGCGATCTGCACTCCGGCAAGTGGACGGAGCGCGCGCGCGCCGGAGACGGCTCGCGCACCTGACGATTTGATAACGCCCATCGGCGCGATGCCCGACGCGCGAAGCGCGGGGATCAACCCGAACAACGCGGTCGTGCCCGCGGCAATCGCGATCAGGAACGCGGCAATCCGCCAATCGTTCCGCAGGTCCGCGAACACCGGATTGTCCACGGGCGCGATCATCCGCACGATCGTGCGCGCCGCGAACGAGGCGAACAGCCATCCCACGAACGTGGCGCCGGCAGCGACGAGCGCCGTCTCCGTCAGCATCTGCCGCACGAGCCGGCCTCGTTTTGCGCCGACCGCGATACGGAGCGACATCTCGTGCTCGCGCGCGATCGCCCGCGCGAGAAACAGGTTGCCGACGTTGGACCCCGCGATGACGAACACGAGCGTGCCCACGAGCATGAGAATCCACAGCGGCCGCTCGAATTGCTGCTGCAAGGAGGACGGTCCCGTCGACGCCGAGCGGACGCGCAGCGGCGTTTCGCGATAGCGCGCCACACGCTCGCGCGATTCGTCGGCGCCGAAGACGCGATCGCCGCGGAAGCTGGCGAATGCCGTGTGGAGGGGCGCCTGCGCCCGCGGCATGTCGACGCCCGGTTTCAGGCGGCCGAAGATCCGGATCCACTCCCACCACGGCATCGACGGCGCGCGCGGATCCCATGTGTGACTTGGAATCCAGAGATCGGTCAGCCGTCCGCGCTCTATGCCGGTGAATCGCAGCTCCGCGACGCCGACGATCTGAAACGGTTCGTCTCTTCCCGGGAACCTCAGACGCGCGCCGATGACGTCGGGATTCCGGCCGAAGCGCCGCACCCAGAATGCATGGCTCAGAACGGCGACCGGTACGCTCGCGCCGGTGACGTCATCTTGCGCATGGATCAAGCGGCCGATCGCCGGCTGCACGCCGAGCGTGTCGAACATGTTCCCGGTCACCCACTGAGCGCGCACGTGCTCCTCGCGATCGCCGGCGCCGAAAAGCGCTCCGCGGATACCTTGGTAGCTGACGCCGAACAGATCGATTTCCGCCGCCGCCGCGGAACGCAGCCGCTCGAGCATCGGCTGACTGAACATCTCGTTGTCGGGCCCCGCGTCCCGGCTCGGGAACGTCAGCTGCACGAGGCGGTGGGGCTCGCGAACGGGCAGCGGCGCGAGGATCAGCGCGTTCAACACGGCGAATGCGGCAATGCAGCTGCCGGTGCCGAGCGCGAGCGACACGAGCGCGGCGCCCGTGCCGGCCGGGTGCTTGAGGAGCATGCGCAACCCGAACGCCACGTCGGCGAGCACCGATTCCACGAAGGCCATCCGTTCGACTCCTTGCGCCGCGCGACCGAAGTATAGTGAGAGCTTCATCCCGGACCAAACTATGGTCCGCGCGCGCTCGTCAAAGCTTGATTGACATGCCGACGTCGCCGATGTTGCGGGCAGCCGCCTGGTCCTTGGTGCTGCTGGCCGCCCCCGCGGCCGCCCAGCAACCGTCGTCGCACGGTCCCGTCCCGGTCGTGCACCCCGTTCGCAGCACCGCGCCCATCGTGGTGGACGGCCGGCTCGACGATGAAGCCTGGCTGCGGGCGACGGCCGCCACCGCATTCACCCAGCGCGAACCCGAGGAAGGCAAGCCGGCGACCGAGGCGACCGAACTGCGCATCGCGTACGACGACGGCGCGTTGTACGTCGGCGTCCGCCTGACCGATCGCGAGCCGGCGCGCATCGCGCGGCAGCTCGCCCGCCGCGATCAGGAAGCCGAAGCCGACAGCTTCACGATTCTGCTCGATCCGCACCACGACCATCTGACCGGCGCGATGTTCGCCGTCACCGCGGCCGGCGTGCAGCACGACGCGACGATCTTCAACGACACCGCGCGCGATCAATCGTGGGACGCCGTCTGGCAGTCCGCCGTCGTCATCGACGCGTCCGGCTGGTCGCTGGAGATGCGGATTCCGTATTCGCAGCTGCGGTTTCCGTCCGCGAACCGCTTGACGTTCGGCATCAACGCGATGCGCTACATCCAGCGGAAGAAAGAAGAAGCGTGGCTCGTCCACGTGCCGAAGACCGAGAGCGGCCTCGCGTCGCGGATGGGACATCTCGAGGGGCTCGACGGCGTGTCGCCGCAGAGAACCGTCGAGTTCTTGCCGTATGTGGTCAGTCGAGCCGAATTCCTCGAGCGTTCGTCGCCGACCGATCCGTTCAACGACGGCGCGCGCGGATTCGCCGGCGTCGGCGTCGACTTGAAGTATCGATTGAGCAGCAACCTCTCGCTCGACGGCACGATCAATCCGGACTTCGGTCAGGTGGAGGTCGATCCGGCAGTCGTGAACCTCACCGCCTTCGAGACGTTCTTCGACGAGAAGCGTCCGTTCTTCATCGAAGGGGCGAACATCTTCAGCAACTTCGGCCAGACCGGCGCGAACAACTTCTGGGGATTCAATCGCGCCGATCCGATGATCTTCTATTCGCGGAGGATCGGCCGATCGCCGCAGGGATCCGCGAGCGGCGACTTCGTCGATGCGCCCACCGCGTCGACGATCCTCGGCGCCGCGAAGCTCACGGGCAAGACGCGCAGCGGATGGAGCCTTGGGCTGCTCGACGCGGTGACGGGCCGCGAGCGCGCGAAGACGGTGACCGACGGCATCAGCGCGAAGACCGAGGTCGAGCCGCTCTCGAACTACCTCGTCGTCCGCGCGCAGCGCGAGATCGGTAAGCGCGCGGGCGTAGGCGCGCTCGCGACGGCGGTGAATCGCGATCTCTCCTCGCCGCTCCTTCACGAGGAACTGCCGGGGCAGTCGTACGTCGCCGGCATCGACGGCCACTTTTTTCTCGACAAGAAGCGTGACTGGGTCATCAACGGACGCATCGCCGGAAGCCAGCTCCGCGGAAGCGCGAGCGCGATGACGAGGCTCCAGCAAGCGTCGCAGCGGTATTTCGATCGCCCCGACGCGGATCACGTGGAGCTCGATCCGGCCGCCACCAGCCTCGGCGGCTGGACCGGCGCCGTGAACCTCAATCGGCAGAGCGGCGTGCACGGCGTGAACGCGGCGTTGTGGGCGGTCAGTCCGGGATTCGATTCGAGCGACGCGGGATTCACGTTCATGAGCGATCGCGCCGGGCTGCACGCGGTGTACACCTGGAGGAATCCCAAGGTGTCGGGCATCTTCCGGGAGCGGTTCCTCGCGGCCGCGAAGTTCTACACGTGGAATTACGGACGCGAGATACAAACCGACGGCATCTTCACGCTCGGGAACGCGCAATTCAAGAACTACTGGTCGGTGTTCGGCAACGCGCTCTACTTCCGCAGCGCGCAGGACGATCGCGCGACGCGCGGCGGACCCTCGATGGCGCAGCCGTCGGTGCGCGGCCTCTTCGTCGGCGTGAACAGCGATAGCCGCAAGCGCTTCCGGCTCTCGTTCGACAACGGCTACGAGCGCAACGCGGCGGGCGGCTGGAGCCTGAACACCGGTCTGAATGTCCGGTTCATCCCGGGCGCGTCCCTGGAGATTTCGAGCGGTCCGAGCATCAACCGCAACCACTCGATCGCGCAGTACGTCGACCGCATCGTGGATCCGGCCGCGACGGCGACGTTTGGATCGCGATACGTGTTCGGGACGCTCGACCAGAAGCAGTTCAGCCTGCAGACGCGCGTCAACTATGTGCTCTCGCCGAAGATGTCGCTGCAGATGTACATCCAGCCGCTCATCTCCGTCGGCGACTACGTGGACTTCAAGGAGTTCGCGCGTCCGCGCACGTTCGAGTTCACGCGATACGGAATCGATCGCGGCACACTGACCCGCGACGTGGCGGAGAAGCGCTACGCGGTCGATCCGGGCGACGGCGGCGTCCCGTTCACGTTCGGCGATCCCGACTTCAACTTCAAATCGCTTCGCCTCAACGCCATCTTCCGCTGGGAATGGAAGCCGGGCTCGACGATGTATGTCGTCTGGACGGAGCAGCGTCAGGACCTGACGCATCCCGGCGAGTTCGTCTTCCGCCGCGATTTCGGCACGACGTTCGGCGCGCCCGCCGACGACGTGCTGATGTTCAAGATCGCTTACTGGTTTCAGCGATAGACTTTCGTTCCCTCCGCGGGTGTGCGGCTGGCGCACATCCACAAATACTGTTCGGTTGCGCCGCGCGCGACGTTATAACCGTGCGGCGAACCCGTGCGCCGGGTTTACTCTTGTCCCCGTCGGACCATTCACAGGAGTGTCTGTATGCGATATCTCCTCCTCGCCGTGGTGGTCGCTTGTTCGTCGTCTTCGAGCCCGCCAGCTTCCACGAACGCCGTGACGCAGAATCCTCCGCAGAAACGATCCGCCACGCAGATCCTCAACGACAGCGCGCTGTGGGGACCGGATCTGCCGACGCTCCTCGCGAACGTCGAGGGGCTGCAGCGCGCGAATCAGCGCGAGGTGTGGGTGTTTCCGGATCGCGCGGTCGTCACGACGCCGTTCAAGTCGGAGACGGAAGCGCGAACGGTCGCCGATACGATCAACAAGAACCTGTCGGACTTGCGCGCGAATCCGACGCCGATTGCCAGGACGATGAGCGCGCGTGCGCCTCTCAAGAACATTCAGGCGGCCGTCATCCAGCAGTTTCCCGACGATCGCTCGGTGCGAGTCGCGTTGGAATCGGTCCAGCTCCTCCCGCCGGATCTCACGGTTGCGACGGTCCGCCAGCGCGCGGGCGCGCCGGAGCGAACGACGCGTCAATTGATCGAGGGACCGGGTGAATCGCGGCCGTTGATCCTCACTCTCTACAGCTACGCCGGAGGCACGATCACGTTTGCCGAAGCGGATATCGCGGCTCGCCCGGGGTTCGTCAACAGAGTCAAGCTCGATGTTCCCGCCGTCACCGCCGCGCTGGCGAAGGAGGCAAAATGAGCACTCGCACAGCTCGCATCGCCCCGCGTGCGCGCCTCGCTCTGCGCATGCTCGCTGCGCTCGTCGTGTTCGTGCTGGGAACCGCCCCCTTGGCGATGGCGCAGCCGCTCATCGACATCGCGACCAACGCCACGGATCCCGGCAACCTCGCGGACACCGAGCCGAGCATCAGCGTCAATCCGGCCAACCCGCTCGAGATTGTCGTCGTGTCGTTCTCGGAGGGATGGGGTCCCGGCCTTCCTGCGCCCATCTGGCGATCGACCGACGGGGGCAACACGTGGACGAAGCTGTTCGTGCTGCCGCAGCCGAATCCGGCGTCGGGCGGACCAGGCGATCAGAAGACGGCGTTCAGCGCCGCGGGCAATCTCCACGTCGCGGAGCTGGCGGGAGGCCTCGCGCCGCCGCGCTGTCTGATCTTCCGTCAGACCGGCGCGCCGGGCGCGCTGCTGACGGCGGGCGTGCTCTACTGCGACGATCAACCGCACCTCGACATCGATCAGACGGGCAAGTTCCCGGGACGCGCGTACTCGCCATGGCTCGATTTCTCGCAGGCGAACGAACGCTCGAGCGTGACGCGATCGGCCGACGGCGGCGCGACCGTCACCAACCTCGGCGTCGGATCGAACGCGAGCTTTCCCAATCGAACGACGCGCACCGCGGTTGCCGCGGACGGCAAGGTCTACGTGATCTACAAGACGCGTGAAGGAGCGGTCGCGGGCGGCTTCGAGAACGCGCACTTCCGCGTTCATCGATCCGACGATGGCGGCGTCAGCTACGGCGCGCTCGGCGCGACCGGGGTGTCGATTCATGGCGCCGGCGCCGTGCAGACGTGGTTCACGTCGTCGTGGGGAAACGCGGCGAAAGGGAAGGTTGCGCGAGCGCGCAGCAGCGACGCGTGGATCGCCGTCGATCCCGGCGACGGCGACGTCTACGCCGCGTTCTGCCAAAGAGACAAGTCGGGCTTCGGACAAATCTACGTGGCGCGATCGACCGATCTCGGCGCCACGTGGACGACGATGCGCGTGACCGACGGCACGCACCATTCGGCGTATCCGGAAATCGCGGTCGCCGCGAACGGCACGATTGGCGTGTTGTTCGTCGACTTCGACGACGCCGGCGCGGCGACGATCTTCCGGCATCGCTTCGCGCGATCGTTCAACGACGGCGCGGCGTGGTCGACCGAGACGCTGCAGAGCATGGATCCCGGACCGATCGGGAATGCGACGTCGGGATTCCTCTGGGGCGACTACGAGGGATTGACCGCGGCCGGCAACATGTTCTATGGCGTCTTCACCGGCCAGTCGATCGGGCGCACGACGCTGCAGCTCGATCCGATCTTCTTCCGGCGCAGCGCGTTTCGATTCCCGCCGCCGCCGTGCTTGAAGAAGTGGTGGGTGTGCCATCCGCCGTTCAAGCTCGAGCCGGGCGCGTTCGTGTTGAAGTGCCCGCTTCCCGGCTGCGTGATCGTCGATCCGATCCCGAAGAACTGTCTGGTGAAGTTCAAGTGTCCCGGCTGCGAGCCCGGGATGCTGTGTCCGCCGTTCTACAACATCTTCTTCGAGGATCTCGATCCGGCGTGGAAGGTGTCGGTCATCGACCCGCGCGGCCAGCCGGTCGCCGCCCGGCAGATGAAGACGGAGAAGGGGTTGGTGCTCAGCTTCCGGCCCACGGCCGCGCTGTTCCGTGACGGGAAGATCGGCGACTACGCGCTGGTGTTCGAGATGGGGTCCGGCGGAAAGCCGGACACGGAGTACAAAGTGAAGACCCGTCTGGAGGCAAGCAGCAAGCCGCTGGTGAAATAGGGGGGTCTGACTCAGACTCGACTCAGACTCAACTCAGACTCGACTCAGACTCGACTCAGACTCGACTCAGACTCGAGTCTGAGTCCCCCGTCGTTGCCGCATTCGCACCGCGATCACCCTCGATCGCTACGATTTGGGGGATCTGCCGCGCCGAGGAAGCGTTCGCGATCGCGCAAGGCTGCACGCAGCGGATGATCGATCGAGGATGGCAGCAGCTCGTGCCGCCGCAGGTCGGTTGGACGCGCAGTCGATCCGGCGAGTGGCGATGCGTTGATAATGGCGGGACGTGAACCCCGCGCGCTTCGCGCCGCTCGTCATCCCGCTCGCACTCGCCGGCTGCGGACGGCCGGACGCTCCAGCAGCCGACATGCCGGCACCCGCGCCAACGACCCAACGCGCCGCGGCGCCGCCGACGACGACGATCGTTCCGTTCGACGACGCGAAGCCGATCGTCGCGGCGCTTGGCGATCGCCTTCCGGCCGATTTGCGAGGCCGGACGGCTGACGATCTACAAGCCGGGTGGTCCGGTTGGGTCGTCCGGCGCGGCGCGGAGATTCGATCGCGCCTCGATCGAGGCGACGAGGACTCGATCGTCAACTTCTGGATGTACGGCACCTCGTTCACAGCGCTGCCGCGCGTGACGCAGAGCGAAGTGCGGACGCTCGGGCGTGCGCGCTCAGAAGATCTCCTCATCAGCCGGCTCGATGATCTCGTCGGCGCGCTCGCCTCACGAGGATCGAACGAGCGGCTGCAGTTCGCGCGCGTCGTCCTGCAACGCCACGGGATCGATCCCGCGACACCTGAGGGGCAACAGCAGGCCCGTATCTTCTTGGTCCAGTCACGAGCCCGGATGATCGCGGAAAGCGATCGCTATCGGAGCGCCGCTCAGGCTGCCACCGGCGATCCTCGGTCGACGCTCGGCGTATACGCCACGCTCTATCGCGATCGCGGGCTCTCGACGGACACGTCGCTCTCCGCGGACTTCAATCTCGAGAAGGCGCTCGAGGCGATGAGAGCCGCGGACACGAAGAGCGCGGCTCCGCTCGCCAATGTTCGCCGCGTCGCGATTGTGGGGCCCGGTCTCGATTTCACCGACAAGGCCGAAGGCCACGACTTCTACCCACCGCAGTCGATCCAGCCGTTCGCGATCCTCGATTCGTTGATCCGTCTTGGCTTGGCGAAAACCGGCGACCTTCGTCTGACGACCTTCGATGTGAGCCCGCGGGTCAACCAACATCTTCGTGCCGCGCGCCAACGCGCCGAGCGCGGAGAAGGCTACGTGCTGCAGCTTCCGATCGAGGATCGCGGCCGAGGCGATCGTCCGCATCCGGATTTCGAGGGCTATTGGGCTCGATTCGGCGATCGGATCGGTGTGGAGACGGCGCCGATCGCGCCGCCGTCCAGCGCGCGCCGCGTCCGGGTCAGAGCGGTCGTCGTCCGGCCGGAGATCGTGCTCGCGATCGCGCCGCACGATCTCAACATCGTCCTCGAGCGTCTTGCGCCGCTTCCGGCGGACGAGCAGTTCGATCTGGTCGTCGCGACGAATGTGCTCGTCTACTACGACGCCTTCGAGCAGGCGCTCGCGCTCGCCAACGTCGCCGCCATGCTGCGTTCCGGCGGGTTCTTCGTCACGAACTTCGAAGTTCATCCGTTTCCGCCAATGGAGCCGACGCCAACGCTGACGACAACCGTTCGGCGCGACGCGCAGCAGGTCGGCGATACCGTGTTCCGGTACAGGCGTCGGTAAAGGCGAGCGGCCCGACCGGTGTCTGAGTCGGGTCTGAGTCGGGTCTGAGTCGAGTCTGAGTCGGGTCAGAGTCGAGTCTGAGTCGAGTCTGAGTCGAGTCTGAGTCGGGGGTCGGAGGCTTGACCCCGGGCTGACACCCCTTATCATCTCCGCATGCGTACGCCGCTCCTGACGCTCACCGCGCTCGCGCTGCTCGCCACGGCGGCCGCCGCGGCCGAGCGGCCGAACATCGTCTTCATCATGTCCGACGACCATGCCGCGCACGCGATTGGCGCGTACGGATCGCGCGTCAACGAGACCCCAAACCTCGATCGCCTCGCGTCCGACGGCGCGCTGCTCACGCGCGTCTTCGTGACCAATTCGATCTGCACGCCGAGCCGCGCCGCGATCCTCACCGGCCAGTACTCGCATCTCAACGGCGTGACGATGTTCAACCGGTTCGACAGCGCGCGGGTCACGGTGGCCTCGCGGCTGCGCGCGGGCGGCTATTACACCGGCATGATCGGGAAGTGGCATCTCGGCAGCGATCCGGTCGGCTTCGACGCGTGGGAAATTCTTCCGGGGCAAGGCGCCTACGTCGATCCGATCCTGTATACGGCGACCGGCGAGACAACCTACAAGGGCCGCTACGTCACCGACGTGATCACGGAGCGCGGCCTCGAGTTCATCACCAAGCGTCCGCGCAACAAACCGTTCTTCTTGATGCTGCACCACAAGGCGCCGCATCGGCCGTGGCAGCCGGACGCCGCGCACGCCGCGCGGTTCGCGGACCGATGGATTCCCGAGCCGCAGACCTTCTGGGACTCGTACGAGACGCGAACCGATGCGCTGCACGAGAACCAGCAGCGCGTCGCCGCGGATCTCACGCGTCGGGATCTCAAGCTGCAGCCGCCCCCGGAGTTGACCGGCGCCGCGCTGACCGCGTGGCTCACCACGAAACCCGACACCGTGACGGCAGTGGTCGACGGCGCGAGCGTAACACTGACGGGCGCAGCGCTGGTGCGGTGGAAGTACCAGCGATACATGCGCGACTACCTCGCGACCGTACAGTCGGTCGACGAGAGCGTAGGACGCGTGCTCGACCTCCTCGATCGTCAGGGCCTCAAGCAGAACACGATCGTCATCTACACGAGCGACCAGGGGTTCTTCCTCGGCGACCATGGGCTCTACGACAAGCGGTTCATGTACGAGGAGTCGCTGCGGATGCCGTTCCTCGTGCGCTGGCCGGCGGCGATCAAGCCTCGCACGCGGATCGACGCGATGGCGTTGAACGTCGACTTCGCGCCGACGTTTCTCGACGCGGCCGGCCTCCCTGCGGCGCCCGAGATGCAGGGCCGGAGCCTGCTGCCGATTCTTCGAACCGGGCGCACGCCGGCCGACTGGCGGACGTCGATGTACTACCGCTACTACCACGATCCCGGCGACCACAACACGCGCGCGCACTACGGCGTCCGCACCGCCACGCACAAGCTGATTTACTTCTGGAAGAAGGATCAGTGGGAGCTCTTCGATCTCGTGAAGGATCCGTTCGAGCTGCACAATCTGTACGGCCAGCCGGGACAAAGCGCGCTGACAGCGCGCCTCAAGGCGGAGCTGATCAACGTGCAGCAGGCCGCGCGCGACGAGAATCAGCTCGCCAACGAGCAGATCCCGAACGGCGTCGACGGACCGGTGGCGAAGCTGCGCGGAAAATAGCGAGGCGCCACCGGCCGCCGCAGCCCTCCCGTCGTTAAGTGTTCAGCAACGAGAACGATCTGCTGTGGTACCTGCCGGCGATCGATCTGTCGGAGGAAGTAGCCAAACGGCTCAACGCGCCGGCGCCGGCGAAATGAGGCTTCGAAGCAGACGCTGCATGTCGGCGGCGGTGTTCTTGTACTTCGGGTCAGACGCCACGTTGTCCGATTCGGACGGATCCGCGGCCTCGTCGTACAGCTCCATCCCTCGCTTGCCGGCGTCCCACTCGGTGTACCGCCACTTGTCCGTGCGAACGCTGTAGCCGATGTAGGCCGCCTCACCCGACCCTCTCCGGACTTGCGTCAGCGCAGGCCGATCCCACGCCGCGTTTGGATCTCTCAGCAGCGGCACCAGCGAAGTGCCGTGCAGACCCTGCGGCGCGGGCACCCTCGCGAGATCGGACAACGTCGGATACAGATCCAGGAACTCGACGATCCGAGAGGTGGCGCGGCCTTTGGCGGAGACGCCCGGGCCGGCGACGATGAACGGCGCGCGCGCGGAGCGCTCGAACAGCGTCTGCTTCATCCACTGTCCTTGCTCTCCCAAGTGGTAACCGTGATCGCTGAGGAACACGACGATCGTGTTGTCGGCGAGCCCCAAGCGATCGAGCGCGTCGAGCACGCGTCCGACGTTCGCGTCGAGGAAGCTGATCGAGGCGTAGTACGCCCTGATCGTTTCACGCTGCGCCTGCTCGCTGATGCCCCAATGCGGCGGCGTCGTGAACCAGGCAGCGGGCGGCGCGCGCGATTCGGTAGACGCGCGCGGCGCGGAGATCGTGTCGAGCGGATAGAGGTCGAAGTATTTCTGCGGCGCGATGAACGGGCAGTGCGGCCGGTAGAATCCCGCGCCGATGAAGAACGGACGATCTTTGTTCTTCTCGAGCAGCGCGATCGTCTCGGCGGCGACGCGGCCGTCGGTGTGCTGCTCGTCGGCGGCCGGCGACGCGTAGTACGCGAGCGCGCTGCCGAGGCCGCGCGCAGGCGTGAAGTTCGTCAGGCTGCCTTCCTCATCCTTGTCGATCCCGCGCGGATTGACGACGACCTCCCACGACGCGGGATCGTCGAGACCGCTCGTCCCGATCTGACCGGGATTGCCGTAGTGATAGATCTTGCCGACGCGCGCCGCGAAGTAGCCCTGCTTTCTGAACATCTGCGGCAGCGTGACGACGTTGGGCAGCACGGTCCGGAAATCGGTGACGAGATCGTGCACTTTCGTCGTGTCGGGCCGCAGGCCCGTCAGCAGCGACACGCGGCTCGGACTGCAGAGCGGAAACTGCGTATACGCCCGATCGAAGCGCACGCCGCGCGCGGCGAGACGATCGAGGTGGGGCGTCTTCACGAGCGGGTGACCGTACGTACCGAGGTGATCGTTCAGATCGTCCGCCATGATGAGCAGCACGTTCGGGCGGTTCGCCTGCGGCGAGCGCGTGTCCGGAGCGCTCAACGTGCCCGGCGATCGAAGGTTCTTTCCCGTCCGCTTCGTCAAGGAGTCGCCGAGGTCGCCGCGCGCGCGCTCCGCGAACGCCATCAGGCGCTTGACGACGTCCGGATTGCGATCCGCGACGTTGGTCGACTCCGCAGGATCTGCTTCGAGATCGAATAGCGAGAGCTCTAGGTCCTTGCGCACGTACGCGCCAGGACTGCCGTCGCGTCCCGCGCGCTCGAGCGATTGATACGGATGCGGCAGGTGCAGCTTCCAGCGTCCGCTTCGGATCGCGTGGAGCTCGGTGCCCCAGTAGAAGTACAGCGCGTCGTGCGGCGCCTGCGCGTTTGGCTGGTTCGACAGAAGCGGCCAGATGTCGCGGCCGTCGATGACGCGATCGTTCGGGACGTCTTGTGAGGCGCCCGCGAGCCGCGCGATGGTCGGCAGCAGATCGATCGTCATGGCCGGCAGCGCGCCCGCCGCGCCTTTCGGAATGCGCCCCGGCCACCTGGCGACGAACGGCACGCGCACGCCGCCCTCGAACGTCGTGCCTTTGCCTTCGCGGAACCGGCCCTGCGATCCTCCGTGGTTTCCGTACGACAGCCACGGGCCGTTGTCGGACGTGAAGATCACCATCGTGTTGTCGTCGAGCCCCGCGCGCTTCACCGCGTCGAGCACCTGGCCGACCGACCAGTCGATCTCCGCGATGACGTCGCCGTACACGCCTTGGCCGCTCTTGTTCTTGTATTTGTCCGAGACGAACAGCGGCACGTGCGGCATCGCGTGCGCGACGTAGAGGAAGAACGGCGTCTCGCGGTTGCGTTCGATGAACGTCACCGCGCGCTCCGTGTACATCGTTGTCAGCTGCGTCTGGTCGGGATCGAGCTTGACGACGGTGTTGCCGTCGATGAGCGGCAGATCGGGATAGAAGTCTTTTTGCTGCGGATGCCGCGGCCACATGTCGTTGGAATACGGCAGACCCAGATAATCATCGAAGCCATGGCGCAGCGGGAGAAACGGCGCTGCGTGTCCGAGGTGCCACTTCCCGTAGATCGCGGTCGCGTATCCTCGCGTCTTCAGCACCTCGGCGATCGTCGTCTCGTTCGCGTTGATCCCGTGCGCCGCGCGGTGATTCAACGCGCCGGTGATCCCGATTCGATTCGAATAGGATCCGGTCAAGAGCGCCGCGCGCGACGCGGAACAGACGGCTTGCGCCACGTAGAAATTCGTCAGCCGCACGCCTTCGGCCGCCATGCGATCGAGATTCGGCGTGCGAGGCTTCGCGTCTCCGGTGCGGGCGCTGAAGGGACCGATGTCGGCGTAGCCGAGGTCGTCCGCGAACACGATGATGAAGTTCGGAGGGCGCTGCGCGTCGAGGGCGCGTCCCGGGCCGGCGCCGTGGGGGAGCGTGACCGCCATCCATGCGACGAGCGCGAGGGCGAGCATTCGAGACGCCATCGCGGTTAGCATACGACGACATGTCCTGGACGAAGCGGTCGATTGTGGTAGGCATTTCAACGATGGCGCTGGCGTCGGCGGCCGCCTGTGGATCGGACCGGCCGAGAGACGATCGTCCGGCCGCACCGGCGCCGGCGATTGGCATCAACGTGGCGAATGCGCCCGGGCCGGCGCCGGACGGCATGATCTGGGTTCCGGGCGGCACGTTCTGGATGGGCTGCGAGACATGCGGGATGCCGGACGCGTTGCCGGCGCATCTCGTCAAGGTCGACGGCTTCTGGATGGACGCGACGCCGGTCACCAACGCGGAGTTCGAGCGGTTCGTCGCAGAGACCGGCTACGTGACCATCGCGGAGCGTCCGCTGAACAAGGCCGATTTTCCCGGCGTCCCCGCCGACAAGCTCGTGCCCGGATCCGCCGTGTTCCGTCCGACGAAAGAGCCCGTGCCGCTCGACAATCCGCTGCGATGGTGGGAGTACACGCCGGGCGCGAGCTGGAAGCATCCTGACGGCCCGCGCAGCTCGACGAAGGGCAGGGACGATCATCCCGTCGTGCACGTCGCGCTCGAGGACGTCGAGGCGTACGCGAAATGGGCGGGCAAGCGTCTGCCGAGCGAAGCCGAGTTCGAGTTCGCGGCGCGCGGCGGCCTCGATCGAAATCTCTACGCGTGGGGCAACGAGATGAGGCCCGGCAACAAGGCGATGTCGAACATCTGGCAGGGACGGTTTCCCGCGCGCGATCTGGGCGACGACGGGTACACGGGGACGTCGCCGGTGAAAGCGTTTCCGCCGAATGGGTTTGGCCTCTACGACATGGGTGGGAACGTCTGGCAGTGGTGCGCCGATTGGTATCGTCCCGACTACTACGGCACGCTCGCGTCGGGCGGCGCGGTCGCGTCGAATCCGAAAGGGCCCGCGTCGAGCTTCGATCCGGACGAGCCTGGCGCAGCGAAGCGTGTGATTCGCGGTGGATCGTATTTGTGCACGGACCAGTACTGCGCGCGGTATCTGGTCGGCAGCCGCGGCAAATCGGAAGTCTCCAGCGGCACGTCGAATCTCGGATTTCGACTCGTGCGACGCGGATCTCGCGGATGACGCAATGACACGGATCACGCGGGTGACGCGGATGACGCGGATGACGCGGGTCACGCGGATCACGCGGATCACGCGGATGTCACGGATCACGCGGATCGGATCGGGGTCTGTCGCGATGCTCCTGCCCATCGCGCTGATCGCGGCCGCCGCGCCGGGCCCGTCGGCGCGCCGGGCGCCGCAGACCCAGCGCGCCGCGCCGCCTCCCGCAGCGAGACCGAACATCGTGTGGATCTCGAACGAGGACATGAGCCCGCACCTCGGCGTGTACGGCGATCCGCTCGCGCGCACGCCGACGCTCGATCGCTTCGCCGCGCAGTCGATCCGCTACACGAACGCGTTCACCACCGCGCCGGTCTGCGCGCCGAGCCGCGCGGCGATCATCACCGGGATGTACCAGTCCGCGATCGGCGCGCAGCACATGCGCACGACGGAGGATCGCGTGCCGGAGCTGCCAGGCCCGTATCTCGCGGTGCCGCCGTTCTACGTCAAGGCGTTTCCCGAGTATCTCCGCGCGGCCGGCTACTACACGTCGAATCGCGCGAAGACCGACTATCAGTTCGGGACGCCTTTCACGATCTGGGACGACCTCGGCCGCGACGCGCATTGGAGGAACCGGCGCGATCGATCGCAGCCGTTCTTCTCCGTCTTCAATCTCGAGGTCACGCACGAGAGCCAGATCTTTCCATCGAGTCCCGCGCGTAAAGGCAAGCGGCTGGTGACCGACACGGCGAGAATCATCGTGCCGCCGTACTATCCGGACACGCCGCTCGTCCGCGAGGAGCTCGCGCGGATGTACGACAACATCGCGGACATGGACGGTCAGGTCGCGGCGCTTCTTCGTCAACTGGACGAGGACGGCCTCACGGAGAACACGATCGTCTTCTACTGGAGCGATCACGGCGACGGCGTGCCGCGCGCGAAGCGTTCGCTGTACGACTCGGGGCTTCACGTGCCGCTGATGATTCGCCTGCCGCAGCGAATCGCCAACGTTCCGCCCGCAGGCACCGTGAGCGACGAGCTCGTCAGCTTCGTCGATCTCGCGCCGACGGTGCTCGCGCTCGCGGGCCTCGACGTGCCGGCGCACATGCAAGGACGCGTGCTCCTCGGATCGAAGCGTGGTCCGCCGCCGCGCTACGTCTTCGGCGCGCGCGATCGGATGGATCAGGAATACGACATGATCCGCTCCGCGCGCGACGCGCAGTTCCTCTACATCCGCAACGTCTCGCCGGAGCTGCCGTACGCGGGCCACATCATCTATCGCAACCAGAGCGCGATCATGCAGGAGTGGCTCCGGCTGCAGGCGGATGGCGCGCTCGCGGGTCCGGCCGCGCTCTGGATGCGCACGCGCCGGCCCGCCGAAGAGCTGTACGACGTCCGCAAGGATCCGCATCAGATCGACGACATCGCCGCGAACCCGTCGCACGCCGCGGTGCTTCAACGAATGCGCCTCGCCATGGACGAGTGGATGACGCGCATCGGCGATCAGGGGCTCATCAACGAAGCCGAGATGATTCAGCGCATGTGGCCCGGCGGCGTTCAGCCGGCGACCGCCCAGCCGTACATTCTTCCGCGCCGCACGACGGACGCGCCCGAGCGGCGCGAGGCGATCACGGTTTCGTCGCCGATGGAAGTGGTCATCTACGTCCCCACGCAGGGCGCATCGATCGGCTACGCGACAGAAGACGGTCCGCAAGCGCGATGGCGCTTGTACACGGGACCCATTCTCGTCACACCGCCGATGACGCTTCGCGCGAAAGCCATCCGGTACGGCTACAAAGAGAGCGACGAGACGCGGGTCGTTTTCACGAAGTAGCTGGTTGGGTCGCTGCCGCATAATAGCGGCATGCGACAAGGCATCCGGTGGCTGTACGGCGAGCTGCCGCGGCTGGTCGAGCGCGGGGTGCTGACGCCCGACGCGGCGGAGGCGCTCCGCCACCACTATGGTCCGCTCGATTCCGCCGACGCCGGAGCCTCGTGGGGGCAGATTCTCCTCGCGTCGTTCGGCGCGCTGCTCGTCGGCGGCGGGATCATCCTGATCGTCGCGCACAACTGGGACGATCTCGGCCGCCCCGCGCGGGCGGCCCTCGTCCTTGCGATGCTTGCCGCCGCGCAGGCGCTGACGATCTACGCTGCCGCGCGGCGTCCGAATTCGATCGCGTGGCGCGAAGCCGCCTCCGCGTTCCTCGTCTGCGCCGTCGGCGCGGCGATCGCGCTCGTCGGCCAGACCTACAACGTCGGCGGATCGTTCGAGAGCCTGATGCGCGCCTGGTTGTGGCTCGTGGTCCTCGTTCCGTACCTGACGGGATCGAATCTCGCGTCGATTCTCTTCTGGGCGCTTCTCGTCGTGCGCGTCGGGAATCTCGGCTGGCGCGAGGGGCCGAGCGATCCCTGGCTGCTCGTCTTCGCCGCCCTTCCCTTCGTCGTCATGCGGCTTCGCCGCGAGCCGCAATCGTGGGCGACCGCGCTCCTCGCGATCGCATCCGCCGCATCGATCTTCATCGTCGGGTCGATCTTTGCGGGCTCGCATGGTTGGAACGGCTTGTGGGCGGTGTTCCAAGTGTCGTTCGTCGCGGCGGTCGTGGCCGCGGCGTCGTGGCCGCCCGGCGCCGAGTCGCTCGATCCCTGGCGGAGGCGCGTGCTGGTCCCCGCGTGGCTCGTGCTGATCGTGGTCGGCACGATTCTCACGTTCGACGACGCGTGGAGGACGGTCTCGATCGTCGATCGGGACTTTCGACGAATCAGCGTGATCCTGACGGCGCTCGTCGCCGCGGCGTGCGCGGTGTTCGCGACGATCATCACCGTCAGGCTCGCGCGCGCCGGCAAGAGGGCCGCTGCGGCGGCCGCGAGCGCGGCGCTGCTCGTCGTGCTGTTGCATGCGCTCGCCATGATGGATACGACGGGTGTGAGCGAAGGCGGCTGGATCGCGTTCAACCTCTGGCTTCTCGCGCTCGGTGTTCTCGCGGTGATCGAAGGTCTGAGCGCGCTGGAATTGGGCACGACGAACCGCGGCCTCGCCGCGCTCGCGGCGTTGATTGCCGCGCGGTTCTTCGACACCGACTTGAACTTCCTCGCGCGCGGCCTCGCGTTCGTCGCGTTCGGGCTCGCGTGCTTCGCGGTCAACATCTGGCTGATGCGGCGCGTGCGAAAGAGGGCGGCATGACGACATCCGCAAGAGTGATCGCGCTCGTGATTCTGAGCGTCGCGCAGCTTGGCGCGGCCGCCTGGTCGATCGCGCGCTACGAATCCACGCTCAGATCGGGCGCGCTCTATCGCATTCGGATCGAGCCGGTCGACCCCGCGGACGCCTTCCACGGCCGGTACGTCGCCGTTCGTCCATCGATCACGGTTCTCGCCGACGACAAGTCGGATCTCGCTCGCGACCTCCAACGGATTCAGAGCGGTGAGCGCGGGTATGTGGTGCTGGCGGCCGACGCCGACGGATTCGCCCGCGTGTCGGACGTCGTCTTTACGCCGCCGGCGCAGGGCGACTATCTCGAGGTCGCCTACGTCTGGGATCAGTGGACTCGCGAGACCCAACCCGGCGAGACGGCGCGGCACGTCGGGTACAACGTCAGCTTCTCGTTCGATCGGTACTACATGAACGAGGGGGCGGCGCCGATAGCCGAGCAGCGGTACGCCGAGGCCTCGCGGCGCAACTCGACGGCAAAAGCGTGGCTTGCCGTCCGGGTCAAGGGTGGGGCCGGGGTGATCGAGGGCTTGCTCATCGACGGCGATCCGATTAAGTAGGGCCGGCCCTGTTCGAGCCGGCCGGAAATGGCGTTAAGTAAAGCGGGGGAGCGTATGGCACGCACAGGCATTTTCATCAGCCACGCGCACGAGGATCGCGATCTCGCGCAGTCGCTGGCGGCGCTGTTGAAGGCTGCGCTCGAGCTGGAGGCCGCCGACATCACGTGCACGAGCGACGCCGAGTACGGGCTCGAGCGCGGCGCCGATCTGCGCGATCAGATCACCACACGGCTTCAGTCGGCCAAGGCGCTGTTCCTGCTGGCGACGCCCGCGTCGCACACGCGCGACTGGGTCCAGTACGAATGCGCGATCGCCGACGCCGCGCACGCCGACGGGCTGCAGTTCTACATCGTCACGCCGCTCGGCGCGCACAGAGAGATCGTGCCCGATCCATACGTGGGCCGCGTATCCGTCACGTTGAGCTGCGCGGGCGATCTGCACGCGTTCGTGAAGCAGCTGCGCAAGACGTTCGGCGTCGGCACGGCGTCGTCGGCGTACATCGATCCGATGTTGGAACTGGTCGACCGCGCCGTGCCGGCGACGGTGGCGCACCAGCGCGCAGCGCTCGAGAAGCAGGCCGCGCGCGGCGAGCGCCGCACGAAGATCGCCGCGGCCGTTGCCATCGCGTGCGCGCTCTTCGCGGCAGCCGGCGCGTGGGCGATGGTGTGGGCGACCGGCCGCGAGCGCACCTACGCCGCCGAGATCCGGCAACTGAACGCGGATCACGCGAAGGAGTTGGAAGAGAAGGACAAGCTTCGAAGCGAGCAGCTTCGCCAAGCGGAACTCGCCGCCGACGAAGCGTTCAAGCAGTTCTCCTTCTCGGGCCTCTTCCAGGACAGCCGCTTCAAGCAAGTGCCCTGCTCGAAAGTCGAAGTGTTCGTCCCGGACGCTGTGACCGGGGGCGAGAGGCAAGTGCTGAAGCCTTGCGACGGCCGCGGGACGTTCATCTTCAGCGGACCGGAGCTGCAGGTGGACGCGCGGATTCCGATCCGGCTGCGAGCGCACCTCGGACGGCCGCAGCCGTTCGAGTTCCTCGTCTTGCGCACGGCGGCGAGCTTGCCGTTTCTCTTCCGCGAGGGTCAGTGAAATCGATCGTCGTCGCCATCGCGTGCCTCCTCACCGTGTCGATCGCGGCGCGCGTGCAGGCGCAATCCTGCGACGGCAGGACCGAGCAGCGCGTGGATCAGGAGAACTACCTCGCGTTGAACGATCGCGTCTACGTCTATGTGCCGGACATCAACAGTCTCGGGTCGTCCGGCGGATGGCAGTCGTTCACCGTGCGCGTGCTCTCCGGCATTTATCGGAAGCCGCTGCTCCTGGCGCGTGCGTACATGAAGGAAAACGATCTACAAAGTCTGCTGTCGACGCGGCGCGACATTCGCCAGACGCCGATCACGGTGCTAGGATTCGATCCGAGGAAGGGCGGCAGGCCCGCAATCAACGCGTCGGCGACGGTCAAGGACGGTGAGCGGGCCGGAACCATCACCGTCCGCGTCACGCGCGTCGTTCCCGTCAGCAAAGGCGTCGATCACCTCTTCGTCGTCTGCTCCACAGGCAAGTAGACGCGCACAGTCGCTCCAGTATTCGCGCCACGCTCGTGGGGCGGTGCTAAGATTCCGCGCGGTGACTGACGTCGCGAGCGCGTCGCCTCGATGGCTGGTGAGCCGTTTGTTCGATCTCACGCGGTGCTTCGGCGGCGCCGCGTGCAGCGTGCTGGTGCTCCTGCTGGTGTGCGATCGGTCCTGCCACACCTGTTGCCACCGCCGCGCCTTGGCGTGACAATGACGGCGCGGACGGAGCGATTATCCTGGCTGCTGTATCCAGAAAACGTCAGTTGCCCACGGTCATGACGAGGCCGCTGTGGACGTGCCCGAAGTGCGGCGCGAAGCTCGTCACGCGCAACATGTCGCACTCGTGCGGCTCCGCGACGCTTGCGGAGTGGAAGGCGGCCATGGGTCCCCGCGCGCGGGCATTGTACGACCGGTTCGAGGCGATGATCGCGGCGTGCGGCGAGTACCACGTCGCGCCGGCGAAGACACGCATCGCGTTCCTCGGACGCGTGCGATTCGCCGGCATCACGCGGCTCGACGAGGACGGCATGACGTGCTCGTTCGCGCTGCCGACGAGGCTTTCATCTCCGCGATTCGCGAAGGTCGAGGAGGTCGTGCCTGGATGGTGGGTACATTGGATGCGGGTGAGCGATCCGTCGGAGCTCGATGCGCGATGCCAGTCGTGGATTCGCCGGAGCTATCGCTTGATGGGCATGCAGCAGCGGCTCCTTCGCAAGTAACGGTGCGCCCCATCATCTTTCTCCTCGTGACGCTCTCGCTCGTCTCCGGTCACGAGCGAGCCGCGCGGATCGAGGCACAGGCGAGCGATCGACCGCGAGTGATCGTCTCGACGGACATCGGCGGCACCGATCCGGACGACTTCCAGTCGATGGTGCACTTTCTGGTGTACGCGGATCGCTTCGACGTCGAAGGTCTCGTCTCCTCGCCGTATGGCCCAGGCCGCCGCGACCACATCCTCCAGGTGATCGATCGATACGCCATTGACTATCCGAACCTGAAGACGCACTCGACGCTCTACCCGTCGCCGGACGATCTTCGCCGCGTCACGACGCAGGGCGCGATCGACTCGGCGCCGTCTGAAGGATTCACGCGGCCGACGGAAGGATCGCGGTGGATCGTCCGCTCTGCGCGACGTTCCGATCCACGGCCGTTGTGGGTGCTGGTCTGGGGCGGGATCGACGATCTCGCGCAGGCGCTCCACGACGCGCCGGATATCCTGCCGAAGCTCCGCGTGTACTTCATCGGCGGACCGAACAAGATGTGGAGCGTCGACGCGTACAACTACATCGAGCAGCATCATCCGTCGCTGTGGATGATCGAGTCGAACGCGACGTACCGCGGCTGGTTCACTGGCGGCAATCAAAAAGGCGAGTGGAGCAACAGCGGATTCGTCGCTGCCCACGTGCGCGGGCGCGGCGCCCTGGGCGAATTCTTCGCGACGCTCTACGACGGCGCGCTCAAGATGGGCGACAGCCCGTCCGTCGGCTATTTGCTGCACGGCACCGCGGAGGATCCATCGCGGCCGGGATGGGGTGGGCAGTTCGTGCGCGTCTGGGATGGGCGGAAGAGCACGTTCGATCGCCTGACGATCGAGGCCGACACGGTCGAAGCGTTCGGGGTCGTCGAGATCGCGCTGCCCGTTCCAAACGGCATGTCGCGCACTCACGCGGCGCGGATGATCGTCGACGGACGCATCCCCGCCGTTGCCGCGAACGACGGCCGCGTGCTGCGCTTGCGCTTCTCGCCGCGGGACGCGAAGGTGTGGCCGTATGTGATCCGCAGCGACTTCGCCGGTCTCGACGGCCTGACCGGCCGCTTCACCGCCCTGCCTCCGCCCGCCTCACGGACCGCGCGCCCGTCGTCGTCGCATCACAACTGGTGGAGCGACGATCCCAGTCCGGCCGCGGCGGAAGGGATCCATCCCGGCGCGAAGACCGTGAACATGTGGCGCGAGGCGTATCTTCGCGATTTCGCGCAGCGCCTCGAGCGCGTCAAGGCTCCCGCCGTGCTACCATTCGTCGCGCACGCCGCTCATGTTCCGCAGCCTCTTCGGTAAAGAGCCACCCAAGCCATCGGGAACGATGGTGATCGCTCGCGTCAACGATCGCGCGCAGCCCATCGAGCGCGGCGAGCGGTACGAGGATCCACTCCAAGAAGTGCTCAGCGGCCGCGGATGGGGAGAAGTGAGCGGCGGCGGGACGCAGCTCTCGGAGCTTGGCGAGATCCAATTCTGCGACGTCGAGCTCACGCTGTCCGAGGCGACGCCCGAGATCCTGCGCGGGATCGTGGAGGCGCTCGAAGGCTTTGGCGCGCCTGCCGGGTCGGAGCTCCAGGTCGAGCCCCCGATCCGCTTTGGCACGGTGCAGGGCCTGGCCATCTATCTGAATGGCACCGATCTGCCCGACGAGGTGTATCGCGACAGCGATTTCGACTTCGTGAACTCGGAGTTCGATCGGCTGCTCTCGGGCATCGGCAGCGTACGCAGCTTCTGGCAGGGGCCGACGGAAACGGCCATCTACGCCTACGGCCGCACGGCGGACGAGATGCGCGCGGCGCTCCAGCCGTTTCTCGACGCGTATCCGCTCTGCGCGCGCGCCCGCGTCGTGCAGATCGCGTAGCGCGCGCCGTGAAAGCGCCGGGGCGCGTCGAAACCGCGCGGCTCCTTCTCTCACCACCCGAACCTGGCGACGCGGCCGCGATCTTTCAGCGCTACGCCAGCGATCCCGAGGTCACGCGGTTTCTCGGATGGCCTCGCCATCGATCGATTGACGAGACGCACGCGTTCGTGTCGTTCAGCGCGGACCATTGGAACCGTTGGCCGGCCGGACCGTACCTGATCTGGTCGCGAGCGACGGGTCAGCTCCTCGGCGGTACGGGATTCACGTTCGAGTCGCCCGATCACGTGGTGACCGGATACGTCCTGGCGAAGGATGCATGGGGTCAGGGATTCGCGACGGAAGCGCTGACGGCGGTCGTGCGAATCGCGCGAGACATCCGCGTCGCGCGGCTGACGGCGTTTTGCCATCCGGATCATCGCGCATCCCAGCGCGTGCTCGAGAAGTGCGGATTCGTGCGCGATAGCGCGTGGTCGCAGACGATTGAGTTCCAGAATCTCGCCGCTGGCGTGCAGCAGGACGTCATACGCTACGAGCTCGATCCGAACATCCCCGGACCGATCGTTAGGAGTCGGTGAGAAGGTAGTAGACGTCGGTCCGAATGCGCGACGGATCGGTGTTCCACTCCGGCTGCCAGTGACCGTAGATCTCCCACTGCGGGCCGGCGAGCTGGTGATTGTTCGCCGCGCACCAGCGGCGGATGGCATCGTGCGCCGCGCCGAGGCCGCCGTACGGACCGAAATGCGTCGCCGATGCGACGATGCCCGCGGGCGTCGAGGACCGAACGACGTCGCCCTGCTCGGCGAACGGACCGTGCAGCTCCACGCCCACTTCGAGCCGGATACTGCCGTCCAAATAGACAGCGACGTGGCGTCCCGCTTTCGTCTGCTGCGCGCGCACCGCATTCCACACGAGCCCACAACATTCCGGGACGACGCGCGCGAGGTCGGAGGGACGGGCCTGACGCCGGATGACGGCGAGCGGGATGCTCTCGAGGCGTTGACGTTGGACGGCGTAGGGCGTCATCCGCGACGCCGCCATTGTAGCGGACGATGGACGCCGCTTAATTTTTCGCGCGGCGCGCGCGCTTCCGCGTACGCTTGGACCGCGACGCGCGCGTCTTCGATCGCGACGCGCGTTCCGGCAGCTCTCTGCGTCCGGTCTCGCGATTCCATTCCTCGAACGTCTCGTTCGAGATCTTTCCCTCGACGAGCAGTTGCGCGAACTTCCGCCGCTGCGCCTGGCTCTTGAACGGCATGGCTCCTCGTCTCCGGGGGGCATGTTGCAAGTATCGGTCCGGCGCTTGCTCGGCCGTGCGCCTGGGCGATACACTCGCGCTCCGTGATCGCCGATCTCCGATGAGCGTCTCCCTGTTGCGCCGCTTCGGCCTGCTGCAGGCGACCGCTCTCAACATGTCGAACATGATCGGGATCGGTCCCTTCATCACGATCCCGATCCTGATGTCGGCGTTGGGCGGTCCGCAGGCGATGCTCGGGTGGCTCGTCGCGGTGCTCGTCACGATTCCCGACGGGCTCGTGTGGAGCGAGCTCGGCGCCGCGATGCCAGGCTCGGGCGGAAGCTACGTGTATTTGCGCGAGGCGTACGGCCGCGAGCGCGCCGGCCGCCTCGTCGCGTTCCTCTTCATCTGGCAGTTCATCCTCAGCGGACCGCTCGAGATTGCCTCCGGCTACATCGGCTTCTCGCGCTACGCGCGATACATCTGGCCGGATCTCACGTCGACGCACGTCTTCGCCGTCGCGGTCGGCGTCGGACTGCTCAACATCATCCTGTTGTACCGGCGGATCGAAGCGATCGGCACGCTCACCGTGAGCCTCTGGGTGGGCACGCTCATCACGGCCGGCGCCGTTGTCGTCAGCGGCGCGCTCCACTTCGACGCGGCGCGCGCGTTCGACTTTCCGCCGGGAGCCTTCGATTTCTCGATCGGATTCCTGCTCGGCCTCGGCGCGGCGTCGCGCATCGGGATCTACGACTACCTCGGCTACTACGACGTCTGCTACATCGGCGACGAGGTCAAGGATCCGGGCCGCGTCATTCCACGCTCGATCCTGATCAGCATCGTCGCCGTCGCGATGCTGTACTTCGCGATCAACCTCTCGATCATCGGCGTCATTCCCTGGCGCGACTTCGTTCCGGCCGATGCGCACCCTGAATCCGAGTTCATCGTCTCGACGTTCATGGAGCGGTTGTACGGTCCGCGCGTCGCGACCGTGTTCACGTTCCTGATCCTGTGGACCGCGTTCGGATCGGTTTTCGCGCTGCTCCTCGGCTACTCGCGCATTCCGTACGCGGCCGCCCGCGACGGATACTTCTTCGGGGCGTTCGGCCGACTGCACCCGACGGGACGATTTCCGCACGTGTCGCTGCTCGTGTTGGGCGTCATCTCGATCGTGTGCAGCCTCTTGCCGCTCGGCCTCGTGATCGACGCGCTCATCACGACGCGCATTCTCGTACAGTTCATCGGACAGGTGTTCGCCGTGATGCTGCTGCGCGCGAAGCGGCCGGACATGCCGCGGCCGTTTCGGATGTGGCTCTATCCGGTCCCGGCGCTGGCGGCGCTCGCCGGATGGATCTTTCTGCTGCTCACGTCAGGCTGGATCCTCATCGCGCTCGGCCTCGTCACGCTCGCGCTCGGCGTCCTGTGCTTCCTCGTGTGGTCGTGGCGGTCGCGCCGCTGGCCATTTCAGCCTCAGCATCCATTGAAGACGGAGGTGTCATGAAACGACTCGCCGCGTTCACCATCGTGTGGGGCGCGCTCCACTTGTCCGCCGTCGCGCAGCAGGCGCCGCAGCGCACGCAGGCGCCGGCGACCGACGGCAAGCTCAATATCATCGCGTTCGGCGCGCATCCTGACGACTGCGATCAGCGCGCGGGCGGCATCGCGGCGAAGTACGCCGCGTTGGGCCATCGCGTGCGGTTCGTCTCCGTCACGAACGGCGACGCGGGCCACCAGCTCGAGGGAGGCGGCGCGCTCGCGGCCCGCCGCCGCGCGGAGGCGCGCGAGGCCGGACGCCGAATCGGAATCGAGTACGTCGTGCTCGACAATCACGACGGCGAGCTCGTGCCGTCCGTCGACGTTCGCAATCAGATCATTCGGCAGATCCGGCAATGGAACGCCGACCTCGTGCTCGCGCCGCGGCCGAACGACTACCATCCGGACCATCGCTACACCGGCGTCCTCGTGCAGGACGCCGCCTACATGGTCGTCGTCCCCAACATCACACCGGACACGCCGGCGCTGCGGAAGAATCCGGTCTTCATGTATTTCCAGGACGGCTTCCAGCGGCCGAATCCCTTCACGCCCGACGTCGCGATCTCGATCGACGATGTGATCGAGAAGAAGGTGGACATGCTGGACGCGCACGTGTCGCAGTTCTACGAGTGGCTGCCGTGGGTGGCCGGCAGCCTCGAGTCGGTGCCGAAGGGCGCGGCCGAGCGGAAGCAGTGGCTCCGCAAGTCGCGCGCCGGCGCGCCGAACGCGGCGGTGAGAGCGTCGCTCGTCAAGTGGTACGGCGCTGCGAAGGCGAAGGACATCAACTACGCGGAAGCGTTCGAGATCTGCGAGTACGGGACGCGCCCGGACGAGGCGCTGCTGCGAAAGCTGTTTCCATTTCTGCCGAAGCCCGAATAGTGCGTCGCTGGTTCCTGTTCCTCTTCCTCGCCGGCGGCGCCGTTCGTGCGATTGCGGAGCGGCCGGCGCCGGAGCTGTGGCGCGAGGTCGAGATCATCCGGACGGCGCACGGCGTTCCGCACATCCGCGCGGAGAATCTCCGCGCGGCCGGCTACGCGCTCGCGTGGGTGATGTCGGAGGACTACGGCGCGCGCACGGGCCTGAGGCTCGTCGGCGCGCGAGGCGAGCTGTCGCGATTCGAGGGACGGATCCGCGTCGAGGACGACTTCGAGAACCTCCGCGCGCGAGCGCGCGCGATCGAGACGTATCACTTGCTGCTGCCGGAAACGCGCGACGTCTACGACGGATTCGCGGCGGGCATCAACCGATACGTCGAGCTGCATGCCGATGAATTCCCCGCGGGCATGCCGGCGGATTTCACCGGCTACGACGTGGCCACTATCAACATCGGCGACGGTCCACCGCCGGCGAAGGTGCGGCGATTCCTCGCGGCGGTGAAAGGCGCAGCGCCTCCCATCCCTGCGGCCGAGAACGCCCGCGGTCTCGAGAACGAGGACGATGGCTCGAACGCGTGGGCGCTCGCGCCGAGCCGGACGAAATCGGGACGCGCGATCCTCCTGCGCAATCCGCACCTCGCGTGGACGGCCGGCTACTACGAAGCGCACGTCACCGTTCCCAACGTCCTCGACTTCTACGGCGACTTCCGCATCGGCGGTCCGCTCATCGTCATCGGCGGCTTCAATCGGCATCTCGGATGGGCGACGACGAACAGCAATAGCGGCGACACGACGGAGATCTACGCGCTCGCGTCCGATCCGAAGACGCCGGATCGCTACACGTTCGACGGCGCGTCGCTGCCGCTGAAGAAGGACATCGTGACCGTGATGGTCAAAGAGGGCGACGGCCTCGTGCCCGAGACGCGCGAGATCGCGTCGACGCCGCTCGGACCGGTGATCCACCGCACGGCCGACGCGATCTACGTCGCGAGAACGGCCGGCGACGGCGAGTTCCGCGCGGGGGAGCAGCTCCTGCGCATGATGCGCGCGCGATCGCTCGCCGAATGGAAGGAGGTGATGCGGGTGCGCGCGCTCGTGACGTCGAACTTCACGTACGCGGATCGCGCCGGCAACATCTTCTATCTGTGGAACGCGGCGCTGCCGGACCTGCCGCACCCCGCCGGCGGCGACGCCGCCACGCCGGCGCGCGAGATGCGCGACGTCTGGACGCGCTACATTCCCTTCGAGGCGCTCCCGCAGTTCCGAAACCCGCGCGGCGGATACCTGCACAACGAGAACGACTCGCCGCATTTCGCGAACGTCCGGCAGCGGGTGAACACGACGAACGCGTATCCCAACATCGAGCCGCCGATGCTCCGTCTGCGGAGTCAGCACGCGATCGCGCTGATCGCAACCGATCGCAAGCTCTCGCTCGAGGATGTCGTCCGCTTGAAGCACAGCTACCGGATGCTGCTCGCGGATCGCGTGAAGATCGATCTGCTGCGCGCCGTCAGGGCCTCGAAGCCGGCGGGCGACGTCGCCGCCGCGGCCGCGCTGCTGCGGCAGTGGAACAACACCGCGGCGCCGTCGAGTCGAGGCGCGGCGCTCTTCGAGATCTGGTTTCAACGCTACGTGCAATCGCGCCAGGGCGCGTCTGCGTTCGCGCACGACTGGAGCGTCGACGATCCGCTGCGCACGCCTCGCGGGCTCGCGGATCCGGCGCGAGCGGCCGAGGCGTTCGTGTGGGCGGTCGAGGAGACCGCGCGGCGCTACGGACGGTGGGATGTCGCGTGGGGCGACGTGCATCGCGTGCGGCGCGGCGCCGTCGACGTTCCCGTCGGCGGATGTTCGGGGCTGATGGGGTGCTTCCGCGTGCTCGGATTCACGCGCGACGCCGACGGCAAGCTCGTCGCCACGAGCGGCGATGGATGGGTGATCGCCGTCGAGTTCTCCGACATTCCGCGCGCGTACTCGGTCCTCGCGTACGGGCAGAGCGCCAAGACCGATTCGCCGTGGCACGCGGATCAGGCCGCGATGTTCGCGCGCGGCGAGCTCAAAAAGGTCGCCTTCACCGCGCGCGACGTCGATCGCGGCGTCGTCACCCGATACCGTCCAGGTCAACGGTAGGCGGGTGCTATGATCGGATCAGAGGTCGGCAATGACGCAATTGCTGTCGATCGTGGTTGTCGCGCTGACCGCATCGCTCGGCGCCTGCGCGCCGCAGCAGGAACCAGCCGTCGATCCGAGCGTCAAACTCGTCACCGTGGAGACCCTGGCGAGTAAGCCGGCGGAATACGTGGACCGCGCGGTACGCGTCCGCGGCCGTCTCGAGAACGCCGGCACCAACTACTTCCGCAACCGGCGCATCGTCCTGAGCGATGGCAAGAATCACCTGATCGACGTGAGACCTTGGCTGCCGCTGAGCGTGCCGCCGTCGCCGGCGGCACAGACGGAGTCGCGGCCGACGCTCGCGGAGTATCTCGACCGCCAGGTCGAGCTCGTTGGCTCGCTCGCGAAGGTCGAGAAACAGCAGGCCGGCAACGAATACATCTTCGCCGTCACGTCCGCCAAAATTCTCACGCCCCAAGGTGAGCCAGTCTCACGGCTGACAGACCGCCTTCGACACGAAGACCGATAGCCCAATCGTCGACGGGCCTGGGTTGCCGATGCTGCAGACGGAAATCCCGCCCAGCGCCTTCGGGTTCGATTTTCCATCCAACCGTCGATTGTCCTTCGCTCCCGGATAAGGATCGCCGGCGTCGCCGCGATTTCCCGGCGGCACGGCATTCGACGCGCGATCGAGATCGTTCGTGCCGTCCGCTTCGGTCAAGTCGACGCCTTTGTTGTTCGCGTCCGCGTTGACGGTGTTCGACGCCAGTCCCGCGTTGACGACGGTGTCGTTGACCTTCCAGATCAGCACGCCGCCGAACGGCAGATTCGAATCGAAGCCTTTCTTCGGACGGTATTCGATCAGGTAGTACTGATTCGCGGAGATCGGAACCTTGAGCGCCGCGGTCTTGTCGTCCTGAGTGGCCTTCAACTGAAACGACGTCAAGTCGCCCGTCGTTTTGTCCACGAGCTTCGGCTGAATCCATCCGAGGAACGACTTCGCCCACGCTGACATGTGCGACGGGCGCTGCGGGCTCTGCCCGTCGCCGCCCCACGAGCCGCTCGCCATCAGGCACCAGTTGCCGATTCCCTGCGAGACCCCGTTGTCGGGATTCGTGTCGTACAAATCGGGAAGGCCGAACGCGTGGCCGAACTCGTGCGCGAACACGCCGATGTGAATCATCGAGGAGTCGACGCAGTTCAGGCCCGGCATGATGACGTAGTCGTCAATCCTGATCTTGCTTCCGCCCTGCCCGACGTCCGCGGTCTCGTACGGCTGCGTCTTCCAGGCGCTGTACTGCCAGCGGTGCGACCAGATGTTCCGGTTGTCGGCGCCCGAGCACTCGCCGCCGATCTCCGGATGCACGAACGCGACGAAATCCACGAACCCGTCGTCGTCGCCGGAGTTCGGCTTGTTGTCGGGGCCGTCGTTGTCGAACTGCCGGAAGTCGACGGTGCCATCCGCGGTGTCGAGGACGTGCTGAATCAGGTCGCCCAGCTTGGCCCCGGTGCAGGTGCCGTTGCATTTCCGCGGCTTTCCCTGGTGCATGAAGTCGGGGCCTTCGTAGAACGTGTCGTTCTGCGGCAGCTTGTGCCAGTCGGCGACGGTACCGTTCACGGTCAAACGGTTGAACGAGTTCTCCTTGTAGAACGCGGTCATGGTGTCGGGACCCGAACCGAACAGTCGGGTTTGGAGCGCTTTCGTGTCGAAAGGATTCTTCGGTGTGTTCGCGAAGACGACGGGGAACACGGGAATGGATCGCTCGCCCTCGACGGCAATCTGCGACGCGGCCGCGGCGATGTCCTCGGGTGTCGCGGCCTTCGACATCATGCCGACGCGCGCGACGCGCTTCTCGCGCGCGAGCTCGATGTATGCGCGGCGGAATTGAAACGCGCTGGGATCCTGCTGCCGCCGCAGCCGGATGCCCAAGGGCTGCTGATCGCCTTCTCGTGCGGTGATATCGGCCAGCACTGGAGCCGCCGCGGTCACGATCGCGGCGAGCGCAATCGCTGATTTCGTCAGAACGGTTTTCGTCATGGTTGCTCTCGCATTTGGAGGTTAAGGAACCGGCAGCTTTCCGCGCAGCGTGGTCGTGGGACGAGCGAGATCGGCGATGGCCGCGAAGTCTTCGAGCCTGTTCGAGAGCTTCGCTGCCGCTCGAGATTGCTCGGTCGAGAACGTCTTTCCACCGTAGCGTTCGTAGAGCGTCAATCGATCGATCGCGAGGCCGATACCCTCCGAGAAGAGCGGAAGCCCTCGCGCGCCGAGCGTCAGCAGCGCCGCGAGCGCTTCCTCGTGACGGCCGAGGCGTCCGAGGTGCTCGCCGTAGATCACGGCCGCGTCGGGCAGCGTCTCGAACCACCTAAACATGTTCCGGGTCCAATCGTGCAGCCGCTCGAGCTCGTTGAACCGGAGGAGCGTGTAGGCGCTGACGACGGCCGCAACGGGATCGCGCCGCTTGTCGCGCAGCAGGCGCTCCGATGTGAGGCTCCATGATTCGAGCGCCGTCTGCTCGTCCGACACTTTTCCCTTCGCGCGGAGCTGCAGCAGGAGATTTGCTTGCGGGTTTTGCAGCTCGATGACGAGGTCGGCCGGGCGCAGAATCAAATCGACGATCCTGCATTCGCTCTCGGTCCAGGCCGGGAGCACGAACCACTGCTCGCCATCATCGTTGCGCAGCCGCGCGCACTGCGTTTCGTCACGGCCGTCGATCACGCGGCCTTCGAGCGAGAGCGCCGGCACCTCGCCCTCGACCCGCCGCATCGATCCGGAGACCAGATTGCCGACCCAGAGATTGAACTCGGGCAGCAGCTCGAGTGGGACAGGCTCCTGCAGATAGTGATACTGAGAGACGCGGGCCAAATCGTCGGCGCTCAGCGTCCTTCTTGCGGCGCCGGCAGCGTCCGATGGGATGCCGGGCAACTCCACGACGATCGGACTCGCGCTGCCGGTGACGTTCACTTGCTGCGTCACCTGCTCGCCGCTCGGAAGACTCGCGGTGACGAAGTACATGCCAGGCGGCACGTCCAGTGCGCCCGACGCGACGGTCCGTCCGACGAGCGCCATGTTCGGCCGGCGGACTTCGATCGGAACATCGACCGGTTCATGAGCGCGCGCGGCGAATCGCAGCGTTGTCATTGGCGCACCCGAGCCTTCACCGGATATGACGGCGGCATGACCTGACCGAAGATCGCGAAGCGCTCGTAGGGCGGTTGAGGATTGGGGACGCTCGCGCTGAACTTGTACGTGCCTGCCGGCAGCTCGTGGCTGAACGGCGTCGCGTTGACGGGCGACAGATCGTAAATCCCCTGGCCTTGCGCGTCCTCGACGCGATACACGACGCTCGCGGCGTCCGCAGCGGGCTCGACGTCGACGACGACGCTGACGGCCGGCGGTCCTTCGGCGTAGCGGAGCGTGATATTGCTGACGCGTCCGCCCATCGTGTGCTGCTGCGTGGTGCGGTGCTTGTCGTTCAGGGTGACGAGGTACGGCTTGAGCGCGGCTTCGAGTTGATACGCTGTGGCGCCGTAGCGGGGATTGCCGTTCGCGTCGAGCTCGTCGAGCGGACGCAGCGCATCATGATCCAGGCAGGCGAGCATCGCCTGGCTGAAGAGCGTCTGCACGCCGTCGAGCGCCATGGCTTCCGCACCCGGAATCGTCGCGAAGAAGATCGGCGCCTCGCGATTGTCGGTGCCGCCGAGCTCGATCTCCCACAGATCGGGCACTCGCGGTTCCTCGATCTGTCCCGCGGTCGGCAAGTCCGTGCGGCACGCGTCGACGAAATACACCTGACGGCGCGCGATGGCCTCGCCGATTCGCTTCCTCGGCGACATGCCGTTGAACAGATGATCGTGATCGACCGCTTTGTTGAGCACGCCGCCCGAGCCGGGCTTGGCGAAATCCTCGCAGAGGAGGACCGTGTCGCCCTTCTTCCGCGCGAGCCCGTGTCCCGCGAAATAGAACAGCGCGAACCCGTCGTTGCTCGCGCGCGCCCGCTCCCGCCATTGCTCGGCGTCGACCCCGAACGCGTCACGCGTCGCGCGAATGTCCCCCAACGCCGCGAAGCCGGGCTCGAGGCCGCGCTCTTTGGGCGACGGCGACACCAGCAGGTGCACGGTCGCGAGCTTCCGCGGCAGCAGCGCGCGGTTCTTCAACAGCCACTCGTACATGCGATACGCGCTCAGCGCGGTCGACGTGAGCTGCTTCAAGCCGAAGCTGTTCGTCGCCTGCGCGCCGCCGCCGTTCGGCAGATGCGGGTAGAGGCTCACGCCGACGATGAAGGCGTGCAGACCCGGTTCCGATGACAGAACCTGCGGATCCTGGAAGACCAGTGCCATACAGATTCACGCAGCCATTTTCATTCGATCGCGCGGACGCTACCGCCGCTTGCTCGGGAGCGTCTTCCACGGACTTCGCGTGCCGAGCGACGGGATGCGCAGTCCCAATCGCGCCACGTCCTGATGACGCGCGAGGAACACCATCAGATCGCGGCGCAGCGCGAGCGGATCCGCCGTCCGCGCCGCATCGTCGAACGCATCGAGCGCACGCTCGAGACCCGCGACGCCCCCTTCGCGCGACGCATGCGCGAAGAGCGCGTCGAATCGATCGGTCCGCGTGGGGTCGTAGTCGGAGAACGTGCTGCCTGTCCGCATCGCGGGCGTTTCCGCCAGCGCGGCGTCGATGCGCTCCTGCAATCGCACGATGCGTCCGGCACGCTCTTCGTCGTCTCCCAACTTATTGACCGTGCGCGATCGTCACGTCCCGCGTCGCGATGTGCGCGTGCCCGGCGAGCGTCTGCGTCACCGACGGCGCGAACGGCCGATCGAACGGATATCCCATCCGCCGCTTGTCCGGATACAACGCGTCGCGCGCGCCGCAGAAGCTCATCGATCCGCATTTCTTTTCCGCGCCGGCGAGATCCGCCTGGTGATCGGTCAGCATCACCAGCAGGCGCACCGGCATGCCCGCTTCGAGGCCGCGCGGCAGCAGCAAGTGATACGGCCAGCCGCAGTCGCAGTAGTTGACGTCGATCGCCCCCGGCGGCAGAACCGCTGGATCATCTGACGGACGCCGCGCCGGTTTTCGCACGACCGCCGAGTGCCGGCCCGGACGGAAGATCACCGCGCGTTCGTTGGCCTCGAGCGTGTGCACGAACTTGTCCATCTCGATCCACATCCGCCGGTCGTCGGCGAGCTCGGTCGCGACCAGGAACACGCGGACGGTGATCGTTTTGCGCTCCACCGCTGTGCTCTCGACGCGCAGGAAGTAGAAGAAGTCCTCGTGATCGAGATACGGCTTCCTCACGATCGAGCCGTCCGGCTGCGTCAACTGCTCCTCGCGCATCATCGTCCGCAGCGTCGTCGTCGCCACGGGAAACGAGGATGGCGGCTCGTCCCAGTTGGCGCCGCCGAAGGTGTTGCGTCCGAACGCGGCGCCGTCGAAATCGGGAGCGGCCGCGCCGGGGACGTCGCGCGCGAGGCAGAGAATGATGTCGGGGCTCTCGTTGGCGGTCCCGCCGCCGTTCAGGCTCGATCGGATCTGCGCCGCCGCCGCCCCCTCCGCGAGGTTGTTCGGCGCGAGCGTCTGCTGCCACGTGAAGAAAATGTCGTCGACGTGCCGATGCCATCGATAGAACACCGGATCGCGCATGGCCGTGTCCGTGCCGGCCATGACGCCGCTCTGATTCGGGAACGGACCGGTCGGATCGGCCAGCTCCGCAATCAACACGTGCCCGAAGTTGTGATGGTGCCCGTAAAAGGCCAGCGGGCTGAGCGGCGAATCGACCGATCCGACGTTGGCCTCCATCGTGTCACCGAGAAGCTGCGGCGTGATCGCGATTTGCGCCGTCCCTTTCTGGAGTTTGCCGCTCTGCGCCGCCGTGACCAATCGATCGCGACGAGCCTCGTGATTCGCGACGGAGTAAGGGCCGAACGGCAGCTGCACGGTGCGCAGCGTGTCGTTCGGCGCGCGATGCGAATAGCCCTCGAGGTTGGCGTCGTACCCCTCGGGAATGGGCGCGCGGTAATCCTGCAGCGGTTCCGTGCGCGCGAGGCCGAACGCGCGCCGCTCGTGATCGTAGCGGGCGAGCATCTGTTGGTGCATGTACCAGAAGAGCTCGCCTTGACGATCTTTCGGCACGGGCGGACCTGCCGGGTTCGCGGGATTCGGCTGTCCCGAGAACGGGTAGACCACGTGCCATTTGTTGTGATGATCGTTGACCGCCGTGTCCTCACGGAAGTAGTCGAGCTGCGCTTCGGCGCCGAGCGCGCCGAGCGCCTGGATCCCTCCAGCGGCGACGTCCGTGTTCGATGGGACGACGCGCGTGGGATAGCGGCGGTCGAGCGGTGGAATGGGAAGGCGGCGGCCCTGCGGGTGGTGAGTGATGAACACCATCAACGCGTATTTCACGAGGTCGGCGTTCTCCGTCTGCGCCAGCGTTTCCGCCTCACGCAGCACGGCCTCCAGCCCCGCATCGTCGGGATGCTCGTTCGCGAGCGTCATGAACTTCCTGGCGATCTCGAGCGCGTGTTCCTGGTGCGCAGGTAGGAACAGGACGAACTGTGAGACGGGAAGGACCGCGTCCGCCACGTTCACCGGTAAGTTGTTGGGCGGCCTCGTCAACAGCGCGATCGTGCGCGAGTGTAGTTCGGCAATCGTGGCCATGGCGGAACTCCTGATCGAGAACGGCTGGGTGCGGACCGAATCATGCCCCAACGGACTAACGTTGGCGCGACGAAAACCGAACAGCAGCGACGGCTAGGCGCCAGTGATTTGCTCGCCGGGCCTCGCTTCGACTCTCACCAGCGGGATGAGGAACGTGAATACCGGCAGGAGCAGCGCAGGATAGACCTGGTGGCTCCACGGAAAGAACGTGCCGGGCAGCGTCAACGCCCACACGATGAACGCGGCCGTGCAGATGACAATCTGCAACCGCTTCTCGATGTTCGCGACTCGCCGGAGGTACAGCGGCATGATCAACGTCACGCCGACGAAGACCGCCCAACGCAACGTGGGAATCGGCGGAGCCCCGGCTCCGGTCGTGTTTGCGACCAATACGATCCCGTCGAGCGACAAATAGAACGCGATGACGTCGGCGGGGATGTATTTCATCAACCGGTCGCTGTAGTTATCCGGTGAAACCAACGGCGCGGCGGCGGTCCGGTTGCCCGGTGGGCCCGGGCTGAGGGCTTCGCCGATCGCTCGCGGCTGCTGCGCCGCGGCGATCCGGGCGGCATCGGCTGAGGTGATGACGGTTCTGCGCATGGCTGCCCTCCACGAATTCGCGCTGCGTGTGGGAGTGTAGCGCGGACGCTTGACGGACCGGCAGCGCCGTGGTTGAGTACCGTCCGTAGCCGTACCCAATCAACGATGTACGTGTTTCTGTCCTATTCGTCCGCCAGGAGGGCAACCGCCGAGGATGTGGCAGGCGCCCTGAAGGACGAAAACCACGACGTCTTCTTCGACAGGACATCGCTCCGGCAGGGATTCGGCTTCCATCGAACGATCCGCGAGGCCGTCCGCCGCTCGGACGCGTTCGTGTGCCTCGTCTCTCAGGAATCGGTCAAGTCCGGCTCGTACGTGCTCACCGAAATTGGCTTCGCCGAAGAGCGCTGGCCCCGGCCGAACGGCTTCGTGCTTCCGGTCATTCTCGAAGCGGTGCCGCGCGAGAGTATGCCGCCGTATCTGACGCGCGTGACCTGGCTCACGCCGAAGGGAAGCGTCGCCGCCGAAGTCGCGGCTGCGGTGGAGCAGTTGAACACGCCGGACAAGCTTCCGCACGACGAGCAGCGGCGGTGGACCGAGGACGCCGCGCAGAAAACCGAAGCGATTCAGTCGTACGCGTCGTGGACGTCGCTCCTCACGACGATCGGCGCGGCGATCGTCACGGTGCTCCTCGCCGCGGGCCTGGTGGTCGGCGCGGGCCGCTCGATCGCGGAAGTTCTCGCGCTCAGCGCGTGCCTCGTGATCGCGCTAGGGTTCTGGCTGGGGAAGCAGTGGCTGGATCGCGTCGATCGACGCGATCGGTTGCGCGCGCTCGAGCTCTTCGCGCAGCTCAAGACGCTCGGTCAGGCCGATAAACTGAACGACGAGCAGCGCTCGATCGTCGATCGCGAATTCAAGCGGTGGCAGTACCGCCTCGTGTAAACATGACCTCGATGAATAGTGAGAGCCTGCCGTCGCCCGCCGAAGCCACCGAGAAGCTTCAATCGCTTCTGAAAGGGCTCGAGGCGCGCGAGCAGCACGCGAAACGGCGGGCCGCGATCATCACGCTCGTGCCCGTGGCCGCGATGCTGCTCTTCGCCGCGTTCATGTCCTGGCTGATCGCGGGTCAAGCCCGCGAGCTGACGTCGACGACGAAGACGCTCGACGAGAAGAAGCTGGAGCTTCGGACGAGAGACGACGAGCTCGCCGCGAAGACGCGGGCGGTCGAAGAGAAGGAGCGGGAACTGGCGCGCGTGCAATCGCAGATCGATGCCGCGTTCGCGAAGCTCGGCACCACGGACGGCCGCCCGCCGAGCGCGCAAGCCGTGGAATCGGCGCTCGACGACGTGATTCAGGCGAAGAGCGCGGCGGTTGCGGAGGCGCGGCCCGGACCGATCAAGAGCGCCGGACGGGATCCGGCGCGCCGGGAAGCCATCGAGCAGTTGTTCGATCGCAACGCTGCGGTACGCGTCGCCGCCTACGGTCAGTTGCTGCCGCGCTATCGGAACGATCCGTCGCTCGTCGTGGAGGTGCTGCAGGCGGCCGACGGGAAGCAGGGCAACGCGAACGGCATCTACAACGCGCTCGTGGTGTTGAGCCACATGAACGCCGATGCGCTCAAGCCGCATGCGAACGCCGTCAGGGCGTTCGCGGAAAAGTCGCGGTCGATCGGTCCACGAGTCTCCGCGCGCGCGACGACGCTCATCGAGCGAACGAAAAACTAGTATTTCGCTCCTGGAGCCTGTAACAAAACCCTCCAGTCGTTTCAGCACAGGAGACCTCCCATGCGATGGCGCACCCAGGTCACACGCGAGATGAGCGGTTGGATGCTCGCCGATCGCCTCGGCCAGGACATCCGGCACGGGTGGCGCCGGCTGTGGGCACGGCCGGCGACGACGTGTCTGGCGATCGCGATGCTGGGTCTCGCGGTCGGCATCACGACGTCCTTCGGACTTCGTGGCCGGCGCCATCGGACTCATGTTCTTGGCGCTCTCGACGAACGTCGGCGGCCTGATGCTTGCCCGCTTCAACGCGCGGCGCCGTGACGTGTCGCTCTCGTCCGCGCTC
>DATBJJ010000055.1:0-13899 GCA_036556425.1 Vicinamibacterales bacterium
GGAAAGGCCGAAGATTCCGGACCTGACAGCCTGGTCTTTTCCTCGAAGGTCAGCACGGCGTTGTGCCCGAACAACGTACTTCGACGCGCGGTGTTCCCGGTGTGCAAGCGTATGGGAATCCCGGACGTCACGTGGCTCACCTGCCGGCGAACATACGCGTCCTGGTCCCACTCAATGGGGGTTCCAGGAAAAGTCATCGCGCAGCTGATGGGTCACTCGAACGTTGACGTGACGCTCAACGTGTACACGCAGGTGTTGGACGGATCGGTGCGCGCGGCAGTGGAAAAAGTCTCGGAAGGATTGTTCACAAAAACCGCGTGATCAAATCCTCGGCGAGCGAAGACGTTCAGAATTGCTAGGAAAAATTGGCGCGCCCTGCAAGACTCGAACTTGCGACCTCCTGGTTCGTAGCCAGACGCTCTATCCAACTGAGCTAAGGGCGCGAAGGGATGCGAATTGCCGCCGACTCGAAACCTCGATTATAGCATTCAACGCCCGGCGCCCGTCGAGCCGGACGACGGCCGCGTGAGGCCGTGCCCGAACTCGAACAGGCCGGGCAGCGTGATCGGAAGACGCCCGCTGATTGCCGCCTCGCCCGCGATCGCGCGCACGGCGGACGCCTCGGCGCGATCGTAGAAATCGTAGGTCAGGAGCACCGCGGGAAGCTCCGGCAGAAACGTCGCCGCATACGGATTCCCGAAGAACGTCGTGATGAACGGACGGCCGGACCCCGCCGTCGCGCGCGCGGCGTCCTGCAGCAGGCGCTGCAGACCCGGCGCGAGATCCATCCGCCCGCTGAACGACGCGGTCCGCACGAAGACCGACGCGATCACCGCGTCGTAGCGCGGAAGCGTCGCGCGAACGAGATCGATCTCCGACGGCGTCGAACGATCCGACAGCTCGATCGCGGTGACGTTCGGCCAGCGCGCGCGCAGCTCCGGAATGAACGTGCGGCTCGGCGCGGCAATCCGCCATCCCGACGGATAGTCGAGCACGGATAGATAGAGCACCTGCGCGTCCTTGCCGTTCGCGATTCGCAGCGGCACCTGACTGCGCGCATCCTTGATCAACGTGATCGATCGCGCGCTGACGGCGTCCGCGACCGCTTGATGCGCGCGCGTGCCGATCGCTTTCGGAATCTCCTCGAGGTCGACGGTCCGCGTCTTGTGCAGGCCGGCCCGCGCCTTCGCGCGAAGAATGCGCTCGACGGACGCATCGATGCGCTGCTGCGGAATCCGTCCCGACTTCACCGCCTCGAGGATTCCCCTGAACGCCGCGCCGTCGTCCGGCGAGTGCAGCACGACGTCGTTGCCCGCCAGCACCGCGCGCACCGCCGCCTCGCCCGGCGCGTGCATGTTGGTGACGCCCTGCATCCCCATCGAGTCGGTGTAGATCAACCCGCGAAACGCGAGCTCCTTGCGCAGCACGCCGCTCACGATCGGCTCGCTCAGCGTCGTCGGCGTCGCGGGCGTCGCGTCGAACGCCGGCATCTCGATGTGGCCCGTCATCACCGCGTCGGCGCCGGCCGCAATTCCCGCCTTGAACGGCGGCAGCTCGATCGCGTCGAGACGCTCGCGCGGATGCTTGATCACGGGCAGCCCGAGATGCGAATCCACGTCGGTGTCGCCGTGCCCCGGAAAGTGCTTCAGCGTCGCGATCACGCCGGCCGACTGAAGACCGCGTATGTACGCGGACGCCATCCGCCCGACGAGCGCCGGATCCTCGCCGAACGATCGCGTGTTGATGACCGGATTGCGCGGATTGTTGTTGACGTCGACGACGGGCGCGAAGTTGACGTGGACGCCGAGCGCGCGCGTCTCTTCGCCGGTGACGCGGCCCGCGTCGAACGCGAGCGTCTCGTCGCGCGCCGCGCCGAACGCCATCAATCGCGGAAAGGCGGTCGCGCCCATGATCCGGAAGCCGGCGCCCGCTTCGAAGTCCGCGGTGTTGAGCAGCGGCACGTTCGCGATCGCCTGCAGCCGATTGAGCGTCGACGCCGCCTCGAGCGGCTGACCGAGCGTCACCGTGCCGTAGGCCGGATTGAGCAGCACCGGCGGCGCGAGCTCGCTCGCGCCGAACACGTGGAATCCACCGACGCGATATTCGCGCGCCGCCTTCGCGAGCGCGTCGAACGCGTCCGAGTCGGTGCTGATGAAGTTGGATTGAAACGACGACACGAGGAGCTGCCCCACTTTGTCCTCGAGGATCATCTTCTTGAACGTCGTCTGCACCCACTTCTCGGCGGCTTTGTCGAGGGCGGGATGATTCGCCGTTTGCTCGGCCATGAGGACGGCGACTGCCAGGGCGAAGACGAGGGCTGTGCTGATCGCTCGCACGATCACGAATCTTACTCCCAACGTATACTTGGGCGGTGAGCGCTCCCGCGCATCGTAAGGACGCGCCGGCGTCGGTGCGCTGCTTCATCCTGACGATCAGCGACAGCCGCACCGAAGCGAACGACGCGAGCGGAGATGCAATCGCGGAGCTTCTCGCGAGCGCCGGACACGAGATCGTCGGACGCCGGATCGTGCGCGACGAGCCGTCGATGGTGCGCGATGTGGTCGCGCGCGTGAACGATGGACCGACCGAGCGAAAGCCGGACGTGGTGATCACCACGGGCGGCACGGGCATCACGACGCGCGACAGCACGTATGAAGCGATCGCGTCGATGTTCGAGAAGCGGCTGGACGGATTCGGCGAGCTGTTCCGCATGTTGAGCTACGCGGAAATCGGCGCCGCGGCGATGCTGACGCGAGCCGCGGCCGGAACGATCGGGCGCGTGGCGATCTTCCTGCTCCCGGGCTCCGAGCACGCGGTGCGGCTCGCGCTCGCGAAGCTGATCCTCCCGGAGATCGGCCACGTGGTGCGCGAGCTGAGGCGATAGCGAGCGAAGCGCGGGAGGGGAGCGGCCGTAGGCCGCCGCGGAGCGAGCGCGAGCGGGGGTGGGGCCCCGCGAGCAACCAATAAAAGAGCAATGCCAGTCCGACCGATCCGCGAGACCATTCCGCTCGACGAGGCGCGGCAGATTCTTTTCGAATCCGCGCGCCCGATCGATCGCACCGAGCGCATCTCGATTCGCGACGCGCACGGCCGCGTCATCGCGCAGCCGGCCGTGTCGAAGGTCGACGTGCCGCCGTTCGATCGCGCCGCGATGGACGGCTACGCGGTCATCGCCGAGGACACGTTCGGCGCGAGCGGCGCCGAGCCGCGCGTGCTGCGCTGCATCGAATCGATCTTCACGGGACAGGTCGCCTCCGAGCGTGTCGTACGCGGAACGTGCATTGCGGTCGCGACAGGGGCTCCTCTGCCCGACGGCGCCGACGCCGTCGTGATGATTGAGGAAACCGAGACGGAAAGGGTTGGCGACAGCGACGTCCGCGTGATGACGCCCGTCTACCCGAAGCAGCACGTCGGCCGGCGGGCGGCGGACATCGCGATCGGGCAGACGCTGCTCGCGGCCGGCGACGTGCTCACGCCGAGCCGCATCGGCGCGCTCGCCGCGATCGGCGCGTCGGAGATCGACGTGTACGCGCGGCCGCGCGTGGCGATTCTCTCGACGGGAAACGAGATCGTCGAGCCCGGCCAGCCGCTCGCGCCCGGGCAGATCTACGACATCAACCAGTTCACGCTGTCGTCGATCATCGGCGCGCACGGCGGCATCGCTCTCGTCTATCCAACAGCCGCGGACAGCGTCGACGCGTTGATGGACGCGATTGCCGCCACGAAGGAAGACGACGTGCTCGTGTTCTCTGGCGGGAGCTCGGTCGGCGAAAAAGATCTGATCTTGGATGCGATCGGACGCGCCGGCGACATTCTCTTTCACGGCATCGCCGTCAAGCCGGGCAAGCCGACGGCGTTCGGCACGATCGGCCGGCGAGCGGTCTTCGGGATGCCGGGGTATCCGACGTCGTGTCTCTCGAACGCGTACATGCTGCTCGTGCCGATGCTCAGGCGGATCGCGCGCCTTCCCGCGCACCATCCGCTCGTCGTCCGGCTGCCGCTCGCGCGGCGCGTGGTCTCGACGACCGGCCGTCATCAGTTCTACACGGTGCGCGTCGTCGACGGCGCGGCGGTGCCGGCGTTCAAGGCGTCCGGCGACATCACGAGCATGTCGCTCGCCGACGGCTACATCGAAATCCCTGCGCAGACCGACATCGTCGAGGCCGGCGAGCTGGTGGACGTGAAGCTCTTCTGATGCCGACGCGATCGATGCTGACCGCGGCGCCGCCTTTCGCGCTGCCCAACCAGAAAGGCCAGGTTCGCTCGCTCCAGGACTATTTGAAGCAGGGCCCCGTGCTCCTCGCGTTCCATCGCGGCACGTGGTGCCCGAACTGCCGGAAGAAATTCAGCGAGCTCGCGCAGCACTCGCCCGAGTACGCGCGCCGCGGCATTCAGGTCGTGACCGTCGTCGCGCAATCATCGGACGTCGTGCGCCGATACGTCGAGGACGCGGGACTGCCCTTCAACATCCTCATCGACGAGTCGCGCGACGTGTTGAAGGTCTACGGCGTCTGGCACAGGCTCGGCCTCGACGCATGGAACATCGCGCGGCCCGCGCTCTTTCTGATCGACACGTCCGGCGCGATCCGATTCTCGTTCGTCAGCGATCGGCAGGACGAGTTCCCTTCGCACGACGAAATCCTGCGAGCGATCGACGCGCTCGAAGAGAGGCGCCGTGTTTGACCGCATTCACGTCGTCGGGCGCGGCCGCGTCGGCTCGGCATTCGCGGCGCGTCTCACGGAGCGCGGCGTGACGGTCGGCAACGATCGCCCCGAGCTCGTCCTTCTCTGCGTGCCGGATTCCGCGATTCACGAGGTCGCCGCATCGTTCGCGCAGGGACCATGGATCGCGCATGTCAGCGGCGCGACGCCGCTCGCCGCGCTGGATCCGCACGTCACGCGATTCGGCGTGCATCCGCTGCAGACGTTCACGAAAACGCGCGGCGCCGAGCAGATCGACGGCGCATGGGCCGCCCTCACCGCGGAAAACGACGACGCGATGGGCCGCGCGACGTGGCTGGCAACGACGCTCGGACTGCGGCCGTTTGCGATTCGTGATGCCGATCGCGCGCTGTATCATGCCGGCGCCGCCATCGCGTCGAACTATCTCGTCACGCTGTTCAAGGCCGCGTCGCGCCTTCTGAAGGAAGCGGGCGCACCGCCTGAAGCGCTCATCCCGCTCATGCGGCGCACGATCGACAATGGATTCGATCTGACGGGTCCAATCGCACGCGGCGACATGAAGACCGTGGAAGCGCATCTCTCCGCAATCGCGGCGCGCGCGCCGGAGCTCGCCGACATGTATCGCGCGCTCGCCGCCGTCACGCCGCCATGAGAACGATCAAGACCGTCGCAGAAATTCGCGAGGCGCTGGAGCGCCCGCGGATCTTCGGCATCGTGGGGCTCGTGCCGACGATGGGGTCGCTGCATGCCGGTCACGTCGCGTTGGTGCGCGCGGCGCGCCGCGAATGCGACACGGTGGTCGCGAGTCTCTTCGTGAATCCATCGCAGTTCAACGATCCTGCCGATCTCGCCGCGTATCCACGAGACGAAGCGACGGACAGCCACATCTTCAGCCAGGCGGGTGTCGACTATCTTTTTACGCCGGCCGTGGAGGAGATCTACGGACCGAATCACGCGACCTGGGTGGACGTCGAGGGCGCGGCGCTGGGGCTCGAAGGCGCGCACCGGCCCGGACACTTTCGCGGCGTTGCGACGATTTGCCTGAAACTCTTCACGATTGTCGGGCCCAAGCTCGCATTCTTCGGCCAGAAGGACGCGCAGCAAGTAGCGGTGGTGACGCAAATGGTGCAGGATCTGAACGTACCAGTGGAGATCCGCGTGGTGCCGACGGTTCGAGATCGGGACGGCCTGGCGCTCTCCTCGCGGAATGCGCGGCTGTCGCCCGAAGAGCGTTCGCGCGCGCTGGCGATTCCGCGCGCGCTCGATGCGGGGCTTGCCGCGGCGAGAGCGGGACAGGATCCCGTCGCCGCCGCGCGCCACGAGCTGACCGGACTCGACGTCGACTACGTCGCGCTCGCGCTCTTCAACGGGCATCCGACGCTCGCGATTGCCGCGCGCGCGGGACGCACGAGGCTCATCGACAACGTCAGGCTGGACGATCGGACCGTGTCGATCTTCGGCGACCTTCCGCGGCAGGAGCCTCACGATGGCCACTAAGAAGACGCCGGCGCATCCGCTCGGGAAACCGCCGCGCCTGACGCCGTTCCACTTCGCCCGCGAGAAGCAGCAGCGCGGGCGCATCGCGATGGTGACCGCGTACGACGCGCCGAGCGCGCGGCTCGCGGAAGCCGCAGGGATCGACGGGATTCTCGTCGGCGATTCCGCCGCGATGACCGTGCTCGGCCACGAGTCGACGGTGCAGATCACCGTCGACGAGATGCTCGTCCTCACGCGCGCGGTATCGAGGAGCGTTCAGCGTCCGCTCGTCGTCGCCGACATGCCGTTTGGATCGTTTCAGGTGTCGGACGAGGAAGCGGTCAGGCACGCCGTGCGGCTCGTGAAAGAAGGCGGCGCCGGCGCGGTCAAGCTCGAGGGCGCGGGACCCGCGCTCTCGCGCGTTGCCGCGATCGTCGGCGTCGGCATTCCCGTGATGGGGCACGTCGGCCTCACCCCGCAATCGGCCGTCGCGCTCGGCGGGTATCGCGTTCAGGGCCGCCGCGTGCGAGACGCGCACCGCCTGCGCGACGAGGCGCTCGCGTTGCAGCGAGCCGGGTGCTTCGCCGTCGTGCTCGAGGCGATGCCCGCAATCGTCGCGGAGCACATCACCGAGCGGCTCGACGTGCCCACGATCGGCATCGGCGCAGGAGGCGGGTGCGACGGCCAAATTCTCGTGTGGCACGATCTCCTCGGCCTCACGCCGGGCCACGTCCCGCAGTTCGTCAAGCGCTACGCCGCGCTCGGAGAGGCCGCGCAGTCGGCCCTCCAGGCCTATGTCTCGGATGTGCGCTCGAGGAAGTTTCCGGCCGCCGAGCACACCTACCCGATGGCCGACGGGGAACAGGACCTCTTCGAGCTCGAGACGTCCTCCTGCAAACCATAGGGCCGTCAACTCCGTCTATTGAGCCGTGCGAGCCGCCATCGACGCGACGCTGCAGGACATCACCTACGCCTGGCGGATCGTGAAGCGAAGTCCGGGCTTCACGTTCTTCGCGACGCTGACGGTCGCGCTTGGGCTTGGCGCGAACGCCGCGATCTTCAGCCTCGTGGACGGCGTGCTCCTCAAGTCGTTCACGTATCCCGAGCCCGAACGCATCCTCCAGCTGTGGGAAAAGCCGCCGGGCGGGCTGCGCAACGGCATCGCCGCGGCGAACTACATCGATTGGACACGGCAGAGCCAGTCGTTCGAGGCGATGGCGGCGCAGACCGGCGCGACGCTGAGCTACTCGCCAAGCGGCGCCGCGGTCCGGTCGGGAACCGACGCGCGATCGCTGCGCGCCGCGGTCGTCTCGGCGCCCTACTTCGATGTCTTCGGCACGAAAGCCGCGCTGGGAAGAACGTTCGCGCGCGATGAGGATCAACCAGGCCACGAGAAAGTCGCGGTGCTCAGCCATCGTTTGTGGATGAACCTGTTCGCCGCGGACCGCACGATCGTCGGCCGCGACATCCTCCTGAACGGCGAGCCCTACACGGTGATCGGCGTGCTGCCGGGGAACAGCGAATTCGACCGGCGCGCGTCGGACCTGTGGATTCCGCTCGCGTTTGCCCCGAAGGTCGCGCGCGACTATCACTATCTCGGCGCCGTCGCACGGCTGAAGCGCGGCGTCTCGATCGAACAGGCGCAGGCGGAGATGAGCGCGATCGCCGGGCGGATCGCGGAGCTCTATCCCGACGTCAAGAAAGGGTGGGGCGCGACCGTCGATCGCTACATCGATCGCGTCGTCGGCGATCAAATGCGGCTCTCGCTGCGCGTGCTCATGACGGCGGTGATCGCCGTGCTGCTGATCGGCTGCGCGAACCTCGCGAACATGCTGATGGCTCGCGCGGCGCTGCGCTCGCGCGAGATCGCGCTGCGCCTCGCGCTCGGCGCGCATCGCAAGCGCCTCGTGCGGATGCTTCTGACGGAGAGCCTCCTGCTGTCGGCGTTCGCCGGCCTCCTCGGCGTCGCGCTCGGCTACGGGCTGCTGCGATGGATTCAGAGCCTGCTCCCGCCGTTCTACTTTCCCGCGGAAGCCAACGTCGGCATGGATGGGCGCGTGCTGTTGTTCCTCGGCGCGGTGACGATCGCGACGAGCGTCGCGTTCGGCTTGACGCCCGCGCTGCACGCGTCGCGGCGCGACGCCGCGGAGGCGCTCAAGGAAGGCGGACGCAGCAACTCCGCGGGACGATGGGATGTCTATGCGCGGCACGTGTTCGTGGCGCTGCAGGTCGCGGCGGCGTTCATCCTGCTCGCGGGCGCGGGCCTGCTGCTCCGCAGTTTCTATCGCGTGATGAACGTCGACACCGGGTACAACACCGAAGGCATCGTCGCGGCGTATCTGCCGCTCCCGATGGAGCGCAATCCGGAACCGGTGGCGCTCACACAATACGTGCAACAACTGCTCGATGAAGTCCGCGCCGTGCCTGGCGTGCAGGAAACCGCCGTCGCGACCGCGATTCCGCTGCGCGGCTGGGGCGACGGCATGCCGTTCCGCATGCCGGAGAAGCCGGACGAGATCGTCGGGACCGGATTCAAGATCATCACGCCGGGATATCTGCGAGCGCTCGGCGTCCGGCTGGTATCGGGCCGGCTGCTCGACGATCGCGACACCGCGGGCTCGATGCCGGTCGTGGTCGTCAACGAATCGTTCGTACGGCGGTACTCGCCGGACAAGGATCCCATCGGCCGGCACATCCTCGTCGAGCGGATTCTTCCGTCGCGGCGCGGCCTCGGTCCGATGACGTCGTGGGAGATCGTCGGGGTCGTGGCGGACGAAAAAGGCAGAGGCCTCGAGAATCTCACCGACGTCGGCGCGTACGCGAGCTTTGCGCAGAATCCCGTCGTCGGCCTCGGACTCGTCGCGAGAGGCAGCGGCGATCCGGCCGCGCTGATCAAATCGATTCAGTACGCCGTTCAGCGCGTGAACAAATTCCAGGTGCTCGATCGCCCGATGACGGTCGCGCAGCTCAAGGCCGATTCGATGGTGGGCCGCCGATTGCCGACGTATCTCCTCGGCGGCTTCGCGCTGCTCGCGATGCTGCTGGCGTGCGCGGGCATCTACGGCGTCCTCTCGTTCGTGACGGCGAAGCGCACGCAGGAATTGGGGATTCGCGCCGCCCTCGGCGCATCGCAGTGGGATCTCGTCCGCATGGTGGTTCGCGGCGGGACGATTCCCGTCGTCGTGGGTATCGCGGTCGGTCTGGTCGGCGCGATCTGGCTCTCGAAGTTCATCCAATCGATGCTCTTCCAGGTCAGCCCGATCGACGCGCCGAGCTTGATCGCGGTTGCCGCGATTTTCCTCAGCGTCGCGATGCTCGCGTGCTTCGTGCCGGCGTGGCGCGCGTCGCGCATCGATCCGATGGCTGCTCTGCGTCAAGAATAACGTCGGCCGGCAACCACACTTGCCCGAATCGCGTCTCATGCTTACAATGTCGGCATGAGACGCGCCCGCGACCTTCCTCCCCTCGGTGAATTCGAGCTGCTCGTCCTGCTGGCCGTCCTTCAGGCGGAAGGGGAGGCGTACGGCGGCACGATCCTCAAGGAGCTCGAGGGCCGTTCCGGCCGATCCGTGTCGCGCGGCGCGCTCTACGTGACGCTCGACAGGCTCGAAGCGAAAGGCTACATCTCGTCACGCACGGGCGACGCGGCCCCGTCCCGCGGCGGCAGGCCGCGGCGCTACTACACGGTTCGATCCACCGGACTCGCCCTGCTCCGCCACTCGCTCGACGCGGTGCACCGCATGAGCGAGGGGTTGGCGCTGAAGCTGAAGCCGTCATGACGCGCGAGACGAACCCGCCCCGCCTCGCGTCCAATCCTCCCCGACTTGCGTCTTGGCTGCTCGCGCGCGTTCTGCCCCGCGACGCGCACGACTCGGCAGCGGGCGATCTCGACGAAGCGTTCCGCGACGAGGTCGTGCCGCGCCTCGGCGCGAGAGGCGCGCGCCGCTGGTATTGGCGTCAGGCGCTCTCGCTCGCCGGCGCGTTCGCGGCGTCGCGCTTCCACTCGCGCGAGCTCCACGTGTCTATCTCGAGGAACGACAACATGCGCCAAGACCTTCGCGACGCGCTCCGCACGATCGTCCGCAGCCCCGCCTACTCCGCCATCACGATTGCCGTGCTCGCGCTCGGCATCGGCGCGACGAGCGCAATCTTCAGCTTCGTCGACGGCGTGCTGCTCCGTCCGCTGCCGTACGCGAACCCGGATCGCATCGTGCGCGTCTGGGAGCAGCCTCCGGGCATGCCGGGCGGACGGAACGCGGTGTCGACGGCGAACTTCCTCGATTGGCAGCAGCAGAACGAGGCCTTCGACATCATGGCCGCCGCCGTTGGCTCGAACGTCACGATGCTGAATCGTGGAGAGCCGCTGCAGATTCGCGGCGCGCGCGTGTCGGCCGGGTATTTCGACATCTTCGGCACGCGCGCGGCGCTGGGCCGCACGTTTGCGCCGGACGAGGATCAGCCGGGCAAAGAACGCGTCGCCGTCATCACGCACCGGTTGTGGGCGTCGACGTTCGAATCGGATCCGTCGATCGTCGGACGAACCGTCGTCCTCAATCGCGAACCGTTCACGATCATCGGCGTGCTTCCGGCGGGATCGGCGTTCGATCGCGGTTATCAGGATCTGTTCAGGCCCTTCGCTCCCGGCCCGAACGAACGGGCCCGCAACTTTCACTGGATCGCGGTGACCGCGCGGCTGAAGCCGGATGTGACGGTCGAACGCGCGCGAGCAGCCATGCAGCCCATTGCCGCGCGCATCGCGCGCGACTATCCCGAGTCGAACAAGGACTGGGGCATCACCATCGAGCGGTTCGCCGATATCAGCGTCGCCCCGCAGCTGCGGCAGTCGCTGCGGGTGCTCATGGCGGCCGTCGGCATGCTGCTGCTCGTCGGGTGCGCGAACCTGGCCAACCTGGCGCTCGCGCGCGGGACGGCACGCGAGCGAGAGGTCCTCGTCCGCGCCGCCATCGGCGCCAGCCGCGGCCGCATCGTCCGACAATTCCTGACCGAGAGCCTGCTGCTCTCGTCTCTGGGGGGCCTGCTCGGGACCGCCGTCGGCTACGGGATGATGCGCGGCCTGCAGCTGCTCCTGCCGCCGCTGTTCCTCCCGCGCGAAGCGGTCGTGACGATCGATGTGCGCGCGCTCGCATTCGCGTTCGTCGTCTCGATGCTGACCGGATTGATCTTCGGAACGGTCCCGGCGCTCCAGGCGGGACGCCTCGACCTGTCGGGGTCGATGAAGGGCTCCGGACGGACCGTCACGGCGGACCGCTTCCGACGGCGGCTGCGCGATGCGCTCGTCGTCGTCGAAGTGGCGCTCGCGTGCACGCTGCTCGTCGGATCGGGCCTGCTGATGCGCAGCTTCATGCGCATGCAGGAAGTGGAGGTCGCGCGCGATCCGGCGACGCTGTTGACCGCGGGACTGTTGACGCCTGGCAATCGCTTCCAGTCGCCCGATGAGGGACGGGTATTCTATCGGCGGATTCTCGAGCGCACGGCGGCGCTGCCCGGCGTCGCCACCGTAGCTCTGTCAACGGCGATTCCGATGCGCGGCTGGGGAATGGGCATGCCGCTGCGCGTCCCTGGACGCGGCCCCGGCGAGGCTTCCAGACCGGGAAGCGCCGGCTACAAGATCGTGTCGCCCGCCTACTTTCAGACCATCGGGCTGCCGATCCTTCGCGGCCGTGCCTTCGACGCGAGCGATACCGCGGCCTCGGTTCCCGTCATTGTCGTCAATAAGGTCTTCGCCGATCGCTATTTTCAAGGCGTCGAACCGATCGGGCGGCACGTCGTGATCGAGGAGGTCCTCGCCGGAAGCCCGCAGCTCGGACCCGAGATCTCGTGGCAGATCGTGGGTGTCGTGGCAAACGAGCGTGTGGGCGCTCCCAATGCCAACGACAGCGCGGGCGTCTACGTGCCGATGGAGCAGCAGCCGTCCTACGGTCCGTCGATCATCGTTCGCACGACGGGCGAGTCAGCGGTGACCGCCTCGGCGCTGAAGGCTGCGATTCACGAGATCGATCCGAATCAGCCGGTGACCGACGTCCGCACATTGGAGTCGATCAAGGCGGAATCGGTCGCACCGGATCGCCTGCGTACCTGGCTCATCGTGCTGTTCGGAGCAATCGCGGCGCTGCTCGCGGGGATCGGCGTCTACGGCGTGATCTCGTATTCGGTCGCGCAGCGGACGCACGAGATCGGCCTCCGCGCCGCGCTCGGCGCGAGCCGCGGGCGGCTGATGGGGCTAGTGATGATGAAGGCCTCGCTGCTCACGGCGATCGGGTTGATCGCCGGCCTCGGCGGCGCCGTCGCGTCGACGCGGTGGCTCGAGACGCTGCTCTTCGGCATCGCGCCGCGCGACGCGATCAGCCTCGCCGGCGCGTGCACGATTCTCGGCACCGTCGCGCTCGCTGCTGCATGGATTCCCGCTCGGCGCGCCGCACGCGTGGATCCGCTCGTAGCGTTGCGGGTGGAATGAGTCCGCGGGCCGCTGTCCGCTTTCCGCGGTCCGCGGTCCGAAGACATTCAGTGAGAGCCGTGCGATTACGAACTGAATGATCTTCGGGCAGCGGGAAGCGAGCAGCGGGCCGCGCCGAGTTTCACTTGAACCGCTTGTTCACCGCATCCCAATTCACGACGTTCCACCAGGCCGCGAGATAGTCCGGGCGGCGGTTCTGGTATTTCAGGTAGTACGCGTGCTCCCACACGTCGACGCCGAGGATCGGCTTCTTCCCTTCCATGAGCGGGCTGTCCTGATTCGGCGTGCTCTCGATTACGAGCTTCCCGCCGACGTCGACGAGCCACGCCCAGCCGCTGCCGAAGCGGCCGATGCCGGCCTTCGTCAATTGTTCCTTGAACGCGTCGAACCCGCCGAACGTCGACGCGATCGCGTCGGCGATCGGACCTGACGGCGCGCCGCCCTTCCCCGGGCCCATGATTTCCCAGAACATCGTGTGGTTGATATGTCCGCCGCCGTTGTTCCGCACGGCCGTGCGAATCTCCTCCGGCACCGAGTTGATGCCGCGAACCAGATCTTCCACGCTCTTCTTCTGAAGCTCGGGCGCCTTCTCGAGCGCCGCGTTGAGATTGGTCACATACGCCGCGTGATGCTTGTCGTGATGGATCCGCATCGTCTGCTCGTCGATGTGCGGCTCCAGCGCCTTGTAGTCGTAGGGCAGCGGGGGAACTTCGTGCGCCATTGAAAACACTCCTCTCGAACAGTCCGATCGTCGATTGTATCTCAATGCCCACGTTGCACGTCGCGCCCAGCACGTCGCACTCAGCACGTCGCACGCGCACGTCGCACGTCGCACCTGACAAGCAGCACGTCGCACCCAGTACGTAGCACGTCGTACGTCGAAGAGCTACACCCTCAGCATGCGCTCCAAGGCGAGGCGGGCGAGTGATTTCTGCGGTTCAGGTACGGTGATCTGGTTGTGGACCTGTCCGGCGACCAGCCCTTCCATGATCCACAGCAGGTGGTTCGGGGAGACGCGAAACATCGTCGAGCACAAGCAGCCGAACGGGTCGAGCGTGACGATGGTCTTGTCGGCCAGCTCGTGCGTGAGGCGGTTGACGAGGTGGACCTCCGTCGCCACGGCCCAGACACTGCCCGACGGACTGTTCCGGACGGTGTTGATGATGTGCTCTGTCGAGCCGCTCTCGTCGGCGGCCCGGACGACGTCGAACGTGCATTCGGGGTGTGCGATGACGCGCCCCGTCGGGTACTTCTTTCTGAACGCT
>DATBJJ010000056.1:0-40718 GCA_036556425.1 Vicinamibacterales bacterium
AGATGGAAGGCTTGTCGACGCGAGAGGTGGCGAAGGTGACGGGTATTTCTGAGGACAACGTCAAGACGCGCCTGCATCGGGCTCGTCTCCAACTGCAGGCGGACTTGGAGAAACGCGGCAGATGACCGCCCCGAGCCGCCCTTCCGCGCGTTGCCGCGCATTGTTGCTGGAGGTGTCGCGGTATCTGGACGGCGAGCTGACGCCCGCCCGTCGTCGGATTGTCGAACGGCACATCAAGACGTGCGGGTGCTGCGAGACGATGGCCGCACGGCTGCGGAGGACGGTCGCCGCCTGCCACGCCGAAGGGAAGAGGCCACCGCCCCGCGCTGTGATGTCGCGTGCGGCGCAGCGAATCAGGGCGCTGATTGCGCGAGAGGGTATGCGCCCAGCAGCGATCGCTGGGCGTCGTCGCAGCACATCGGCGTCAGCTCGGCGCTGACTCGAGGCTGGTGGCGGATTCGCCTCGGGAGTTTCTCATGATGCCTTACTTCTTCAGCAGCTTGAATGCATGCGTCCAGCTGTTGCTCAGGAATCCGGGAATGCACCAGAGGATGCACAACGGCTCGATGGCGCGCGCGCCCTCAACGCCTCCCATATCCGCCACGTCGAACCCGAATCGATCGAGGATGGTCTTCACATCGCTCTTCGCGCCTTCATGGTTGCCGCAGATGAACATCGTCGGCTTGACGCCGTTGAAGTCCGGGTTGACCATGAACGCGTTGCCGATGCAACTGAATGCCTTCACGAAATGCGCTTCGGCACCGAGCGCCTGAAGCCTCTCCATGAGCGATTCGTTTTGCGACGTAAAAAACTGTAAGACTCCGTTGACTGGAGCCGCATCGGCGATTGGATTCGTGGTGTCGATGACGGTCTTGCCTTTGACATTCGCGATGCCCGCAACCTTCAATGCGGCCTCGGCCGCTGTCCCCTTGGTCGCGAGGACGACGATCTCGCCAAACTTCGCTGCGTCCTCAAACGTGCCGATCTTCGCCTTGCCGTTCGTCTTGGACTTCAGTTCCTCGCGTTTGCTTGCTGTGTTGGTCCCGATCATGACGTCGTAGCCGTGTTTGACGAAACCGTTCGCGAGCGTTTGACCGACTATGCCTGATCCGACGATGCCGACCTTGATACTCATGAAGGACTCCCTTGGACGGATGCGCTGCTGATCCATCCATCCTAGGCGAATTGTCGGAAGAACCATCCTTTCACCAGCTCACTCGCCACGAGGTATCCCACGGTGATCCCCAGCAGGAGCAGAACGAACAGAGGCGGGAGCGGCACGAATCCGAACAGCGCCCCGAGTGACGTGTAAGGCAGGAAGATCGTCGTGCCCGCCACAAGAAGCGTAGAGACGAGCAGCAGTCTGCCTGGCAGGCTCCGGTAGAACGGCCCCCGGGTCCGGATGACCAGCACGATGAAGAGCTCCGTCATCAGCGACTCGACGAACCAGCCCGTCTGGAACTCCGGCTCCGTCGCTCGCAGCCAGTAGAGCAGCGCGCCGAACGTCACGTAGTCGAACACCGAACTTACGAGCCCGAACATCAGCATGAAGTTCCGGATGAACCGGATATCCCAGCGCCGAGGGTGATCCACCTGCTCACGATCCACGCGGTCGGTCGCGATAGTCATTGAGGGAACGTCGGACAGGAAGTTGTTGAGCAGGATCTGCTTCGGCAGCAGCGGCAGGAAGGGAAGGAAGAGCGACGCGCCGGCCATGCTCACCATGTTGCCGAAGTTCGCGCTGGTGGTGATGAACACGTACTTCAGCGTGTTGGCGAACGTCTGCCGGCCTAGTCGGACGCCCCGCGCGAGGACGCTGAGGTCTCGCTCCAAGAGGACGATGTCCGCCGCTTCCTTGGCGACGTCCACCGCGCTGTCCACCGAGATCCCCACGTCGGCTGTGTGGAGCGCGCTCGCGTCGTTGATCCCGTCGCCCAGATAGCCGACCACGTTGCCGGCCTTGCGAAGCGCCGCCAGGATTCGCTCCTTCTGGTTCGGCTCGATCTCCGCGAAGATGTCCACCTCGCCCACGCGTTGCAGCAGCGCGGTGTCGCTCAAGCCGCGGAGCTCCTCGCCAGTGAGCGCGGTCGGTCGTTCCAGACCCATATGCCGAGCCATCTTGCCGGCGACGAGACGGTTATCCCCGGTGATGATCTTGAGCGCCACGCCGAGCTGCCTGAGCTCCACGATCGCGTCGAGCGCACCCGCCTTCGCCGGGTCCTCGAGCAGCAGGAACCCGATGAACGTCATCTGCTGCTCGTCGTCTTTGTCGATGATCGGGTCATCGGTGACGTCCCGGACCGCGACGCCCAACACGCGATAGCCCTGTTCGCTGTAGGCCTCGAAGCGCTCCTGCAGAGAAGCGCGCACCGAGGCGATGGGTACGGTGTGGCCTGCGCCGGGACCGATTCCTGTCCGCGCATCGACACAGGCAGCGAGCACGTTCCGGAGCGCGCCCTTGGTGATCATCGTGTGACGGCGCGTATTGGCTGATGGCGAGGTGCGCTCCACGACCACGCTCAGTCGCTTGCGGATGAAATCGTACGGGACTTCGTCGACCTTCACGTACGCCGCAAGGTCGGGGCAGGGCAGGCGCCGGAGTGCCTCGTCGATCGGGTTCGCGAAGCCCGACTCGAATGTGGCGTTGACCTGCGCGTAGAGGAGGACTTCGTCGCTCGCGTTGCCATCGGCGTCGAGAGCGGCGTGCAGCCTCACCACCCCCTCGGTGAGCGTGCCGGTCTTGTCGGAGCAGAGCACGTTCATGCTGCCGAAGTCCTCGATGGAGTTGAGGCGGCGCACGATCACCTTGGAGGCAGCCATCTGCTGCGCGCCCCGAGCGAGCGTGATGCTGACGATGGCGGGAAGAAGCTCCGGGGTAAGGCCGACGGCGAGCGCGAGCGCAAAGAGGAACGAGTCCACAACCGGCCGGTGCAGGTACACGTTGATGGCGAAAATCGCGATCACGAGGAGCAGGGAGATTTGGATCAGCAGCCCGCCGAAGTGTCGAAGCCCGCGCTCGAACTCTGTCTCGGGCGAACGAAGCCGGAGCCGCTCGGCGATTTCGCCGAAGACGGTGTTCGCGCCGATCTGCACGACCACCGCACGGCCCGTGCCGCTCACCACGTGCGATCCCTGGAACAGGGCGTTCGCTCGCCTCGCGAGCGGCGTGTCGCCCGGGAGGTCGCCCGCGCTCTTCTCGGCAGGATAGCTCTCTCCCGTCAAGCTGGATTCGTCCACGAAGAGGTCGGTTGAACGGAGGATCCGGCAGTCGGCGGGCACGGCCGCGCCCGCCGCGAGCACGATCACGTCTCCTCGTACGAGGGCGTCGTGGGGCAACTGCACCTCGTGGCCGTCGCGCAGCACTGTCACCTTTGTCTGGATCACCGCCAAGAGCTTGGCGACCGCGCTGCTCGCTCGGTACTCCTGCAGGAAGCCGAGCAGAGCGCTGCCGAGTACGATCGCCAGGACGATCAACCCGTCGGTCGTCTCGCCCAGGAACAGCGAGAGCGCCATGGCGAACAGCAAAAGGAGAACAAGCGGACTTCGGAACTGGTTCAGCAGCAGTCCGAGTGGCGTGGTCTTCCGGGTGTCTGAGCGGCGATTGGGACCGAACCGTAGTTGCTGACGCTCGGCCTCGATCTGGGTGAGACCATCGGGGCGAGCGGCGAGCTCGGTGAGAACCGTCTCGATCGGAGCAGACCAGAACGGCTCCAGCATTCACACGATCATACTCAGCGTCCGGGCTTCCGGACTGCGCCCCGCTGCTCGGTAGGCTGCGATACACTCATGTCGCGACTGAATGCGGGGATGGAGTTCGCATGGCGAAGCGCGATAACGAAACAACACGAACACACGGAAAAGCCAGGCGGCGAAGCGGCGGCGTGGTCGACGCGCCAGGCAAGAAGCACCGTAAACCGATGCCAACGGATCCGAGCGCGAACATCGCTGACAGTCAGGCCGCCAAAATGCGGACCGCAAAGACGATGGTCAAGACGAACCGGCGCCGCGGCCGCGGTTAGAGCTGACGCAACCTTCGAGGCCGAGATGCCATCGGCCGGGCCGAAATCGCCAGTAGCGGAGCTGTTCACGTCCTGTCCCTCTTCGTCCTGACGAGGCGCTCTGCTCGGCTGACCCATGTCGACGACTAAAGAGCTGCCGCAGTATTTTCTGCTGCGCTCTTGGCTTGTTTTGTTCTTCTCCACAGCCGGGGAAGAAAGCAAAGTGGGTACGTGACGTTCACGTTCGACACCACGCCGACCGGATCGCGCATGACCTGCGTCATCCGGTTCTTGAGCATTGAAGCGATGGAGCAATCGGCAACGGGCATGGAAGAAGGGCTGCGCGCAGCGATGCCCCAACTCGACGCAGTGCTTGCGGAACGGAGCGCGTCGGCTGCACGCACTTGACGCCACCGAGCGCACGCCGACAGTTGACAGCCGCTCCCGAAAGGGAGGAAACTTCCGACTTCCATAGTTCGTCTATGCAAAGAGCAACTATGAAAGAGACCAAGGCGAAGAGCAGGAACGAGCTGCTGCCGGGCACCCTCGAGATGTTGATTCTGAAGACGCTGTCGATCGAGTCGATGCACGGCTACGGCATCGCGCAGCACATCCAGATGCTGTCGGCGGACGTGCTGACGATCGAAGAGGGATCGCTGTATCCGGCGCTGCAGCGGATGCTCGTCAAGCGATGGTTGTTGGCCGAGTGGAAGATTTCGGCGAACAACCGGCGGGCGCGCTTCTACAGGCTCACGGCTGCCGGGAAGAAGCAGCTCGGCGTCGAGGAATCGCGATTCTCCCAGATGTTCGGCGCGATCATGCGCGTGATGAAGACGACGTAGAAGCTATCTCGTGAACGACGCGAACGGGACGAGCCGGCGGAGCGGCGAGCGAGAGAGCGTGCCGGGGAGTCCGAGGGGCGAAGCCCCTCGGTTAAAGAAGGTGCCATGGGTTCAGTGCTGCGACGTCTGCTGTTCTTGTTCCAGCGGAATCGATTCGATCGCGATCTGAAAGACGAGTTGCGCTTCCACGAGGAGATGAAGGCGAACGCCCTCGCCGACGCGGATGGCCTGACCGAGGACGAGGCGCGAGCGGCGGCGCGGCGGAGGGTTGGCAATCCGCTGCGGCTGCGCGAGCAGGCGCGCGAACCGTGGAGCTTCGCGACGGTCGAAACCTTCGCGCAGGACGTGCGCCACGCGCTGCGATTGATTCGTCGCGATCCGGTGTTCACCTTCACCGCCCTCGCCACGCTCGCGCTCGGCATCGGCCTCAACACCGCGGTGTTCTCCGTCGCCTACGGCGTGCTGTGGCGTCCGCTGCCGTATCCCAGTCCCGATCGCCTCGTCATCGTCTCGTCAGCGCAGCAGACCGAGACGGGCGTCAGGACGTTCTCGACCTGGCCGCCCGTGACGTACGAGGGGCTGCGCCCGCGCGTCGCCACGCTCGATCATCTCGCGGCCTACAACTCGATCGACGCGCAGCTCAGCGGACGCGGCGAGCCGCTGCAGTTGCCCGCGCTCACCGTGAGCCCGAATTTCTTCGCCACGCTGGGCGTCAATCCGGCGCGCGGCCGCGCGTTCCTCACTGGCGCCGCAGCGCCGGACGACGATCGCGCGGCGATCGTCAGCGATCGGCTGTGGCGTACGTCGCTCGAGGCCGATCCGGCGATTGTCGGACAGTCCATCACCATCGACGGCCTCCCTCGTACCGTCGTCGGCGTGCTGCCGCCGGACTTCACCTTCAGGCCGGTGATCCCCCGGCTCGGCGCGCTGCCGGACGCCGACATCTTTCTGCCCGATCGCTGGCCCGGCGACACCGGCCGGAACGCGTTTCTCTTCCTGCTGGGCCGCATGAAGTCAGGGGTGACGCAGGAACGCGTGGACGCGGAATTGACGGCGCTGGTGAACGATTCGTCGATCGCGCCCGCCGGCGCGCTCACGCCCGCCGGCGTATTCGCGCCGAACGTCCGCACGCTCGCGCGCGCGGTCAGCTTGCAGAAGCAAGGCACGGACTCGGTGCGTCCGCTGCTGCTGATCCTGCTCGGCGCCGTCTCGTTCGTGCTCCTGATCGCCTGCGTCAACGTTGCGAACCTGCAGATGGCGCGCCTCACCGCCCGCCGCGGCGAGCTGTCCGTCCGCATGGCCCTCGGCGCCGGACGCCGGCGGATCGTGCGCCAGCTGCTGACGGAAGCGACCGTGTTGTCGCTGCTGGGCGCGGCGCTCGGCGTGATGCTCGCGAAGATCGCGATCGACGTCACGCTGCCTCTCGTGCCGCACTTCGCGCTGCCACGCGTCGGCGGCATCGTGATCGACGCGCGCGTGATGGCATTCTGCCTCGGCTTGTCGCTCGTCTCCTCTCTGCTGATCGGCCTGCTGCCGGCGTTGCGCGTCGGCGGGGCCGCGTTCGGCGAAGGCCTTGCGCTGCACGCCGGCGAAACGCGCACGACGGGCGATCGCCAGGGCGAGCGGCTGAGGACGCTGCTGGTCGCCGCGCAGATCGCGATGACGCTCGTGCTCCTGATCGGCGCGGGCCTGCTGATGCACAGCTTCATTCGTCTCACGTCGGTGTCGCCGGGATTCGAGTCGAGCGGGAGCGACGGCGTCGTGCAGACCGTGAGGGTGACGCTACCCGAACGCCTTTACGACAAGCCCGAGCGCATCCAGGCGTTCGCACGCGGCGTGCTCGAGCGCATCCAGTATCTGCCGGGCGTGAAGTCCGCGAGCGTGATCAACTCGGCGCCGTTCGGCATGATGTTCATCCAGACTGACTTCGACATCGAGGGTCAGCCGAAACCGAAGCTCTTTGCCGGCACGCCGAAGATCGACGCGGGCTACTTCAAGACGATGGGGATTCCGCTGCTGGCGGGACGCGATTTCACCGCACGGGACACGGCGGACGCCCCGAAAGTGGCGATCGTCAGCGAGCGCATCGTGCGCGAATACTTTCCCGGTGGTCCGAGCGAGGCACTCGGCCGCCGCGTTCGGTTGGACGATCGCGGCGAGTGGCTGACGGTGGTCGGCGTCGTCGCGGACATCCGTCAGCGGGGACTCGATCAGGACGTGAAGCCCATGATCTACGCGCCGTTCCAGCAGGAGCGCGCAGCGCCGTTCCTGCTGCGGTTCGTGTCGTTCGTGGCGCGCACGGCCACACCGGCCAGCGTGGTCGAAGGCATCCGCGCGGAGATTCGCCGCGCCGCGCCCGATCTGCCGATCGTGGGCACGCTGACGATGGACGAAGCGGTGGCGGCGTCGGTGGCGCAGCCGCGTTTCCGGATGCTGCTGCTGGTGCTGTTCGCGGTGGCCGCGACGCTAATCGCGACGTGCGGTATCTACGGATTGATGGCCTACGCGGTGACACAGCGCCGCCGCGAGATCGGCGTGCGCATGGCGCTCGGCGCCGAACGCCGCGACGTGCTCCGCCTTGTGCTCACGCGCGCGCTCCGCATCGTCGTCAGCGGAGTGATCGTCGGACTCGCCGGAGCCGCCGGCGTGACTCGCGTGCTGCGGACGTTCCTGTTCGGGGTGACGCCGACCGATCCGATCGCGTTCACGATCGTCACGCTGCTGCTGATGGGGGTTGGACTGATGGCGGCGTGGCTGCCCGCGCGCCGCGCGACGAGGATCGACCCATGCGAAGCGCTGCGCGCGGAGTAGCCGTCAACGGCTGACCCCCTCACGCCGTTCGTCTCACCAGCGGCACCGACGCCACGGCTGATCCTTCGCGTCAACCCGATGTCCGTGTTGCGCGCCGAGTGATCCGCCGAGTGCGAACCGTGTGCGCGACCAACGCGTCGATGAACGCCGTCGCATAGCTTGGCAGGGAACGCCTCGGATCCCACGCGACGCCGCCCCAGACGCCCAGTGACTTTCCCGCTTGAAGCAGCGTGAGGGTCTGAATTCTTCTCGACGGCAACCGTACCGTCGACGGCACGATCGCCGTGCCTTGACCGGCCTCCGCGAGCGTGACGAGGGAATGCGGCTCGCGGCTCTCGAGGACGATAGGCGGATGCAGCTGGGCGATGCGGCAGGCCGCATCGAAGAGCTGACGCGAGCCAAAGTCTTTCGTCAGCATCAGCAGCGGCTCCTTCGCCAATTCCGCGACATCGATCGCGGTTCGCCGGCGCCAGCGCGGCCTGCGCTTCATGACCGCCAGCACGTTGATGGGGAAGAGCGGCCGCGTGTGAAGGTCGCGACCCGCGATGATGCCGCTCACCGCGAGGTGAAGCTCGCCGCGCTCCACGAGGTCGTACAGCCGCACGCCGCCTGCTTCGATCAGCCGGACGTCCACGCCCGGACGCGCGCGTTGGAACGTCGGCAGGAATCCCGCGAGAACGCTCTGCATCGTTTGCGGCGTGGCGCCGATTCGAAGGACGCCGGTCGTTCCGCTGACGAGGTCTCGCGCGCGCTCGACGAGCGACTGCGCGCGCGCGAGGACGTCGCGGCTCTCCCGCAGGAGGTCCTCGCCCTCGGCTGTGAGTTGGATTCGACGGCCCACGCGATCGAAGAGGCGCACGCCAAGCTCGGTCTCGAGATCGCGGATCTGGCGCGAGAGCGCGGGCTGGCAGATGTTGACGCGGAGCGCGGCTTTCGAGACGCTCGCCGCCTCCGCGACACTCACGAAATACCGGAGATGTCTCAGCTCCATGACGGCCCGATCAATCGATGCCCATCAGGTATGAACTATAGATCATCTTAGTCTTTGACGGCATGCATCGAACCGCGGTGGCATGTGGCAGGAGGCCACACATGACCATTCGAGTCGCAGCCGTCGTTGCAGCATGTCTCGCCGCGGTGCTCGGGGCGCGCGGTGAGTGGACGCCCTCGCCCAACGTCATCTCGTCGTGGCACGCCGCGGCGCGCAAAGTGCCGGCGTCGCCCGTCCAGCTCTCACGCGTACTGGCCATGGTTGACGCCGCCATGCACGACGCGGTGAATGGCGCCGAGCCGCGATACGAGACGTATGCGTCCGATCTCACCGACGCGCGCGCGAATCCTGAAGCCGCCGCGGCGGGCGCGGCGCATCGCGTTCTCTCGGGCCTGTTTCCGGCGCTCCAGGCCTCGTGGGATACGGTGCTCGCGGAATCGCTCTCGTCGATTCCGGACGGTCGATCCGAAGCGATGGGCGTGACGCTCGGCGCAGCCGTCGGACAGATGATGCTCGATACGCGCGCCGACGATGGATGGAACGGCGTGGACCCGTTCGATCCCGTGCCGGCACCCGGCGTGTGGAGGCCCACGCCGCCGGCCTTCGCGCCCATGCCGGAGCCACAGTTCCAGAACGTAACGCCGTTCACGATCGAGAGCCGCACGCAGTTCGCGCTCGCTCCGGCGCCCGCGCTCGTCTCGGCGGACTATCAACGCGGCTTCGACGAGGTGAAATCACTCGGGCAGGACGCGAGCGCGACACGAACGCCCGACCAGACCCACGTCGCGCATTTCTGGTTCGAGGCGCCGTACGACTCGTGGACGCGGATCGCAGGAAGCCTCCAAGCGGACCGGGGATACGATCTGCACGAAACGGCGCGGCTGTATGCGTTGGTGAACATGGCGATCGCCGACGGTCTGGTGTCGGGCTGGTATTGGAAGCGCCAGCACGCATTCTGGCGGCCGATCACGGCGATCCGCGAAGCGGGCACGGACGGCAATCCTGGGACCATCGCGGATCCAGCATGGCAGCCGCTGCGCAACACGCCCACGCATCCGGATCATCCGTCGACGCACAGCGTCACGGGAGGCGCCGCGGCCGAAGTTCTGCGCAGGTTCGCCGGATCGGACCGTTACCGATTCTGCATGACCACGCTCACGGCGGTACCCGCCGGATCGACCCGTTGCTACGAAAGCTTTTCGAAGGCGCAAGAGGAGAATGGCAATTCCCGCGTCTATGCGGGTCTCCACTTCCGCAGCGCGATCCAGGGCGGCGACCAACTGGGCCGCCGGATCGGACGATTTGCGTTCGAGCACGCGCTCCGGCCGCTGCGCGGCCATCTTGCGAAGGATTCCCGCCGTTCTGGAGCGAGGGAGTGATAGGCTTCCCACCGGCGCGCGCATGACGTTCACCAAACGCCTTCGCGAGGGCATCCGGCGCGGGAGAATCCGGTGCAGCGTGCGCATCTGGACGCGGCCTCACGTGAAGGTCGGCGGCCGCTACGACGTCGACGGCGGCCACATCGTCGTCGATTCGATCACGCCGATGGCGATCGGCGACATCACCTACGATCTGGCCCGTGAATCCGGCTTCGAGAGCGTCGAGGATCTGCTCGGGATCGCGAAACATGGCCGCGGCGACAACGTGTATCTGATTCGCTTTCACTATCTGCCGCCGGGCGGCTGGGACGGGCCCAGGTGGCGACGCGGTGAGAGAAGCGGCGCGTCGTGATGGACGCGCGGCGCCCGCCAGGAACTTTTAATTCTTTAATTGACAGACCTCGCGGGTTGCGCTACAGTCGCGCTCGAACTCTTAATTCTTTAAGTCTCATGGCGCGACGGCAATCACCCACGCTCACCGACGGCGAGGCCAGGCTGATGATGGTCCTCTGGGAAAAAGCGCAGGCGACGGTCGCCGAGGTCGTCTCTGCCCTGGGTTCCAAGCGCCCCGTCAACTACAGCACCGTGCAGACGATGCTGAGGATTCTGGAATCGAAGGGGTACGTCACGCACGAGAAGGCCGGACGCGCGTTCATCTATCGTCCGCTCGTCGACGAGCGGCAGGCGCGGCGGAAGGCGTTGAAGCATCTGGTGTCGCGGCTGTTCCACAATTCGCCGAGCCTGCTCGTGCTGAATCTGCTCGAGGATCGGCGGATCGATCGGCGCGAGCTCGAACGCGTGAAGCAACTGCTCGACCTCTGAGAGGAGAGTGCCTGGTGGAGGCGATCGCGAACTGGATCTGGCAGGGCAGCGTGGTCGCGCTCGCGGCCGCCGTCATGCTGCGCACGCGGCGCATCAGCGCGGCGACGCGGTATCGCGCGTGGTGGATCGCGCTGGCGATCGTGCTCTTGATTCCAGTCGCTCCGTTCGTGATGCCAGCGCCCGCGTTTTCCGGTGCGGACGAAGCGCTCGCGACTGCCTCTGGCGCGGCGTTCAACATCGTCCTTCCCGAGCGTGCGTGGTGGGTCGCGCCGCTCGCGGCCGCCGCGTGGGGTGCCTGGTGCGCCGCGCATCTCTGGCGAATCACCGGCGCGATGGCGGCGCTTCGCCGCGCGAAGCGTGCATGCTCGCCGTTCCCCGCGCATCGAGCGATCGCGCTTCGCGGATGGCAATCGCGCCGCGACACGGGCCGGCGCGCGACGCTCGCCGTTTCGCACGATATCTGCGCGGCCGCCGTTCTCGGGTTGACGTCGCCCGTGATTGCCGTGTCGCCCGCGATGTTGCGCGATCTGCGCGACGACGAGATCGACGGCATCGTCGTGCACGAGTGGGCGCACGTGCAACGGCGCGACGATTGGGCGCACCTGATTCAAGTGATCGTCCGCGCGTGCGGCGGATTCCATCCGGCGGTGTGGTGGATCGATCGGCAGCTCCACATCGAGCGGGAGACGGCCTGCGACGATTGGGCCGTGAGCGTGACCGGCTCGGCGCGCACATACGCAGCGTGTCTGGCGAAGGTCGCGGAGCTCTCGACGCGGCCGCCGGAGCCGGCGCTCGCACCGTCGGCGATGGTGGCCTCCGACCTCGGGCGCCGCGTGATGCGGCTGCTCGACGCGCGGCGAAGCACATCGACGCGCCCGCGGCTCGCGGCAACGGCCGTCGTGTCACCGCTGCTCGCGATCACGGCCGCGGCCGTTGCGAGCGTCGAGCTCGTCGTGTTCGCGTCGCCGTCACCGATCGTGGTGCAGCCAGTTCGCCTTCACACGCCGTCGACACACGCAGTCGCGGATAGTCGGGCGATCGTGCCCATGCCGGCAGCAACGTTCGCACGCCAGCGAGCCGCCGCGCGCACCGTGCCGCAGCAGCCAATGCCATCGCCACCGGTGACGCCGGCTCCTCCGGCGGCTGAGAGACGCGACAAGCCTCAATCCGCGGACGACGCCGCGCCGGCGGTTCCGGCGATCGCCACGCACTCCTCGGCCGTGAGCGTGAACGAGCTTCCGGGAGTGACGCCGATTGCCGCGGCTTCGCCGCCTCAGGATCCTTCCGCGTCGAAGACGCCGGCACCGTCGGACAAAGAGCCGACGCCGTGGGGCGCGGCTGCGGACGCAGGCGTCGGGATCGGACGCGGCTCGCAAAAAGCCGCGACCGCGACCGCGGGGTTCTTCACGAGAATGGGCAAGTCCATCGCGCGCTCTTTCTGAGACCCGCTGATGCACATTCACATCGTCAATCCGTCGGACATCTCGTTCGGCACGGCCGTCATCACGCCTCGATGGCTTTACGTGCTCGCGGCGGCGACGCCCGCGCGCCACGGCGCGCCGTCAATCGTCGACGAAACGCTCGAGCGATTCGACGTCAACCGCGTCGAACCCGGCGATGTCGTCGGGATTGGCATCCATACGGGCAACGCCCTCCGCGGATATGCCATCGGGCGCGAGGCGCGAGCCCGCGGCGCGACGGTCGTGTTCGGCGGCATTCACGCGACGCTCTATCCCGACGAAGCGCGTGAACATGGAGCCGCGGTTGCCGTGGTGAAGGGCGATGGCGATCTGATTTGGGCCACGGTGCTCGATGATTGCGCCGCGGGAACCACGAAACCGATCTACGACGGCGGACGCGTCGACGGCAGCGCGTTCGTCGCGGCGCGATGGGACCTGCTGCCTCCCGATCGATACATGTGGGGCTCGGTGCAGACCGTGCGCGGATGCCCGAAGCATTGCTCGTTCTGCTCGGTCTGGCGCACGGACGGACAGAAGCCGCGACAGCGCGCGGTCGATGCGGTCGTCGAGGAGATCGTCGAGCTCAGGCGGCGCGGTTTCCGGTTCATCATCCTGTCCGACGACAACTTCTATCCGGTCACGCTCGCCGATCTGGCCGCCGCCAAGCGCCGCACCGATCGCGCGCGCTACGAGCAGTTGATCGGGTTGAGAGCGGAGCGATTCGAGCTGATGGCGGCCCTCGAGGAGCTGCCGTCGGATCTCGTGTTCTACACGCAAATCACGATGGAAGCGGCGGAGGACCCGGAGTTCCTGAAGGCGATGCGCCGCGCGAAGATTCGCGGCGCGCTCGTCGGCATCGAGTCGGTCACGCCGGAGGGGTTGAAGGCCGTCTACAAGGACTTCAATCAGGCCGGTGAAGCGCTGGTCACCCGGCTGCAGGCGTTCGGCCACCACGGCGTGCACGTGCTGGGCTCGTTCATCTTCGGCTTGCCGACGGATCGTCCGGAGACGTTCAAGGCCACGGCCGATCTCGCGCAGCGGGCCGGCGTCTCGTTCGCGCAGTTCGTCATGCTCCAGCCGCTTCCAGGCACGGTGGATTTCGCCAAGTGGGAAAAAGAAGAATCCTCGATGCAGCGCGTCGGAGACATTCCGCTCTCGCGATACTGGCTGATTCCCTCGGCCGAGCGCCCGCGCGTCTACTCGCCGCACCCGGCGATGTCCTCCGACGAGATCCGGCGGCGGACGCAGGCGACGTGGGACGAGTTCTATCGCCTTCCGCTCATCTGGCAGCGATCGAAGGGCTGCGTGAAATCGATCCGCGCGCGGCTCGCGTTTCTGCTGATCTCGAAGCTCTATCGCCAGATGTACGCGAACACGGGGATTGCCACCGACAGCGCGCGCGTCGCGCGCTCGGCAAAGCGCGCGCGAATCCTTGCCGCGCTCGCGCGAAAGCTGTTCATCGGCCGGCCGATGCCCGAGCTGCAGGTGCCGAATCGAGAACGGATGGTCGCATGATGTTCCGAGGCTCGAAAGTTCTCGCGTTCGCGGCGCTCCTCGTCGCGCTCGTTGTCCGCGCGGGAGGACCTGGATCCGCGGCGCCCGCGCAAGATCGCATCGATCGTGCCGGCGTGCTCGAGCGATTCCTGGCGGCCAACGAACACTCGCTTCTCAGCTACGAAGCGATCCGGAAGCTCGAGGTCGCCACGCGCGGCGGAAAGATGACCGCGTTCTTGACGGCGCGCACGTCGCTCGACGCCGACAATGGGTTTCAGTTTCGAGTGCTCGAGGAGAGCGGCTCAGGATTGCTGCGATCGCGGGTGCTGCATCCGGTGCTCGAGGCCGAGCAGAAAGCCAAGCAGCGCGAGCGCGGCCGAGCGGGCGCGTTGACGTCAGCGAACTACGCGTTCGCCGTCGACGAGATCACATCCGACGGCCTCCTGCGCGTCGGCATCAAGTCGAAACGCCGCGACGAGCTCCTGATGGACGGCAGCATCCTCCTGACCACCGATACGAGCGACCTGGTGCTGATGGAAGGGTTCCTCGTCAAGCGTCCGTCCTTCTGGACGCGAAGAGTCAAAATCATCAGACGCTACGGACGGATCGGCGGCGCGCGCGTGCCGCTCGAGACCTCTTCGATCGCGGACGTCCTCTTTACGGGGCAGTCGACGTTCTCGATGCGGTACCAGTACGAATCGATCAACGGTGTCCCCGTCGCGTCCGTAGCCCAATCTACTACTGCGGATCGTTGACGATCGACTGCTAGCGCGGCTCGTCGACGATTCGCGTGTAGTCCTCGGGACGATCGATGTCGTCGACCACGGCGGGATCGTCGACGTCGAGATCGAGACGATCGTGCGCGTGGGCGTGCACGACCGCCTTCGCGCCCACGTCGATGCTCGCGCGCCTCAGCTCTGCAAATACCGATCGCGCGAACAGCACCGGATGTCCGTGGCGTCCGCGAAAGGTCGCGCGCACGATCGGCGGATGCCGTTCGTCGAACGCCGTCAGGATCGCGGCTATCGTTTCCGGACGTACGAAGGGCGCATCGACCGGCGTGACGAGGATCGCCGCGACGCCGGGATGGTCCGCCGCGTTCAATCCTGCGATCAGGGACGACAACTGTCCCCGATCCGCACGCTCGTTGGGAACGACCCTGATCGCGGTCGCTCGTGTCTCGAGCTCGCGCACGAGCGCCTCGTCGTCCGGCCGCGCGACAACGAGGACGTCGGTGACGCCGCCGGCGAGAAGCGTGGAGACGAGCTGATCGACGAAGGTCGGACCATCGGGACGAACGCGCAAAAGCGCTTTCGAGCGCCCCATTCTCGTCGAATATCCGGCGGCGAGAACGATTCCCGGGACCACGCGAGCATTCCCCCTAACTTCCCAGCTTTTCTTGACTTCCACGGTAGAACTCCCTACACTGGCCGCGTTTTCAAGCTCAGCGCCTCGGCGCATGATCGGCCGGGGTCGAGGCCTGGGTTTGACGGGCTCCCGGGATGTCCGGGGGTGTCGTTCATCGGAGGACACGGGTTATGCCGACCGGGACCATTGCACGGCTGCTCATCGACAAGGGCTTCGGGTTCATCCGCGACGAGAGCGGGATCGAACATTTCTTTCACCGCAGCTCTGTCCGAGGCGCGGTCTTCGAGCTGCTCCGGGAGGGGCAGCGAGTGGAATTCACCCCTGAGGAATCGGGGAAGGGTCCGCGCGCCGGCGAAGTACGGCTGATCGAAGGCTGATCGCGCGTCCCATCGGCGGGGCGTCTCCTTCCGCCCCGCCACCTCAGCACCATCGAACGCGATTTTCCTCAGCCGGCCCGTTACCTCACGCGTCCAATGTAAAGCGAAGCACGAGGAAGCCAATCAGCAGCGCTTGACGCCGTGCGCGATGGCGAGCCACCGGCTCAATTGTCCGGCCGCTTCGCCAGGCGTCTTTCCGTAGAAGGGCATCAACGCCGCGGAGCCGCCGGGCGCGCGGGCGATTTGCGCTCGCCATTTGTCGCCGCCAACGCTCGAGACCTCGATGAGGTACTCGCGTCCATTGATAGTTTCAGTCAGCCGATGCACGTTCACGAGTCTGCGCCGCCGAATTGGCGAGGCTCGCCCCGGACCCAAGGCGCGCCGTCGCAAGTTATCGAGTTAGGAAGGGAGCATTCTAGCGAGTCCGCCGCCGGCTTCAAGCGAAGGAACCGACGAAGGCGCACCCACAATGTGCGTGCGCGGCTTCTTGGCCGAGTAGCGCGAAAAAAAAGTTTGAATTGTCGACGGCTCCACAGCCTATCCACGTGTCTTCCACAGTTTTTCCACAGCCGGCCGCGCGCTTGACGCGCCTCGTGGCTGCCACTACGCTGAGATCCTTGCGCACTCTCCTGACGGTCCCGCTGCGCCGCGCCGCGATCGCCGCCGTGTTGACGATCGCCAGTGCGTCTCCGGGTGTCGCGGGCCCCGGCGAACCGCAGGCGATCGACGCGCTGCTCTTCCGAATCTTTTTGCGCGACGGCTCGACGCTCGTGAGCTACGGCGATTTCGCGCGCGTCGCCGATCGCGTGGTCTTCTCGATTCCGATCGGCGGGCTCGATACGCCGTCGCCCGCGCTGCATCTCGTCAGCATCGCCGAATCGGCCGTCGATTGGGAGCGGACCGATCGCTACACCGAAGCCACACGCGCGAGGCACTACGCGGAGACGCGCGGTGAAGCGGACTTCTCCGAGCTGAGCGATCGAGTCGCGCGCGCGCTGAACGACGTCGCGCTGACCAAGAATCCGGCGAAGCGTCTCGCGCTCGCGACCGATGCCCGGCGCATGCTCGGCGCGTGGCCCGCCGCGCACTATGGCTATCGCGCATCCGACGTGAAGCAGCTCGCCGCGCTGCTCGACGACGCGATCTCGGAGCTGCGAGTGGGCGCGGGGCTGCCGCGATTCGATCTGACGCTCGTCGCGATTGCCGACAGCTGGCCGGCGAGCGAGCCCGCGATGCCCGCGCCGACGCCTCGCGAGAGCCTGGATCAGGCGTTCGCGGCCGCGTCGCTCACGCCGAATTCGGCGGAGCGCGTGTCGCTGCTCGAAGCGATCATGCACACGCTCTCCAACGGCGCCGGCGGCGCGGCATGGGCCCCGACGATGAACGCGAGAGCCGCGTCGGCGCTGGCCGTCGAGGCCCGCATCGACAAGGAGTACGCCGACCTCGTGTCGCGGACGATTGCCGCGGCGGACGAACGCTCGAAGCGCGCCGACGTCCGCGGCCTCGATACGCTGCTGAGGAACGTGCTCAAGGCGGACGACAAGCTCGGACGCCGGCGTCCGGAGACGACCGCGGCGCTGTTGGCGACGATCGACACGAAGCTCGATTCCGCGAGGCGGCTGCGCCTCGCGCGCGATTCGTGGGCGATCCGTCAGGAGGGCGTGCGCAAGTACCAGCGCAGCGTGCAACCGGCGCTCGAACGATTCCGGCGATCGATTGCGGGTCTCGAGCAGATTCGCTTGCTCTCGGGCCCGTCGCCCGACGCGCTGCGGCCGCTCGCGATCCGGTTGTCCGAGGCGTGGGCCGATTTGCGGACGGTGCGATCGAATGCCGAGACCGCGCAGGTCCACGGCATGCTCGTGAGCGCCATGCAGATGGCGCTTCGCGCGGCCACGACGCGGCGGCTCGCCATCAACGCGACCGACATGACGACGGCGTGGGAAGCGTCGTCGGCCGCGGCCGGTGCGCTCTTGCTGTTCGAGCGCGCTCAGGAAGAACTTCGCAAGCTCAATACGCCCCCCGGAACGTGATCACCGTCCGGTCCACTCGCCTGGTTCGCGTTCCCGACCTGCGGGGAATGCACCGCGCGATCGCGGAGATTGTCGACGCCGCCCCGCAGTCGCCGACCGCCGTCCTCGTGCCGGCGGCCGCCGCGCGCGCCGCCCTCGAGCGCACGCTCGAGCGCCTCTCGCGTCTTCCGGAGATCCTCACGCGCGACGAATTCTACGCGCGCATGCACGCGCTCCTGTCCGCGCCGCCGCTCCTGTCCGCATTCGAGCGCGAAGTGCTGCTAATCAAATCGGCCGACGGGGCGGCGGCCGACGGCGATATCCCGCCGTTCCGCCTTCGCGCGGGCCTCGTGTCGGAGATCCTCGGCTTCTACGACGAGCTGCGCCGCCGCGATCGAACCGTCGACGATTTCGATCGGCTCATCACCGAGAGCCTGCAGGGCAGCGTGGAGATCGACCGCGGCGCGGAGCGGCTGTTCCGGCAGACGCGATTCCTCGCGTCCGCATTCCGGCGCTTCGAGCGGCTCGTCGACGCGAGCGGCCGGGTGGACGAGCACGGGCTGCGCAGTCTGCTGCTCCGTGAGGGAACCGCCGCATTCGAGCGCGTGGTCGTGACGGTCGCCGATCAAGCGGCGGATCCGCGCGGCCTGTGGACCGCGGATTTCGATCTGCTCGCGAGAGTTCCCGGCGTGCGGCACCTCGACGTGATCGCGACCGAGAACATGCTCGCGGCCGGATTCCATCAGCGGATTCACGACCTCCTGCCGGGCATCGAAGAGGAGAAGCGCGGCGCGCCCGCGGTTCCGCCCGTCCTCGTCGCGCCTCGGCACGATGGCGGCGAGCCTCGCCGATGGTTCGTCTGCCGCGATCGCGAAGAAGAACTGGCGGCCGTTGCGCGGATTGCCGCCGCCGAGGACGCGCGCGATCGGACCGCGGTCGTGTTCCAGCGGCCGCTGCCGTATCTCTATCTCGCGCGCTTCGTGTTCGCGAGCGCACGCCAGCCGTATCGAGCGCTGGACGCGCTGCCGCTCGCGGGCGAGCCGTTTGCCGCGGCGTTGGACCTCGTCTTCGCGTTCCTGATTGCCGAAGCGAACCGCGCGTCGACGATCGATCTGCTCGGCTCGCCGCATTGGCGCTTCGCCGATCTCGATGGTTCCGAGCCGTCGATTCGCGAACGCGTCGCCGCCCTCGATGTGCTTCTTCGAGAGACGAAGTATCTCGGCGGATGGGATCGATTGGCTGCGCTCGAGAGGCACGCGAATCCGCCGCAACGAGCCAATGGGCGCGCATCGCGGCGGGTGAATCCGGCTGATGCAGCGAAGGCGGCAATCGCCGCCGGCGAAGCGCTTCGCCCCGTCAGAGACGCGTCGGCTGCATCCGATCAGATCCGCGCGCTGTTGGCCTTCGTTGCGGCGCACGAGCGTCTTCCGGATCCCGACAGCCCGATATCCGCGCGACACCTGCGGGCGCGGGCGGCGGTGGTCGACGCGCTCGAGTCGCTGGCAGCCGCTCACGAACGGCACGACAATGCGCCGCTCTCGATCGAGCGCCTGTTCGGCGCGGTGCGCCGATGGATCGACGGGCAAACGTTCGCGCCGAGCACAGGATCGGTTGGCGTCGCGCTGCTCGACGCGCCCGCCGCGGCGTACGCCGACGTCGACGAGCTGCGCCTGGTCGGCCTCGTCGAAACCGATTGGCCGGAGCGCGCGCGCCGCAGCATCTTTTATCCGTCGAGCCTGCTGTCGCAGCTTGGCTGGCCGAACGAGATCGATCGCCTCACGGCGGCGCGCGCCAGGTTCCACGATCTGCTTCGCCTCCCGCGCTCGCGCGTGTCCGCCTCCACGTTCACGCTCGAAGACGACGCGATCGTCGCGCCATCCCCATTTCTCGAAGAGCTCGAGGCGAGCGGTCTGGCTGTCGAGCATCGTGCCGTCCCGCGACTCGACGCCGACAGCGCGGAGGGCGAGGCGGAGGAATGGTTGGCGCTCCGTCGATCGAGGTCGCCCGTGGAGAACGAGTCCTTTCATGGATCGGCCGGCGCTCGCGAGCCGTCCGTTTATGCCGTGAGCCACGTCGAGCGCTATCTCGAATGCCCGTTCAAGTATTTCGCCGCGCGCGTGCTTCAGCTCGACGAAGAGCGTGAAGACGAGTCCGGATTGAGTCCTCGAGAGCGCGGGCAATTGCTGCACGAAGTATTCGAGACGTTCTTCAGAACGTGGGACGATCGGGGCGGGAAGACCATCACCGCGAACAACCTCGACGACGCGCTCGAGCTGTTCGGGTCGGTGGCGGAAGCCACGCTCGCGAAGCTGCCGGATGCGGACCGCGCGCTCGAGCGCACGTATCTGCTCGGATCCGCCGCGGCCGCCGGCCTCGGCGCGCGCGCCTTCAACGTCGAGATCGAGCAGGAGACCGAGGTCGTCGAGCGCCTGCTCGAGCATCCGCTCGAGGGATCGTTCGAGTTGCGCGGCGAGCATGGCGTTCGCGCGATCGGCATCCGCGCGAAGGCGGATCGGATCGATCTGCTCGAGGACGGGACGCTGCGGGTGATCGACTACAAGTTGAGTCGTGCGCCGAAGGCGGCACGCGCGCTGCAACTGCCGATCTACGGCGTCTGCGCCGAGCAGCGCTTGAAGGGACGCCGCGGCCGCGACTGGCGCGTGTCGCGCGCGGGCTACATCGCGTTCAAAGAGAGGAACGCCTTCGTCGGCCTCGCCGGTCCAGGGACGACGCTCGAGGAAGCGCTCGAGCAAGGAGAGCAGCGCCTCGTGGCCGCGGTCGACGGGATCGAGCGCGGTGACTTCCCTGTGAAGCCGGACGAGCCCTATCGCTGCCGGTGGTGCGGATATGCCGGCGTGTGCCGCAAGGATTACATCGGCGATGAGTAGCGCGCGTCAGCCCTCGCTCTTCGACGTCGCGACGGCGCCCGATCCCGACGCCGCCGCGCGGCAGTTCGCGGTCGATCCCGCGAACAACGTCGTGCTCGAAGCCTCCGCGGGGACGGGCAAGACGTCGGTGCTCGTCGCCCGATACGTGAACCTCCTGAAAGCGGGCGTCGATCCGTCGAACATCCTCGCGATTACGTTCACGAGGAAAGCCTCCGCGGAGATGCGCGAGCGAATCCTGCACGAGCTCCGCACCGCCGCCGCGCGATCGGAGATCGATCGCGCGCGATGGATGGAGCTGCGCGACCGGCTCGGCGACATCGCCATCAGCACGATCGATGCGTTCTGCCTTTCACTGCTGCGCGAGTTCCCGCTCGAAGCGGATCTCGATCCGGGCTTCGAGATGGCCGACGAGACCGAAGTGCCGCGCCTCATCGAGGAGTCGCTCGATCGCACGCTGAGGATTCTCGCCGCGCTCGCGCGCACGGAGCCCGAAGTCGGCCTCGTGTTCGCGCAGCTCGGCATGTCGCGGACGCGTGAAGGCCTGGCGGTCCTCCTGGACCGGCGCCTCGTCGCCTGGTCCGCGCTCGATCGCTTCCTCGCCAGAGGGCCCTCCGACTTGACGGCGGAAACGGTGTGCCAGCGAACCGTCGCGCGCTTGCGCGCGGCGCTGGGCGGCGTGCGCGGCGGGCTGACGCAGTTCGTCGACGCCGGTCCGCTGCTGCATCCGCGCTACCAGCTGCTGGCGCGCGAGCTTCGCTCGTTGAAGGAGCTGGAGACGGCGGGCAATGCCGAAATCCGCGCGGTGCTCGACCGCATCGCGGCGCATTTCCTCACGGGCGAGGGCAAGCCCCGGAAGAGTGCGACGATCCAACCCTACAAAGCGGCCCACTATCGATCGGAGGCGGCGGGCAAGTATCACCGTTCGATCGTGCTCGAGCTCGGCACGGCGATCAGGGACATCGTTTTTGCGTTCGATCGCGACCTGAACGTCGTCCTGGCGCGCGGAATCCGCCGCATGTTCGGCGTCGCGCTACATCAGTACCGCCGAACGTTGGACGATCGGTCGGTCCTCGACTTCTCGGACGTCCTCGATCGCGCGCTCGAGCTGCTGCGGCGCATGGACGAGTTCTCGCAAAGCCGCTTCCGGCTCGAGGCCCGCTTCCATCACGTCCTCGTTGACGAGTTCCAGGACACCAGCCGCGCGCAGTGGGAGCTCGTCGCCCTGCTGATTCAGTCGTGGGGCGAAGGCGTAGGCTTGAGCTCGCAGCCGTCGATCTTCGTCGTCGGCGATCGCAAGCAGTCCATCTATCGATTCCGCGACGCGGACGCGGCCGTCTTGAGCGAAGCCGGCCGGTACATTCAAGCGCTGCGGCCCGAGGGGAACCCGAAGCGGTCGATTGCGCGCAGCTTTCGCGCGGTGCCGACATTGCTCGCGTTCGTCAACGAGCTGTTCTCCGAGATCTCCGATCCGGAACCAGGCGGCGGGCGATTCACTTATACCGAGGGCGATCGCTTTCCGCCTGCAGATGACGCGGCGTCGAGCGGAGCGCCGCGCCGCCCGGCGCTCGGCGTCATTGCCTCAGAGGATCCGATTGCCTGCGCGGCCGGCATAGCTGATGAGATCGCGCGGATTCTCGAGGAGGATTCCGTTCGCGACAAGAAGACCGGCGCGCCGCGGAAAGCGCTTCCGGGAGACATCGCGATCCTCTTTCGATCGCGCGCCAGCCACCGCGAGTTCGAGCACGAGCTCGAGCGCCGCGGCATTCCGTCGTACGTCTACAAAGGCCTCGGCTTCTTCGACGCCGACGAGACGAAGGATCTTCTCGCGCTGATCCGATACCTCGCGAGCCCTTCATCGGACTTGCGCGCCGCGGCATTCCTCCGATCGCGATTCATCCGGTTGTCCGATCGCGCGCTCGCCGCGTTGGCGCCGAGGCTCGCCGGCGCCATCGTCGACCCGACTCCGCCGGACGCGGAGGCCGTCCTGGACGAGGAAGACAAGCGAGTGCTTCAGCTCGCTCGGCGATTCGTTCCAGGATGGATCGCGCAGGTCGATCGCGTGCCCCCGGCCGAGCTCGTCGAAACGATCCTCGCCAACTCAGCGTATGAGTTCGAGCTCGATGGGCCGCGCCGCGCGCAAGCCTGGGAGAACTTGAAGAAGATGCGCGGCCTGGTGCGCCGAATTCAGAACCGCGGATACGCGACGTTTCCGAGAATCGCGGATCACCTGGATGCGCTGACGGCAGGGGATGAATCGAACGCGGTGCTGGAAGCGGTCGAGGCAGTCAACCTGATGACCGTGCACGCGTCGAAAGGGCTCGAATTCCCGATCGTCTTCGTCGTGAACCTGGCGAAAGGCGCCAGCGGTCCGCCCCGTCCCGTTCGCGTCGTCGTCGACGGCGAAGAAGTCCCATCGGTCACGATCGGTCCGTTCGTTTCCGAGATGGACGAGGCGGATCGGCTTCGCGAAAAACATGAAACGCGGCGCTTACTGTACGTCGCGGCCACTCGGGCTCGCGATCGGCTCTATCTGTCGTCGGCGCTGAAGGACGGCAAGGTCGTTCCCGGACGCGGAAGCCTCGGTGAAGTGCTGCCGTCGTCGATCAAAGAGCTGCTGGAGGCGGCGGGACGAGCGGCGCGCGACACGTCGACGCTGACGTGGATCTCCGCATCCGGCGCGGTGTTTACTGTCGACGTGTGCCATCCGCCGGGCTTCGAAAACCCGTCCCTCTGAGAACTTTAGTTCGGGATCTCCAGTTGCCGGGATGCCCGTATTTGTGCGTGATGTGCAGCGGCGGCACACGGCTGCGTAGGCCCGCTAACCAGCCACGGTTCAGCTACTTCGACCGGCTTCCCGCGCTTTTAGTCATCTCGGAGCGTCTCATGTCGCCACTAGGGGTCAGACGTGCCCGTGCGGTTTGCCCCGTGCGGGCGTTTCACTAAACAGCAGATTTAAAGGATTTGCAGCCAACAGGAACCAATTCGGGCGCTGTCTTGTCTAAAGCAATAGGCTGGCTTCCGGATTGCAACGGCGGCTGGCGACGGGAGGTGCGGTATGGCAGTCCCAGGCATCACGAATCACGTTCGTCCCACGACGACGATCTTCGAGCTGGAGTCGCTCGAGGGTCTGCCGTGCGGATGTGTGACCGCCGCCTTCCGCGCGCGTCCCTGGGATGTCGCCGTTGTCTCGCTCGAGGCCAAGGGGCCGCACTGCATTCTGGCCGGCCACACCAGCGGGCAGGTTCTGCGTCTCGGCGATACGTCCGAGTTCGATGACGACGAAGAGGAGGATGGCGAGTAATCGAAATTCCTTGTGATTCCTCGCCAATCCAGCGCCCGCCCCGTGGCCCACGGTTCGAAATCCTCACAGCACAGCCTCTAAACGGCGCGTTTCTGCCGCTTTCCTGCGAGATCGAGCGAAGATCTTGATTGCGTAGAGGAAATGGTTACTCGTACAATCCGAAGGTTTGAGAGGAGCGGATCTAGATGGCCTTGACCTGTCCGAGCTGCGGGAACGACCGGAATTTCCTGGTCAAGACCCTGCAGATGCACGTCGTCCAGCTGCGTGACGACGCCCGAGTGGAAACGAACGAAGAGGGTCGCCCCGCGGTGATCGAAGTGCTGTGTGATGAGTGTGAAAAAGAGTTGAACTTCGCCGATTTCGACGAGGGCGTCCGCAACGAGCTGCTCTTGACCCTCGGCGCGCGCTGACGCGCGCTATTCCTCGCCCGGTTCAACCTCCTCGAAGTGATCGCATTCAGGGCAGACCCATTCGCGAACCATCCGCGCGGCTGATTGCCCCTGGCCTGGAATCAGGTCGCGGACTTCGCGCGCATGCAGCCGCATCCGCTCGCCGCACAACGGGCATTCCTTCACACTACGAATTCTAACAGGCCCTGGGCATTCCTTGACTTGGGCCGGGGCGGCCCCTTACCTTACGAACAGGGCCTTCTGATGCGGGATTACTACGATGTCCTCGGCGTATCGCCGGACGCGGGCGCGGACGAAATCAAGCGCGCCTACCGTCAGCTCGCGCGCCGATACCATCCGGATATCTCGGGCGACGAGCGAAGCACCGCCTTCGTCGAGGCGGCGCGCGCGTACGAAGTCCTGAACGATCCGCGGCGGCGCAAGGAGTACGACGCCGAGCGGTGCCGGCCCGCGATCTCGTCGCGCAGCGACTGGCTCGCCGACGAAGTCGCGATCGATTTTCCGTCCATCTCGGATCTGCTCGACAGCATGCGCGACGCGTTCTTCGGCGACGCCGCGATCGAGGACCTGGCGGCGGAGATCATCCTCAGCCCGCTCGAGGCCTTCGAAGGCACGACGATTCCGCTGGGCGTGCCCGTCAAGCGGACCTGTCCCGAATGCGGCGGCCGAGGCGAGACGTGGCAGGAGTGGTGCGATTGCTGCGGCGGCTGCGGCGACGTGCGCAGCCTCCACGAAGTCGAGCTGCGCGTGCCTGCCGGCGTGCGTGAGGGCGCGCGCTTCCGCTTCTCGGTGACGCCGACCGGCGGCCCGATCACGATCGTCGACGTCCGCGTCAGCATCCGTTGACAGCCGTGAAAGCCCACGTGAACTTGCTGGGCATCCTGCAGGTCGTCTGGGGATGCATCGGCCTGCTGCTCGGCGTGTCGACGCTGATGCTCGCGGCGGGCGCCGTCATGGTCGGCGTGACCTCCACCGGACGCGGCGTGCCAGCGGGCGTGACTGCCGCTGCCTTCGCGGCCTGCGCAGCGGCGTTCCTCGGTTTCGGCCTCGGCAACGCCTGGGCGGGCGCGGCCGTGCGCCGGCGTCAGCCGTCCGGCCGACTCGCAACGCTCGGCCTCGCCCTCCCGAACCTGTTCGTGCTCCCGTTCGGCACCGCGCTCGGGATCTACGCGATGTGGGTGCTGCTGCACGACGAAACGAGGCTGATGTTTCAGCCCTTAGTAGAGCCGCGGAATGGACAATCTCGAGAAGACCTCACTCGGTCTTGACGCGAACGTCGCGGGCGCGTTGTCGTACCTGTTGGGATGGGTGACCGGCGTGGCCATGCTCCTCATGGAGCGCGAGAATCGCTTCGTCCGTTTTCACGCCCTCCAGTCCACGATGGTCTTCGGCGCGTTGTGCGGCATCTGGCTGATGGGCACCGCCATCCCGTTCTTCGGGTGGATCGTCTCGTTCCTCATCGTTCCGCCCGTGTCCGCCATCGTGTGGCTGTTGATGCTGTTCAAGGCGTATCAGGGGGAGCGCTACAAGCTTCCAATCGTGGGCGACATTGCCGAGCGCCGGACGTAGAATGAAGTGTTGACCCCATGACGACGACCGTAACCGAATCCGCCGTGCTGGACGCGCTCAAAGCCGTCCGCGATCCCGATCTCAACCGCGACATCGTGTCGCTGAAGTTCATCAAGAACCTGACGATCGACGGTGGCCGCGTGGCGTTCACCATCGAGCTGACGACCCCGGCGTGTCCCGTCAAGGATCAGATGCGCGAGCAAGCGCGCGCGGCGGTCGCGGCGATTCCCGGCGTGACCGCAGTCGAGATCGAGATGACCGCGCAGGTCCGCACGACCTCGTCGCTCGACGGCGGGAAGGCGCCCGTGCCGGGCGTCAAGAACATCATCGCGGTTGGCGCCGGCAAGGGCGGCGTCGGCAAGACGACGGTCGCGGTGAACCTGGCGATCGCCCTGAGTCAAGCCGGCGGACGCGTCGCCATGATCGACGGCGACATCTACGGCCCGAACGTGCCGATCATGCTCGGCCTGCAGACGCAGTTGACGACCGACGGCCAGAAGATCGTGCCCGCCGAGCAGTACGGAATCCAGGTCGTCTCGATGGGATTCCTGACGGGCGACGACGCGCCGGTCATATGGCGCGGACCGATGCTGCACGGCGTCATCCAGCAGTTCTTTCGCGAAGTGCGTTGGGATCGGATCGACTACCTGATCGTCGACATGCCGCCGGGCACGGGCGACGTCGCGCTGAGCCTGAGTCAAACCGTGCCGGTGTCCGGCGCGGTGGTCGTCACGACACCGCAGACCGTATCGCTCGCCGATACGCGGCGCGCCGTGCGGATGTATCAGAAGCTGAACGTCCCCACGCTCGGCCTCGTCGAGAACATGAGCCACTTCGAATGTCCAGGCTGCGGCGCCGAGAGCGACATCTTCGGGAAGGGCGGCGGTGAAATGCTCGCGAAGGAACTGTCCGTGCCGTTCCTCGGACGCATTCCGATCTACGAGCCGATTCGCGTCGGCGGCGACACGGGCGTTCCGATCGCGGTCGGAGAGCCGCAGTCACCAGCCGCGCGCGCGTTTCGCGCCGCGGCGCAGCAGCTCGCGGCGCAGCTCTCGATCGCGAGCTTCAAACGGCCGATTCCTCTGATGCCTGTGTAGGACTCCCTGATGAACATGCTTGCGGTGATCGTCGCTTCGTTGTCGCTCGCGATCGGATCCGTGGCCCTTCAAACAGAGGCCGCGCTCAAGGACATCGTTGGATCGTACCTGCAGATCCACGCGCAGCTCGCGGCGGACAAGACCGACGGGGTGAAGTCAATCGCGTCGGCGCTCGCAACCAAGGCCGAGAATCTCGGATCGCAGGGAACCGCGGTCGCCAAAGCGGCGAAGGCCCTCGGCGACGCGAGCGATCTGAAGACGATGCGGGACGCGTTCGGTCCGTTGAGCGATGCCGTCATCGCCATGGCGCCGCCCGAGACGATGAAGAGTCTTGGCGTGAAGAAGGCGTTCTGCCCGATGGTCAATCGATCGTGGCTGCAGAAGGATGACAAGCTCAAAAACCCGTACTACGGGTCGCTGATGCTCGAGTGCGGCGAGTTCAAGAAGTAGCGAATCGCAAGCGCTGCATGGCCATCGCGCCCAGGAATGGGCCGGGCGCGAGCACGAGGAACGCCCACTTCCATCCGATCCCAGCCGCAACGATCGGCACGATCCGCATGCTGATCATCGTCAAGAGAAACCCAAGGCAGATCTGAAGCGTCAGCGCCGTGCCGACCTGCGTTCGCGGGCTGTGCTCGGACACGAGCGCCGAGAACTGCGCCGAGTCGGCGACGATCGAGAACCCCCACCACGCGGCGAAGATCAACAGGATCACCAGCGGCTGGCCGAAGAACACGCCCGCTCCCGCGGCGCACGTGCCGCTCGCGAGCATGGCGGCGCGCGCGATGCGCGCCTTGCCCCACGCGTCTGCCCATCGTCCGGCGAGGACGCATCCGATCGCGCCGCTCGCGATCGCGGAGAAGGCGACGAGCGACCCGGTCCGCCCCGCCGTGGCGCCCGACGCGGCGATGGATGCGGCGGCGAACGCGGGGATCCAGGCCCACATCGCGTACAGCTCCCACATGTGCCCGAGATAGCCAAGCGTCGCGAGACGCACGGCGCGATTGGCGACGACTTGACGCACGGCGTGCGGGTCGAACGGCGCGGACGCGCTGACGTACGGGCCGTCGTGAACCGCGAGCGCGACGATCGCGCCGCCCGAGACCGCGAGCACCGACGAGAGCCACATGAGCGTTCGCCAGGGAACGTCGGCGGCCGCCCACGTCAGAAGATGCGGAAACGCGGAGCCCACCGTGAGAGCGCCGACGACGACGGCCAGCGCCGTGCCGCGGCGCTCGAGGAACCAGCCGGCGGCGATCTTCAGGCCGGGCGGATAAACGAACGCGAGAGAGGCGCCCGTGAGGAGACGCAGCGCGATGACCGCGGCGGCGGATCCCGCGAAAGGAATGGCGGCGTTCGCGCACGCGCCCGCGACGCAGCCGATCGCGAACAAGCGGCGCGCGTTGATGACATCCGCGGCATTCGACAGCGCGCTCAACAGGGTTCCAAGCACGAACCCCCCCTGCACCGCCATCGTCAACCACGCCACGCCGGTGTCTTGCATGGCGAGCTCCCGGGCAATCGCGGGAGCGGCGGCCGTCGCGGAAAACCAGAGCGTCATGCCAAGGAATTGCCCGAGGGCGACAAGCGCGAGCATGAGGCGCGGCATCGACGGACTACAATTCTAGTCGTGGACATTGCCTTTACACATCACCGCCTCGACAACGGGCTCGACGTCATCGTGCACGAGGATCGAAATTGTCCGATCGTGGCGGTGAACGTCTGGTATCACGTGGGCTCGAAGAACGAGAAGCCGGGGCGCACGGGCTTCGCGCACCTGTTCGAGCATCTGATGTTCGAAGGCTCGGAGCACTACGACGAGGGCTACTTTCGTCCGCTTCAAGAGGCCGGCGGCGTGCTGAACGGATCGACGAATGCCGATCGCACGAACTACTGGGAGGTCATGCCCGCCAACGCCGTGGAGCTCGCGATGTGGATGGAATCCGATCGGATGGGTTATCTGCTGCCGGCGTTGACGGAAGCGAAGTTCGAGAACCAGCGGAACGTCGTCCTCAACGAACGGCGGCAGAATTACGAGAACCGGCCGTACGGCCTCGCCGGCATGGCGATTGTCGGCGCGCTGTATCCGCCGGATCATCCGTACCATTGGCTGACGATTGGCGCGGCCGAGGATCTGAAGGCCGCGCGCCTCGAGGATGTGAGGACGTTCTTCCAAACGTACTATCGCCCGCGGAACGCGTCGCTCGCGCTGGCGGGTGACATCGATGCGGAGCGCGCGCTGGAGTTGGCGCACGATTATTTCGGCGAGCTGGATTCGGGAGCGGAGGTGCCGCCAGTGGCGGCGCAGTTCGCGAGCCTGCCGGTCGAGATCCGCCTCATCCTCGAGGATCGCATCGAGCTGCCGCGTTTGTATCTCGCCTGGCAATCTCCCGCGCTCTTCGCGGAGGACGACGCGCATTTGGATCTCGTCGCGGAAGTGCTGGCGGGAGGCAAGACGTCACGCTTGTATCGAAGCCTCGTTTACGACCAGCGGATCGCGACAGAGGTGGCCGCGTCGCAGAACTCGCGCGAGCTCGGGAGCTACTTTCAGATCGTCGCGACGGCCGCGCCGGATCGGTCGCTTGCGGAGCTCGAATCCGCGATTCGCGTCGAGCTCGATCGCATGATTCACGAGGGACCGACCGAGCCGGAGATCGAACGATGCCGGGCGCAGGCGGAAGCGCATTTCCTGCACCGTCTGCAAACGGTCGGCGGCTTCGGCGGAAAGTCCGATCAACTCAACGCCTACAACGTGTTCTTGGGGAATCCCGGCTTCTTCGAGCGCGATCTCGCGCGCTACCGCAAGTCCATGACGACCGATCTTCAACGCGCCGCGGCGACGTGGCTCGGCCCCGGGCGCGTCGCGCTCAGCGTCGTTCCGCGCGGGCGTACTTCGCTGGCGTTGATCGAATCGCAGCCGGCGTCGGTGTCGTGATGGCGGATCGCACGAGACTGCCCAAGCCCGGTCCCGAGTTCGCATACACGTTCCCAGAGATTCGGCGAACCAGGCTCGCGAATGGCATCACGGTGTGGACCTCGGAGCATCGTGAAGTGCCGCTCGTCAGCGCGCTGGCGCTCGTGCGCGCCGGCGCCGCCTTCGATCCGGCCGATCGTCCCGGGCTCGCCGCGATCACGGGTGACCTCCTGGACGAGGGATGCGGCAGCCTGGACGCGCTCGCGCTGCACGAAAGGCTCGGCCGGCTCGGCGCGCAGCTCGACACCGAAGTCGGCGCCGACGCGACGCTCATCGGCCTGACCACCCTGTCGAGGACGGCGGATGAGGCCGTCGCGCTCCTCGCGGAGATGATCCGCGCGCCGCGGCTCGACGATCGCGACTTCGGCCGCGTGCGCGATCTGCGCGTGAACCGCCTGCTGCAGCTTCGCGAGATGCCGCCGGCGGTCGCCGAGCGGTTGTTCGTTCAACTGCTGTACGGATCGCATCCGTACGGACATCTGCCGATCGGCACCGAAACGTCGCTTCGGGCGATGCACGTCGACGAGACGCGCGCGTTCCATCGTGCGATGTACGATCCCTCGCGCGTGATGGTGATCGCCGTCGGCGATCTGTCGCACGAGGCACTGCTCGCGACTGTCGCGCGTGCGTTCGAGGACTGGCCGACGGCAAATGATCCGCGCGCGTATCCTGATCCGGCGGCGCTTCCGGCGCCGTCCTTCGGGCCGTCCGCGCCGCGCCTGCATATCGCGCCGCGAACTGGCGCTCCGCAGTCGGAGCTGAGAATCGGCCATGTCGCCGCCGCGCGCAGCTCGCCCGACTATCACGCGCTCATCACGCTCAACCTCGTGCTCGGCGGACAATTCGTGAGCCGTATCAACACGAACCTTCGCGAGCGGAAGGGGTTCACCTACGGCGCGCGAACCACCTTCGACTTCCGCCGGGGTCCCGGGCCGTTCGTGATGCACGCGAGCGTGCAATCGGAGGCGACGGTCGAGGCCGTGCGCGAGGCGGTCGGCGAGCTGACGGCGATCAGGCACGATCGTCCCGTCACCGCCGAAGAATTGGCGCTCGGGCGCGCGGCGCTCACGCGCGGCTATCCGCGAAACTTCGAGACGGCGGAGCAGATCGGCCGCGCGATCGCGCAGCTCGCGCTGTACGATTTGCCCGACGACTACTTCACCGAGTTCGTCCCGAAAGTCATGTCGCTCACTCCGGACGATTTGACGCGCGCGGCCAGAACGCACATCCACCCGGACCGCCTGTCGACGGTCATCGTCGGCGATCGCGAGAAGTTCGGCGGCGCGCTGGCCGAGATTGGGCTGGGCGATCCCGTCGAAGTGTCCGCGCCCGCTTGAGGCACGCGAACAATGAAGGCCGTAAGGTTTCATCAGCACGGATCGCCGGACGTGCTCGCCTACGAGGATGCGCCGGATCCCGCTCCGGAAGCGGGATCGGCGATCGTCCGCGTCCGCGCGTGCGCCTTGAATCATTTGGATCTCTGGGAGCGCCGCGGCATCGACCGCGTCAAGCTTCCGCTGCCCCACATTTCCGGCAGCGACGTCTCGGGCGAGGTCGTCGATGCCGGGGGCGGACCGGTTCCATCCGGCACGCGCGTGTTGATCTATCCGGGCCTGAGCTGCGGCAGCTGCGAGGCCTGCCTCGACGGTCGCGAGAACCTGTGCGCGTCGTTCGACGTCCTCGGGCTGATGTCCGACGGCGGCTACGCCGAACTGGTCAAAGTGCCGGCCGCCAATCTGATTCCCATTCCCGCGCACGTGGATTTCGTGGCGGCCGCCGCATTCCCGCTGACGTTTCTCACCGCCTGGCACATGCTCGTGACGCTGGCGCGCGTGCGGCCGGGAGATGTCGTCCTCGTCCTCGCGGGCGGCAGCGGCGTTGGTCAAGCGGCGATTCCCATCGCGCGGCTGCACGGCGCGCGCGTGTACGCCACGTCGGGCCCGTCGAAGATGGAAAAGACGAGAGCGCTCGGCGCCGAGGATGTGTTCGATCACTACGCCGACGACTATGCACGCCGCGTTCGCGCGCTCACCGACGGCCGCGGCGCCGATATCGTCGTCGAGCACGTCGGCGAGGCGACGTGGGATCGCAGCGTGAAATCGCTCGCGCGGGGCGGCCGGCTCGTGACCTGCGGCGCGACGTCAGGCGCGAAAGCCTCGCTCGACCTGCGCCATCTGTTCGCGCGGCAGTTGTCGCTGATGGGTTCTTACATGGGCGGCTCGGGCGAGCTGAGAGAGGCGGCCGAGCACTTCTTTGCAGGACGGATCGCGCCGGCCATCGACACGGTGATGCCGCTGGCCAGCGCGGCCGACGCGCAGCGCCGGCTCGAAGCGCGGGAGCAGTTCGGAAAGATCGTGCTAACGACCTAGGAACGACGAACCAAGAACGAAGCTCAGTTCTTACAGGTATTTCAGCAGGCCGGCGAGCGCATCGTAGAGCGCACCGGCGATCGCACGGGCGAGCGGGGAGTACTCCCCCTTGGCCACCGAGTCGGCAACCATGACCGGTTGGGTCATCATCAGCCAGATGATGCCGCCGGCGAGCGCGACGGCCACGACGCCCGCGATCCCAACGAGGCTAAGGCTGATGCGTGCAAGGCTCATAGGATCGGCTCAGTGTACAACGGCCTCAGGGTCACAGGTGTTGGACGCTAGGTTTCCCTGAGGGTTCCTCGCCCAAAGACCCACCTGCCGCCCGCCGACCGCCGTCCGCCGGGGACACCCAATCGGGACACCCAATGTTGAGTGTCCCGATTGGGTGTCCCGATGGGGTGTCCCCGCCCTACAAGCTCTTCGACAGAAACCGGCACAACGTCAACCCGTCGAGCCATTTGAACGGCGTCACGCCCGTGCTGTAGTGGCCGCACGGCAGCACCGCAAGGTCGTGTTCGATTCCGCGACGCCGGAACTCATCGACGAGCATCCTCGAGAGACCGACAGGAAATGTCAGGTCGTATCGCGCGTACACCAGCAGCACACGCCGTCCGCGCAGCCGGTCGAGATACGGGTAGGGCGAGATCGGCATCCAGATCCGGCGCAGCCGGTCGAGATCGATGTGGCCCTCGAGCCCCTGCCGCACGTGGTCAGTGGAGAGGCCCGACCAGACCACGTCCGCGAAGTAGGGCGAGATGTGATTCAACGCCGCGGCGCGCAGGAGCGGCTCGTGCGCGATCGTCAGCATGGACAGGCACGAGCCGAGGCTCGTGCCCAAGATCCCAATGGACTCGTAACCGCCGTGCGTCGCGAGCCAGGCGATCGCGCGTCGCGCGTCGAGGACCGCCTGACGGCAGACCTGCGCCGTCCGTCCGACGTTCGCGCTGACGATATAGTCCGCGCGGCGGAGGTCGGCCGGCCTGCGCTCGTCGTGGTACGGCAGCGTCAGACGCAAAGCGCTGATCCGGAATCGGTTGAGGAGCCGGCACAATCCGACGTGGCCTTCCGCATCCGCGTTCCATTGCGGGAGGACGACGACCGCGCGCTTGCGGCCGGCTGGCGATCGATCCGGGAAGTACCGCGCGCGAACGAGATTGTTCTCGACGTGCGGCGTCACGATCGCGCTCGGGTAGGTGAGGCAATCGCCCTCGAGCGCGTAGTCGCTGCACGGCTCGAGCGCGAAGAATCGATCGCTCGCGGCGACCATGTCGCCGGCCCATCGCTCGAGCTCCGATTCGACGATCGCGCCGCCGTCGCGTTCGATCCAGTCGAGTCCCCACTCGAACGGTCGAACGATGCGATCCGTCGACGCGGCCGCAAGGCGCCGCTCCCATGCGTGGAAGACGCCGCTCAGCACGATACGAGCGATTCGACCGCGAGCGCGATCTCGATCAGCCGATCCGTTTCGTTCCGGCGGCCGACGATCTGAAGGCCGCGCGGCAGGGCGTCGACCGTGTGTCCGGGAAGCGCGAGGGCTGGATGCCCGGTCAGGTTGAACAGTTGCGTGAGCTTCAGCATGGCCGCGCGGATTGGTTCGGTTTTGCCCTCGATCTCCACAGTTGGTGCGCCGAGGATCGGCGCCGGTATCGGCTGCGCGGGCAGGAGCAGCGCGTGGCAGCCGTCGAGGGCATCATCCACGGCTGCTTTGAGGGCCTCGCGCAAACGCATCGCGCGGACGTAATCTTCGGCGAGAAGATAGCGGCCCATCTCGAGCCTGATGCGAACGCCAGGACAGTACGTGGCGGGAGTGGACTCGAGCCACGGCGCGTGGAACGCCGAAGCCTCCGGCAGGACGATGTGCAGATACACGTCGACGGTCGACGGCGCATGAGCGATCTCGACATCGACGACCGTGTGGCCCGCACCCTCGAGCGTGCGGCGCGCGCGATCGAGCGCGTCCCTCACGCCGCGTTCGAGGCGATCGCAGAAGTACGGTTTGGGAACGCCGAAGGTGAGCCGATCTCGCGCGGGCAGCGCGCCAAACGGCGCGCGTCCCTTCATGACGTCGAAGAGCAGCGCGGCGTCCGCCACGCTGCGCGCCATCGGGCCGAGGTGATCGCAGGTGGTGCTGAGCGGCACCACGCCGTCGCACGGAATCTCGCCGAGCGTGCCCTTCAGGCCCACCGTGCCGCAGGCGGCGGACGGAATTCTGATCGATCCGCCCGTGTCGGTGCCGAGAGCGCCGAAGCACATGCCCGCGGCGAGCGCAACGGCCGATCCCCCGCTCGATCCCCCGGCGGATCGAGATGGGTCGTGAGGGTTCCTCACCGGACCGAACGCCGATTCCTCGCTGGTCGTGCCGAACGCGAACTCGTGGAGGTTGGTCTTGCCGATGATGATTGCGCCCGCGTCGCGAAGACGCGCGACGGAAGGCGCGTCCGCCTCCGCCTCGTCAACCGGAATCGCGGATCCAGAGGTCGTCTTCGTTCCGGCGACGTCGATCAGATCTTTGATCGCGATCGGGATCCCGTGCAGCGGACCGCGATAGCGTCCGTCACGGATCTCCTGCGCCCGATCCCGCGCGTCCGCCCGCGCGCGATCGTCGAGCCGCGTGATGAACGCGTTCAGTTCGGGTCTCGCATCCATCTGCGCCAGACAGCTCTCGACGAGATCGACGGGCGACACCTCGCCCGATTGCACGAGCGGTGCGACGTCGACGATCTGGCGAAGGTCGGGTGCGGCGTTCATGGTTGACGATTCGAGCGCTGAGCAGAATCGTGACTCGCCGGCGAATCGTCCAATCGCGCTTCTGCCTCGCGAAGCGCGGCCGTCGATCGCGCGAGCCCCTCGAGGAGCGGCTCGAGCTCTGGCAGTCCGCGGCGCTCCGCGTCCGCGACCGCCGCCGCCAGCCACGCCTCGATGCGGGCGTCCATCAGAAGCTCACCGTCGCGCGCATCGTGACCGGCACCGTCAAGAACCGGTGCTCGACCGGCTCGCTGAAACGATTCCATCCGAATTTCACGGACAGCTCGAAACCCAGCGGTCCCGACTGCACGCCCCCGCCCCCCTCGGCGAAATAGCGGCTGCCGCCTCGTTGATCGCTCGTGATCTTGCCGATCCCTCCGACGATGAACGAGTAGCTGCCCAGTCCCCATCCTGGCGCACGATCGGCGACGAACACGCCGGCGCCGATGTCGACGGCGATCGCGCCCGTCAGCGTGTAGGAATCGAACGGCCGGCCCGGACCGTCGAAGGCGAGACGAATGTCGGGAATGTTCTCGATGCTGCCGCGCAGCCCCAACGTCGGTCCGGTCCGCAGGCCGAACGGAAAGGCCGTCGCGCCGATCGCTCTACCGCGCCGCTTGAACTCGATCACGTCGATGAACGTTCTGCCGTCCCGCGATCGGTAATCGTACGGAACGTCTGTCTCGTCGACCGAGTCCCCGACGAAGTCCTCGAGCGGGTGATTGTCGAAATGGAGCGGCCACGTGTAGAGCCAATCGTAGCTGACCATGATCCACTGCCGATGGATTATCGGCGGCTCGTACGGCTGTGCCGCGCTGATTGCTGGAACCAGAACCGCGATGAGGACACCCAGATACCGGGTCACGACGATCGATTCTACAATGCGTGCGTGTCCATCCTTGCCGCCGTGATGCCCGCCCCGCGCGAGCCGATTGAAATCCGCGAGTTTCCACGTCCCGATCTTCCACCGGGCGCGGCGCTCCTTCGCACGGCGCGGTCCGAGGTTTGCGGCACGGACGTGCACCTCTGGCACGGCCGGCTCTCCGGAGTGCCGTATCCGATCATTCCGGGCCACGTCTCGGCCGGGGTCCTCGACTCGATGCGCGGGCCGCTGGCCGGGATCGACGGATCGACGCTCGCCGAGGGCGATCGCGTCGTGTTCTTCGACGTCCATCGCACCTGCGGCCGATGCCGCGCGTGCACGGTGCACAACACGCCGACGCGCTGCTCGTCGCGACGCGTGTACGGGATCACCGATTCGGCACGCGAAGGGTTGTACGGCGGGTGGGCGCAGTACATCTTTCTCGAGCCCGGTGTCGGCGTCGCGAGGCTTCCGGACGCCGTTACGTTCGACGATTACATCGGCGGCGGCTGCGGGCTGCTGACGGCCGTCCACATCCTCGAGCGCGCCGGCCTGCGACCGGGCGACTCGGTCCTCGTTCAAGGCGTTGGCGCGGTTGGCTTGAGCGCGATCGCGCTCGCGCGCCTCGCCGGCGCGTCCGCGATCTTCGCGGTCGGCGATCCACCGGCGCGGCTCGCGCTCGCGGAATCGATGGGCGCGGACGAGGTCTTCGAGCTCGCCAGAACGACGCCCGACGAGCGCCTCGACGTCATCCGCGCTCGAACCCACGGCGAGGGCGTCGACGTGGCCATCGAGGCCGCGGGTTCGGCGCGCGCGATCGAGGAAGGCGTGCGCGTCGTGCGCGACGGCGGGCGCTACGTGATCGCCGGCCACTACACCGACGTCGGCCCGAGCACGATCAACGCGCACCATGACATCAATCGCAAGCATCTCGAGATTCGCGGCTGTTGGGGCAGCGAGGCGCGTCACTTTCTGACGGCGCTGAATCTGCTCGCCAATCACGCGCGGACGATCCCATGGCGCGCAATCGGCGAACGAACCTATCCGCTTGCGTCCGTCGGTCACGCGCTGGAGGACGCAGAACGAATGAAGCTCACGAAAGCGCTCGTCGATCCGTGGCAATGAGGCACACGAAGATCATCGCGACGATTGGCCCCTCGAGCAGCAGCGTCGAGGTGTTGTCCGCGCTGCTGGCGGCGGGCGTGGATGTGTTCCGCCTGAATTTCTCTCACGGCACGCACGAGTCGCACGCCGAGAGCGCACGGCGGATACGCGATGTTGCCGCGCGCGCCGGCCGTCACGCGGCCATCATGCAGGACTTGAGCGGACCGAAGATCCGCACGGGTCCGCTCGAGGGGAAGGATCCGCTCGCGCTGAAAGGCGGAGATACGCTGATCATTTCCGCCGGCGCCGAGCCCGGGCGGCCCGGTCGAGTGTTCACGACGTACGAGGAGCTGATTCGCTCCGCGAGGCCCGGCGATCGGCTGCTGCTCGACGACGGGCGGATCGAGCTGAGAGTCGCGGATCGGATTGCCGAGGGATTGAAGACGGTCGTGGAGCACGGCGGGCTGCTCGGCGCGCACAAGGGAATCAACGCGCCGGGCGTCGCGCTTCCTCCATCCGCGCTGACCGAGAAGGACGTCCTCGATCTGCGGTTCGGCCTCGAGCTTGGCGTCGATCTCGTCGCGCTCAGCTTCGTGCAAATGGCGGAAGACGTGTGGCGGGCCAGGGCGATCGTGGACGAGGCGGGGCGATCGACGCCAATCGTCGCGAAGATCGAGCGGCCGGCCGCCGTCCGGAATCTCGCGGAGATCATGCAGGCCGTGCAGGGCGTCATGGTCGCGCGGGGCGATCTCGGGCTGGAGATGCCGCTCGAGCAGATCCCGCGCGTTCAGAAAGAAATCATCCGCTGCGCGCGCTCGTTCGGGAAGCCGGCCATCGTCGCGACGCAGGTGCTCGAGTCGATGCGAGTCGAGCCGCGGCCCACGCGGGCCGAGGTGAGCGATGCCGCCAACGCGGTCGAGGAAGGCGCGGACGCGATCATGCTCGCGGGCGAAACAGCGGCCGGCGCGTTTCCCGTCCGCGCGGTGCAAGTGCTCGATGCCGTAATTCGCGACGCCGAATCGATCGCCCCGTCCGCTCACGTGTTGCCAGCCATCGATCCCACGGGAACTCTGTATGCGCCGGCGTTGTCCGAGGCAGCCGTGACGCTCGCGACGACGGCGAAGGCGGATGCGATCGTGGCGGTCACGAACGAAGGCAAGACCGCGCGGCTGCTGTCGGCCCTTCGCCCCGCCGCGCCGATTCTCGCCGCCACACCGGATTCACACGTGGCCGGCGGGTTGTCGCTTTTCTGGGGCGTGACCCCCTTCGTCTCGGCGGATCGGAACGTGGAGCGATTGGAGCGCGAGCTGCTCGACCGGCGAATGGTCGCGAGCGGAGCGCTCGTCGTGTTCATCAACGTCAGCGCGGAGGAGACACGCACGGACGCGAACTTCCTCCACGTCAGGCGTGTTCGAGATGTTCCTTGAGCGCCGCGAGCGACGACTGCCAGCCGCGCGTGATCACGGCGTAGTAGCGGCGCCAGCGGAGGCTGTCCTCGAAGCCGCTCTGGCGCACGCGCAAGCGGCACGACGCGCCCTCGAGCATGCAGCTCACTTCGAGCGACATCGGTCCAATCGGCTCGTCGTCCGGCGGCAGCCACCACGCGTCGGCGACGAAGAGCTCGCGTCCCGGAAGGTACTCCATCACCGTTCCGTGGAACACGCCGCCGAGGCGTCCGAGCACGTCGTCGCGCTCGACGGTCGGCGCCCATTCGATCGCGTAGACACCCAACGGCCGGGCGGTCGTCACGGAACGGATCGCCCGCCACCAGATCGCGAGCGCGTGCGGATCGAAGAAGGCCGCCATCACGCGCGTCGGCGGGCATCCGATCGCGATCGTCTGCTCGAACTGCGTCGGGTCGGCCGACTCTGACTTCGCGGACACGCGGACAGTTTAGCGTGACAGGATCTAGAATCGTCTTATGACGGACGCGGCGGCGCCCCGGCCGGACGAGACGTGGGACGATCACTACCGCGACGAGCGCGATGCGGCGTTTCTCTATCGCGCGCTCGCGGCGTGCGAGCCCAACGGCGAGCGGAAGCAGCTCTTCGAGCGCCTCGCGCGCGTCGAGGACCGCCACGTTCAGCGGTGGGAGCAGATCTTCAAGGAGTGCGGGCGTCCGCTGCCGAGCTATCGAACCGCGTTCCGCACGCGGGCGCTCGGCTGGGCCGCGCGCCATTTCGGCACCTCGCTCATCCTTCCATTGATGCTCGCCGAAGAAGGGCGGGAAGTGCAGGCGTACCTCGGCCTCGCGCGCCACGCGAGCGACAAGTTGACGCATTCCGCCGCGGTCGACATCGCGGCCGACTCGGCCATGCACGCGCGCGAGCTCTCCGCGGCGATGGGCCGCGAGGGAGAACCCTGGCACGTCGGCGGATCGGGCGGCTATCTCCGCAGCGTCGTGTACGGCTTCAACGACGGCCTGACGGCGAACTTCGGCCTCGTCGCCGGCGTCGTCGGCGCCAACGTGGCGCCGCACATCGTCATCATCAGCGGCGTCGCGGGCGCGATCGCGGATGCGCTGTCGATGGGATCGAGCGGATACCTCGCGGCGAAGAGCGAAGCGGAGGTGCAGGCGCACCAAATCCAGACCGAACAGCTCGAGATGCGATTGATGCCGGACCTCGAAGAGGAGGAGCTGGCGGCGATCTACGAGGCGAAGGGGCTGGCGCCGGAACGTGCGCGAGAAACCGCGCACGCGCTCATGCAGGATCCGCCCGTCGCGCTCGAGGCGATGGTCCGCGAGGAGCTGAACATCCATCCGCCGGAGCTCGCGCCGTTGAACGACGGGATCGTGACCGGCACCGCGACGGCGATCGGCGCGTTCATCCCGATCCTGCCGTTCCTCGCGATGGACTTCCGGAAAGGCGTCTGGGTGTCGCTTGCCGTCAGCATGATCGCGCACTTCGCGATTGGCGCCGCGCGCAGCTTCTTCACCGGCCGCGGCGTCTGGGCGAGCGGACGCGACATGTTCCTCGTCGGCTTCGGCGTGGCCGCCGTCGGCTACGCGATCGGCGAGCTCATCACCCGCTTCCTGTGACTACTTCTTGCGCAATGTCTGGACGTACGTCACGACGGACCAGATCTGCTGCTCGGTGAGCTCCTCTTTGAACGCCGGCATCTTCGGCCGCCGCCGGCCGTTCGAGACCTTGTAGAACACGACGCCGTCCGTATTGCGATCCGCGAATTTCGGATTGGTCAGGTTCATGTGCTCTTGATGATCGGGATCGGCGTCGGGGCCGTCGCCGAGGCCCGTGTTGCCATGACACTTCGAGCACTTGTCCTTGAAGATCACTTTGCCGGTCGCAAGCGCCTTCGTATCGGCTGCGACCGGATTCTTCTTTTCGTCCGCGTCCGGCGGCAGCTGCCATCCGGTCCCTTCGCCGGGCTTCTGCGCGGGCGGTTTCTGATCGACGGCGGCCAGCGCCGCCGCACCGACAGCGGCGACGAAGATCGCCACAATCGCGAACGACCGTCGGAACATGTCATGCTCCTCCCTGAACCGATTATAGTCAGAGACTCGGAGATTACGTTTACATGTCTGTGAAGCAGCCGCTCGCGTACTACAACCATGAGTTTCTCGAGAGCACCGATGCACGGCCGATTCGCATTCTCGCGGAATACCTCGATCCGTTGAGGCGCTTCCGCCAGGCGAACATTCAAGACACGGTCGTGTTTTTCGGATCAGCACGGATCTACAGCAGGCAGTACGCGGAGCGCGCGCTGCTCAGGCTCACGAAATCGAAATCACGCCGGCGCGCCGATCATGCCGCGGCGCTCAAGCGCAGCCGCAAGGCGGTGGAGTGGTCGCGCTACTACGAGGACGCGCGCGAGCTCGCGCGGCT
>DATBJJ010000057.1:0-3585 GCA_036556425.1 Vicinamibacterales bacterium
GACGGTCTCACCGACGAGGTCACGACCGATCTGTCCAAACTGCGTGCGCTGCGCGTGATCTCGCGCACGTCCGCCATGACGTTCAAGGGGACCACGAAGGACGCGCACACGATCGCGCGCGAGCTGGGCGTCCGCTACATCCTCGAGGGCGGCGTGCGGCGCGGCGGAGATCGGCTGCGCATCACGGCGCGGCTGATCGATGCGGAGCGCGACAAGCACGTGTGGGTCGACAAATACGAGGGCCCCATCGCGGACGTGTTCGGGATTCAGGAACGCATCGCGCGCGAGATCGCCGGCGCGTTGAAGCTTCAACTGACGGCAGACGAGGATCGCGGGCTGGCGACGCGGCCGATCGAAAACGTGCACGCCTACGAGTGCTACCTGCTCGCGCGTCAGGAAGCCTGGCGATGGCGGAAGGATGCGATCGCCCACGCGATTCAACTGCTCGAGAATGGCCTCGCGTTGGTTGGACCGAACGCGCGGCTCTACGCAGCCGTTGGCCACGCGCATCTTCAATACCGGGAGGCCGGCCTCGATTTCAGCGCGCGCCCGCTCGACGAAGCCGAAGCCTGCGTGCGCAAGGTCCTCGCGCTCGAACCGGAGTCCGCGTCGACAATGCAGCTGCGCGGCTGGATCCACTACGGCCGCGGCGAGATCCAGAGCGCCGTGCACGATCTGAAAGCGGCGCTCGAGATCGAGCCGAACAACGCGGACGTGCTGCTGCTGCTGACGAACTGCTATCTGATCTCCGGCTACGTGGCAGCCGCTCGGCCGCTCATCGATCGAGTGCTCGCCGTCGACCCGCTGACGCCGGTCGGCCGGTGCATGCCGGCCTTCGCCGATGCGATGGAGGGCAACTGTTCCGCCGCCATCGAACCGTATCGCCAGATGTTCGACATGGATCCCGGCAATCCAATGGCGAGGCTGTTCTACGTGTGGGTGTTGGCACTCAATGGCCGCACGGACGCCATCCGTTCAATTGCCTCCACCGTCCCGTCAGAAGTGCGCGACACGATTCCGGCAAGGCTCGCGTGCTTCCTCGCGCACGCCGCCGCGGGCGACGCGGCCTCGGCACGCGCGGCGCTGACGCCGGAGATCGAAGAGGTCGCCACCGGCGCCGACGTGTTCCCGCGGATCCTCGCGCAGGGCTACGCGATGGCGCGAGTACCGGACAAGGCGCTCGACTGGCTTTCGATCGCGGTCGATCGCGGCTTCATCAATTATCCATTCCTCGCGCACTACGATCCGTTCTTCGCGCCGCTCCGCCGCCTGCCGCGATTCGAGGAGATCCTCCGCGGCGTCAGACGGCGATGGGAGACATTTACGCCGTGAGCCGGAACGCTGACTCGGCCGCGGAATCTCGCGAACGCCGTCGCACTCGATCTACGATGCCACTATGTCTCCGACCAATCCCTCCGAGCCTCGAATCACGGCTCCCGCGAGCCGGTCCATTGGCGCCACCGACGTGAATCGCGCGGTCGGTTTCTGGCGGGATGTGCTCGGCTTCGAGGTCGAACGATCCCCCGGTCAGGACGAGATCAATCTGACTTCGGGACCGGCGCGGATCCGGTTCGGCGAACACGACCGGGCGCCGGCGATTCTGTTCTTCGAGACCGACGACGTCGACGCGATGCACGCGCTCATCCGGCGCCGCGGCGGACGACCGAGCGAACCGGAAGACGTCAACTGGATCAAGATGCGCATGTTTCAGGTTCAGGATCCCGACGGACACGTCATCTGGTTCGGCCGGTCGTATCACACCGACTCGCCCGCGCGTGCTCGATCGATGATGGAGCGCGCGATGCCGGAGCTGCCGCTCGACGACGTGCCGGCGGGCGTGAAGCACTACCGGGACATCCTCGGCTTCAGGGTCAACTACGAGCAGCACGACATCGGCGTGCTGGACCGCGACAACGTTCGATTGCTGCTCGTCGCGCGAACGGCGCAGCATCGCGGAATCGGATCGGCGTCCTTTTACGTGCGCGACGCGGACGCGCTCCATTCGGAGCTGATCGAGAAGGGCGCGGATGTGCAGGGGAAGCCGATCAGCCACCCGTGGGGATTGCGCGAGTTCAGCGTTCTGGATCCCGAGCGCAACCGGCTGACGTTCGCCCAGCCGTTCGAGTGAGCCTTGATCCCGACGCAATCCGCATTCGAAGTGGGGACATGACGGAAGCTCGGCTCTTGGAACGAGGGCGTGAGGCCTTCGATCGGCGGGTGTGGGGCGAGTCGCATCGTCTGTTGCAGGCCGCCGATCGCGAGACGCCGCTCGAGCCCGAAGACCTCGAACGACTCGCGCGCGCGGCCTACCTAACCGGCCAGGACGAAGAAGCCGAGGCGGTTCTCGCTCGCGCGCATCAGGTGTATCTCGATCGCGGCGAGCGTGAAGCGGCCGCGCGGTCCGCGTTCTGGCTCGCGTTCGCGCTGTTGGCCCGCGGCGCCATGGCTCCCGCATCCGGCTGGCTCAATAGAACCGAGCGCATCCTGGACGACGGCCAGATCGACTGCGCCGTGCGCGGATATCTGCTGATTCCCGTCGCGATTCAACGGATCGTGCAGGGCGACGCGGCCGCGTCGCACGACGCGTTCAGCCAGGCCGCCGAAATCGCCCGGCGGTTCGGCGATCGCGATCTTGCGTCGCTCGCGTGTCACGGACGCGGGCGCGCGCTGATACGCCTCGGCCACATCGCCGAAGGCGTCGCGCTCATCGACGAGGCGATGGCGTCCGTCATCGCCGGCGACGTCACGCCGATTCTGGCCGGCGACATCTACTGCAGCGTCCTCGAGGCCTGTCAGGAGATCTTCGACCTGCGACGCGCCTACGAGTGGACGACGTCGCTGGCCGGATGGTGCGCGGCGCAGCCAGGCCTCGTGCGCTATCGCGGCGAGTGCCTGACGTATCGCGCGGAGGTTCTGCAATGGCACGGCGAGTGGAGCGCCGCCGAACGCGATGCGCGCGACGCGTGCGAGCTCCTGACCGCTGCCGGTCGCGCCGCCGCCGGCGCCGCATTCTATCGGCTCGGCGAGCTGCATCGACTTCGCGGCGAGTTCGCGAAGGCCGAAGCGGCCTACGCGCGCGCGAACGAGTGCGGACGCAAGCCGCAGCCTGGCTTGTCGCAGCTTCGTTTGGCCCTGGGTCAGGCGGACGTCGCGGCCGCATCGATTCGCGGCGCGCTAGAAACGTCGACATCGTTGACGCGCTCGGCTCGAGCCAGGATGCTGGCCGCGGCGGTCGAGATTCTGCTCGCGGCGGACGATCGCGAGGGTGCGCGCGCGGCGGCGGATGAGCTCCGTGAGATCGCGCGCGTTGTTGGGACGCCGCTTCTTGCCGCCGCGTCCGCGCACGCGGACGGCGCGGTGCTGCTCGCGGAAGGCAAGGTCGACGCGGCATCCGCGTCGCTGCGTCAGGCGTGGGATGGCTGGCGCGATCTCGAGGCGCCGTACGAGCAGGCGCAAACGAGCGTGTTGGTGGCGGCCGTGTGCGAGCGCCGGGGCGACGTCGACGGGCGGCGGCTCGAGCTCGACGCCGCGCGGCGGCTGTTCGCCGAGCTCGACGCGTTCTCGTCCATCGGGCGCGCCGACGAG
>DATBJJ010000058.1:0-52516 GCA_036556425.1 Vicinamibacterales bacterium
GCGGCGCGCGCGGCGGCACGCGCGTCGAGACCTTCGTGCCGTACTGGCAGCTGACCGAGCCGGGCATGACGGTGATCCTCAAGGGCGCGGGCAGCCCCGCGAGCCTCGCCGGACCGCTGCGTCAGGCGGTCGCCTCGATCGATCGCAACGTACCGGTGTCCGGCATCACCACGCTCGGCGAGATGGTGAGCGACTCGATCGACCAGCCGCGGTTCTTCGCGACGCTCGCCGCCGGCTTCGGCATCCTCGCCCTCGTCCTGGCTGGGATCGGCATCTACGGCGTGATGGCGTACGTCGTCTCGCAGCGGACGGCCGAGATCGGCGTGCGCGTCGCGCTCGGCGCCGGCGAGCGGCAGATCTTCGGGTTGATCCTGGGCGAGAGCCTGAAGCTCACGACCGCCGGGCTGGTACTCGGGATGGCGGGTTCGTTCGCCGTCGGCCGCGCCCTGCAGGGGCTGCTGTTCGGCGTGGCCGCGACCGATGCCGCGACGTTCGCCGCCACGGCCGGTCTGCTGGTGCTGGTGGCGCTCGTGGCGAGCTACCTGCCGGCGCGTCGGGCCATGCGAATCGACCCGATGCAAGCGCTGAGGGTAGAATAAGAACCGTTCACCCGGTCGTCCCGTCTAACGAGTAACCAATATGGCCTTTTTCAGCCGGAACCCGCAGCCCGCCGTGTCGCCTGCCGTGGACGCGGTCGAGACCGAGTCCCTCGCGCCGAATGCGTTGATCGCGCTGCGCAACATCGAAAAATCGTACGCGCACGGCACCAGCCGCAGCTACGTGCTGCGCCGGATCAACGCCGACATCAAGGAAGGGGAATTCGTCTCGATCATGGGGCCGTCGGGAGCGGGCAAGTCCACGCTCCTGCACATCATCGGGATGCACGACAGCGCGTGGACGGGGGAGTACTACTTCCTCGATCAGCCCGTGCACCGCCTCGGCGCCAAGGAGCGCGCGAAGCTGCACAAGCAGTACATCGGCTTCGTCTTCCAGAGCTATCACCTGCTCGATCACCTGACGGTCTACGAGAACCTCGACATCCCGCTCTCCTACCGCGACATCAAGAAGTCGGAGCGCGAGAGCATGGTGTGCGACATCCTCGACAAGTTCGCGATCGTCGGGAAGAAGGATCTCTATCCGAATCAGCTCTCGGGCGGGCAGCAGCAGCTGGTCGCGGTCGCGCGCGCGGTGATCTCGAATCCGAAAGTGATCCTCGCCGACGAGCCGACGGGCAACCTGCACACGAGCCAGGGCAAGGAGATCATGGAGCTGTTCCGCAAGCTGAACGAATCGGGCACGACGATCATCCAAGTCACGCACTCGGAAACCAACGCGTCGTACGGAAGCCGAATCATTCAGCTTCGCGACGGGTGGGTCGTCAACGAGTAACCGCGCGAGACCGCGAGACGCGCGCACAAATCAAAAGGCCGGTCATCCTGAGAAGGACGACCGGCCTTTTGTGTTCGAACGCTGCGTGCTGAAACGCGCTTTCCGGGCTGTTACCAGCGCGGCTCTTTGCGACGACCGCCTGAGAAATCTCCGTCGTCGTAGCTGCGTCCGCCGCCGCCTCCGCGACCGCGGCCGCCGCCGCCGAAGCCTCCTTCAGGCTTGGGACGCGCCTCGTTCACCACGAGGGCACGGCCTTCCATCTGCTGCTCGTGGAACTCGCTGATCGCTTTCTGCGCCTCTTCGTCCGAGCTCATCTCCACGAAGGCGAAGCCTCGCGCACGCCCCGTGGCCATGTCTCGCATCACGCGTACGTTGTCGACCTTCCCCGCGCGGCTGAACAGCTCCGTGAGCTGATCCTCCGTCGCTGAATACGGGAGATTGCCGACGTAGAGTCTCCTGCCCATCCTGTCACCTACCCTAGCCAAAAAGAGACGCGCGATTGTTGATCAGGCGCGGCGCTCGCGCGCTCGGAACGTCACGCCAGTCGGAAAGCTCTCTGATTGCTGTGCGAAAAGGATCTTCAGATTCTGCGCAGGCAAGGAGCGGGCTCCCATTAGCAGGCGAGTATATAGCAGAATGCGTGCCGGACCTGTTGAGCACACACCTCAGCCATGTTCCGATTACGATCGACGGATGCCGGTGATCCGATGAAACTCATGCGTCGCGCGCGAACGGCGCTTGGTCCGCGACTGATTCTCGCGGCTGCGGTCGCGTGCGCGGCCTCGTGTGCGCGAGGCCGCGAGTACGAGCTGCGCGGCCAGGTGCTGGCGGTCGACCGCGGGCGCCAGGAGATCACGGTCAAACACGAGGACATTCGCGGATTCATGCCGGGAATGACCATGCCGTTCAAGGTCAGGGACTCGTCTTTGCTCGAGCAGCGGACCGCCGGCGAACTGATTCGCGCCACCCTCGTGGTCGAGGAATCGACAGGCTATCTGAAGGCGATCGAGTCGATCGGCCGCGCGCCGTTGACCGAGCCGCCTCCCCCGCCTCGGCGCGACACGCTCGCGCCGGGCAGTCCGGTCCCGGACGTGGCGCTCGTCGATGCCTCGGGGCGTGAGCGATCGCTCGCCGCGTGGCGAAACAAGGCGATCGGCGTCACGTTCACATACACGCGGTGCCCGATTCCAGACTTTTGCCCCGCGATGGATCGGCGCTTCGCGGAAGTCCAGACCGAAATCAAGCGCGACCCCGAACTGCGCGGCCGGACGCACCTTCTCTCTATCAGCTTCGACCCGGCGTTCGACACGCCGGCAGTCCTGGCGGCGCACGCGTCGAAGCTCGGCGCCGATCCGGACGTCTGGAGCTTCCTCACGGGCGATCAGGCCCGCATCGACGAATTCGCCGCTGCGTTCGGCGTGCAGATCATGCGCGACGCCGCGCATACGCCGGAGGTGGTGCACAATCTTCGAACGGCCGTCATCGACGGAGAGGGACGCCTGGTTACGATTCTCAACGGCAACGACTGGAACGCACGCGAGCTCGTCGACGCGCTGAAGGCGGCCGGCGCGAAACGGACCGGGAGCACGCGTGGCAGCCGGTGAGGCTCCACTCCTCCAATCGTTCACGCGCGCGGAGCGCCGCCTGATCGCGCGGCTTCGCACGCCGTCCGCCGTTCAACGTTTCCTGAACGACCTGCCATACAACACCGAGCCGCCGCCAGGACGCGCGACGCTTCGCAGCTTCCGCGGCGTCGTCCGCCACGGTGTGGCGCATTGTCTCGAAGCGGCGCTTGCCGCCGCCGTGATCCTCGAGCAGCACGGATACCCGCCGCTCGTCCTGAGCTTCGAGTCGATCGATCATCTCGATCACGTCATCTTCGTGTACCGGCGGAATGGGCGATGGGGATCGGTCGCCCGCTCGCGGGATCCCGGCCTTCACGGACGGCGCGCGGTGTTCGCGACGCCGCGCGCGCTCGCCTCGAGCTATGTCGATCCGTACGTCGATTTCAGCGGCCGCGTCATGGCCTATGCCGTCTTCGATCTCCGGGCGCTCGGAGACTACGATTGGCGATTGTCGGAGAAGAACATTTGGAAGGTCGAGCGCGCGCTGCTCGAGTATCCACATCGCGCGATCCGGAGCTCCGACGATCGCATCGATCGACTGCGCGCGCGCTACGTCGAGCACATGCGGCGGACGGGCAACAAGAAGCCGATTTATTATCGCGGCCGGGATCGGTGGACGCCGATTCCTGATGAATTCAGATGAAGCTGCCAGCTACCAGCGGCCAGCTACCAGCTCTTGAAGGACCTGGAAGCTGGAAGCTGGAAGCTGGAAGCTGGAAGCTGGAAGCTGAAAGCTAATCCAGATCGAAATCCCGCGTCGGCTTCGTGATCGGCTCCTGCCTCGCCTGCCGCAGCGCTTCCTCGAACCGGCGCGACAGCGCATCGCCGCGCGTCCGCTCGGCGCTGACCGACTGCTCGAAGAGCGCTTCGCGGCGCGCGGCCTCGTCGGCAAGAATCCGCTGCGCGTCGGAGAGCTCCGGCCGATCGCCGCGCACGGGCTCGACGTGGCGGACGACGCGTTTGAGGTTCGTGTCGATGACGAGCGTCGCCTGGCAACACGGGCAGGTCGTTTCGAATTCCGATTTGAGAGTCATCGAGGTCTGCCTCCCCACGTCAAGCTCACGGGCTTCCCGGTCGAATCCGTGGCCGTCACTTCGACTTTGAAGACGCTCTGGCGCCCGCGATCGAACTTCTGTCCGAGACCGGTCTGGAACTGACTGAGGGGCGCGTTCAGCCGGCCGCCCGCCGCCAGCGACGACACGCCGCCGCTGAAGTGATCGTTCACGGTCACGCGGACGTTGCGCCACTCGACGCGCGTCAGATTCACGACCGTCACCGAGCCCTCGTCCACGAGGATTGGATCCTGCGGAATCGAACAGGCGCCGGCCGCCGCGGCCATCAGCAACATCGCGCCGGCGAGCAGCCGCCGGATCGCCGGACCAATCATCGCCCTTATGATAGCGCGATGCCAGCGCGCGCCGCCGTGGACAGCGGTTTGCAGAGACCCCGTTGATGGTCTGGTTGTCGATAGCCGGCGCCGCGTTTCTCGCGTGGATGGTCCTCGTCTTTCTCTTCACGCCTGGCATCAACTACCACCTGAGCCGACGAATTTCCATTGCGGACCCGCGCTTCCTCTACACCGTTCAATCGACGTGTCAGGCGCCGCTCCATCACGGCAACCGCGTGCGGATTCTCACGAACGCCGTGGAGTATTACCCGGCGATGCTCGAAGCCATCCGCGGCGCGCAAGCATCGATCAACATGGAGCTGTACATCTTTCAGCCGGGGAAGATCGCGGATCAGTTCATCGCCGCGCTCTCCGAGCGTGCGCGCCACGGCGTGACCGTCACGATCGTCGTGGATGCGATCGGCAGCTTCAGCTTGTGGGGCCGGCCGGTCCGGCGGCTGCGCAAGGCCGGCTGCCGCATCGAGTCGTACCAACGCCTGCGCTGGTACTCGCTCGCGCGCTTCAACAATCGCACGCACCGCGAGCTGCTGATCGTCGACGGACAAATCGCGTTCGCGGGCGGCTCGGGCATCGCCGACTGGTGGGCGTTCAACGGTCACCACGAGCGCCCATGGCGCGACACGATGGTGCGCGTCGAAGGTCCGATCGTCGCGGCGCTGCAGGGCGTCGCCGCGGAAAACTGGCTCGAATGCTGCGGCGAGATCCTGACCGGCCCCAAGTTTTTTCCGAGCCTCGACGCCGTGGGGGATGCGACCGCGTTCGTCGTGAAGAGCTCGCCGGCGGATCGCGCCACGTCGTCGCGCGTCGCGTTTCAACTGTTGATGCAGGGCGCGGAGCACCACGTGCGCATCAGCACGCCATACTTCCTTCCCGATCGCGCGCTGCGCCGCGCGCTCGTGGAGATCGCCAAGCGCGGCGTGGTCCTCACTGTCGTCGTGCCCGGCCGGCGGACCGATCAGCGATGGGTCCGGCTCGCGAGCCGGCGGATGTGGGGAACGCTCCTCGAGGCCGGCATCCGGATCTTCGAGTACCGCGGGACGATGATGCACGCGAAGGTGCTCGTCGTCGACGGCACGTGGTCGGTGCTCGGCACGACGAACATGGACAATCGATCGTTCGAGCACAACGACGAGGTCAACGTGGCGATCTGCGATCGCGACGTGGCCGCGCGGCTGCTCGGCGACTACGAGCGCGATATGGTGGACAGCGACGAGATGACGCTGGAGCGATGGCGGCGCCGGCCGCGGTGGGAAAAGATCGTCGGACCGTTCGTCTGGATCCTGGAGCGGCAGCAGTGAGCGAGGCCCGAGGCACGAAGCGCAGCGTCGACGTTCGCGTCGCGACCTACAACATCCATCGATCGCGCGGGATGGATCGGCGCGTCGTGCCGTCACGCATCGCCGACGTCCTCAAACAGATCGACGCGGACGTGGTCGCCATGCAGGAAGTCGTCGGCGCGGGACCGACCGGATCGGGACAGGCCGAAGAGATCGGCGCGGCGCTCGGGATGGGGTGGGTCATGGCACCGGTGCGCCACCTTCGCAATCATCTCTTCGGCAACGTGGTCATGAGCCGCTTTCCGATCGTGCACCAGTCCCAATACGATCTCTCGTGGCGGACGTGCGAGCCGCGCGGCAGCCAGCGCGCCGATCTCGATCTCGGCGACGGCCGGCTGCTGCACGTCTACAACGTGCACCTCGGAACGGCGGTCCTCGAGCGCCGCTACCAAGCGCCGCGGCTCGCCGCCTTCGTGCACGATCACCGGATCGCCGGTCCGAAGATCATCCTCGGCGATTTCAACGAGTGGATGCGCGGCCTCGCGACGCGCACGCTGAGCTCGCTCTTCAAGAGCATCGATATCGAGCCGCACCTGCGGCGGCGCCGAACCTATCCGGGGATCTTTCCCGTCCTGCATCTCGACCACATCTACTACGAAGGCCAGGTCGACGTACACAGCGTCGAGCTGCCTCGTACGCGCAAGGCACTCATGGCCTCCGACCACCTGCCGCTCGTCGCGAATCTGCGGATTAGTTTCGACAAGTAGCGGTTCCGGGTTCCGGGGTCCCCGGTGCGGGTTCCGAACCCTGGAACCCCGGAACCCTGGAACCCCGAAGACCGTATTGACAAGCTGGATAGCAGAATGATATCACTTTGCTATCGCATACTGAGGAGGTCACTCACCATGATTCGCGAACGCGAGGCCGCCAGCCTGTCCGGTCTGCTCGTTCTCATCGTTCTCCTGGTCGCCCTGGGGGTCACGTTGTGGGTGATCATCGGTCAGCCGCTCGGTGACGACCCGGTGGTTATCGTTCCCGCCGCCCTCGGCATCGTGCTCGAGGCGTTCCTGCTGGTCGGCCTCTTCGTCGTGAACCCGAACGAGGGGCGCGTCCTGCAGCTGTTCGGCGACTACGTCGGCACCGTGAAGACTCCCGGGTTGCGATGGGCGAATCCGCTCTACACGAAGAAGCGCATCTCGCTCCGCGTCCGGAACTTCGAGAGCGCGCGGCTGAAGGTCAACGACAACGAAGGCAACCCGATCGAGATTGCCGCCGTCGTCGTGTGGCGCGTCGTCGACACGGCGGAAGCGGTCTTCGAGGTGGACGATTATCAGAACTTCGTGAAGGTGCAGACCGAGGCCGCGGTCCGCAACCTTGCGACGAGGTACAAGTACGACGCGCACGAAGAGGATCAAATCTCGCTGCGCGGCAACACCGCCGAAGTCGCCGAGCACCTGAAGAAAGAGATTCAGGACCGCCTCGCGAAGGCGGGCGTCGAAGTGCTCGAAGCGCGAATCAGCCACCTGGCCTACGCGCCTGAGATCGCGCAAGCGATGCTGCAGCGGCAGCAAGCCGGCGCGATCATCGCCGCGCGGCAGCGCATCGTCGAGGGCGCCGTCGGCATGGTGCAAATGGCGCTCGACATGCTCTCGCGGCGCGAGATCCTCGAGCTGGACAACGAGCGCAAGGCGGCGATGGTGAGCAACCTGCTCGTCGTGCTCTGCGGAGAGCGATCGACGCAGCCCGTCATCAACGCGGGAACTCTCTATCAGTAAGCGGCCGTGGCTGAACGCAAGCCGTTCCTGCTCCGGATCGATCGCGATGTGCTCGAGGCCGTTCAGCGCTGGGCGGACAGCGACCTGCGCAGCCTGAACGGCCAGATCGAATTCATTCTGAGACGGGCGTTGAGAGAAGCGGGAAAGCTGAAAGAGAACGCCGAGGACTAGGATTCTTCGTACTCTTCTTCGTTCGGCGGAACCAGCCGCGTCGAGGGCCGAAGCGCTTCGCGGTAATCGAAGAGCGGCAGATCGCGAACGTGCAGCCTGAGCGCGCAGGCCGGGCTCTTCTCGTCAATCACGACCGTGACGGGACTGCCTTCCACGCCATCGCGAAAGCTGATGCGACACCCGCAGGCGAGGCGCGCGTGCGTGAAACCCTTCAGCATCGTGCAGCGATCATACTACAGGAGCGCTTTGATCTCCCGCTCGAACTCCTCCTTGGTCGCGGGGCCGATGTGGCGCCCGCACACCGCGCCGTCGCGCCCCACCAGCACGGAGATCGGATAACCGAAGATCGGGCCGTATGCGTCGAGCAGCGCGGTCTCGTCGCGTCCGACGATGACGGGGTAATTGAGCTTCCATTCGCTCGCGAACGATCGCAGCGTCGCGGCGTCGTCGTCGGCCGACACGCCGAGAATCACGAGACCTTTGTCCTTGTACTGCGCGTAGAGCTCGATGAATCCGGGCAGCTCTGCTTTGCACGGCGCGCACCACGTCGCCCAGAAATTCAAGAGGATCACTTTCCCCTTGTAATCCGTGAGCCGCACGTTCGCGCCGTTCATGTCCTTCACGGTGAAGTTCAGGTTCGCCTGCGATTCGGCTTCGCAGACGGGCGTCGCCTTGTCGCTCGCCGCGGATGCCGGCGACTCGTCGACGACCACCGGCTTCGGGCGGCCCGTCAAGCTCGCGACGGTGAGCACGCCGACGCCAAGCGCCGCGGCCGCTGCGATGATCCATCGCGCGGTCATCTTCTGCGGAGGATTCTCCGGAGGCGTCGCGTCGCCCGGAAGCGGATCTCCCGTGGACGCAGAATTGTCGGGACTAGACGAGTTGGGCGAATCAGGGAGAGTCACTCAGCCTCCGTGCGCACATAGCGCGCAACTTGTTCGATGTCCGATGGCCGCCCGTGCGTGACCACCGCGTATGTCCGGCCGCCCTTCGACCACATAATCGCTTCCTGCCCGAGCCGCTCGACGATCTGCGGCGTCTGACCGATCCTCGGGTGCACGCGATTCAACACGTAGACCGACAGCGGTTGTCCGTGCCATCGATACATCGCGTGCGCCGTGAAGCCTTCCGTCGAAATACAGCGGCGCATACCGAGCAGCTCGAGACCTTCGATCGGCTCGCTCTTCGGGATTCTGATCGTCCATCCTCGCAGCGTCGACCATTCGCGGCCGAGCGCGCGCGCGTCGGGAAGCACCGATGGCTGCGGCGCGAACTCGAAGCACTTCACGTGATCGATCGCGAGCTGCGCCGCAAGCGCCTCGCTGCCGCCCTGGAGCCCGTAGAGGAAAACGCCGGCAAGGGCGAGCACGAGCGTCGCCGCCATCGAGACGGACACCCACGCGCGGCGGCCCATCCGAGGCGCCGCGGCGGCTGACGCGCCGGTCGAGGCTGGTACGGGATGACGATTGGCGTCGCATCGCCGCCGCAGCTCGGACGATGCGCATGCGCGAAGCTTGTCGCGCCGCAACGCGATGGCCTCGCGAACTTCGCGCTCGCACGAGACGCGGTCCCGGCACACGGGGCACGCGCGAAGGTGCGCTTCGATCGCGGCGCAGTCGGTCGGCGCGGATTCGCCGTCGACATACGACGCAAACAACGACTCGAGATCGCGACAGTCGGCCATGACGCTTCTAGCTTCTGCCCATCCGCTGCACTCTATCCAGCCTTCACGGCTTTCTCGGCCGCGCCGGCGCCCGTTCGCGTGAGCCGATCGTGGAGCATCTTTCTGCCCCGCGAGATTCGCGACATCACCGTGCCGATCGGCACGTCCATGATGCCGGCAATCTCGGCGTACGTGAATTCCTCGACATCGCGCAGCCACACCGCTTGACGGAACGCCTCGGGCATCTCGTCGAGCGCCGCCTGGAGATCGCCGTCGAGCGTCGCCCGCGTGAGCAGTTGTTCCGGCGTTCGATCGTGCCCTGCCGCGTCGGCGGCCTGCTCGACGGTCTCGCTGTTGACGTCGACCGGGCTTCTGACGTCGTGCCGCCGCACGTTGCGAAACGTGTTGTGGAGGATCGTGAACAACCAGGCCTTCAGGTTCGTGCCACGCTCGAACTGCTTCGAGGCCCGAAACGCTTTCAGGTACGTGTCCTGGACGAGATCCTCCGCATCCTGCGCTTTGCGCGTCAGCCGGAGCGCAGTCCCATAGAGCGCATCGATGTAGGACAGCGCTTCGTCGGCGAAGGCCGAATCGTAGTTCGCGCCTGCCGCGCCCGACGGGTCAGCTCCGGGCGGCCCGGAGCGTCGGCCAAACAGCATGAGGTGTTCGAACCGCACGCCCCAAGAAGAGAACACCCGCGGGGCGCGTCTTTATTCCTTCGATTGTACTCAATGCGGGACGCCGAGCGTTCCTCCGGGAGGACAGTCGAGCTCGATTTCGTGTTTTCGTCCAGCAGAATCACGGTTTCGTCGCGGGCATCGCGATTGCTGGGTCGTCCCCCTCCTCTCACGGACAAGCGAGCCTGGGACGCGGCCGTTGCGGCAATCGTCCTAGCTACAGTAACATCGGCGACACGCCGGCCTTCCGCTCGATTCCGAGGTGACAACCATGTGGGCCATGTTGGCAACGCGCTCGCGCCCTACGCGCGGCTCCGTCCCGTTGGCGGGAACTGTTGTTCTGACCCTGATGTTCGTCGGGGCGCCGGGCGACGAGGCCTTCGCGCAGCGCATCGAGCACCAGGCTCACTACCAGACCGGATACATCCCGTACTACGGCAAGAACAAGATCCGCTACAACAACTTCAAGTGGCACATCTACACGACGGACCACTTCGAGGTTTATTACTACCCCGAGATCGAGCAGCATCTCGAGCGGGTCGTCAGCTACGCGGAGAGCGCGTATCAGCTGATCAGCTCCGATCTGAAGCACGATCTGGCCGTCAAGGTCCCGCTCATGCTGTACAAGACGCAGAGCGAGTTCCAGCAGCAGAACGTCGAGCCCACGGAGCTGCCGGAAGGCGTCCTCGCGTTCGCGGAGCCGTACCGCGATCGCATGGTCCTGCCGATCGACGAGCCGGATGACGCGCTCTACCGCCTGATCACCCACGAGCTCACGCACATCTTCGAGTTCGACATCATCCCGCGATCGCTGCTCCGCCGCGGGCTGCCCCTGTGGGTGGACGAGGGGCTCTCGGACTACATGACGAGCTATTGGAACTCGTTCGATCTGATGACGGTGCGGGACGCGGCGATCTCGGACAACGTGCCGTCGATGAGCGATTTCCAGGGCACCGCGTTCGTGGACGGCCGGCTCCCCTACAATCTCGGCCACGCCGCGTTCGAGTTCATCGAGTCGCGTTGGGGCAAGGAAGGCATCCGCCAGTTCCTGTTCGCGCTGCGGAAGAACGTCATCGGCGGCGGCGAGAGCGCGTACGAAGAAGCCTTCCGCCTCAAGGCCGAGGAATTCGACGAGCAGTTCGAGAAGTACTTGAAGGATCGCTTCAAGCCGTTCCGCGACAAGGAACGGCCGGCCGATTACGGCCGCGATCTCGCGCCGAAGCGCGAGAAGACGCCGTTCGTCGCCGTCGTCTCGATCGAGCCGTCGCCGTCGGGCGACCTCCTCGCGGTGGCCGCGGGCAACCGGAAGGATCAAGAACTCGACATCATCCTGCTGTCGACGAAAGACAGCAAAGTCATTCGCAACCTGACCGGCGGATTCAACAAGGATCGCGGATACGAATACATCGCGACGCCGGGCGGCTTCCGCAACAACGCGGTGCCGTGGATCTCGTGGGCGCCGTCGGGCGATCAGATCGCGTACTTCGCGCGCACCGAGAAGATGAAGACGTTGATTCTTCAGAACGCGGTGAACGGCAAGGTCGAGCAGCGCATCGAGCTGAAGACCGTCGACATGCCCGAGTCGCCCGACATCAGCCCGGACGGCAAGGAGGTCGCGTTCTCCGGCCTCTCCGGCGCGACCGGCGACATCTTCATCGTCAACCTCGAGTCGAAGCAGGTCCGCAACGTCACCAACGACGCGTTCGGCGACTACGCGCCGACGTACTCACCCGACGGCAAGTACCTGCTGTATCTCGCGCGCGTGAGCGGGAACGACAAGCTGTTCAAGCTCGATCTCGCGTCGGGGCAGAAGACGCAGATCACGTTCGGCACGCACGACGACGGCGGCGCGCAGTTCATCGACGACGACACGATCGTGTTCCCGTCGACGGCCGTGGATCCGAATCAGCCGATCGAGGCGGACGTCGCGCGCAACGGCAACATCTACAACATCTGGACGCTGAACCTGAAGAACAAGGAGCTGCGCCAGTTCACCGACACGCTGACGGCGAACACGTCGCCGGTGATCCTGCGCGACAGCAAGCCGCCCCGCGTCGGCTTCGTCACGTACTACAAGGGCGAGTACGGCATCCACGTCCTCACGCGCGAGGAGCCGCTGCACACCGTCGCCTCGTCCGATTTCGGCGACGCGGCAGCCGGGCCGCCGATTGCGTTCCAGCCGCCGATGAACCATCAGATCGTCGCGGCGAACAAGCGCAAGAAGGGGACGTTCGAGAAGCTGTTCCTCGAAGGCCGGCCGCCGGTTGCGGTTGGCGTCACGAGCGGCGGCGATCTGTTCGGCGGCACGCAGGTGACGTTCACCGACGTGCTGGGAGACAAGCAGTTCAACCTGTTCATCGCCTCGGTCTCGCAGTACCGGACGATGGCGTTCTCGTACATCAACCTGTCGCGCCGGATGCAGTACGCGCTGCAGGCGTATTCGCAGACGCAGTTCTTCTACGGATACGATCAGCTGTTCTACGGCCAGCTCTACGGCTATATCGATCGCGACACCGCGCTCGCGACGCAGACCGCGCGCGGCGGAACCGTCACCGCGATCTATCCGTTGAATCGCTACACCCGCCTGGAGATGTCCGCCGGGTTCCTGCAATTCAACCAGAAGTACAACGATCCGACGCTGCAGGACATCTCGAACCAGTATCAGATCGACAACTATGGACGCGTGCTCTTCGTCGACGGCCAGTTCGCGCCGCTCGGCCTCAATCTCGTGCGCGAAACGACGATCTTCCGCGAATACGGACCGCTCGCGGGCCACACCATGTATCTGGGCTACGAGTACGCGCCGAGCGCCGGCGACCTGCTCTCGCGGCAAACTGTCGACGCCGACGCGCGCTACTATCTGCGCCTCGGCACGAACGGCGTCCTCGCGCTGCGCGCCCGTGGCTACAAGAGCTGGGGCGAATTCCCCGGCTACATGTACTTCGGCGGCAACTCCGAGATGCGCGGGTACGATTACCTCGCGTTCCTCGGCAACAAGGGGTTCTTCGGCAACGCCGAGCTGCGGTTCCCGATCATCGAAGCGGCGCTGACGCCGATCGGCGTGGTCGGGGGCCTGCGCGGCGTCTTCTTCTTCAACTTCGGCAGCGCGTCGTACGACAACATCGACTCGCAGGTCTGGACGAACAAGACGACGATCGAGACGCCGCTCGTCGACTACCTCTTCGATCCACTGTCGCCGAGCCAATACACGCCGGTTTACGGTCAGCCGCGGGCCGTCTCGGGATTCCGGCTGATCGACAGCCGCGCGTCGTATGGCGTCGGCCTCGAGACGTTCGCGCTCGGGTTCCCGATTCACTTCGACTGGTCGTGGCGCACGCTCTTCAACCGCGACTACGAGGACGTCGTCTTCGCCTATCCGGCGTTCGTCGACGGCGTGTTCGGTCCCAACGCGGGCAGCACGTGGTTCCGGAAGGCGAAGTTCAGCGTCTGGATCGGGTACGATTTCTAGATCGCGTGGCTCCCAAGCGCAGCTGCAACGATCTCGTAGGGCTCCTGGCGGATTTCGTCGAGCACCAGCTTCCGCCGGGAGTCCACGCCGATCTCGAACGGCACCTCACCAGGTGCCCGCGCTGCGTCGCGCAGTTGAGGACCTACCAATCGACGATCTCGCTCCTTCGCTCGATCCGGGATGAAGACCTTCCCGAAGAGCTCCGCTGCACGCTGAAGTCGTTTTTCGAAAAGAACTGCGAGAACTGAGCTCGGCCGCTGGCCGCGATATCATTCGCCGCATGACGTTACCTCAGCGGCGAGCCTCCGAGAGCGCGACGGAAATGGTGCAGGTCGTTCTCCCGAACGACGCGAATCCGCTTGGCTACATCCTCGGCGGAACCGTGATGCACTTGATCGACATCGCCGGCGCGATTGCCTGTCACCGGCACACGCGCAGCCTGCTCGTCACGGCCGCGGTCGACGGACTGCAGTTTCTGCATCCGATCAAGGTTGGCGACCTGATCATCCTGAAAGCGCGCGTCACCGCGGTGTGGAGCACGTCGCTCGAAGTCGAGGTCGACGTATTCTCCGAGGAAACCTTGACCGGCGTTCGGCGCATGACGAGCCGCGCGTTTCTCACGTTCGTCGCGACCGATCGCGACGGCAAACGCCTCCCGATTCCCGGCTTGATTCTCGACAGTGAGGAAGACCGTCAGCGGGCGGCGGAAGCGGACGTCCGCCGCGGAGAACGCCTCAAAGCGCGCCGCGAGCTCGAACAGCGGGAAGCAGACCGCGGATAGCCGATCGCGGACTGCGGACCGCGGATCGCGGACAGCGGACCGCGAATGATCTACGTCTTCTCCAACCCCACGACGCTCCGCTCCAGATCGATCGTCACGCGGTACTTGCTGAGGAAACGGTGGCCGACGATGCCGCCGAGCTGGAAGCCGAGGAGCGCGCTCGGCGCGCGCAGGTTCAGGACGACGACCGGAATACGGTTGAAGCGGATCGAGCTGAATTCCAGATCCACGTCGGGCATCAGAAACGCGTCCTTGTCCCAACCCGACGTGCCGTAGACGCGCAGAGGAATGCGGCGGAACGGCGTCGCCGGACGAATCAGCCCGGCGGTCGCGTCGCTGATCGAAATCAACTCGCCGCCGGTGTCGACGACGAACGTCGCGGGGAGCGAGCCGTTGATCGTGCCGCGCACGAGCGCGAGGCGATGCATCCGCAGCGGGAGCTCGTCCGCGTACGCGTGCGGCGCGAGGGATCGCGCCATCGTCAGCGTGCGGCTCTGATAGTCGACGCGCATCGAGAGTCCGAGCGCCAACGGCGAGAAGCTCTCGGGCTCGCGCGACGGCAGGCCGCCGAGCGGCGGGTTCTTGATCAGGCACGGCACGTTCCGCACCTTGAGATCGCCGATCTCGAGCCGATCGATGCGTCCGACCTCGAGGCCGCGCAGCCCGACGTCGCCGACGCCAGCGGTCTGCATCGCGGTGATCGGGAGGACGCCGCGGCGGCGCGCGGTGTCCTGCGAGAGGATCGTGCGTTCCGCGCCCGTGTCGAGCACGAAGTCCTGCGACCCGCCGTTCACCTTGCCCGACACCATCACCTTGTCGCCGCGGATCTTGATCGGGATCGTCCACGTCGACTGCGGCGTCGCGCCTTCGATCTCGAACGGCTCGCGCCCCTTGAAGGACTGCAGGAACCGGATCTCGGCGCGCGCCCAGGCCGCCTTCTCGCTGCGATCGCGATTCGGCAGCAGATCGATGTAGCTCCCGAGCGCCGCGGCGGAGTCCTCGAAGTTGCGCAGGCGCTCGTGAATCGACGCGATGGTGTGGTGGAACTCCGCTTCGCGCGGACCGAGGCGCAGCGCTTCGCGCGCCTCGGTCAATCCCGCGTCGAGCTGATTGCGCGCGCCGAGCGACCGCGCGCGGCCGTGGCGCGCGCGCGGCTGCAGCGGATCGATCGCGAGCGCCGCGTCGTAGGAGCGCTCGGCCTCCTCGAAGCGGCCCATGGACCAGAGCGCGTCGCCTCGTATCGCCGCGATCATCGCGCGGCCCGGGTGGTTGCGGTCGAGCGTGGACGCGGTGTCCAGCGCGCGCGGGAAATCGCCCATCCGAAGCAGCGCGAGCACGAGGCCGACGCCGGCGCGCGCCGCGAGCGCCGGGTCGGGCGTGCCGATCGCCGTCTCGTATGCGTCGCGCGCGTCAGCGTACCGGCCCTCGGCGAACAGCAGATCGCCGAACTGCACCTGCACGTCCGCCGCGGCCGGCGACTGCGCGCCGACACCAGTGCCGGCGTCGATGATGAGCGCGTGCGCCACCGCCGTTGCGACGAGGACCGCCAAGAGACGCTGCAACATCTTCGCCGGAGTCCTTCCGGTTGGTTGTCGTGGGATTACTTCTGATAGAACTGCGCGTTCACCGCGATGAAGTTCTTCCACTTTTCCGGCGTTTCATCCAGCGCGAAGATCGCTTCAACAGGGCACGCGGGCACGCACGCGCCGCAGTCGATGCACTCGTCGGGATGAATGTAGAGCATCTCGGCCGCCTGGAACTCGGGCTCGTCCTTCCGCGGGTGAATGCAGTCGACCGGGCAGACATCCACGCATGCGCTGTCCTTGGTCCCGATGCACGGTTCTGTGATGATGTACGCCAACGAATCCTCCAACACGTCCGGACGCCGGACGCTACTGAATCTTCATGCGGCCGGCGAAACCGTCCGAATAGCCGTGATAGTGCGTGATGCTCGGTTCAGGATAGCACCAGCAGTAATAGCCGACGCCGTTGTCGAAGTCGACCAGCCATGGGCCTTTCGGCTCGGCGCCGAGCGTCTGCAGCTCCGCGGCCCATCCGGTGACCACGTCGCGCAGCGCGGCCGACAGCGTTCGGTGCTCCGGGTCGTCTTCCGCGACGCCGTGGAGCTGGGCGGCCAGGAGCTCGGCGCGGCGCACCGCGTCGGCCGTCATGTGCTTGACCCGCGGCAGCAGCTCGCGCGCCTGGTCCAGCGAGAAGATGGGACGTTCCTCCGAGGCCGGCATCGGACGATTATAATTGCCGTTCCCCTCTGGTGTGAAAATGTGCCGACCCCTTGCCGTCCTGGTGTTCGCGAGCCTGACGTTCTCGACCGCGCCGGGCGCCCAGGCCCAGTCGCTGCCGAGCACACCCGTCACGGCGTTCGACGGCCGCCTCGTCGTGGGCGCTGAGGTCTCCGCGTCGGTCGGCAGCAGCGACGAAAACGCCTACTTCAACTACACCGATTACGAGCACAACGCGCTGCGCCTCTTTCGGACGGCGCTCGCGGCGGCCTGGCGTCCCACCACGAGGATTGCCTTCATCGGAGAGGTCCGCTCCGAGGACCTGAACCTCGTCCGGCCCTATGCCGCATACGTGCGCGTACGCCCCTGGAGCGGCGTCCCCTTCGACATTCAAGCCGGACAGATTCCGCCGTCGTTCGGCGCGTTCGGCCGGCGCGGGTATCAAGCGGGCGACAACGCGCTCGTCGGATATCCGCTCGCGTATCAATACCTGACCAACGTGCGATCCGACGCCGCGCCCGTAACGACGGCGGATCTCCTCGCGATGCGCGCGCGCGGTTGGCGCCTGTCGTATCCGCTCGGCTCGCCGGAGCGTAGCCCCGGTGTGCCGCTCATCACCGCGTTCCGCTGGGACACCGGCGTGCAGGGACACTGGCAGGGACACGGCGTCGACGCGACCGCGGGCATCACGACGGGCACGCTGTCGGATCCGCACCTCCACGACAACAACGACGGAAAACAATTCTCCGGTCGCGTCGCGTTCCAGCCGACCGCCGGACTCATCGTGGGCACGTCCGCCGCGCGCGGCGAGTTCCTCTCCAAGGCTGTGGCGCGTCTCCTGGACGGCGCGACCGGATCGCGCGCGCAGAGCGCGTTCGGCGCCGATGCGGAGTACTCGCGCGACCATTGGCTGGTCCGCGCGGAGATGGTGTGGAGCCGGTGGAACATGCCGCTGCGCTCGACCGGCCGGTCGATCGACCTCGACGCGCTCGGCGCGTGGGTCGAGGGTCGATATCGGCTGACGCCGAGGATCGTGCTCGCGGCGCGCGCCGATCACCTCGGGTTCTCCACGCTCAAGTTCGACGACGGTCCGCCGCGCACGTGGGACGCGCCGGTCACACGCTACGAGGCGGACGCCGGCTACTATTTCCAGCGCAACCTCGTCGCGCGATTCGCGGCGCAGTACAACAATCGCCCCGGCGGACGCGATCGCACCAGGACCTACTTCTCGGGCCAGCTCGCCTATTGGTTCTAATGCCGATCAGATCGATCGCTCTTCTGCTCGCATGCGCCGCGATTCCATTGTGCCTCGGTGACGGCCCTCGCTCGCACGCCGCCGTCAACGGCACGATCCGCGGACGCGTCGAGCTCCGTCAGCCGCCGCCGGATCTGGCGCGCCGCCCGAATGCCGCGGACGTCGCCATGCCGCGCCCGCACGATCCCACCGATCGTCGCCGCAGCGTGGTGTATCTCGAGTCGGCGCCGCGCGCCGCGTTCGAGCATCGCGACGAGGCCCGCGCCAAGCTCGATCAACGGAACGAGACGTTCGTGCCGCACGTGCTCGCGATCGTCGCGGGAACCACCGTCGATTTCCCGAACAACGATCAGACGTTCCACAACGTGTTCTCGCTCTCGGCGCTGAAGCCGTTCGATCTCGGGCGTTATGCCGCCGGCCGGTCGAAATCGGTCCGCTTCGACCGCCCGGGAGTCATTCGCGTGTTCTGCGACATTCATTCGCACATGAGCGCCTTCATCCTCGTGTTCGCGCACCGCTTCTTCGCCGTGACCGACGACGACGGGCGCTACCGGCTGGACAACGTGCCGCCCGGGACGTACACCGTCATCGCGTGGAATGAATCGACGCCGAACGACTCCCGGCGCGTGGTCGTGCCGGAGTCGGGCGGCGACGTCGAGGCGAACTTCGTCCTGGGACGCCGATAGCGGAGCGAGAGCATGACCATCTTCCGCTCGCTCACGAACCGGATCTTCTTCGGCAGCGCGCTGCTGGCCGTCGCGTCGATCGCGATCGCGATCTACAACGTGAACGTCGCGGTCAGCCGTCAGGCCGAGGAGGAGCTGCGGCGCGGGCTGGACGAAGCGGGCACGGTCATCGAGGAATACCAGCGTGTCCTCGTCGAGCACTTCACGCGCGAAGCGCGGCTGATCGCGGACCTGCCCGTCCTCAAGGCCGCCGTCTACGAAAACGATTCGAAGACGGTGCAGCCGATCGCTCAAAACTATCAACGGCAGCTGTCGGCGGACCTCATGGTCGTGACCGGCAAGCAGGGACAGACGCTGGCGGAGATCGCGACCGAAGACGCGGCAACCGGATCGTATGCGGCGCTGCCGGCGATTGCGGCGGCGGCCACGGGACAGGAGACGAGCGTCTTCCGATCGCATCGCGGGGGGATTCTGCAAATCGTTTCAGTGCCGGTGTGGATCGATCGCCTCCAGCCCGAGCTTCTGGGTACGTTGAGCGTGGGCTTCAGCCTCGACAGCATCGCCGCGGCGCGATTTCAGTCGCTGACGAACAGCGACATCGTGTTCGGCATGGACGGCGCGGTGCGCGCCTCGACGCTGCCGCCGGATCTCTGGTCGCAATTGACGCCGCTGCTCTCGCACGATGGGCTCTGGGAGCGCGTCTCGGTCGGCAATCAGGAATACATCGCGAAGACGCGCACGCTGACGGCCGTCCTGAGCGCGGACCATCGCGGGCACGCGAGCTCCGCGCAGGCATCCAACGTAACGGCGAACGCGCAGGCGATCATCCTTCGCTCGCGCACGCAGCATCTCCGCTTCCTCAATCCCCTGCACCAGCGGCTCGTCGTCATCGCAGTGGTGGCGGTGCTCGCGGCGACGCTCCTGAGCTACGCGATTGCGAGAACCGTGACGCGTCCGCTCGGCGCGATCACGGCGACCATGCGCGAGATGGCGGCGACAGGAGACCTGACGCGGCGGCTCCCGCCGTCGGCCGGCGCGATGTGGGAGGACGAGGATGCGCGGCTCCTCGCGACGACGTTCAACACGATGACCGACTCGATCGGAAAGTTCCAGCGCGACGCCACTCAGCGCGAGCGGCTCTCGTCGCTGGGACGCCTCTCGACCGTCGTCGCGCACGAGATTCGCAATCCCCTCATGATCATCAAGACGGCGCTGCGGTCGCTGCGCGGACCGAACCTGCAGCCCGAACAGCTTCGGACCGCGGTCGCGGACATCGACGAAGAGATCACGCGCCTGAACCGGGTCGTGTCCGAGGTGCTCGATTTCGCGAAGCCGATCAAGTTCGAGAAGGCGCCGGCGGATCTCAACGCGCTCTGCGAGGACGCCGCACGCGCCGCCGGGTCCGATGCGGAGGCAATCCCCATCCGCCTCGATCTGGATCGGACGCTGGCGCCGATCCTGACCGACGCCGAGCGCCTCAGGGTGGCGCTCGTCAACATCCTCACGAACGCGCGGCACGCCGTCAGCGTCCGGGACGGCGGGCCAAACGGGGCCGAGCCTATCCGGCTCAGGACCCGCCGCCAGGGCGCGGACCGCGTCGCCATCGAGGTCCGCGATCAGGGCACGGGCATTGCAGCAGAAGACCTGTCGCGCGTGTTCGATCCCTATTTCACGACCCGTCGAACGGGCACCGGATTGGGCCTCGCGATCTCCCGGAACATCATCGAGGGCCTCGGCGGCACGATCGCAATGTCCAGCCAACCGGGGAACGGTACCGAGGTGCGGATCGAGTTGCCGGGATAGTGAACCTGAACCCTGAACCCTGAACCTTGAACCCTGAACCGCGAACGCGATGAGCACAGGCGCGATTCTCCTGGTCGACGACGAAACAAAAATCCTGAATGCCCTCGCCCACGCGCTGCGCGGCGAGGGCCACGAGGTCGTGGCGACGACGAGCCCGCGCGAGGCGCAGCGCCTGCTCTCGCAGCGCATGTTCGACCTCTTCGTCGTCGACAATCTGATGCCCGATATCACGGGGCTCGATCTGATCCGCGAGCTCCACGCGTCATCCGCCATCGATCGGCCGCAGATCGTCATGATGACGGCGCACGCCACGGTCGAGAGCGCGATCGAAGCGATGAAGCTCGGGACGTTCGACTACCTGCAGAAACCGTTCGAGATCGACGAGCTGCTCGTGGTCGTCAGCCGCGCGCTGGATCACCAGCGGCTGCGCACGGAGCATCGATATCTCATCAGCGAGCGCGACGCGGACTTCAATCACTACGGCCTCGTCGGGCGAAGCCGGCGGATGCAGGACGTCATCCGCACGTCCGAAGTCGTCGCGCGATCGAAGAGCACCGTCCTCATCATGGGAGAAACGGGGACGGGCAAGGAAATGGTCGCGCGCGCGATTCACTATCACAGCGCGCAGCGAGAAATGCCGCTGATCAAGGTCAATTGCGCGGCGATTCCCGAGACGCTTCTGGAATCGGAGCTCTTCGGCCACGTCCGCGGCGCGTTCACGGGCGCAACGACGAGCAAGCGAGGAAAGTTCGCGCTTGCGGACGGCGGCACGATCTTCCTCGACGAAATCGGCACGATGAGCCCGACGCTGCAGTCGAAGCTGCTGCGCGTGATCCAGGAGCGCGAGTTCGAGTCGCTCGGATCGGAGCGCACGCAGAAAGTGGATCTGCGCGTCATCGCCGCCACCAACCGCGACCTGCGCCAGATGGTGACGGACGGACGATTTCAAGAAGACCTGTACTACCGGTTGAACGTGATCCCGATCCAGATTCCACCGCTTCGCGAGCGGCGCGAAGACATTCCGGTGCTCGTCGAGCACTTCATCGAGAAGCACGCGCAGCGCGCCGGCAAGCGCATCGACGGCGTCGCGCCCGGCGTGCTGCAGGCGCTTCAAGCATCGGACTGGCCGGGCAACGTGCGCGAGTTGGAGAACACGATGGAGCGCGCGGTGGTGCTCTCGCAGACGCCAATCATCGGTCCGGAGGTCGTCAGAGTGCTCGACGTGAGCAGCTCGCCGCCTCCAGGCCTGCCCTCGTTGAATCTCCGTCAGAACCTCGATTGGACGGAGCGCGAGACGGTGCGGCGCGCGCTCGAGGGGGCGAACGGCGTGAAAAAGGACGCCGCCGAAATCATGGGATTGACGCAGCGCGCGCTCAGCTATTACCTCGCCAAACATCGCATGGGGTGATTACGCGGAGCGTAAGCCTGTTCCCGACTGCGAAAGCCGGCCGCTCGAAACCTGCTGAATTCGAGGCGCTTGCGGCGCGTTTCGTGGCACCCGGTTTGCCAGCCCAAGAGGACGGAGGGGACTCCCCGGCGATGAACGTGCGTACAAAGACAACGAGGCTCAGGACCGAATCAGCGACGGCCATCGCGCTCGCGCTGGCGGTCGTCATGTGCGGCGCGCGCGAAGCGGCCGCGCAGCAAGCGCAGGACCCGGCGTCGGCCGCCGCGCCCGCCCAGCCTGCGGAGGAGCCGAGCGATCGCGCCGTCGATCCGTCGCAGCCCGACTTCACGTTGATCGGCCTGCCCACGAACTTGCGCATGCCGAAGTTCGCGAGCGCGTTCCGCGTGACGCACCGGTTCCTGCGGCCGCTCGGCCAAGGCGATTTCGTCGATCTCGCCGGCGACGGGTTCGGCATCGACGGATCGGCGCAGATCGGCCTCGAGTATCGCTTCGGCATCTGGAGCGGGGCGCAGATCGGCATCCATCGCACGAGCGATCGCACGATTCAGTTGTTCGGCCAGTATCAACTGCTGCGGCAGCGCGGCAGCAGTCCCGTGACGCTCGACGTGCTCGCGACGGCGGAGGGCGCGAACAATCTGCGCGATCACTACTCGCCGGCGATCGGCGCGGTCGTCTCGCGCACGCTGGGACGCCGCGGCGCCGTCTACTTCCAGCCGATTTGGGTCAACAACAGCAATCAGCTGCCGAGCGGTGGCGGCGACGAGAACGATACGTTCGTCACCGGCTTCGGCGCGCGCCTGCGCGTGCTGCCGTCGGTCTACATCATCGGTGAAGCCGCGCCTCGCTTCGGATACACGCCGTCCTCCACGTACGTCAGCTTCGCGATCGAGAAGCGCTACGGCGGCCACTCGTTCCAAGTCAACGTGGGCAACGGCTTCGGATCGACGCTGGCGCAAATCGCGCGCGGCGGATTCGGCAACGACACTTGGTTTCTCGGCTTCAACATCTCGCGAAAGTTCTTCTAGAGACCGAGCCATAGGGGGAAATACCGTGGTCGCGCATCGAACATTTCTGAAACAACTCGCGGCGGCAGCTCTGCTCTCGCTTCTCGCCGCATGCGGCAGTGGGTACGGCGGCGGCAACCCGGGAGGGCCGGGTCCAATCACCGGCAGCCCCGGCCCGAGCGGCGCAACGATTACGATCACAGCGAACGGCGCGGTGTCGCCGTCGTCGGTCACGATCAACTCCGGCGAGAGCGTGACGTTCGTCAACAACGACACGCGTCCGCACGAGATGGCGTCGGACCCGCATCCCGCGCACACCGACTGCCCGCCGATCAACGCGCTCGGCACGCTGAGCGCCGGCCAGACCAAACTGACCAACGCCCTGACGACGTCGCGCACCTGCGGATTCCACGATCATCTGAACGACGCGAACCCCAATCTTCGCGGCACGATTGTTATCCGATAGACGCGGATCTCGCGGATAGGGCGGATTACGCGGATAGGCGCGGATCTCGCCGATAGACGCGGATCTCGCCGATAGACGCGGATTACGCGGATAGGCGCGGATCACGCGGATCACTCCGATCCGCGTAATCCGCGTCGATCCGCCTAATCCGCGTCTATCGGCGTCATAATGGGGCGACTCATCATGGCCTCGAGGTCGATCGTTCCGGCGCTGGTCGCGCTCGCGCTCTCCGCCTGCGGCGGGGGCGGCAACCCGGGCGGACCGTCGCAGCAGCCGCCGGCCAACACGAACGTGATCACCATCACGTCGGGCGGGATCGTCTCGCCGCGCCAGCTGACCGTGGCGCCGGGATCGCGCGTGCTGTTCGTGAACCAGGACGGCAGGCGGCACGACATGACCTCGGACGATCATCCGGATCATCTCGAATGCCCCGCGATCAATCAGGTGGGTCTGCTCAGTCCTGGTCAGAGCCGCGAGACGGGAAATCTCAACACGGTCCGCACGTGCGGCTTCCACGACCACGAGGATTCCGACAACAACAATCTGAAGGGCAGCATCATCATCAGATGATGCCGGCGATCGCCGCGTTTACCGGCCGGTGAACTTCGGCTTGCGTTTCTCCAGGAACGCTGCGGTGCCTTCCTGCTTGTCCTCCGACGCGTAGCAGATCGCCTGCGCCAGCGTTTCGATGAGCAGTCCCGATTCGAGATCGACGCGCGACGCCGAGTTGAGCGCGAGCTTCGCGAGGCGTGCCGCGAGCGGGCCCTGCCGCAAGACCTTCTTCGCCAGCTCGCGCGCGCGAAGCGCGAGCTGACCGGACGGCGCGATTGCCGTCACGAGCCCGATCGCGAGCGCCTGCTTCGCGTCGATGATCTCGCCGGTGAGGACGAGGTGCTTCGCCCAACCCATGCCAACGACGCGCGGGAGGCGCTGCGTGCCGCCGGCGGCTGGAATGATGCCGAGGCCGAGCTCGGGTTGGCCGAACTTTGCCGTCTCCGCCGCGATGCGGATATCGCACGCGAGCGCGAGCTCGCATCCGCCGCCGAGCGCGTATCCGTTGACCGCCGCGATCGTCGGGCGCGGAAATCGTTCGACGGCCGAGCACAGCGTCGACGCGATCGCCGCGAGCCCATCGTCGCGCGTGCGCGTGCTGATGTCGTTGATGTCGGAGCCGGACACGAACGACGATTCGCCGCTGCCCGTGATGATCAGCGCGCCGGCCTCCTTGTGGCCGGCCAGATCGCGCAGCGCCGCGAGGCACTCGTCGACCGTCTCGCGGTTCAGCGCGTTCTTCACGGAGGGCCGATCGATCGTCAGCGTCGCGATCGATTCGGAGAGATCAACGCGGATATTCATACACGCCTCTGCCGACCTTGCGTCCCAGACGTCCCGCCTTGACGTACTGCACGAGGAGCGGGCACGGACGATATTTCTCTCCCATGCTGCGGTGCAAGTATTCGAGGATGCTGAGCCGCGTGTCGAGGCCGACGAGATCGACCAGCTCGAACGGCCCCATCGGATGATTCAGCCCGAGCTTGAGCGCCTTGTCGATGTCCTCGGCGGACGCGACGCCTTCCATCAGCATATAGAAGGCTTCGTTGCCGAGGCTCGCGTTCACGCGCGTCGTGATGAACCCCGGTGATTCCCGGACGACGACGGTTTCCTTCCCCATTCGCGCCGCGACCTCCTCGACGGCCGCGAGCGTCGATGGCGAGGTTTCCAGCGCGCGAACGATCTCGACGAGCCTCATCTTGTGCACGGGATTGAAGAAGTGCATCCCGGCGACCCTCGACGGATGCGAGAGCGTGGCGGCCATCTCGGTGATGCTCAAGGCGGACGTATTCGACGTGACGATCGCGCGCGCCGGTGCGAGGCGCTCGACGTCGGCGAAGAGCTTCAACTTGACGTCGATGCGTTCCGACGCCGCCTCGATCACGAAGTCCGCGTTGCCGAGCACGTGGGAGATCTCGGTCGCCGTAATCAGCCGCTGCAGCATCGCCTCGCCGTCGGCGGCCGTCGCTTTCCCGAGATCGACGCTCTTCTCGACGATCGCGTCGATCGCCGCCCGGCCGCGCTCGAGCATCTCGAACGAGACATCGAACAGGCACGTGTCGTATCCGGCCGCGATCGCCGCGTGCGCGATGCCATGCCCCATCGTGCCGGCACCCAGTACCGCAATCCGCCGAATCACCTGCCCGCTCCTTTGGCCTGCGCCGTCGCCGCGACGGCCTCATCCAGCAACGCCATCGCGCGATCGACCTCCTCGGCGGTGTTGTAGAAATGCGGTGCCATCCGGATGCCGCCCCCGGGACGATAGTCGACGATCACGTTGCGCCGAATCAGCTCGCTCGACACGGCCTCGCCGCTCGGAATGTCGATGACGACGGCGCCGGCGCGCTCGGTGTCGTCGAGCGGCGTGTTCAGCGCGTACCCGGCGCGCTGAGCATGATCGATGATGCGGCGCGTCAGTCGGAGGGACTTCTCGCGGATCGCCGGCACGCCAATCTGCCGGACGATCTCGTAGCCGGGCCGCGCCGAATAGAGCGCGGGGATGTTCGGCGTGCCGCTCTGAAAGCGCTCGGCGCCCGGCGCGTAGACGATCGGTCCGGTTTCGAAGGCGAAGGGATGCGCGTGCGCGGCCCAGCCGATCAAGCCGGGCTCGAGCTCGCGCGCGAGATCGGGCCGCACGTACAAATACCCCGCGCCAGGACCGCCGCAGAGCCATTTGACGGATCCGCCGACGGCGAAGTCCGCGTTCATCGCGGCAATCTGCAGCGGAATCGTCCCGGCCGCCTGATACACGTCGAGGATGACGCGCGCGCCGACGCGGTGCGCGCGCTCGATCACCGCACGCGCGTCCTGGATGTACGAGCTCCTGAACAGCACCACCGAGAGCGGCACGAGCGCCGTACGCTCGTCGATGGCCTCGAGCAATCGCTCGAGATCCGTGCGGATGCTGTCGCGCGACGGCACGTAGACGATCTCCGCGCCGTACCGGCGGAAGCCCTCGAACAGATAGATGTTCGTCGGGAACTCGAGATCGGTCAGGACGATCTTGTTTCGCGGCCCGTCGTAGCGATGGCACGAGCCGATGATTCCCATCGCCACCGACACGTTCTGATGTATCGAAATCGTGCCGGTGTCGACGCCCAGGATCGACGCGAGCAGATCGCCCGTCGTCCGCCCCATCTCCCACCAGCCCTCGTGCCACGCCCGCACGCCGCGCGTGCTCCACGCGTCCGCGTAGGCCAGCAGCGAGTCCCGCGTCCGCTTCGGCATCGCGCCGAGCGAATGGCTCACGAGATACGTGCACGTCTCGAGGATGGGGAACTCGGCGCGCCAGTGAGCGAGGGAATCGTTGGACGTGATCATGTCGCTGCCCGCGGGGCGCGGCTCGCGGCCCGAAAACATTCAGATCATAGTCGAACGACTGTGTTCTGGTGCGGCTGGTACGGCAAGCACGGGACCGCGGACCGCGAGCAGCGGACCGCGCCTACATGTTCAGATCGACCCACACACTCTTGACTTGCGTGTAGTGCTCGAGCGCGTGGGCGCTCATCTCGCGCCCGAAGCCGCTCTGCTTGTAGCCGCCGAAAGGCGCCGCCGTATCGTACACGTTGTAGGTGTTCACCCAGACCGTGCCGGCCTGGAGCTTCCGCGCGACGTAATGGGCCTTCTTGATATCGCGCGTCCACACGCCGGCGGCGAGCCCGTATGGCGTGTCGTTCGCTGTCGCAATCGCCTCGTCCAGATCCGCGAACTCGATCGCCGCGAGCACGGGGCCGAAGATCTCCTCGCGCGCGATGGTCATCTCGGGCGTCACGTCGGCGAAGACCGTCGGCTGAACGAAATATCCCTTGCCGGTCCCGATGTCGCCGCGGCTTCCGCCGGCGACGAGCGTCGCCCCTTCGGTTTTGCCCAGCTCGATGTATCGCAGCACGGTCTCCATCTGCTTCTTCGACGAAACGGGACCGAAGCGCGTCTTGGGATCGAGCGGATCCCCGGGGACCATCTTCTTCGTGCGCGCGGCCAGCTTGTCGATGAACTCGTTCTTGATCGCGCGATCGACGAGCAGGCGCGAACCGGCGGCGCAGACCTCCCCTTTCCCGTAGAAGATCCCAATCGACGCGCCGCGCAGCGCCGCGTCGATGTCCGCGTCCGCGAGGACGATGTTCGGCGACTTACCGCCGAGCTCCAGCGTGATCTTCTTGAGCGTGTCCGCGGCGCTCCGCATGATCGTCTTCCCGGTGCTCGTGTCGCCGGTGAACGCGATCTTGTCGATGCCGGGATGCTCGACGAGCGCCTGTCCCAACACCGAGCCGGGTCCGGTCACGACGTTGAGGACGCCGCGCGGCAAGCCGACTTCGAGCGCGATTTCGCCGAGCGCGATCGCGGTGAGCGGCGTCTGGCTCGCCGGCTTGACGATGACAGTGTTGCCGCAGGCGAGCGCCGGCGCGATCTTCCACGACGCGAGAAGCAATGGAAAATTCCACGGGACGATGGCGGCCACCACGCCGATCGGCTCGCGAAGCGTGTAGGTCAGATGATTCCCTTTGACGGGAATCGTCTCGCCCATCACCTTGTCGGCCCAGCCCGCGTAGTATTCGAAGCACTCCGCCGCCGCGGGAATCTCGATGTTCCGCGATTCGCTGATCGGCTTGCCGTTGTGCAGCGTCTCGAGGCGCGCGACTTCGTCCGCCCGCTCCGTCAGCCGCGCCGCGAGACGGGCGACGAGCCGCCCGCGCTCGCGCGCGGACATCCGCCCCCACGGCCCGTCGAGCGCCGCGCGCGCCGCCGCGACCGCCGCGTCGACGTCGGCCCTGTCGGCCGACGCGACCGATTCGATCGTCTCTTCCGTCGCCGGATTCACGACGTCCATCGTCTTGCCCGAAGACGAGGGTCGCCATTCGTTGTCGATGAGAAGTTGCTTCATGCCTCGGTGCGCACGTATTCGAAATCAATCGGCATGCGATTGATGCCGCGCAGCGGCGGGGCAATGTAGTTGGCGAATTTCCCCGGCTCGAAGACCGGTTCCGCCATGATGCTGAGCAGGTAGTCGCGATCGTGCGACGTCGGCAGCCATTCGTCCTTCCGGCGCTCCCAGTCCGCGTCGCTGACGGCGTGGCCATCGGGGTCGAAGTGCAGTGAGGAGAACATGCCGATGCCGCGATTGAACTTCCGGTTCGGGAGGCGCAGGCGATCGGACATGCCGTGGCGCTCGAGGATCCGGTTCCAGCGCACGACGCCCGCCTGGCAGTCTCCGACGTACCAATCGCGCAGCACTTCGTTCATGGCCGTGCGCATCGGGATCGTCTTCCGCTCGATACGCCCGCTGTTCGCGACGTCGAGCTCGTAGAACTTCTCCGTGACGACGTGGTCGTCCCACTTCTCTTCCTGCGCGCGCCCTTTCAGACCGTTGGCGAAGTACGACGCCGCGTTCGTCGAGATCTCGTTCCCGTGCAGATCGAGGCTCAGCGTGAACCAGAGGTTGATGAACTTCTGGAGGGTCGGCAGATCGATCCCGCCGAGCTTGCGCACGTCGCCGGAGAACCCGGCCTGCTTCGTGAGCTGGCACGTGCGCTCGATGATTCGCGCGACGCCGGTCTCCCCCACGAACATGTGATGCGCTTCCTCGGTCAGCATGAAGCGCGTCGTGCGCGACAGCGGATCGAGCGAGCTCTCCGAGAGCGACAGCAGCTGCGACTTGCCGTCGCGATCGGTGAACATCGTGAACATGAAGAAGTCGAGCCAGTTGTCGATCGGCTCGTTGAACGCGTCGAGGATCCGCGGCTTGTCGCGATTCCCGCTCTGCCGCGCGAGGAGCTCCTCCGCTTCGTCGCGGCCGTCGCGCCCGAAATACGAGTGCAGCAGGTACACCATCGCCCAGAGGTGGCGGCCTTCTTCCACGTTCACTTGAAACAGATTGCGGAGATCGTAGAGGCTCGGGCAGCGCTGCCCGAGCCATCGCTGCTGCTCGACGCTGGCCGGCTCCGTGTCTCCCTGCGTCACAATCAATCGGCGCAGCTGATTCCTGAACTCGCCAGGCACTTCCTGCCAGACGGCCTGCCCGTAGAGGTCACCGAATCCAATGCGCCGATCGTGAACGGGCTCGGCGAGGAAGATTCCCCACCGGTACTCCGGCAGCTTCACGTATTCGAAGTGCGCCCATCCTTCGGAGTCCACGCTGACCGCCGTGCGCACGTAGACCTGGTGGATGTCCTGGAACCCCTGCGGGCCCATATCGCGCCACCATTGGATGTATGCGGGCTGCCAGTGCTCGAGCGCGCGCTGCAGACGTTTGTTGCTGGAGAGGCCGACGTTGTTGGGGATTTTCTCGGCGGAAATCATAGAGGCTACGTTCTGTTGAAATCGAACTCGGGCCGCGATTGCGAGCCGTAGGACGTCAGCGCCCCCTTCTCGCCGACCGCGTTCGGACGTTGAAAGATCCAGTTCTGCCACGCCGTGAGGCGTCCAAAGATCTTCGTCTCCAGCGTCTCGGGCCCGGCGAATCTGAGATTGGCTTCCATGCCCGTCAACGCGTCGGGTGACAGCGCGGCGCGCCCTTCGATCGCAAGCCGCACTTCGTCGTCCCAGTCGAGCTCGTCCGGCGCGAACGACACGAGTCCTGCCTCGAGCGCTTCCTGAGGATCGAACGGCTTTCCTTCCTCGAGCAGCTCGCGCGGCCGTTCGGGCAGCGCGAGGAACCGCGTCTCGAGCCGCGTCAGGCCGTTGCCCATCTTGAGCGGTCCGGCGTTCATGTCCGACAACGACACGGCGTTCGGCTGTTCCGGATCGTCCAGCATGTAGACGCGATCGGACGCGAGCGCGAGCTCGAAAAGCGTCCCCGCAAAACAGCTCCCCGGCTCGACGAGCGCGAAGAAGCTGCGCGACGTGAGGTCCATGCGCTTCAGCGTCCGCTTGATGAAGTGGACGATCTCGCGAACGAGCCAATGATCCGCGTGAGCGGCGAGCGTGGCGTCGACGGCGAGGACGGCGGCAGCGTCGCCTTCGGTGCGGACGATGACGGTCCCGATCGAGGGCTCCTCGAGCCGAAGCCGCAGCAGCACTTCGTCGAGCTCCCGAAACGCACGCAGCGCCCAGAACGCGTCGCCTGCCTCGAGGATCGCATCGGGCGTCGAGGGCTGCGGCGTCGAAGGACCTCGAACGACGATCGTGCCAACGCGCCGCGCGCGATCGATCTCGAGCGATACGTGCGAATACCTCACGCGATCGTCGGCGATATCGGGATCGAGCGCACCGAGCGTGATGCCTCGTCCGGCCGCCGGCCTGTCGGACAGCGCCGCGAGCTCACGCGCGCGCTTCGATACGCGATCCTTGAACTGGCTCGTCGGATGGACGGCGTCGACGAGCCCCCATTCGACGGCGCGGCGTCCCTTGACGCCCTCGGCAACGGTGCCGAACACGTCGGCGAGATCCCGTCGCACCTTGCGCTTGTCGACGACGCGAGTGAGCCCGCCGGTGCCGGGCAGCACGCCGAGCAGGGGTGTTTCCGGAAGGCTCACCGCGGAATTCCCGTCGTCGACAAGCAGAATCTCGTCGCACGCGAGCGCCAGCTCGTAGCCGCCGCCCGCGCAGATGCCGTTCAGCGCCGCGAGGAACTTGAGGCCGGAATGCGCGCTCGCATCCTCGATCGCGAGGCGGGTCTCGTTCGTGAACTTGCAGAAGTTGACCTTCCACGCGTGGCTGGAGCCGCGCAGCATGAAGATGTTCGCGCCGGCGCAGAACACTCGCTCCTTGAGGCTCGTGATGACGACGGCGTGGGTCTCGGGATGCTCGAAGCGGATCCGCTGAATCGCGTCGGCGAGCTCGATGTCGACGCCGAGATCGTACGAGTTCAGCTTCAGGCGGTAATCGGAGGAGAGGCCGGCGTCTTCGCGGACGTCCATCGACAGGGTCGCGACGGGACCGTCGAAGGTCAGCTTCCAGTGTTTGTATCGATCGGGCGCGGTGTCGAACGACACCTGCGGCTGGGAGGCTTTGGCGGCCGCGTCCATCTTCGGTCAAGCCTACCCGTGGGATCAAAGGCGTGTCAAGGCAACATACTGCGATCGATATGCCTTCAACGCAGTATAGTGCGTAGACGACGGGCGCGCGCCAGCTGGTCGTTGGCGAGCCGGTCGATCACTCGCTCAGTAGTCGTCGTCCGCCCAGCTGTCCGCCGTCGATCCCGAAGGGCCGTTGTGCCGCGGCAGTCCGCTCTTCTCGCCGAGACGCTGGCGGATCTGCGCCTGCAGCCAGCCAATCGCGTCGGGCTCGGCGGTTCGGAGCGCCTGCCACTCCGATTCGGGGAGAACGATCGTCAGCGTGCGGGTGGCGCTCATGCCCGCTTCCGTGAGGTTCATAGTGAGTCGATCATAGGGTCCGGTGACATGCGCGTCCCGCAGAACTTTCACATGCAATCGATGCGTCGCACGCATGAGCATGCTATCGCGTTCGAGCATGTCAGCCATGCGGCGAGCGAATATGTTCATCGCTCGCTGAGCCGCGGGCAGCGGACCGCGGACAGCGAACAGCGGCCTGCGGACCGCGGAAGCGGCGATATAGTTCACCAATGCCGCCGGATTTGCTGCGATCGCTCGGTCAGCGCGCGAGAGCCCGCCGCCTCGAGCGCGGGTGGACGCTGCGTCAGGTCGCGGAACGGTCGGGCGTGTCGCCGCGGTTTCTCGTCCAGCTGGAGGCGGGGCGCGGGAACATCTCCGTTCGCCGCCTTGCGGACGTCGCGCGGGCGCTCGAGGTCACGCCGGCATCGCTCATCGCCATGCCGCCGGAGCCGCGGCCCGATCCGGTCGTCGCGCTGCTCGGCCTGCGCGGCGCGGGGAAGACGACCGTGGGCAAGCGGCTCGCGCGTCGGCTGCGCGTGCCGTTCGTCGAGCTCGACCGCCGCATCGAGGAAGCGGCGAATCTGAGCCTCGCGGAGCTGTTCTCGCTGCATGGCGAGGACTACTACCGCCGTCTCGAACGCGACGTGCTGCGCCGTGTCCTCGACTCTGAAGGTCCGATGGTTCTCGCGACCGGCGGCGGCATCGTCACCGCCGCCGAGACGTTCGCGCTGCTGCGGCGATCGGCGCTGACGATCTGGCTCCGCGCCACGCCCGAGGATCACTGGAAGCGCGTGCTGCGGCAGGGCGATCGCCGTCCGCTCGCGAACCACCCGCAGGCGATGTCCGATCTGCGATCGCTGTTGGCGTCGCGCGAGCCGTTGTACGCAGCGGCTGCACACACGGTGGACACGTCGGGCCGCTCCGTCGATCGCGTCGTTGCAGAAATTGCGTCGGTGGTACAGGGCGGGGACACTCAACGTTGAGTGTCCCGATTGGGTGTCCCGATTGGGTGTCCCGATTGGGTGTCCCGATTGGGTGTCCCGATTGGGTGTCCCGATTGGGTGTCCCCGTTAGGCCCCCACGCCCTCGGTTTCGGTCTTGCGCAGTGGATCGCGGACGGGATCCAGGAAGGGCATCATCTCGCGCAGACGCGCGCCGACCTGTTCGATTTGATGCGACCGCTCCGCCTTGCGCGTGGCGTCGAACCACGGACGGCCGGCGGCGTGCTCCGCCATCCAGGCCTTCGCGTACGTGCCGTCCTGCACTTCCGCGAGCATGCGACGCATCTCGCGGCGGGTCGCCTCGCCGACGATCCGCGGACCGCCGGTGTAGTCGCCATGCTCGGCCGTGTCGCTGACCGAATAGCGCATGTAGTTCAGACCGCCGCGGTAGATCAGATCGACGATCAGCTTCAGCTCGTGCAGGCACTCGAAGTACGCGATCTCCGGCTGATACCCAGCCTCGACCAGCGTCTCGAACCCCGCCTTCACCAACGCGCTGACGCCGCCGCACAGCACGGCCTGCTCGCCGAACAAATCCGTTTCGGTCTCCTCGGCGAACGTCGTCTGGATCACGCCCGCACGGGTGACGCCGATCCCTTTCGCGTACGCGAGCGCCAGCGCGCGCGCCTGGCCGGTCGCGTCCTGATGGACGGCGAGGAGCGCCGGCGTGCCCGCGCCTTCGACGTAGAGCTCACGCACGCGATGCCCCGGCGACTTCGGCGCGATCATGGTGACGTCGACCTCTTTCGGCGGCACGATCCACCCGAAGCGGATGTTGAACCCGTGCGCGAACATCAGCGTCTTGCCCGCCTTGAGGTGCGGCGCGATCGACGACGCGTACAGCTCGGACTGCGCGGTGTCCGGAACGAGAACCATGATGACGTCGGCCCACTCGCTCACGGCCGCGGGCGTATCGACGGTCAATCCCGCCGCCTTCGCCGCGCTGCGCGATTTGCTCGTCTCCGGCAAACCCACGCGAACGTCGACGCCGCTGTCCTTCAAGTTCAACGCGTGCGCGTGCCCCTGCGAGCCGTACCCCATGACCGCGACTTTCTTGCTCCTGATCAAATTCAAATCCGCGTCGCGGTCGTAGAACATCGTAGCCATTGGTGCTCCTTTGCGATCCCGGATCCCGATCCCGGATCCCTAATCCCTGATCCCGGATCCCTGATCCCGGATCCCGATCCCTACACTGAATAACTGACGTTGTCCGGAACAGCGTCGGTGTCGTCCACGGCGGCGCGCGCCTGACCGGCCTGCGCACCGCGGACCATCGCCACGTGTCCGCTGCGCGCGACCTCGAGCACGCCGAACGGGCGCAGCACGTCGAGCAGACCCGCGATCTTGTCGCTCGTTCCGGTGGTTTCCAGAATCAACGATTCGGGCGCGACGTCGATCACGCGCGCGCGAAACACTTCGGCGAGCTTCATCACGTGCGTGCGCGCCTCGGCATCCGCCGAGACCTTCACCATGACCAGCTCCCGCCGCACGGAAGCGCCGCCGGTGACGTCCTCGACACGAATGACGTTCACGAGCTTCCACAAGTGGGCCTCGATGCGGCGCGCGGCCACGTCCGGCGCGTCGACGACGATCGTCATGCGCGAGATGCCGGGCCGCTCGGTCGCGCCGACCGTCAGCGACACGATGTTGAAGCCGCGGCGCCGGAAGAGCGACGAGACGCGCGTGAGCACGCCGGGCTCGTCCTCGACGTCGACCACGAAGACGTGCGGATCTCTGGGTGTCGTCACACTTCCTCCATCGCCGTTTCGGCGATCGCCGACGGCCGTCGAATCATCGCGTGCAGATCCGCGCCGGCCGGCACCATCGGATACACCGTGTCTTCCTGCTCGACCTGGAAATCGATCAGCACGGTCCCCTGGTGCGACCGCGCCGCTTCGATCGCGGGAATCACGTCGCCGCGGGTCTTGACCGTGAACGCGCGCAGGCCGTACGCCTCGGCAACCTTCGCGAAGTCCGGGCTGAGCAGCGGCGTCGCGGCGTATCGCCGCTCGTAGAAGAACTCCTGCCACTGCCGCACCATGCCGAGATAGCCGTTGTTGATCACGGCGATCTTCACGTCGAGGTTCTCCTGCTTGATCGTCGCGAGCTCGGCCATCGTCATCTGGAATCCGCCATCGCCGGCAATCGTCCAGACTTCCGCGTCGGGACGCGACACCTTCGCGCCGATCGCGGCCGGCAGGGCGAAGCCCATCGTGCCGAGGCCGCCCGACGTGATGAGCGTTCGCGGCGACTCGTGATGGTAGTACTGCGCTTCCCACATCTGGTGCTGGCCGACGTCGGTGACGACGACGGCGCGGCCGTTCGTGGCGTGCCAGAGATCCTTCATCACGTGCGCCGCATACAGGTGGCCGTGATCGGGAAGGTTCTGAATGTCGCGGACCGCCGAGTCGCCCTTCAGCGTGTCGATGCGCGCGATCCATTCGTCGCGGCGTCCAGGCTCGACGCCCGGCACCAGCGCGCCGAGCACGTCGCACAGATCGCCGACGAGGCCGACGTCGACCGCGACGATCTTGCCGATCTCCGCCGCGTCGATGTCGATGTGAATCTTCTTCGCCTGTCGCGCGTACGTGCGTACGTTCCCGGTGACGCGATCGTCGAACCGCATCCCGAGCGCGATGAGGAGGTCCGCTTCCTGAATCGCGGTGTTCACCCACGCTTCGCCGTGCATCCCCATCATGCCGAGGTTCAGCGGATGCGACGCGGGGAACGCGCCGATGCCAAGCAGCGTCATCGCGACGGGAATGCCGGCGCGCTCCGCGAGCTCACGCACGAAGGGCATCGCGCCCGACAGCAGAATCCCGTGCCCCGCGAGAATCACAGGACGCTTGGCGTCGTGGATCAGCTCGAGCGCCTGACGGCGCTCGGTGTCGGAGATCGCGGCGCGCGGCACGCCGACGTGACGCGGATTCGGCGCCGCCTTCTCCCACTCGAACTCGCACGACGCCTGCTGCGCGTCCTTCGTGATGTCGATGAGAACCGGACCCGGCCGCCCCTGCGTCGCCACGGCGAACGCCTCGCGGACCGTCTTCGCCACGTCGTCGGGCCGCGTCACGAGGTAGTTGTGCTTCGTGATCGGGAGCGTGATGCCGGTGATGTCCGTTTCCTGGAACGCGTCGGATCCGATCAACCGGCTGCCGACCTGCCCCGTGATGCAGACGATTGGCGACGAATCCATCATGGCCGTCGCGATGCCGGTGACCATGTTGGTGGCGCCGGGACCCGACGTCGCAATCGCGACGCCGACGCGTCCGCTCGCGCGCGCGTATCCATCCGCCATGTGCGTCGCGCCCTGCTCGTGCCGCACGAGGATGTGGCGGATCGGAAAGTCGAGCATCGCGTCGTACGCCGGCAGAATCGCGCCGCCCGGGTACCCGAAGATGTCCGTCACACCCTCGCGCACCAGACATTCCCAAAGGATTTGTGATCCAGTTCTTTTCATATAGCTATCCCGTTATCGCTCCCACCGCCGCGCTCGAAACCAGGCGCGCGTACTTCGCCATCACGCCCGTTGCATAGCGCGGCGCGGGCGGCTTCCACGCGGCGAGCCGCTTCCGCAGCTCGTCGTCGGAGACCTCGAGCTGAATCGTCCGCTTCTCCACGTCGATCGCGATGATGTCTCCCTCGCCCACGGCGGCAATCGGCCCGCCGACCGCCGCTTCGGGCGCGACGTGGCCCGCCATCAGTCCGCGCGTCGCCCCGGAGAAACGCCCGTCCGTGATGAGCGCGACCGATTCGCCGAGACCGGCGCCCATGATGGCGGCCGTGACCGCCAGCATCTCGCGCATGCCTGGTCCGCCCTTCGGTCCCTCATATCGGATGACGACCACGTCGCCAGCATGGATGGCGCCGCGCGTCAGGGCGTCGGCAACCTCCTCTTCGCGGTCGAACACGCGCGCCGGACCGCGATGGAGACGCGGCGTCGTTTTCGTGGCCTTGACGACGCAGCCGTCCGGCGCGAGGTTGCCCTTGAGAATCGCCAGCCCGCCCGACGGCTGCAGCGGCGCATTCAGGGGCCTGACGACCTCCTGGCCCGGCGTTTCCTTGGCCCGCGCCGCTTCATCGCCGATCGTGCGGCCGCTGACCGTCACGCTCGCGGTGTCGAGACGGCCGGCGTCGCTCAAGCGCTGCGCCACGAGCAGCGTGCCGCCCGCGGCGTAGAGATCGGTCGCAACGAATCGTCCGCCCGGCTTCAGGTCCGCGACGAGGGGGACCGACGCGCTGATGCGATCGAAATCCTCGAGCTGCAGCGGAACGCCTGCCTCTTTCGCGATGGCCATCAGGTGCAGCACGGCGTTCGTCGATCCACCGGTCGCCGCGACGGCGGCAATCGCATTCTCGAACGCGCTTCGCGTGAGAATCTGCCGCGGCCGCAGATCGCGCGACAGCAGTTCGACCGCGATCTTTCCCGCCTCGCGCGCCACATCGTCCTTGCCGGAGTCCATCGCGGGAACAGTCGCGCTGCCGAACGGCGACAGGCCCAGGAACTCGCACGCGGTCGCCATCGTGTTCGCGGTGAACTGACCGCCGCACGCGCCCGCGCCGGGGCACGCGCTGTTCTCGAGCGCCGCGAACTCGGACGCGCTGAGACGGCCCGCGTCGAACGCGCCGACGGCCTCGAACACGTCCTGAATCGTGACGTCTTTCCCCTGCCACCTGCCGGGCGCGATCGATCCGCCGTAGAGCACGAGACCGGGGATGTCGAGCCGCGCGAGCGCCATCGCGGCGCCGGGAATCGTCTTGTCGCAGCCGACGAGGATGACCATCGCGTCGAAGTGATTGGCGCGCGCGACGAGCTCGATCGAATCCGCGATGATCTCGCGGCTGACGAGCGACATGCGCATGCCGTCGGTCCCCATCGTGATGCCGTCGGACACCGAAACCGTGTTGAATTCCATCGGCGTCGCGCCGGCGGCGCGGACGCCTTCCTTCACCGCCGCGGCCAGCCGGCGGAGGTGCAGATTGCAGGGGCCGATCTCGATCCAGGTATTGGCGACGCCGACGAGCGGCTTGCGGAGATCGTCGTCCGTGAAGCCGACCGCCTTGAGCATGGCGCGCGCGGGCGCGCGATGGCTGCCGCTCGTGATGGTCAGACTGCGGGTCGGGCGCGGACCAAGGGTATCCGCCGAGGACATACCTTACCGTAAGGCTGCCCTTGGCAATCAGTCAAGTTTATAATCCTACAGATTAGATAAGTACGGATTATTTAACAGGCGCTGTGGGCGCCTCCGGCGCCTGCCAGCGCGGATACGACCCCAGGGTCTTCACCCACCGCGCCGACTCCGCCAGGTGGACGATGGCCCGACCGCAGCGGAGCTCGTCGCGCCCGGCCGCCAAATCGGCGTAGAAGACGTATTCCCACGGGCGGCCGCGGGCGGGCCTGGACTCGAGCTTCGTGAGGTCGATGTCGCGCAGCGCGAAGACGCTGAGCGCCTTGAAAAGGGCGCCCGGCGCGTTGTGCAGGGCGAAGGCGATCGACGTCTTGTCCGGCGTGCCGCCCATGCCGCGGGGATCCCGTGCGATCAGCAGAAACCGGGTGATGTTGTCCGCGTAGTCCTGAATGCCCTCGCGGAGCGAGCTCAACCCGAAGAGCTCGGCCGCGCGCGCGGACGCGATGGCTGCCGTGTCGCGCAGCGCGCCGTCGCGGATCATGCGCGCGCTGCCCGCGGTGTCGTACGTCGCGACGATCTCCACGCCCGGCAGCGTCTGCAGGAACATCTCGCACTGCGCCAGCGCTTGGGGATGCGAGAACACCCGCTTGATCGACGCGAGCTCGACGCCCGGCAGCGCGAGGAGGTTGTGAACGACCGAGAGTTCGGTCTCCGCGACGATCGGAAGATCGTGCTCGAGCAGCAGGTCGTAGTTGCGATGAATGCTCCCGCCGATCGAGTTCTCGACGGGCAGCAGCCCGTGCGACGTCGAGCCGGAGGCGACGGCCCCGAACACATCCTCGAATCGATCGAACGCAACCGTGTCCGAGCCTGGCCACGCGCGAAGCGCCGCCGTCTCGCTGTACGCCCCTGCCGCCCCCTGAAATCCGATCCGCATCGCTGTTGGTCTCCTGTGAGCTTCGAGCTTCCAGCTTCCAGCTTCCAGCTTCCAGCTGCCACGCTGAGAGCACGCTGATTCTAGTCGATCGGCTGTGTTCTGAGAGTTTCGTCAACTGGAAACTGGAAACTGGAAGCTGGCAGCTGGTAGCTGGTAGCTGGTAGCTGGTAGCTGGTAGCTGGTAGCTGGTAGCTGGCAGCTGGTAGCTGGCAGCTGGCAGCTGGCAGCTGGTAGCTGGCAGCTGGTAGCTGGCAGCTGGAAGCTGGCAGCTGGTAGCTGGAAGCTGGCAGCTCCCAGCAACGCTATTGCGCCGTCTCACCCGGCTTCAGGACGAGCACGTCCACGCCGAACGGCTCCACGAGATGCTTCAGGCGCTCGGGCGTTCCCGTGAGCACCGGGAACGTGCCGTAGTGCATCGGCACGACCTGACGCACGCCGAGCAGTTGACACGCGCGCGCCGCCGCGTCCGGTCCCATGGTGTAGTGATCGCCTATCGGCAGGAACGCGATCTCCGGCGCGTGCATCTCCGCGATCAGCCGCATGTCGCCGAAGAGCGCGGTGTCGCCCGCGAAGTAGAACGCGCGGCCGTTCTCGACGCGCACGACGAAGCCGGCCGGTTGGCCGAGATAGACGATCGCATCGTTCTCGACGACGCTGCTGCTGTGAACCGCCGGCGTCATCGTCACGTCGAGGCCCGCGATCGAGAGCGTGCCGCCGATCCCCATCCCCTTCACGTTGTGAAGGCCTTTCCGCTCGAGCCACAGCGAGAGCTCATGGATGGCGACGACGGGCGCGTTCGTCGACCGCGCGACCGCTACGACGCTGCTCGAGTGATCCGAGTGGCCGTGCGTAACGAGGATCAGATCCGCTTTGTCGATGCGACGCCGATCGGGCGGGCACATCGGGTTTCCCTCGAGCCACGGATCGGTGACGATGCGTTTTCCGCCCGGCGTGGTGATGATGAACGTCGCGTGACCGAGCCAGGTAATCGAGATGGCTGACATGGCCGAAGTATAATTAAGAACGAGCGTGTCGACCGCGCCACTTCTCTTTATTCGCGGACGCAAGGCGCGCGGCGCCGAGCTGCCGAGGCAGCCGAAGCCCGAGTGGCTGAAGGTGCGCGCGCCCGGATCGGAGAACTACCACCGCCTCAAGGGGCTCATGCGCTCGCTCGGGCTTCACACCGTCTGCGAGGAAGCGAACTGCCCGAACATCGGCGAGTGCTGGCATCACGGTACCGCCACGTTCATGATCCTCGGCGATACGTGCACGCGGTCCTGCGGCTACTGCAACGTGATGCACGGCACGCCGAAGCCGCCCGATAGCGACGAGCCGGCAAAGGTCGCCCGCGCGATCGCGGCGCTCGGCCTCGACTACGTCGTCGTGACGTCGGTCGACCGCGACGACCTCGACGATTGCGGCGCGTCCCATTTCGCGCGCACGATCGAGGAAACGCGCGCGCGCGCCGCGGCGTGCCGCGTCGAGGTGCTGATTCCGGATTTCAAGGGCGACGAGCGCGCGCTGCGCGCCGTGCTCGACGCGCGGCCCGACGTGCTCAACCACAACATCGAGACGGTGCCGCGTCTCTATCGCACCGCGCGTCCCGGCGGCCGTTACGATCGCGCGCTGCAGCTCCTCGATCGCGCACGCACCTACGCGCCGGCGATTCCAACCAAATCCGGAATAATGGTGGGCCTTGGCGAGGAATGGCACGAGGTGATCGGCACGCTGCGCGATCTGCGAGCCGCGGGCTGCCAAATCGTCACCATCGGGCAGTACTTGCGCCCGTCGCTCGCGAACCTGCCGATGGCGCGGTACTACACGCCGCAGGAATTCGCCGAGCTCAAGCGGCTGGCGCTCGAGATGGGCTTCGGCCACGTCGAATCCGGCCCGCTCGTTCGCAGCTCGTATCATGCCCACGAGCAGACCCAATCCTACGAAGCACGATAGACGCGGATTTCGCGGGTCGGATCGACGCGGATCTAACGGATCACGCGGATCCGACAGGGTTATTGACGCTGACGCGCTGGCGGCCGTCCATCACCAGATCGTCTCCTGCAACCGCTGCGATCGGCTGCGCAGCTACTGCCGCCGCATCGCGGTCGAGAAGAAAGCCGCGCATAGAGACGAGGAGTACTGGGGCCGGCCCGTGCCGGGCTTCGGCGATCGGCGCGCGCGCGTGCTCGTGATCGGCCTCGCTCCCGCGGCGCACGGCGCGAATCGCACCGGACGCGTCTTCACGGGCGACGGCCCGCGCGGATCGGGCGACTTCCTCATGCGCGCGATGCATCGCGCCGGGTTCGCGAGCATTCCCACGGCGCGGCATCCCGATGACGGGCTGCAATTGATCGACGCGTACATCGCGGCGGCCGTCCGCTGCGCGCCACCGGACAACAAGCCCACGCCTGCGGAGATTCTCGCCTGTCATCCGCATCTGGTCGCCGAAGCGGCCGCGCTCCCGAACGTCAACGTGATCGTCGCTCTCGGCCGTATCGGCTTCGACGCCGCGTGGCGCCTCCTCGCAGATCGCGGCGTCGTCCTGCGCCCGAAGCCGCCGTTCGCGCACGACGCCGCGTACGCAGCCGGCGGCTACACGGTGATCGCGTCGTACCATCCGAGCCGTCAGAACACGAATACGGGGAAGCTCACGGCGGAGATGATGGATGCGGTCTTTCGACGAGCGCGAAGGCTGACGATGGGATGATGTCGCGGTCCGCTCTCCGCTGCTCGCGGGCCGCGGACAGCGAGCAACGGACCGCGGTTATTTTCTCTTCGGCTTGTAAACGTGCGTCGATTCGCCGAAGAAGACTTCGGCCGCTTCCATCAGCGTCTCCGACAGCGTCGGATGCGGATGGATACTGAGTTTCAGATCCTCGACGGTTGCGCCCATCTCGACGGCGAGCACCGCTTCCGAAATCAGCTCTCCGGCGCCGGGGCCGACGATGCCGACGCCCAGGACGCGCTTCGATTCCGGATGGATGACGAGCTTGGTCAAGCCGTCGGTGCGATCGAGCGTAATCGCGCGTCCGGATGCGCCCCACGGAAAGCGCGCGACGGCGACGGCGCGCTTTTGCTTCGCCGCTTCGTTCTCCGTCAACCCGCACCACGCGACTTCCGGATCGGTGAACACGACGGCGGGAATCGCGAGCGGCTCGAACACCACGCGCTCGCCGAGAATCGCGTCGATCGCGATGCGCGCTTCGTGCGACGCCTTGTGCGCCAGCATCGGCTCGCCCACGACGTCGCCGATGGCGTAGATCGAGGGCTCGGCGGTCGCGCGCGCGCCGTCCGTCTCGATGAAGCCGCGCGCGTCGACGCGGACGCGCGTCTTGTCGAGGCCTGGAATCGCGGAGTTCGGGCGGCGGCCGACCGAGATCAGCACGCGGTCGAACGTCCGCTCCTTCGGCATCCCTTCAGGCAGCTGCCCCTCGAAGGTCACCGTGACGCCGTTCGCGGCCTCTTTCAGCGACGCGACCTTCGTGTTCAACAGCACTGCTTCCGAGATCGACTCGATCCGCTTCGCCAGGATGTTGACGAGATCGCGATCGGCGCCGGGCAGCAGGCCGTCCGTCATCTCGACGACGGTGACCTTCGATCCGAGCGCGGCGTACACGGTTCCGAGCTCGAGGCCGATGTAGCCGCCGCCGATGACGAGCAGCGACGCGGGCACGTCGGGCAAATCGAGCGCCGCGGTCGAGTCCATCACGCGCGGACTGTCGATCGAGAGTCCGGGAACCGTCGCGGGCCGCGATCCGGTCGCAATCACCGCGTGCTCGAACGCCAGCGTGCGGCGCGCGCCGCCGGAGACGTCGATATCGATCGATCGCGCGTCGCGAAACGCAGCCGTCCCCTGGATGTAGTCGATCTTGCGCAGGCGTCCCACCTGGCCCACCCCGCCGGTGAGCTGCGCGACGACCTTGTCCTTGAACGCCCGCACTTTGCCGACCTCGATCGACGGCGCGTTGAACGTCACGCCCCACGCGGCGGCGTGCTTCGCTTCGTTGACGACATCCGCGACGTGCAGCAGCGCTTTGGACGGAATACAGCCGCGATAGAGGCAGACGCCTCCGGGATTCGGCGCGGGATCGACCAGCGACACTTTCATGCCGCGATCGGCGGCGTAGAACGCGGCCGCGTAGCCGCCCGGGCCCGCACCGATGACGACGAGTTGTGTCGAGTCTGCCAACTCAGAGCGCCATCACAAAAGGTTGTTCGAACGCCTCCGCGACCCATCGCAGGAAGCGCGCGGCATCCGCTCCGTCGATCACGCGGTGATCGTAAGAGAGCGAGAGCGGCAGCATCAGCCGCGGCTCGAGCCGATCCTCGACGTAGACGGGCTCGCGCGCGCCGCGCGAGATGCCGAGAATCGCGACCTCGGGCCAGTTGACGATCGGCGTGAACGAAGTGCCGCCGATGCCGCCGAGATTCGTGATGGTGAATCCGCCGCCTTGCATCTCGTCGAGCGACAGCTTGCCGGCGCGCGCTTTCTCGGACGCCTGGCCGAGCTCGACGGCGAGTTGGAGCACGCCCTTGCGATCGACGTCTCGAATCACGGGCACGAGCAGCCCGCGCTCGGTGTCGGCCGCGACGCCGACGTGGATGGATTTCTTGTAGACGATCTCGTTCTTCGCGAGATCGACCGACGCGTTGAACTGCGGGAATCGCTGCAAGGCGCCGCCGACGATCTTGAGCGCGATCGCCGTCATCGTCAGCTTCCCGCCCGCCTTCTCCGCTTGCGGGCTGTACTGTTTGCGGAGCGACTCGAGGAGCGTGATGTCCGCGCGATCGTGCTGCGTGACGTGCGGAATCGTGACCCAGGCGCGCGACAAGTGCTCCGCCGTCTTGCGGCGGATGTTGCTCATCGGCTTGCGCTCGACCTCGGTCCACTTCGAGAAGTCCGGCAGCGGCGATGCGGGCGCGCCCGGCGCGGGCGCGCCGCCGCCCGACAACGCGCTTCGCACGAACGCTTGCACGTCGTCGATGCTGATGCGCCCTTCGGGACCGCTGCCAGGCACACGTTGAATGTCGACGCCCAGCTCTCGCGCGAGGCGGCGAACCGACGGCGCGGCTGGAGCCGCGGGACCCGCCTCCGCCTCGGGCTGCGGTGGCGGCGCCGGCGGCGTGTTGCGCGCGGCGCCGCGGATATCCACGACTTCTCCGCGCTTGGGCCGCGCCTCTGGCATCTCCTGACTCAGTCCACCTTCTTCAGCCGCGCCGACCGGCTGCGGCTTCGGCTTCTCGCCCGCGGGCGCTTTCTCCGGCTTGGCCGCCTTCGGCTTCGCGTCTTGCTCTTTCGCGTCCGGCGGCTTGGCTTCTTTCTCCTTCGGTCCCGCCGCGGCGCCGCCGCCGTCGTCGACCGTCAGGACGACCTGCCCGACTTTCACCTTCTCGCCTTGCTTGACCTTCACTTCCTTGACGGTACCGCTGACCGTCGAGGGCACTTCGATCGTCGCCTTGTCGGTCTCGAGCTCGAGAAGCGGTTGATCCTTCGTTACGACGTCGCCGGGAGAGACGAGCACGCGAACGACGTCGCCGGCGGCGATGTTCTCGCCAAGTTCGGGGAGCGTGAAGTTGGTGGACATGAATCAGCTCTTGGCCGGTTCGGCCTTGTCGGGATCGATTTCGAGATCCTTGATCGCCTGCGCGACGACGGCGCGATCGATGTGTCCGTCCTGCGCGAGCTCCGCCAAGGTGGCGACCGTGATGAATCGGCGGTCGACCTCGAAGAAGTTGCGAAGGCCGGCGCGATCGTCGCTCCGGCCGAAGCCGTCGGTGCCGAGCGATCGCACGCGGCGCGGCATCCAGCGATCGAGTGAATCGGGCAGGACCTTGAGGTAGTCGGAGGCGGCCACGATCACGCCGGGCGCGTCCTTCAAACACTGCGTGACGTACGCGACGCGCGGCGTGTCGGTCGGGTGCAGCATGTTCCAGCGATCCGCGGCGTGCGCGTCGCGATAGAGCTCCTGATAGCTGGTCACGCTCCACACGTCGGCGGCGACGTTGTAGTTCTCGAGCAGCTTCTGCGCGGCAATGACCTCGTTCAGGATCGCGCCGCTTCCGAGGAGCTGCGCTCTGGCCTTCGCCTTGCCGTTGGAGGAGGCGCTGAAGCGATACATGCCCTTGAGAATGCCGTCGCGCGAATCCGCGGGCATCGGGGGCATCTCGTACTGCTCGTTCATCACGGTCAAGTAGTAGAAGATGCTCTCCTGGTTCTTGTACATCCGGCGGATGCCGTCCTGAATGATGACGGCCAGCTCGTACGCGAACGCCGGATCGTACGAAATGCAGTTCGGGACCGACAGCGAGAACACGTGCGTGTGTCCGTCCTGGTGCTGCAGGCCCTCGCCGGCAAGCGTCGTGCGGCCGGCCGTGGCGCCCAGCAGGAAGCCGCGCGTGCGCGAGTCGGCGCCCGCCCAGATCAGATCCGCGACGCGCTGGAATCCGAACATCGAATAGAAGATGAAGAACGGAATCGTGTTGATGCCGTACGTCGCGTACGCGGTGCCGGCCGCGATGAACGACGACAGCGAGCCCGCCTCCGTGATGCCTTCCTCGAGAATCTGGCCGTCCTGCGCTTCCTTGTAATAGAGCAGCGTGTCCATGTCGACCGGCTCGTACTTCTGGCCGACGTGCGAGTAGATGCCTACTTGGCGGAAGAGCGCTTCCATGCCGAACGTCCGCGCCTCGTCCGGGACGATCGGCACGATCAGCTCGCCGACGTCCTTGTCGCGCAGCAGCTTCGCGAGGATCCGGACGAAGACCATCGTCGTCGACGCCTTGCGGCCTTCGGTGCCTTGCGCGAACTCCTCGAACAACGGATCGACTTGCAGGTTCAGCGGCTCGGAGCGAACGGTGCGCACGGGCACGTACCCGCCGAGCGACGTGCGGCGCTCGCGCAGATACTCGAGCTCCGGGCTGTTGTCGGGCGGACGGTAGAACGGCGCCTCGGCAATCTCGTCGTCCGAGATCGGAATGCCGAATCGCGTTCGGAAGCTTCGAAGATCGGCTTCGTTCAGCTTCTTCTGCTGGTGCGTGATGTTCTTGCCTTCGCCCGCCTCGCCGAGCCCGTAGCCCTTGATCGTGCGCGCGAGGATGACGGTCGGCTGCCCCTTGTGCTCGACGGCTGCCTTGTAGGCGTTGTAGACCTTGAGCGGATCGTGTCCGCCGAGGCGCAGCTTCTTCAACTGATCGTCGGAGAGGTGCTTGACGAGATCGAGGAGCCGCGGATCGACGCCGAAGAAGTGCTCGCGCAAGTAGGCGCCGGACTCGACGGCGTACTTCTGATACTGGCCGTCGACGACTTCTCCCATCCGCTTCGCCAGCAGACCATCGCGATCGGCCGCGAGCAGCGGATCCCAGTCGCAGCCCCACAGCACTTTGATCACGTTCCAGCCGGCACCGCGGAAGATCGCTTCGAGCTCCTGCACGATCTGCCCGTTGCCGCGAACGGGCCCATCGAGGCGCTGGAGGTTGCAGTTGATGACGAAGATCAGGTTGTCGAGCTTCTCGCGCGCCGCGAGGCCGATCGCGCCGAGCGACTCGGGCTCGTCGGTCTCGCCGTCGCCCATGAACGTCCAGATCTTCTGGCTCGACGGCTTGCGCAGGCCGCGATCCTCGAGGTAGCGGGCGAAGCGCGCTTGATAGATCGACATGATGGGCCCGAGGCCCATCGAGACGGTGGGGAACTGCCAGAAGTCCGGCATCAGCCACGGATGCGGGTACGACGACAGGCCGCCGCCCTTCTCGAGCTCCTGCCGGAAATTCTGGAGCTTCTCGACGGACAATCGTCCTTCGAGAAACGCGCGCGCGTAGATGCCGGGCGACGCGTGCCCCTGGAAGTACACGAGATCGGCATCGCCGTTCGCGCCGCCGCGGAAGAAATGATTGAAGGCGACCTCGTAGAGCGTCGCCGCGGACGCATAGGTCGAGATGTGTCCGCCGATGCCGTCCGACAACCGGTTCGCGCGCACGACCATCGCCATCGCGTTCCACCGAACCAGGCTCTTGATCCGGCGTTCGATTTCCTGACTGCCCGGAAGCGGCGTTTCCTCTTCAGGCCGGAGCGTATTGACGTATGCGGTGACCGCGCTGAACGGCAGCGCGAGCCCTGCGGTTCGCGCGCGATGTCTGAGAGACGCAAGCAATCGCTGGACGCGGCCCCGATCTCCCTGTTGAATGACGTAATCGAGCGATTCGAGCCATTCCCGTTGTTCGATCGCCTCGATCTCCGAGGCGTCACGCGGCGCGACGTTTTTCATTGGGGTCCAAGCCTTCTCTCTGAAAACTTCGGGATTACAATCCTCTTATTGTAGCGCGGGAATCGACGATCGGATTTGGCGCTCCTCGTCCGTAGCCGCCGCGATCGCGAACGATGCACATTCGTAAACAGCCATGCGCTATGCGGTTAACAGCCATGCATCACACGCATTGCAATGTCCGCTTCTCACTCGTCCTCATCTCGGCCGCGATCGCCGCGGCCTGTTCCGGAGACGCACCCGTGAAAGACGCTTCGTCTGCTCCAGCGCCCAGCGCGCCCGCGTCCGAGCTGCGCACGATGACGGCGCGCTTCGCTCCCGCGGAGATCGGCGCCGACACCGGCGCGCTGCCTGAAAACGAACGGCAGGCGCTCGCGAAGCTCGTCGACGCGGCGCGCATCATGGACACGCTGTTCCTTCGTCAAGTCTGGGCCGGCAACGACGCGCTGCTCGAGCGGCTCGCGCGCGAGGCCGTCGCCGATCGCACCGGCGCCGCCGGCGACGCGCTCCACTATTTCTTGATCAACAAGGGACCGTGGTCGCGGCTCGACCATCACAAGCCGTTCATTCCCGGCGTGCCGGCGAAGCCCGAATCGGCGAACTACTACCCGGCCGGTGCGACGAAGGAAGAGATTCAGAAATGGATCGATTCGCTCAGCGGGCCGGCCAAAGCGGCGGCGTCCGGGTTCTTCACGACGATCCGCCGGGGTCCCGACGGCCGGTTCGCCGCCGTGCCGTATTCGATCGAGTACCAAGGCGAGCTCGCGCTCGCGGCATCGCTCTTGAGAGAGGCCGCACAGCTCACCTCGCAGCCGACGCTGAAAGCGTACTTGACGTCCCGCGCCGACGCGTTCATCTCGAACGACTACTACGCCAGCGACGTGGCGTGGATGGAGCTCGACGCGTCCATCGAACCGACGCTCGGGCCGTACGAGGTCTACGAGGACGAATGGTTCAACTTCAAGGCCGCGTTCGAAGCGTTCATCACGCTGCGCGATGACGCGGAGACGAAGAAGCTGCAGATGTTCGGCGCCGAGCTGCAGGGCCTCGAGAACGCGCTGCCGATCGATCCGAAGTATCGCAACCCGACGCTGGGCGCCATGGCGCCGATCCGCGTCGTGAACGTCGTCTTCTCGGCGGGCGACGGCAACCGCGGCGTGCAGACGGCCGCGTTCAATCTGCCGAACGACGAGCGCGTGGTGAAGGAGAAGGGCACGAAGCGCGTGATGCTGAAGAACACACAGCAGGCGAAGTTCAAGATGGTGCTCGAGCCCATCTCGAAGGTCGCTCTGCCGGCGGGCGAGCAGAAGAACGTCTCCTTCGACGCGTTCTTCACGCACATCCTGATGCACGAGCTGATGCACGGGCTCGGGCCGCACAACATCAACGTCGGCGGACGTCAGACGACCGTCAGGCAGGAGCTGAAGGAGACCTACAGCACCATCGAAGAAGCCAAGGCGGATGTCTCCGGCCTCTGGGCGCTGGCCGAGCTCGCGAAGCAAGGCAGGATCGACAAGGAAATCGCGCGGACGATGTACACGACGTTCCTGGCGTCGGCGTTTCGATCGATCCGCTTCGGCGTCAACGAGGCGCACGGCCGCGGCATCGCGATTCAGTTGAACTACTTCCTCGATCAGGGCGCGTTCGTCGCGCAGCCCGACGGAACGTTCAGCCTGAACGACAGCAAGATCGGTCCGGCGGTGGCGCAGTTGACCGGCGAGATCATGACGCTGCAGGCCGAAGGGAGCTACGACAAAGCCAAGGCGCTGATCGAGAAGATGGGCGTCGTCCGGCCGCCGGTCAAGCAGCTGCTCGACAAGCTGACGTCGGTCCCGGTCGACATCGAGCCGAAGTTCTCGATCAAATGAACGCTACCCGCGCCGCGCGGCCCACCTGCGCACGACATCGACGGCGACGTCCGGCCGATCGCTGATCACGCTGTCGGCGCCCCACTCGAGCAGCCGCTCGATCTCGACGGCCTCGTCGACGGTCCACACGCGCACCGGCAGTCCGGCCTTGTGCGCGTGCGCGATGAAGTTCGGCGTGACGATCGTCGTGGAGCCCGAGCGAATCGGCACTTGGAACTCGCGATACTTCGGCCGGCCGAGCGGCCAGCGAATCCGCGAGCGATAGAGGGCCCAGCGCGTCTCCTCGCGCGCCGCGCCCGTCGGGATGCGCGGCTCGTAGCGCCTCGCCGCGTTGAGCGCGAGCCAATAGAACGATCCAAGGACGACGCGATCCACCGCGCCGGCCGCGCGGACCTCGTCGATCGTCCGCTTCGCGAGCTCCGCGGACGCCACCTTCAGCTCGATGATGAACCGGGTATCGCGGTACCGCTGGAGGACCGTTCGAATGCGCGGCACGCCGAGGCCGCGGCCGCGAAACGGATACGACGGGGACGTCGCCGCGGGCTCGCGCGTGAACCAATGGCCCGCGTCGACGCGATCGAGTTCGTCGGCGGTGAACGCGGACAGCGGACCGCGCGCGTTCGTCGTCCGCTCGAGCGTGTCGTCGTGGTGCACGACGACGACGCCGTCGCGCGACAAGTGGACGTCGAACTCCAGACCGTCGGCGCCGAGCGAGAGCCCGTGGTCGAACGCCTCGATCGTGTTCTCGGGCCGGAGCGCCGCGCCGCCGCGGTGCGCAAACGCGAGGGGCCGGGTCAGCCCGGCCTGAGAAAACTCGCCCAAGGTCCTAATCTTAGCAGGGCGGCCCGATGTAAGATGCGGGTATGCCCCTCTCGCCCACTCCTTCGCGCGCTCCGACACTCGCTCAACTCCGCAACGACGTCGCCGCCGGCCGTCAGCGCCGCCGCCGCGTGAAGGACGAGATCCGCGAGAACCTGATGGAGCGGCTGCGCTCGAAGAGCGTGCTCTTCCCCGGCATCATCGGCTTCGACGACACCGTCGTCCCGCAAATCGTCAACGCGATCTTGTCGCGCCACAACTTCATCCTGCTCGGTCTTCGCGGACAGGCGAAGAGCCGGATCCTGCGCGCGCTCGCCGATCTCCTGGACGACGCCATCCCTGTCGTCCCGGGCTGCGAGATTCACGACGATCCGCTCGATCCGATCTGCGCGGCGTGCCGCGCGCGCGTGCGCGACGCGGGCGACGAGATGCCGATCGCGTGGCTCGATCGCGACGCGCGGTACGTCGAGAAGCTCGCGACGCCCGACGTGACGATCGCGGATCTCATCGGCGATCTCGATCCGATCAAGGCCGCGCGCGCCGGGCTTCAGCTCTCCGACGAGCTGACGATGCACTACGGTCTGCTTCCGCGAGCCAACCGCGGGGTGTTCGCGATCAACGAGCTGCCGGATCTCGCCGGGAAGGTCCAGGTCGGCCTCTTCAACATCCTGCAAGAGGGAGACGTCCAGATTAAGGGCTATCCGGTGCGGCTGCCGCTCGACGTGCTGCTCGTGTTCAGCGCGAATCCCGAGGACTACACCGCGCGCGGCAAGATCATCACGCCGTTGAAGGACCGGATCGGCTCCGAGATTCGCACGCACTACCCCGCGACGCGGCAGCACGCGATGGCGATCACCGCGCAAGAGGCATGGATCGCGCGAGGCGGCTGCGAATTGATCGTGCCCGAGTACGTGCGCGAGGTCGTGGAAGAAGTCGCGTTCCAGGCGAGGCAGGACACGAAGATCGACAAGCGATCGGGCGTCAGCCAGCGTCTCCCCATCTCGCTCCTCGAGAACGTCGTGTCGAGCGCCGAGCGCCGTGCCGTGCAGTCGCACGAGCCGATGATCGTGCCGAGGATCACCGACATCTACGCGGCGCTCCCGGCGATCACGGGCAAGTTCGAGCTCGAGTACGAAGGCGAGCTCCGCGGGGCGGACAACGTCGCGCGCGACATCATCCGATCCGCCGTCGCCAACGTCTTCACCGGCTACTTCACCGGCGTCGATCTGAAGCCCGTGACGGAATGGTTCGATCTCGGCGGAACGCTGCAGATCGACGACACGCTGTCTTCGGCGGATCTGCTCGAGCGCGCCGCGCAGGTGCAGGGACTCCGCGAGCTGGCGTCGCACGCCGGATTGACGGACAAGACCAAGCCGCCCGTCGTCGCGTCGGCCGTCGACTTCGTGTTGGAGGGACTCTACGCGCAGAAGAAGATCAGCCGGTCCGACGAGTTCCAGTATCAGGGCGCCGAGCAGCCGCGGAGGAGCGCTCCACGCGGCGTCGCCGAGCCATTAATAGATCGCGACGTGCAGATCCCGGGCAACAAGAAGAAGTACTACAACTGATCGCCGGACGCTGGAAGCTGGACGCTGGAAGCTGGAAGCTGGAAGCTGGACGCTGGACGCTGGAAGCTGGAAGCTGGACGCTGGAAGCTGGAAGCTGGAAGCTGAATGAAATACCGCTACTCCAAATTCACCGGCGAGGATCTCGACGACGTCGATCTCGAGGACCTGCTGTCGCGGCTGTCGGATTTGCTGCTCTCGAGCGGCTTCGACAACCCGTACGGCATGCCGTACGACGACGAGCTGCCGGGGCACTCGATGCAGTCGCTGCACGATGCCATCCTCGAGGCAATTCTCAGCGGCGGCCTGCTCTCGGACGACACGCTGGAGCGCCTGCTGGGCAAGGACTGGCAGAACGCGGACGATGCGGAGGAGCGGCTCGACGATCTGATCCAGCGCATCATCGACAAGCTGCAGCATCAGGGATACCTCACCGGATCGCCGGCGTCGGACGCCGAGCGCCAGGCGCGCGAAGGGCCGGGCGCCGGCGGGCGCAACGAAAGCGTCCGCTTCGAGATCACCGACAAGAGCCTCGATTTTCTCGGCTACAAGGCGCTCAGAGACCTGCTCGGGTCGATGGGCAAGAGCAGCCTCGGCCGCCACGACACGCGCGAGATGGCGACCGGCATCGAAGCGAGCAGCGCGCCGAAAGCGTACGAGTTCGGCGACACGATGAACATCGACGCGAGCAGCACGATCCTGAACGCGGTCCGCCGTCAGCAGGCTGTCGGAGATCCCGCGATCGAAGTGGACTATCAGGATCTGATGGTCATGCAGGGCGAATATCAGAGCTCGTGCGCGACCGTGCTCATGCTCGACTGCAGCCACAGCATGATCCTCTACGGCGAGGATCGCTTCACGCCGGCCAAGCGCGTGGCGCTCGCGCTCGCGAATCTGATCCGCCTTCAGTACCCCGGCGACGCGCTTCAAGTCGTCCTCTTCCACGACTCCGCGGAAGAAATCCCGTTGAGCCAGCTCGCGCGCGTTCGCGTCGGCCCGTACTACACGAACACGCGTGAAGGGCTCCGCCTCGCGAGGCGCACGCTCGAGCGGCAGCGAAAGGACATGCGGCAGATCGTCATGATCACCGACGGCAAGCCGTCCGCGCTCACGCGCCCCGACGGCCGGATCTACCGCAACGCGTTCGGGCTCGATCCGTTCATCGTCTCGGAGACCTTCGCGGAAGTCGCCGCGTGCCGCAAAGCGGGAATCCTCATCAACACCTTCATGCTCGCACGCGATCCGGATCTCGTCAGCTTCGTCCGCAGGGTTGCGGAGATTTGTCACGGGAAGGCGTACTTCACGACGCCTCGGACCCTGGGCCGCTACGTGCTGATGGACTATATGGACAAGAAGACGAGGACGATCCATTGAAGGGTGCCAGGGTGAAGGGTGCCAGGGTGCCAGGGTGCAAGGGTGCCAAGGTGCAGGGTGCCAGGGTGCCAGGGTGCAAGGGTGCCAAGGTGCAGGGTGCCAGGGTGCGCACCTTTGCACCGCGCACCTTTG